>NZ_CATNLW010000008.1:0-239 GCF_950101875.1 Aestuariimicrobium sp. T2.26MG-19.2B | reverse complement strand
TGGGACTTCGGTGACACCACCACCGGAACCGGCATCACCACCAGCCACACCTACACCACCGCAGGCACCTACCAGGTCAAGCTGACCGTCACCGACAACGCCGGTGCCAGCAACTCGATCACCAAGGCAGTCACGGTCACCGCACCGGCGGTCACGACCTTGGCGTCCGATGCCTTCGGTCGTACGGTGACCGGCGGCTGGGGCAGCGCGGACGTCGGAGGGCCGTGGACACTGAGCGG
>NZ_CATNLW010000007.1:0-430 GCF_950101875.1 Aestuariimicrobium sp. T2.26MG-19.2B | reverse complement strand
ACTGTGAAAGATACAACAGCACCAGCCGTTCCGACAATTGATACGATTGAAGCAGGAGCTAAAGTAGTAAATGGCACAAGTGAACCATTAAGCACAGTGACATTGACATTGCCGGATGGTAAAACAACAGAAGTGAAAGCAGATGCAGATGGCAAGTGGACAGCGGAATTGGCAGAACCGTTAGCACATGACGCAGTGATCAAAGCAGTGGCGTCAGATGTGGCGAACAACAAATCATCAGAAGCGACACAAACTGTGAAAGATACAGTAGTTCCAACCATTCCGACAATCGATGCAATCGAAGCAGGAACTAAAGAAGTGAGTGGCACAAGTGAACCATTGAGTACGGTGACTTTAACATTACCAGATGGTACTACTAAAGATGTTAAAGCAGATGATAAAGGCGTTTGGACAACTACATTAGAAACAC
>NZ_CATNLW010000006.1:0-434 GCF_950101875.1 Aestuariimicrobium sp. T2.26MG-19.2B | reverse complement strand
CAGCGTACCGTTTATCGTACAGTTTTCAGCTATCGTCACATTACTGAGCGTCCCGGAGTTCGCATTCACACTGCCACTGATATCCGCATTTTTAGCGGTCAGCTTTCCGTCCGGTGTCAGGGAAAAGGCCGGAGGATTGCCGCCGCTGGTAATGGTGGGGGCCGTCAGGCGCTTCAGGAACACGTCGTTCATGAATATCTGGTTGCCCTGCGCCACAAACATCGGCGTTTCAGTCCCGTTTGCCGGGTCAATAAATGCGATACGATTGGCGGCAACCAGAAACTGGCTCAGTTTGCCTTCCTCCGTGTCCTCCATGCTGAGGCCAATACCCGCGACATAATGTTTGCCGTCTTTGGTCTGCTCAATTTTGACAGCCCACATGGCATTCCACTTATCACTGGCATCCTTCCACTCTTTCGAAAACTCCTCCAGTC
>NZ_CATNLW010000005.1:0-449 GCF_950101875.1 Aestuariimicrobium sp. T2.26MG-19.2B | reverse complement strand
ATAGCATAGCGTTGATTAGCAGAGCGTTTAATAAAACGGGATAGCGTAGTGATGGTTGAGAGGGGAACACGGCTTTCTGCAACCAGAAAGTCTTCACCGTTATGACCGATAATGATCCCGACGTGATTACTCCAGCAATTTGATGCAGCTGATATTTGACCAAATAAGGTAGCACCTATACATGTAAAGACGATATCACCAATTTCATATTCAGCAGGATAATTAATATTCACGTTGTCATTCCATTGAAATAGATATGAATATACGTAATAGCATAAAAAATTTATTTTTTTTCAGGGGTCGCAATGTGTATTTTTATTACACATTTCTTCGCTGAATATGTAATATTTAAATATTTGCTTCCAATATAATCTGTAGAAAAATTATACTGCGCCATTTTTCAGATCATCGAGACACCTCGCAAGTTTTCTTCATCCTTCGCTGGATAT
>NZ_CATNLW010000004.1:0-5261 GCF_950101875.1 Aestuariimicrobium sp. T2.26MG-19.2B | reverse complement strand
CTTTTGTGGTGGGGTGGTTGTTGTTTTCAACGGAGAGTTTGATCCTGGCTCAGGACGAACGCTGGCGGCGTGCTTAACACATGCAAGTCGAGCGGTAAGGCCTTTCGGGGTACACGAGCGGCGAACGGGTGAGTAACACGTGAGTAACCTGCCCCAGACTTTGGGATAACAGTTGGAAACAGCTGCTAATACCGGATATGAGCCTCCCTGGCATCGGGGGGGTTGGAAAGCTCCGGCGGTCTGGGATGGGCTCGCGGCCTATCAGCTTGTTGGTGAGGTAGTGGCTCACCAAGGCTTCGACGGGTAGCCGGCCTGAGAGGGCGACCGGCCACACTGGGACTGAGATACGGCCCAGACTCCTACGGGAGGCAGCAGTGGGGAATATTGCACAATGGGCGGAAGCCTGATGCAGCAACGCCGCGTGCGGGATGACGGCCTTCGGGTTGTAAACCGCTTTCACCTGTGACGAAGCGGAAGTGACGGTAGCAGGAGAAGAAGCACCGGCCAACTACGTGCCAGCAGCCGCGGTGATACGTAGGGTGCGAGCGTTGTCCGGAATTATTGGGCGTAAAGAGCTTGTAGGCGGTTTGTCGCGTCGGAAGTGAAAACTCAGGGCTCAACCCTGAGCGTGCTTTCGATACGGGCAGACTTGAGGAATGCAGGGGAGAATGGAATTCCTGGTGGAGCGGTGGAATGCGCAGATATCAGGAGGAACACCGGTGGCGAAGGCGGTTCTCTGGGCATTTCCTGACGCTGAGAAGCGAAAGCGTGGGGAGCAAACAGGCTTAGATACCCTGGTAGTCCACGCCGTAAACGGTGGGTACTAGGTGTGGGGGACATTCCACGTTCTCCGTGCCGCAGCTAACGCATTAAGTACCCCGCCTGGGGAGTACGGCCGCAAGGCTAAAACTCAAAGGAATTGACGGGGCCCCGCACAAGCGGCGGAGCATGTTCATTAATTCGATGCAACGCGAAGAACCTTACCTGGGTTTGACATATACCGGAAACATCTGGAGACAGGTGCCCCTTTTTGGTCGGTATACAGGTGGTGCATGGCTGTCGTCAGCTCGTGTCGTGAGATGTTGGGTTAAGTCCCGCAACGAGCGCAACCCTCGTCCATTGTTGCCAGCGGGTAATGCCGGGGACTCAATGGAGACCGCCGGGGCCAACTCGGAGGAAGGTGGGGATGAGGTCAAGTCATCATGCCCCTTATGTCCAGGGCTTGAAACATGCTACAATGGCAGGTACAAAGGGCTGCGATACCGCAAGGTTGAGCGAATCCCAAAAAGCCTGTCTCAGTTCGGATTGGGGTCTGCAACTCGACCCCATGAAGTCGGAGTCGCTAGTAATCGCAGATCAGCAACGCTGCGGTGAATACGTTCCCGGGGCTTGTACACACCGCCCGTCAAGTCATGAAAGTCGGCAACACCCGAAGCCGGTGGCCCAACCCTTGTGGAGGGAGCCGTCGAAGGTGGGGCTGGTAATTAGGACTAAGTCGTAACAAGGTAGCCGTACCGGAAGGTGCGGCTGGATCACCTCCTTTCTAAGGAGCCTTCTTGGTCAGTGCCTGTGGGTGCTGGTCCATGTTTGCCAGGTTTCGGGGCGTTCGTTCCCGGTCTGGTGGGCTTGTGGAATTGTGGAACGTTGGCTGGAGAGGCTTGGTGCCGGTTGTCCGTGCAAGTACAGCCCCTGTTGTGGGGGAGTGGAACGTGTGGGTGGTTCGGTGGTGGGTTTCGTGAGCACGCTGTTGGGTCCTGAGGGGTCGGTTGCTTCGGTGACGGATTGCTCTGCGCGGACCGGTGGCTGGTGCCCTGTTGTGGGGTGGTGGTGCCGGGCTCGCCCGTATTTTGAGAACTGCACAGTGGACGCGAGCATCTTTGTAGATATTTTTTTGAACAAGCTACTAAGTGCGATCGGTGGATGCCTAGGCACCAAGAGCCGATGAAGGACGTTGTAACCTGCGATAAGCCCTGGGGAGCTGGTAAACGAGCTGTGATCCTGGGATTTCCGAATAGGGAAACCTTGAAAGTACCGGAGTCATGTCCGGCAACCTCTGCCTGAATATATAGGGCAGTTGGAGGGAACGTGGGGAAGTGAAACATCTCAGTACCCACAGGAAAAGAAAACAACCGTGATTCCGTGAGTAGTGGCGAGCGAAAGCGGAAGAGGCCAAACCGTATGTGTGTGATAGCTGACAGGCGTTGCATGTGCGGGGTTGTGGGACCATTCGGTCGGGGCTGTTGACCCGGCGGCGAGTAAGAAATGATCAAGCGAAGTCGAACCACCTGGGAAGGTGGAGCGTAGAGGGTAATACTCCTGTAGACGTAAGTTGATCACTCGTGAGTGTCATCCCAAGTAACGCGGAACTCTTGAAATTCCGCGTGAATCTGGCGGGACCACCCGTTAAGCCTAAATACTCCTTGGTGACCGATAGCGGACAAGTACCGTGAGGGAAAGGTGAAAAGTACCCCGGGAGGGGAGTGAAATAGTACCTGAAACCGATCGCATACAATCCGTCGGAGCCCTGCGGGGTGACGGCGTGCCTTTTGAAGAATGAGCCTGCGAGTTAGTGGTATGTGGCGAGGTTAACCCGTGTGGGGGAGCCGTAGCGAAAGCAAGTCCGAACAGGGCGTTGAGTCGCATGCTCTAGACCCGAAGCGTAGTGATCTATCCATGGCCAGGGTGAAGCGACGGTAAGACGTCGTGGAGGCCCGAACCCACTTGGGTTGAAAACCGAGGGGATGAGCTGTGGATAGGGGTGAAAGGCCAATCAAACTACGTGATAGCTGGTTCTCCCCGAAATGCATATAGGTGCAGCGTTGCGTGTTTCTTGCCGGAGGTAGAGCACTGGATGGTCTAGGGGGCCCAAAAGCTTACCGAAATCAACCAAACTCCGAATGCCGGTAAGTGAGAGCGCAGCAGTGAGACTGTGGGGGATAAGCTTCACAGTCGAGAGGGAAACAGCCCAGATCATCAGCTAAGGCCCCTAAGCGATAACTAAGTGGAAAAGGATGTGGAGTTGCGGTGACAACCAGGAGGTTGGCTTGGAAGCAGCCACCCTTGAAAGAGTGCGTAATAGCTCACTGGTCAAGTGATTCTGCGCCGACAATTTAGCGGGGCTCAAGTTATCCGCCGAAGCTATGGCATTCACGCGTGTACTTGACTTTCGAGTCCAGGTGCGTGGATGGGTAGGGGAGCGTCGTGTGCGCGATGAAGCGGCGGGGTGACCCAGTCGTGGAGAGCACACGAGTGAGAATGCAGGCATGAGTAGCGAATGACGGGTGAGAAACCCGTCCGCCGAATATCCAAGGGTTCCAGGGTCAAGCTAATCTGCCCTGGGTAAGTCGGGACCTAAGGCGAGGCCGACAGGCGTAGTCGATGGACAACGGGTTGATATTCCCGTACCGGCGAAGTACGGCCCATGCTGAATCAGGTGATGCTGAGCACGGAAGGTGTCGGAGGTCTTCGGATCGATGATGCTGACTCTGCGACCCAAACTTGTAGTAGGCAAGCTGCGGAGGGACGCAGGAAGGTAGCCCATCCCGGTGACTGGTATGCCGGGACAAGCGTGTAGGGCGAGGGGTAGGCAAATCCGCTCCTCATGTGCCTGAGACGTGACGTCGTGATTGGAATTCGTTTCCAAGAGTGGGTGATCCTATGCTGCCTAGAAAAGCTTCGTGAGCGACGTATGAGCCGCCCGTACCCCAAACCGACACAGGTGGATAGGTAGAGAATACCAAGGCGATCGAGATAATCGTGGTGAAGGAACTCGGCAAAATACCCCCGTAACTTCGGGATAAGGGGGACCGGATGTGTGAGGGCACGAGCTGTCTGAAGCATTGAAGGTCGCAGAGACCAGGCCCAAGCGACTGTTTACTAAAAACACAGGTCCGTGCCAAGTCGAAAGACGATGTATACGGACTGACTCCTGCCCGGTGCTGGAAGGTTAACGGGAAGTGTCAGCGCAAGCGAAGCACTGAACTTAAGCCCCAGTAAACGGCGGTGGTAACTATAACCATCCTAAGGTAGCGAAATTCCTTGTCGGGTAAGTTCCGACCTGCACGAATGGAGTAACGATTTGGGCGCTGTCTCCACCACGAACTCGGCGAAATTGCAGTACGAGTAAAGATGCTCGTTACGCGCAGCAGGACGGAAAGACCCCGGGACCTTTACTATAGTTTGGTATTGGTGTTCGGTGCGACTTGTGTAGGATAGGTGGGAGACTGTGAAGCAGCCACGCCAGTGGTTGTGGAGTCATCGTTGAAATACCACTCTGGTCGCTCTGGATATCTAACCTAGGTCCATGATCTGGATCAGGGACAGTGCCTGATGGGTAGTTTGACTGGGGCGGTCGCCTCCCAAAAGGTAACGGAGGCGCCCAAAGGTTCCCTCAGCCTGGTTGGTAATCAGGTGGCGAGTGTAAGTGCACAAGGGAGCTTGACTGTGAGAGAGACATCTCGAGCAGGGACGAAAGTCGGGACTAGTGATCTGGCGGTGGCTTGTGGAAGCGCCGTCACTCAACGGATAAAAGGTACCCCGGGGATAACAGGCTGATCTTGCCCGAGCGCTCACAGCGACGGCATGGTTTGGCACCTCGATGTCGGCTCGTCGCATCCTGGGGCTGGAGTCGGTCCCAAGGGTTGGGCTGTTCGCCCATTAAAGCGGCACGCGAGCTGGGTTTAGAACGTCGTGAGACAGTTCGGTCCCTATCCGCTGCGCGCGTAGGAATCTTGAGAAGAGCTGTCCTTAGTACGAGAGGACCGGGACGGACTAACCTCTGGTGTGCCAGTTGTTCTGCCAAGAGCACGGCTGGTTGGCTACGTTGGGAAGTGATAACCGCTGAAAGCATCTAAGCGGGAAGCACGCTTCAAGATGAGGGTTCCCACAGAATAATCTGGTAAGGCCCCCGGCAGACCACCGGGTGATAGGTCGGATGTGGAAGTGCTGAAAGGCATGGAGCTGACCGATACTAATAGGCCGAGGGCTTGTTCATTCATCTACAAAGATGCTACGCGTCCACTGTGTGGTTCCCGGGATACGGTCGGGAACCAGGCTTGATAATTGAATGCTTGGTCCGACACATCTCCATAGTGTTTCGGTGGCCATGGCGAAAGGGAAACACCCGGTTCCATTCCGAACCCGGAAGTTAAGCCTTTCAGCGCCGATGGTACTGCAGGGGGGACCCTGTGGGAGAGTAGGACGCCGCCGGACTTACAACACCCCCTTGATCTTCGGATCAAGGGGGTGTTTCCATTTGTGCC
>NZ_CATNLW010000003.1:0-70376 GCF_950101875.1 Aestuariimicrobium sp. T2.26MG-19.2B | reverse complement strand
CTCGTAGCAGGAACCCAACGCGTTGCTCCAGATCACTTCCGGGTCATCTGGCGACGGTGGGGCTGGCTGGTAGCCGCCCTCGGCCTCGACCTGGGCCAGCTTCCTCGCCTGAGCGGCCGCCAAGTCATCTGCAGGATCAGCCACCGCCGTAGCCCCAGACGCCAGCGCCAATGCAACAGTCAAGGCGCCACACAGGAGCGCGATCTTCCTCCGCATACCGACCTCCATGGACTCTGTGCAGAACCGGGGGTGGGTCCGCCGATGACGACACTAAATACGAGCCACTGGAACTGGTCAATAGTCTCTTTGGCGAATTCGCATGCCCGGTTCCCCCTTGTTGACGGGAAGAGTTCGTCAGCGCGGAGCATCCCTATTGATCGGATCCAGGGAGAACACTGAGACGCTCGGCTCACGACCCGGAGACCGTTTTGTGGCGTCGAGGCGGTTCTCCGTCGCCGAGTTCTACGACTTCGACCAGCCGCTGACCGAGCGAAGGTTTCTGGATTTGCCCTTCTGGCGGTCCCATCTTGACCGGCGCGCGGTTCCACGCAACCCGTCGCTTCGCGCCCCTTGCGGTCCTCGGAACTTTTCGAGCCTGCGGCCGCTTCGCTGTCGAAAACTTCCTCCGGTCCCGGGGTGCACGGGTTGCGCTCTACCGCTTTCACGCCGGTCCAGTTCCTCCTCGCCCAGAAGGGCAAAAAGAACGGGCGGGACGGCCGGGTGGCACCGGTGGGTCGGTCCACTCACGTTGGAGGGATCATGGGAAAGCGGAACAGTGTCGGGGGCGGTAAGGGTCGCAGCCCGGAGCAGCGGAGGGTTGAGATGGAGGCGTTGCACGCCCAGCTCGCCGACAGCGTGGAGGCGTTGCGGGCGAAGGGCCGCCAGGTCCGCAAGGGCGAGTGGGGATCCGGATCCTTGGGACCGGCACCGTGAAGCCCACCGGTGACGACGACGATGAGGACAGCCAGAGTGGGGGAGGTGGTGGAGGGGCGCCGCCGGATCTTTTTCCCGGTGAGCGTGTTCGACATCTCCCAGGCCGACGAGATGGAGGGACAGGAGGACGCCTCGAGTGTGGTGAGGAGTCTCACCGGTGACGATGAGAACGGGACAGCTGCGGCGTCTTGCCAGCAGCCCGCTACGCGGGGCTCCCCCCACTCTGTGCCAAGCCGCGCCTACGGCTCGTTGACTAGAATTCTCACTCACGTTTGAGGGGCATGACGGCCGCGCCCTTCGGGAATGCGGCCGCCGGCTTCAGGGTGCTCCGGCACGACCGAAGAACCGCAATGACGACGCGGGGACGCTATCCCCTACCCTTCCGGCTACTCCACCACCCGCTAGAGGGTAGTGTCCTACCCCCCAAAAGGTCAGAAGTGTCCGGTACGCCCTGCTGAACAGCGGCGCCTTCGCTACCAGCACCTTTATCCAGCCCGGGTGTGGGCTTCGCGGATCTGTGACGGTCAAATTCGCTGGTGAGCCGACCACCGCGGAGAACGTTCCCACACTTAATCTACCTAGGCTGGGGTAAATTCACCGTAACGCAGCAATCCAGCGCGCTAGCTCAAAGGAGAGCCAGGATGAAATCCCGAATCGCACGCACCGCAATCGCAGCAGCCGTCACGTCATTGGTCCTAGTGGGCCTGGGCTCCACCCCTGCCAGCGCGGACGTCTGTGAGACACCAGCCGTACTCACCCCCGCCCAACTCAACGATGCAGCCACCGCCAGTTGTCCGCTCAGCGGCAAACAAGTTCGCCTCTCCGTGCTCTCGGACTTCTTCGTGGTCGATGTCCCAGCACCGGGCGACATGGCCGTGATGTTCGCGGAGAGCCTCGATGACCACGGCACGTCCTATGCCATCTCCACGTCCACGGATGGGCACGTCGCCGCTCTCGTCGCGGGTCGTCTGATCGGCCATCCAGCGGCGGCCCCTCGCGTGCAGCTGGTCGGCAGCGCACATGCCCACGATTTGTCCCCAGCATCTGAGGACACCGTGCTTAGTGGGTGCGGATCCAGCAGCTCCTACGCTTGGAAGTACGCACTTAACGGTGGCCTGGGTGTCTGGCCGTCAGCTGGTTACAACTGGTGGCACAACACCAGCGGACAGCCAGCGTCCAACGCGTACAGCCTGCTCGACGCCAGCTTCGCGAACGCAATCGCGGATTCTTCCAGCTGCGGCACCGGTGCCACCTCTACCCCGAAGTTCAGCAGGCTGGGCAACACAACCCGCGACGCGAAGACTCACGACGGATACTCCGTCATCGGCTACGAGGACCTATCGGGAACCCTGCTTGGTCTAGCGGGTTACTGGGTCTCTGGAAACAACATCGTTGAAGCAGATATTCGCATCGACAACGCTACCTCGTGGCACATGTCAACATCTCTCCCTGTGCCGGCCGGCAGGGTTGACTTCATGAGCCTGGCTGTTCACGAGATCCTCCATAACTGGGGGCTGGATCACGTGGCGGATACCGACCAGATCATGTACGCGTCTTTCAACACGGGTGCTGGCTCAGATCGTCGAACCAAGCGCTCCGGCGACCTCAACGGGTTCAACATCCTCTACACGTGATGTGACGGGGATGCCCCGTCCCCGGCTTCAGCAGCCCGGGGCGGGGTCACTCGGCTTGAACGCCATCATCTCCCCACCACCGGCGGGTTGAGCGAGGAGGAGGCAGTCATCTGCGCGACCAGCTGCGCGATAGACCGTCGTGCCCTCGGTGAAACCCGCTGCGGCTGCATTTGGCCATGGGGTCACCCATTCCTGCCCTCGCGGCGCGTCGTAGACCGCGCATCTCACAGTGAAGCGGGCGCTGCCTGGCTTCGGTCTCACACCCGCGTCGACGTACAACACGCCGCCCCAGTAGAAGTGTGGACTGGACGCTGGCTGCATGCTGGCGCTGGAGGTTCGCGGCCTTGAGGACGGGCAACTCTCATTGGAAGGTGGTTGGGAGCTGGGGGTTTCGGCTGGCACGGCATCGGGTTGCCGCTGCAGGGTGATAGCCCCGCCCACGGCAACCACCGCGACCGCAGCAACAGAGACGGCCGCCAGCACTCGCCGACGCGCGGCTCTTGATCGGGCGCGATGCAGTATTTCCTGCTTGTCGACGGGTTCGACGTCCGGCACCAGGCTTCTCAGGGTCGGCTCGCTCATTCTGGGACCTCCAGATTCGGGATGTAGCGATGCAGTTGCGGATGCTCACGAAGGATGCGGAGTGCCCGGTGGCTTTGGGTTCTGACGGTGTCGTCGCTGCACCCCAGGATGTACGCAGTCGAGTGAACAGACTGGTCGTCGAGGAACCGCAGGATCACAACGTTCCGTTGCTGTGGGGAGAGGCTCGTCATCGCCTTGATGAGGACGTGTCTGTCCACGAGCCGATCTTCCGCCGGCTCAGTTTTCGAAGTCGGGTCATGCTCGAGGGGTGACGTTGCGACGGTTTTGCGGCGACGCTGGTCCCGCCACACATTGAGCAGCACGGCGCGCACGTATGCGGATCGATTGTCTGCGCTGGCGACCTTTCGCCATTGCGAGGCAACCCTCACCAAGGAGTCTTGGACCAGGTCGCGAGCTTGGTCGGCCGAGCCTGTCAGCCCCCACGCGAGTCGCGTCAGAGCCGCACCGTCTTCGGCGAGGATCTCCTCGAGCAGTTCCTCCATGCGTGGCTACCTCCTTCATCAAGGTAGACGTTGCGCAACCCTGAATATGTGAACGGCGATTCGCCAGCAATGTGACCCAGCGGCCGCGTCTCGTGGCCGAGGTGGGTGATGGTAGCCAACATGATGGTGGTGACGCCGGTTGCCGGGTACGGCATTGACGCCATCCCTTCTTGTGGCCTCTTTCTACCAGCATCGCCAGGCGGTAATCAGGTGGCCGGCGGGGAAGTTGTGGAGTCCGATGGTGTTCGGGATCTGGTGCTGGGCTTGCCGGACGGCTTCGACGGCACCGGCGAAGAAGCTCGCAGCAGCACGGATTGGCTTGGTAGTTGACGGGCATCAGGTGCCATCACGTCGTACCTAGAGAGCTCGGGTTCGCGGCTGCAGGGCCGCTTCACCTTGGGTTGGGCGCGGGGGATTGTTGGGTGGGATGGGAGAAGGGTTGCTGCTGCGGGGGATGTTTCATGGCATGGGCGTACTCCATGGCTGGGTTGGAGTACCCCACGCCCGAGAAGAAGATGAGCAGTTTGTGGTGGTCTGTGCGGCGCTCCAGATCGGGCGTTGTGGGGCAGTCGTGCCTACTTGGTGGGCTTCGAACTTGACCTGAGCGAGGGCGTCACGTGAGGTGACGTCGATTCCTCTGTCGGCCCCGTTCGTCGTTACTTAGGCATCAAGGATGCCCCGGTACCGCATCCATTCGGCCGCGTTTTGTTCTGCACGTTCCCAAGTATCGATTTGGCGAGGGGCTGGACGATCAGGCATGGCGAAGATCTTGCCGCAAAACTCCGACACTCGGACGGGTAGGTCACCCGGCAGCGCCGACCACCCATGAAATGAGGGTGGTCGACGCTGTGGCGCAAGGCGTCCAGTAGCGAGGCCGACGGGCGGGGCGCTTGCGCCGGCGGCAGGTGATCAGCCTGCCGCTTGTCTGCCGTGGAGCGCGCCGGTTCTTCGAGGCTCCGCGCGGGCGTCTTGGAGGGTGGAGGTCTCTGGGCGCGGACGAGGAAATCAGCGACGAAGGAGCGCCGACGTCCGGGCGCTGAGACCGGAGCCCTCAGCCCGGGTGGAGAGAAGCGGTGTGCTAGGCAGCCCCGCCACAATCAGGCAGCGCCGAAGGCGTCGGATTCTGGGCCGTCAGGCCCGGTTGTTTGTCAGTGGTCCTGGTCGGTGGTGGGCCGTCAGGCCCGGTTGTTTGTCAGTGGTCCCGGTCGGTGGTGGGTCGTCGGCGAGGCTTGGGGCGTCGCCGGTTCGCGGGCTTGGTGGGGGTGGGTTCGTCGAGGCGGAGGCGGTGGAGTTGGTCGGCGGTCCAGCCACTGGCGATCGCGGCGTCCCATGCTTGGCGTTGGTCGGCGTCGACTTGGGCCATGCGCTGCTCGAGTTCGGCGCGGATGGCCACGAACGGTTCGAGCTGGCGGATGACTTCGAGGCGCTTTGCTTGCTCGGCCTCGAGGTAGATGGCGGCTTCCTCTGCGATGCCCATGGTGATCCCTCCCGGTGGTTGGTGCGCGCCGTGGTGATCGCGCCCTGCCAGGCCAGTGTAAGCGGGCATGGTTCCACCCCGTGGGTGGAGCAAGTTATGTGTTAGGGCCCATAACTGCTCCCTGATGGTTGCCTCGACCGCGGCCGTGGGCGCACACTGGGGTGGGTGGAGGCGGTCCCGCAGGGCGGGTCGTTGCACTGGGCGAAGGGGAGTGACGAGAGTGGATGCTGAGCAGCCGGTTGGCCGCAGGCGTGCTGGTCGTCGCCCGAATGTGTCGACCGGTGCCAGGACCAGGGAAGTGAAGATCCGCCTCTCGGAGGCTGAGTACCTCGAGGTGTCGTCGTTGGCGTTGGCGATGCGTTGCTCGGTGCCGCGGGTGTTCACTGCGGCGGTGGAGACGAACGGGGCGGTGTTCGGTCGTGTGGCTGCCCTGCAGGCGCAGGGGTTGTCGGCTGATCTGTATGCGGCGAACCGTCAGCTGTCGGGGATCGCCACCAACATCAACCAGCTCGCACACGGCGCGAACATCGACGGCCAGGCTGACCTGGAGCGGATGCGGTCAGCGTTGGCGGAGCTGGAGGCCACGCAGGTCGAGATCCGGCGCATCATCGAGGCGGCGTGGCCGGAATGATCGGGAAGATCATGAAGGGTTCTGATACTCGGAACCTGCTGGGCTATCTGGTGGGGCCGGGACGGTCGAACGAGCACACCAACCCGCAGGTGGTGGCCGGGTCGGATCATGTGGTGGAGGGGTGGCGTCGACAGTATGCGGGGGAGCCGTGGCGGGGTGCCGACCTGGCATCGTTGACGGCCCATCTGGATGAGCATCTGGCGACCACGTTGGAGGTGGATCGGTCGGGCTGGAACGGTCGGGCGGTCGGGGTGACGAAGCGTGACAACCCGCACGGTCCTCACGTGGTTCATGTGGCGTTGGCGATCCGCGACGACGAGGGCTCGTTGCCGTTCGAGACGTGGCAGCGGATCGCTGAGGACTATGTCGCGAAGATGGGTGCAGCTGGGTGCCGGTGGACCGCCATCCATCACGGCATGTCGAAGGCCGGCAACGACCACATCCACTTGGTGATCAACCGGGTGCAGGCCGATGGTGCGTGGTTGTCGCTGAGCAACGACTTCGCCCGCAACGCGGCCGCTTGCCGCGAGTTGGAGGTCGAGCACCAGCTCGAGCGGTTGGCTGATCGTCGCCAGCATCGGGGGATGCCGGGCTTCACCCAGGCCGACGCCCGCCGTGGGGTGACGGTGGGGGAGCCGGAGACGGTCCGGTTGGAGAGGTTGGTGCGGGGGGCTGCGAAGGCGTCGATCGATGAGGCGGAGTTCGTGCGCACCCTGCGTCGGGTGGGGGTTGAGGCCAGGGCTCGGTTCGAGACCGGCGGACGTAGGGGGGTGGTGGGCTATTCGGTGCGGCTCGAGGGCGGGTCGGGTCGTTGGTATGGGCCCGCGAAATGGTTGGCGACGGATCTGAGTTTGCCGAAGCTGCGCGCCTCGGAGGGGTGGCCGAAGAGCGACGCCTCGGCGTGGGTTGGGGGTGCGTCCACGGTGGGGGCTGCCAGCCCGGAGGATTGGGCGGGGCAGACGGTCGCGGTGTTGCGGCAGGAGCAGGCCCGGTGGCGCAGTGAGCAGCGCACGGCCCGGGAGGACCGACGACGGGCCAGTGATCTGGCGGGGCTGGTGGGGATCGCCAGTACGGGGTTGGAGTCCACGCCTGGCCGGTTGGCTCGGGCGGCGCGGGAGTTGGCGCGCTGGTCGCAGCATCAGTACGCGGACCCGAAGCCGAGCATCACCCCGAGGGACAACATCGCGATCGCGGCCAGGAACATGATGGCGGCCGCGGGCCGGCATGACCTGGCTGGCTGGTTGGCTGTGATCGACCAGCTGGGGCGGATGAGTCGCGCGATCGCGGATGCGCATGAGGCGGCCCGGGAACGGGTCGCGGCACAACGAGTTCGCCATGAGGTGCAGCGCAGATTGGACGCCACATCGGTGGTGCTGCGCGGCGAGCTGGGTCTGTTGTCGGAGGACGATCTCCGGGCAGCCGGGCAGGTGCAGGAGCAGGCGGCGTTCGCGCCGATCACTGCCCCGGCGCCGATGCACCCGCCGACGGGTCAGCAGACGGCTGACCCGGACATCACCAGGAGGGATCACCATGACGAACGCTCACGAGGCGGCCCGAGCCGCTGACCCCCACAGGCCGCACTGCAGGGGAGGGGAGTGTGATGAGTGAGGAACTGACTGCCGAGGCCGAACGCGCGATCCGGGCGACGGTGGCGGCGGTGGCGCGTGTCATGGAGGTGGCGCAGCGTCGCCGCGCCGAGCAGGAACGTCAGGGCCGGGATCAGGCGATGTCCGCCGGTCGGGCCGATGAGGCCCAGTTCAAGGAGTGGGTCCGCGGCCAGCAGGACGTCTACCGGCGGGTCGGTTGGGCCGATTGGGAAGACCAGGCCACCCCAGCGGAGTGGGCCGACGCTTACGCCACGGCGCGGGGGATGCGGGACGTCGACCCGATGGCTGTGCATGCGGCGAACCGGATCGAGCAGCAGTATTGGGAACGGTTCGGGGTGAACCTGCGTGAGGCGCACGATCTGTGGCGGAAGCGGAGTTCCACGCTGCGCGAGGAGCACGTCGGCCGTGAGGCTGAGGTGTTGGACGTGCCGAAGCTCGTGGCGGAGCATCGCCCGCACTACCGGGTGGTGGCCGACGACTGGTGGCGGGAGAACGCGACCCAGGCCGACTGGGTCGACGCCTACGGGCATGCGCGGGTGACGTTGGGTCTGGACCCGATGGCTGAGACGGTGGCGCAGCGGATCGAGTCCGAGACCCGGCAGCGGTTCGGGTTGGATGTGAAGGCCGCGTTCGACGACGAGCTGGCCCGCAGGACCAGCGGCCTGGTCGACGAGGCCGGCGACCTGGCTGCGCAAAGCCGGGAGAACGAGCGTGCCTCCGGCGAGCATCACTCCGAAGCTGACGGGTTGGATCCCGATGATCCGCGGGTGGAGCAGTTGCGCGAACAGGCCCGCCGCGAGCAGGCGATGGCCGACACCGACCTGCACGGCTCGGAGGACGCCGTCCACGAACAGGTGGTGGTGGCCACCGTGACCGAGGCTGACGCCGAGGAGGCTGACCGGGTGGCCCGGAAGGCGGCCCCGGCGTACACCCCGGCCGATGAGGCGGCAGCGCAAAGCCACCGCGGCCGCCGCAATAGCCAGCCCACCTCGGCCAGGCCCACGCAGCAGCGGAAGCGGGGGAGAAGCCGATGAGCTTCCTCGACGACCCCCAACTACCCGACGCAGACCCCGAACCCGCTCCGCCGGCCGCCACGGCGGGGGAGGGGGCCGCGCCGGCGTTGATGTATGAGTCGGCAGATCAGTGGTTGAGAGAGTGGATGCTGCCCAATTGGCGCCCGCCCCTGGGGGAGCTGAAGTACCGGTGGTGCCCCAGGTGGTGGCTGCACCCCGAAGCCGTGAACCGGATCGAGGCGCTGTGGCGCGCGTGGGAACACCTCCGCAACGACGGACTCCTGGGGGCGTCGGTGTGGTGGCGGGACCACTTCACCCACCACTGGGGCACCCTCACCGGCACCGACGGACCCTTCGCCGCCTGCAAGAACGGCGACCACAAACAAGCCGACCCGCTCCAGGCACCGCCGGCTGTGGTGAACCTCTCCATCTACATCTAAGGGAGCCCTCAATCCGCAGCCCTCCGGTGCGGCCAAGGCTCAGTTGAGCTAGCTGAGACGCCTAGGGCTGATAGTCGCTGAAGGACCGGGTCAGGGCGACCTGGACGACCCGTTCGGCGGGATCGGTCTGGGGGCACCAGGCGAGCTCGGCCGGCGACTGTAGGACTTGACCCGGCCTCCGGGCACCCCAGAATAGCATTGACGCCCGCACAGCGAGCACCTACCATGAACACCTAGAATCAGCAACTTTGACAGAACGGATGAATCATGCCCATCGACACCCAGTGCGAGCAGATCCCCCCCGCGGAGTCGCCCTTGCGTCCCTTCGGCATTGACGCTATGGCAACCTCCCCAACCGTGACCGACGACGACATCCTTTACTGCATCCTCTCGCTCGACAGTGGATGCAGCTTGGATGACGCCAGCGGCGGCATGGACGACTGGTGACGGACTTCGCCTGCATGGATAGAGTGGTCTTGGTCATCTCAGACGAAAGGGACGGCCACATACCATTCGTGACCAACCATCTCGAAAGTGAATATCTTCTAGTTGATCCAGGCGCAATCATCTCCGGATCCAGCCTTACCTTTCAACACTTGGCGGAGCGGAACACTCTATCGCTCCAGGAGACCGACCTAACGGCGCTCGACATAACCGGCGTGTGGTTTAGAAAGCCTCAGCGCTTTCGTCACATGTCGATTCCTGTTCCCCAAGAGTACTTCGAGTACTCTGCGAGCGCCCTAACGCAACTAACGGTCACGCTCTACTCCCAGCTACAGTCTGCCACTTGGGTGTCGGACTATTATGCCATAAGTCGCGCATCGAACAAGTTTCTTCAATTGCAGCTTGCTGCGACGGTTGGACTTAAGACACTCGCCACCGTCATCACCAGCAGTCCGCTCGATGCTCGAGAATTCTTGGCCCGGTATCCACGCGCCGTGGTGAAGCCCCTTTCTCAGAAGCACCCTCGAGTCGACGGCCGCCAGATGGTGCTCTTGACGCATGAGATCACGGAACCGGCAGGACTAGATCTCCAGGGCCTTGAGCTGGCCCCGTCCATCTTCCAAGAAACGGTTGCCGTCGCGGAGGATATCCGCGTCACGATCGTCGGTCCTCATTGCTTTGCGGCGTCAGTTCGATCAGCCCCAAGCGAGGCACTTGGTCATCACCATGTCGGAGGGGCTACCCGAATCCGGGATAGCCGCTTCGGCCACTATTCCGGAGCAGGAGTGGTGATCGAACCGTGGTCGTTGCCGGAGGAGGTCGCAAAGAAGTGCGTAGCCTTGACAAACAAGCTTGGATTGAACTTCTCGGCTATTGACCTAATTGTAGACGACGACGGGCAGTACCATTTTCTGGAATTGAATCCCAACGGCCAATGGGCCTACATCGAGAAGAATACAGGCCTTCCGATAGGTGCCTCGATTGCAGAATTGCTTCAAAGGGGCGCCCGTGGCGGTACATCGGCCCAATAGGCGAGAACTGTTCATAACCAGGCGATTGCTAGAACTCTATGCTGCCAGGGACATCCTGCGGCTCCCTCTTCAAGTGTCCACCGATTCATCAACGGCGTCAAAGGCGACCGACTGGAGTGAGGGTAGATTCTCTTCTTTCCCCCTGCCAGCATTCGACAGGCGGCTCGGAACGCCTGTATTGGAACTTCGACCTCGCGGTTATGGCGTTGCCCATCTAGCGGGACCGGATGGGACCAGCTCGGGCTTGGCTCTCGCAGATGCCCCTTGCCTCGTTCCACTGACGCTTGGATCTGGCGAGCAGGTCCAAGGCAACTATGCTCTCCTCCCAATGGACGCCCATGGAACGGCTCGCCCGCCTACCGTGATGGCGGGCCTCGTTCGGATCATAGATGTCGATGTTGATAGCTTTTGGCGGAAGGTGCAGTGGTTGTTCTCGGCCTCTCTGGAAGTGGTACGTCACGCGCCCAACTCAGGGGGTGCCCTGCAAGACATGCTTGCTGACTCGCTGGCGCATATCGACTGGCCGCGTGAAGCCCGAGCGTACTTGCACTATGCTGCACACGACGAAGCACTAGGCCGATTGCTCTTTGACAGCCCAGTGAGCCACATGACGGAATCTTGGGCAAGCTCAGACGGTAAGCGCCCGGCCGTATCCGTTGCCAGGGCCGCCCACGCATTGCAGGCTATTCCGCAATACGAAGCCCTCCGAGTAGACGTCACGGGGTACAGTCATATTGATGCGGAGTGGCTGTGGCCGAGATCCGTCACTGAACGACTGGTCCCCGCCCACCACGGATGGGTTCCAGCGCTGATGCACCGCTATCCGCAGATCACTTGGGTGCTCGCCTCCGCTTGGGAACTCTCCATACTGGCGGCCAAATCGCCCGACCTTTATGAAATGGTGCGTGACCTGATCAGGATCGGACGAATAGAGTTTGCAAACGGGCTCTACAACGAGCCAGATGTTCTACAGCTCCACGGAGAGACCACGATGCGAGCACTCGCCTTGCACCGTGACACCGCGGTCGCCATGGAGCTTCCCGTGTCTACACTCGCATGGTTGCCCGACAGCTTTGGATTCCCGCAACAGATGCCACAGATGCTGCGCTTGGCAGGTTGTAGTTCGTTCTATACCGGCAAACTTCACTCTTCTGATCCTGCGTTCCCGCACCATCGCTTCGCATGGCAAAGTGCGAATGGAGTGGAGGTTAGGGCGATCGCATCCTTGGGCGAGGACGCCTACAACGGGATCCTTGACCCAGCCAAGCTAATCCGTTACGCGGGTGGTCTTGGCGGGCGGTTGTTCCAGCCGTTGGGCAGCTCAGGGGGGTCTGGTCCCACGCTCACCCAGCTTGCTTCTTGGAAATCGGCTGGGGAAGCGGGTCCGGTTACAGTGCACTGGACTAGTCCCAGCCTCCTATTCGAGGCAGCGGACTGGTCGACACACTCGGTACACCGAGGGCCCCTTGAACTGGGCTACCACCAGGGGACGTGGGTCACTCAAGCGCGGTATAAACGCTTGCTGCAAGGTGTCGAAGATCGCTTGCTGACGTGTGAAAAGGTCTTGCTATTCAAACAGCATATGGGCTACCCCAACCACCACCATCACCGCCGTCTGCAGTCACTCTGGCGTCAACTGGCCGACGTCTGTACGCACGATCTCGTAGGAGGGTCCTGCTCAGGCCCAGTGCAGCAGAGAGCCTATCGCTCCCTCTTGAGGATAGATCGCATTCTTAGTTCAATCTTCACTGCGGTTAAGAGGCAACGGAGGCATACTTCTGGGGTGATGCGCAGGTGGACCCTAAACTACTCGTCAGTACAATCACACGGGCCAGATTCGGTAGGCGCAATGTCGGCGTGTATCCGTCTCGATGACTCGCCGAGTGCTCTCGAATGCAACTCGGAACCATCAGCGGTCTTCATGGGGGCACTAGCCGCGATGCTCCCAACGCCCGTCAGTTTCGATGATAGAACGGGTTATTCGGACGCTTGGGAACTTGGGTACAATTGGGAGTCGTCGGAGTTGGATCCGTGGGTTTTAGATCGGTCGGTGTCAACCCCAGTGGGATTGAGTCAGACTTGGTCCTGGGGGCACAGCACCGTGACGCTGACGATTCGGCCGGGCGATCAGGCGGGATGCTTCCGAGTGACTGCTTATCTCCGTTGGTTCGAGAGGAGGACGCTTCTTGGCTTTTTGTGGAAATTGACGACGTCTGGAACCTCGCTCCTACGCGCTGACGCGCCATTCGGTGTCGATCTGCATCCACTTCGTGTGGGTGAACTTCCAAAGGTGGTAGTGGCTCGCGCTTTCATAGACCTAGAAACTGCCGGGGCAGGGCTGCTGTTAGGGGCATCAGGCTCCCACGCGTTTCACGTTAGCGCTGATATGGTGACTCACTTGGCTGTTCGTGGTGCGGTCTTTCCTGATCCCTTGGCGGATATCGGCAATCACACCATCGAGTATACGATAGTTGCGGATTCGGGGACTTTCCTCGACCGCTGGTCGGTCTATGAGCGATCCCGGCACCCAATGGTTCATTGGGTCGATCGGTGGGCCCCGGGTAGGCCGACCAGGTACGCTCCTCTGGAGCCGATTCCTCGCGGTGTAGCCTGCTCGTCTCTCCGCGTAGGCGACGATGACATGATAGTCGCCCGACTGTTCGAGTTTGGCGGTGGCGCAGGAGCCGCCCCACGCAACTTTGAGTGCGTGGAGTTTTCGGCGGGCGACATCTTCGATGTCCCGCTAGTGGAAGGTGGTGCGCGCGATGCCTGACCTGTTGGCCCAAGTCTCGATTGAAGGATGGCGCTCGAGGTCCAGCAGACAGTTGCTGTTATTAGGGCCATGTGATATGGGCACCCAGTTCTGGGTCTGCCAGGTGGAGCAATTGTCTCTGTCCCATGCCATCCGGTTCATGATTGATGTCCCGAGCTTGGCAGACTTGATTAAGAGATGGGACGACCTGAGTCTAAACGGCACGGATATTTTAGCGACAGAGTGCCTCGCTGTCGCTGCTCTTCACCTGGCGGTATGCAGACCTGTGGGAAGGATACTAGTTGCCGGGCTTGGCGTCCCTCCAACGACTGATTTCCCTTACACAATCCAGCCCGGAGGGTGTGTGAGACATTCGTTCCCCGAGTTCGTCTGGGAAAGTCCTCTGAACTGCAGGGAACTCGCTTGGATGAGTAGTGGTACCACGGGTCAGACAGTGTCGAGCAACAGCATATTAGAGAGGAGTGCTCCGAAAGCTAGCCTTCTGGATGTTGCGGAGGTTGACTGCCTTCTTGCTCCGGAGTCGTCCTCTGTGTTCGGCCATGCCGTGTACTCGTTCTTCTGTAGGAGTTGATATGGACCGGATGCACCGGTTCCGGGTAGCTCAGATGTCCTGTCCCTCTTTGGATTCGAGTGGGGACTCCATATTCTGGATTGAGTCGTCGCTTGGCGTTTCGATCTTGGCGAAGGCAGCGTTGGATCATCCCGAAGAAGTCGAGCGTTTCTCGCTCGAGGCCGTGACTGAATACACCCTATGTCGGGGTAATGCGAGTGCGGTTGTGCGATGCGACCCCGGAATGAGAGACAGCCCCAGACTGTGCATCGTTCATTTCGGAGAAGGCGTGGAGTCGAGGATTGTTGGTATCCCTTCTCTCGTGTGCACTAGAATTTACGGGGCGATCGGGGAGTCGCGGTCAGTGCTCGTTGGCGCGTTGGGCGGG
This sequence comes from Aestuariimicrobium sp. T2.26MG-19.2B, assembly GCF_950101875.1. Classification (NCBI taxonomy): domain Bacteria; kingdom Bacillati; phylum Actinomycetota; class Actinomycetes; order Propionibacteriales; family Propionibacteriaceae; genus Aestuariimicrobium; species Aestuariimicrobium sp. T2.26MG-19.2B. Next base: position 56,370 of record NZ_CATNLW010000003.1, on the reverse strand, counting down.
GACGGTGATCTTGAGCATCTGTACGAGTTGGATACCTCGAATGGTTTGTGGTGTGAGGCCTGGCATAATGAGGCCGGGTATTCGCAGTGGCTGGTCGACGACCTAGGAGTTGTGCATGGAGGGGTGCGCGAGCAGCAAGATGGCTCTGTTTTGATCTCGTGCGACGGCGTTGGTGAGACGCTTCACGTTCCGCCGCCTGAGGCGTTGAATGTGAAGGTCCTGAGAGTGTGTCGCGACGGAACCCTCTGGATCTCCAGAACGGTCAAGGGACACTCGGTGGTTGAGCATCATGGGGCGGCTGTGGAGACGGCGTTTGAGACGGAAGAACTTGCGTTCTTCTCTGACATGGCCTTCAACCCTGCTGAGGAGCCCCTGACTGTGACAGTACACGCAACGCGCGCATCGACGATCCCATGCTCGTTGGAGGGAAGAAGACTATGCGAGCTGGTGCGGAGTGATCTAGGGCGGGATGTCGATTTTCGCCTCCTTAGCCTAGGGCCGAGTGGAAGATATGCCGCCCTTTTTCTATCTGACGTGGAGGCGCCGAGTATCGCCGTCGTTTGCCTTGACGGGGAAAGCGTTGTCTTTAGGCCGCAGCGCTCTGTTTCGGTCGTTCGTCCGTGGAGATGCCGAGGTTTCGAGTTCGTTGCACGTGACGGACTGGCGATGAACGGGTACTTGACTGGGGAGCTCGGCGAATCAGGGTTGGTTGTGAATATTCACGGTGGTCCGTGGGCGCGGAATGAGTGGGCGTATGACGCGGAGTGTCAGTGGCTGTGCGACTTGGGCTTTGCGTGCCTCCAGGTTAACTTTCGTGGGTCGGTTGGCGTGGGCGGTATGGTGTCGGAGGCGGGGGTGCGTCAATGGGGGCGTGCAATGCAGACTGATCTGATCGACGCGGTTGAGCATTGTCGCCGACGCGGCTGGGTGACGTCTGAGGAATTCGGGTTGTTCGGGTGGTCGTATGGCGGATTTGCTGCGATCCTGGGTTCTCTGTGCTGGCCAGAGGTCAAGTTTGCTGTTGCGATCTCGCCGCCTGTGAATCTCGTTAGTATGTTGGAAGGAATGCCTCGTTCATGGAGTGCAATTAGGTATCGGTTAGCCTATTTCATAGGTGACGCGCAAGCCGAGCCAGGTTGTCTTGAGGAGATTTCTCCTGCAGTCCTTGTGAAGGATGAATGTGTGGAGAGTTTCTGTCCGATGTTTATCGCGCGTGGTGCGGATGATGCGCGTGTCTCGGTAACTGATGTTGATAGATTTCTGGAGGATGCGGCCGCGCGAGGCTGGGAGTGCGAAGGGTACCGTCATGAGGGTGGGCACGGCCTAGGCTCTGCTGGAGACAGTGCCCGCATGTATTCTGTTATCGAGGAATTTATTGCGTCTGCAATAGGGGGTCGTGCCACCATCGGTAAATGACTTGTTGAGGGCCGGTTTGAGTGTGAAGAATGAATGAGGTTGGCTGGACGCTGGCGTTATCATTTGTGATCTGGCTGATTGGGTACGCGGCTGACGGCAGTTGGAGGCAGCACGCTGAGCTACTCCTGAATGGCGCACTGGCGCGGCTACACGATCCACATCGACATCAAGAGGGTTGGGGTCCCCGGCTGACGCCGGTGATGCGATCGTAGCGCACTGATTCTCAGCCAGTCGAGCCCTCAGACAGTGGGGCTCTACTAGGAGCGGCCTCCCTGTCGACCTGACGCAGAAGGAGTCCCGCAGTGAGGCCTTACTACATCACCACCGCGATCCCGTACGTGAATGCTGCTCCCCACTTGGGGCATGCGCTGGAGTTTGTTCAGGCTGACGTGCTCGCACGTCACAGACGCCTTCGTGGATATCCGGTCCGCTTCCTGTCTGGAACGGACGATAACGCACTGAAGAACGTCATCGCCGCGCGTAACGCCAGGATCCCGGTCGCCGACTACGTTGCTAGCGCTGCCGATCGGTTCGAGGTACTCCAGACACGGTTGGAGCTGAGCTGTGATGACTACATCCGGACGTCATCCGACACCCGACACCGGCGCGGCGTTGAGTTTCTCTGGCAGCGATGCGTGGACTCTGGGGACTTCTATCAGCACACGTACGAAGGTCTCCACTGCATCGGATGCGAGCAGTTCTACGAGGCAGAGTCTCTGGCCGCCGGGTTGTGCCCCGAGCACGGCACAGCACCGGAGCGTGTCACCGAGACCAACTGGTTCTTCCGCTTGTCGCGCTACGGACGTCAGATCAAGGCTGTCATCGAGTCGGAAGCGCTGACCATCAATCCACCTCAGAAGCGCAACGAGGTCCTGGCCCTCATCGACGCCGGCCTGAAGGACTTCAGCGTCTCGCGTCCAAGTGCTCGCGCCGACGGTTGGGGCATCCCCGTCCCTAGCGACCCTAGCCAGGTGATCTACGTGTGGTGGGACGCTCTGACCAACTACATCACCGCACTCGGCGTCGACCAGGACGGCGACGACTACAGGTACTGGTGGTGCGGCGACGGAGAACGTGTTCACATCATCGGGAAGGGGATCACACGTTTCCACGCCGTCTACTGGATCGGACTCCTCCTCTCGGCCGGGCGCCCGCTACCCACGACCATCCACGTGCACGACTACGTCAATGCGGGTGGGACCAAGCTCTCCAAGAGCACCGGCAACGTGGTCGACCCCACCATGCTTATTGACGAGTTCGGGATCAACGCACTTCGGTGGTGGATGACCCGAGAGGTGCCCTTGCTCGGCGACACTGAATTCACGACCGCTCGATTGGTTCAGGCGTACAACAACGACTTGGCCAACGGGCTCGGAAACCTGGCCAACCGGACATTGACCCTGCTGCACAAGCATTACAACGGACAGCTGCACCCAGCCGACAAGCCCGCGACCGGGCCCAGGTGGAGCAGCCTTGAGCTCGAGACCGCTTGCGCTGAGCTGCCTTCGAAGATCGATACCGCTCTCCAAACGGCGGACTTCCGGTCGGCGACGGGCCACCTCATCGCCAGTGTGGATGTTGCCAACCAGTTGTTGAACGCGGCAGAGCCTTGGAAGGAGGTCAGAACCCTCGACGCTGACCCGCGACGGACACACCGACTGCTCAGCACCGTCGCGCGGGCATGCCGAACCATCGCAACGGAGCTGACGCCCTTCTGCCCCACAGGCGCGGCGATTCTGATCCGCCAACTGGGCGTGGGCAACCGGGTGGAGGCACCCGAGCCGGTCTTTGCGCGCCTGCCCTGACCTTGCCCCGCCGCCATCTCGGATTCCCTGAGTCGCCGAGTCTAGCGAGAGACCCAGCGTCGGAACCCCGCCATACACAACCGAAGGGGTTTGACACGTGTGAGCCTGCTCGGGCGCACTGTGGCCGGTTCCTATGGTTGAGGCCTGTGGGAGTTGAGTTCGACTACCTCGCTGCGCCGGGGAAGCATGCTGAGGTTGGTGCGGCGAGGCCTATCCGATGGTGATTACCGCGTCGACAGGCTCTTCGGCAGGGTGAGAGTTCTGGAGGGGATGTGTGAGCCGACCTCGCGGACCTTGAGGACGTATCTCTGGGCGTGGCCTTTGGGATCCTTGTGAGTTCTCAGACGCTAGGTGGTGCGGGGTAGGCCGTTGTTGACGGGGCAGCCCCTCGACGAGGCAGGTGTTGCGGCGAACCCCTCAACCATTACACCTGCCATGGACCTCATACGGCCTGCATAGGGCCCCCGGTGTCGAGAACACGGGCACGCGTCACCAACGTCCCGCGCTGCAGCAGCTAGGGTCGGCCGGGTGAGCTTGATCCATGTGCACGACCTGAGCAAGGAGTTCGTCCGAACCAAGGAGCCAACCGGACGCTTCTCGACGATCCGGCGTTTGTTCACCCGTGAGCGGGTGATAAAGAAGGCGGTGCAGGGCGTTAGTTTCGACATCGAAGCCGGCGAGCTGATCGGTTACCTGGGCGCGAATGGTGCGGGCAAGTCGACCACGATCAAGATGCTGACCGGAATTCTGGTGCCGACTTCGGGCACGGTCGAGGTGGCCGGCGTGGTCCCATGGCAGGACCGCAAGGCCAATGCGCTGCGTATCGGTGCGGTGTTCGGTCAGCGCACTCAGCTGTGGACCGACCTGCCGCTGCGTGACTCGCTGGAATTAGTCCGCGACCTGTACGGCGTGCCGCAGGACGTGTACGGGCAGCGCTTGGCCCAGCTCACCGAACTGCTCGGGCTGGCCGAGTTCCTAGACACCCCGGTGCGGTTCCTGTCGTTGGGGCAGCGGATGCGTGGTGACCTAGTCGCGGCGCTGCTGTACGAGCCGGAGATCCTCTACCTGGACGAGCCCACCGTCGGGCTGGATGTGGTGGCCAAGCGCACGATTCGTGAGTTTATCGCGGCGATCAATGACCAGCTGGCCACCACGATCATGCTTACCACCCACGACATGGAGGACATCGAGGCGCTGTGCAAACGGATCATCATCATCGATGATGGGCAGGTGCTGTTCGACGGTGCGCTGACTGAACTGAAGCGGCGCTATGTCACCGAACGGGTGCTGCAGCTGACCCCGGCCGACGGTATCAACCCGACGTCCATCACGGTGGACGGCACCACCGCCGAGGTCAGCGATGACGGGTTGGTGGCGCTGCGCTTCGACCCGCGGACGCTGTCGGCACCCACGCTGATGCGTGCCGTCACCGAGCGCTTCGAGGTGACCGACCTGTCGCTGGCCGACACGCCCTTGTCAGACGTGATTTCGCAGATCTACGCCGAGTCCGCGGTTCGGAGCAGGAAGACCGCATGAGCACCCTGATCGCACCGGCCCCGGCGGCGCTTGACCCCAGACCCGGCCCGGCGATCGGTGCCTACATCCGCAATGCGATCCGGTCGGTCTGGATGTACCGGCTCGACCTGCTGATCTCTTTCGCCTCGCAGATCATCACTGTGTGGCTGCTCAAGGTGGTCTGGACCACTGTCTACGGCGGGGCTTCCAGTGTCAACGGGATCAGCCGCACCCAGTCGGTGAACTACGCCGTGCTCGCCGGCTGCCTGCAGACCGCGCTGATGCCGTGGAACTTCTCCTCACTGGCAGACCGCGTCCGCGGAGGGCAGATCGGAATCGACATCACCCGTCCACTCGGCCTGATCGGCCAATGCCTAGCGCAGAACACCGGAACGCTGATCGCCCGGCTACCGATCACCATGGTTGGTCTGGTCGCCGCGGCCCTGATCGGGGCCTTCACCCTACCCCCGCACGGCGCCACTGTGATCTGGTTCGCACTCAGCCTCGTCCTAGGTGTGGTGCTGGTGATGCTGATGAACCTGTTGATGAGCTTCATCACCTTCTGGAGCCTGGAGGTGGGCGGCTACATGATGCTCTACCGGCTTGGGACCGCCTTGGCTTCCGGGGCGCTGATCCCGCTCTGGTTCATGCCCGGCTGGCTGGCCGGAGCACTGAAGTGGCTGCCCTTCCAGGCGCAGATGTTCTCGCCGCTGAGCATCTACTTCGGTCAGGTCGAGGGCGCAGGCATCGTCCGCGCCCTGAGCGTCCAACTGTTCTGGGTGCTGCTCATGATCGCGTTGAGCTGGCTGGTCTGGAAGCGTGCCATGCACAAGGTGGTGGTCCTTGGTGGCTGAACAGAACATGACCCAACTCACGCTGGCGGCCTCCGGGTGGAAGCAGCACCGCCGCCTGCCGAACACGCTGTGGTCGTGGTGGCGGTTGGAGCGGATGGCGATCCGCTCGCAGGGCCAGTACCGCGGCAACTTCCTCGTCGGCATGCTTGGCGGGGTCACTTACCAGGGCATCCAGGTCGCGTTCCTCGCAATCCTGCTTGAGCGGTTCGACCTGATCGGTGGTTGGGACTTCCATGAGATCGGGCTCCTCTTCGGAATCCGGCTGGCCGCCCATGCACTGTATGTGATGCCATTCAACCCGGTGTCCAGCGTGGACCGGATGATCCGGCTCGGGGACTTCGATCGGGTGCTGCTGCGTCCGGTGAACCTGTTCATCCAGGTCATCACCCGCCGGTTCGCCATCATGAGCGTCGGGGACGGGGCGATAGGCGTCTGCGCGCTGATCGGTTTCAGTCTGTACTCACCGGTGCACTGGACGCCGATTAAGGTGGCCTACCTGTTGCTCGCCGTCGTCGCCGGCGGGCTGGTCGAAACGGCCATCCAGACCTTCATAGCCTCGTTCGCGTTCACCGTCACCTCGACTGGTGGGTTCGCGATCTTCACGGACGTGCTGTTCACCCAGTTCGGCAGCTACCCACTGACCATCTTCGGACGGATCGGCGTCTGGGTGCTCACCTTCGGCTTCCCAATCGCTTTTGTGAGTTACCTGCCCACCTCGGTGCTGCTCGGCCGCAGCACCGAGGTGCCGATCTGGCATCCGCTGGTCTACATCTCCCCACTGCTCGGCATCGGACTGTTCGCACTGTCCGTCTGGGTGTTCACCGTCCGCAGCCACAAGTACGTCAGCCCAAGCGGCGGAACAGAATAACCGGCGACGGCCCCGCGCTGGGGCATGCGACACGGAGACGAGGCTCATCATGGACGATGGCCCTTGTGCGCCGGTTCACAGGCCTAGGGGCCCCCTGGGGCTGTGATCAACGCGTTCCACGGCGGCTCCTGGCTTCCCGGTGTGATGCGAGCGCTTGGCGCGCAGCGCGGATGTCAGCGATATCTGGTCGTCGCATACCGACGGCCCGGATGAGGAGGGCATCGTCGACGAGCTTGGCGGCCTCCAGCACCTCCCCATTCCGGAGCCTTCCAGCGACTTGGGGCCTGACAGCGATAAGAGCGTCACGTGCCTGCTTCACGATGCGGGGGGAGGGCATCGCCCACAGGCCTGCCTCCCCCGGCTCCATCTTCAGCAGGCCCCCGCCGTAGGCGCGGCCAGTGAACTCCGCACCGAGCATGGTGACGGAGTTGAGGGCGGCGAGAGGCAGCAGCTCGCGGGCCAGATCTCGATGAGCGGGTGTCAGGTAGACCCCGTGGACCGAGTTCAGATGGAGGGCGCCAGCGGTCTTGGTGGTCAGCCGAGGCGTGTCAGCGTTCATGTAGGTGAGCAGCAGATCAGCTCGGCTGACGAGGGGAACGCGCCACCACTGTTTCCGGACTCGGCATTTGTACGCTTGGTGGACGCCCTCGGCCTCGCCTTGGGCGATGTACTCGCGGGCCTGCGGCGAAGGAGTTCCGGCGGGTCGGAACAGCATGGTCCGCTTACCGTTTCGTCCCAGGTCGGCATGGGCGCGGGTTGAGAACTCCAGTCCCCGAAGGTGGATCGACCCCGGGGGAGAGAGCCGGGACGTCGCTGCGGCGCAGCCCGAGATCAGTGACGAGCAGCTGGTCACCGCGGCGGCCGAGCGTGACCCGGGTTTCGACACCCGCATGTTTGCTCAGCAGCTTGCGTCCGCGGTCCGGCTACGGCCTGCGCAGGTTGCCCGCTATGGGGTCGGGGCCGAGGCCTTGGAGGAGGTCAAGGCCCACGGCCTCCGGTGGGCTGCCACGCTCCAGAGGTCGGGCAGTGAGAAGGAAGAAGGGTCGAGTCCTGGGCTGACCGGTGAGACGATGCCCGATCCACAAGGGCGCCATCAGGTTGGCTTTCCAGCGCCGACGACCCAGGACATGCGACGACCGCCGGGGCTGTCTGCCCGGTGCTCGGGTCCTCCAGCTGCCTCGCCCCGGGGAGGAAACGTTGACCATCGTGGGGTATGCCCGTGTGTCTACTGGTGACCAGGAGCCGGGCTCGCAGGAACGGGAGCTTGATGCGGCGGGTGCCGTTCGAGTGTTCGTCGACCACGGCGAATCGAGCCGGCTGCGGGATCGTCCGCAGTGGGTGGTCTGCCTCGACTACCTGCGCAAGGGTGACACGCTCGTGGTCCGCGCGCTCGACCGGGTTGCCGGCACAACCACGATGGCCATCGAGACCATCTCTGAGCTGCACCACCGCGGGATCAACATCAAGAGCCTGACCGAACCTGACATCGTCACCACGACCCCGATGGGTCGGGCATTGTTCGGAACCGTCGCCGTGTTCGCCCAGCTACGCGCGGACACCGTTCGGGAGAACACCCGCCGCGGGCTTCAACATGCCCGCGCCAACGGACGCCCCACCGTCATGACCGAGGAACGCGTCACCGCCGCGGTGCAGTTGCGCGATGCCGGCAACAGCATCAGCGCTATCGCCCGCGAGCTCGGCGTCGGCGCTTCATCGGTCATCCGAGCCCTGACACGCTACGACCAAACGGCGGTCTCGCGATGAAGGTTCGGAGGGGTAGCGGCTCGAAGCCACCGGGTTCTCTACGCCCATCTTTGGATTGTCTTGGAACCCTTTAGCAGTCCACGAAGTCGGCGGGTCGAAGCAGGAAGTCGCCCGCCGTTGCGGCGGGTGATCCAGTCCGGCCTCAACCGGCGCGTAGATCGCTGGATCCGCCAGAAGGCGTTAAAGGCTTGGCCCGCTCCTCCACCACGAGATAGTCAACGGGTGTGTCTCCAAGAAGGACTGTGTCTGAGCCAAGCTTTGTGCCCCGAAACGTTACTTCATCTCCAGTGGCGGCGGCTCCGATCCATTGATAGTAATCGGAGCAAACCCGGCGAATGACGCCGTCGAAACAGGCGACTATGAACGTCGGTGGAAACGACAATCCCCCGGTATCGTCGATGATTCTGCCACGTGAGGCGATCCTTGATCCAAAGAATGGATAGGTCCTCAGGCGAGGATAGACATCAGATAGGGGGGACCCGGCACTGATCCTGATGTCGATCTGCGTCAGGTCACCGCTGTGTGTCTCCACATGAAACTGGGAGGTCTCTCCCCGCCGTACGGCGTTGGCGAATCGCTTGGCGTCTTGGCGTAGCCACCCTTGAATCTTTGTTTCAACGACCGAGTTGCCGGCGCAGATCGACGTGATTCCTGCTTTGGCGGATCGGTCGTCAACCACAAGGTCGATATCAGTGACTCCGCCAATGACTCGCCTAATCCCACACGCAAGGCTTCCGTAGAGGCGCAACGATTCGGGACTGATGCCCGCGCGTTCCAATGCGTCGACCGCTGAGTGGAGCGCCGTAAGAATGTCCGCTTGGACGGCGAACAATGATGTGGGATCATCTCCGGAAGTGTGGAGGAGTCGCTGAAGAGCCTCGCGCCCGTCGAAGATCTCGACAATGTCCTCAGGAAGGATGCCCAACGACATGCCGCCAAGGTCGGCTACTGTGTTCTCCTCCAGCCATGCGAGGATGTCAGGACTGGCCACGCCCGACGCCTGCGCATGCTCATAGGTGCGCCCCTGGTAGGCGGTCTTGGTGTAAACCATGCCGTCCCGTGGATCGATGCTGGCTGGCTGCAGGCGCTGTCCGACGGCCAGCCCAGCCGTATCAAGAGGCAAATAGACAGCAATTGCTCTCACTCTGCCATCGGCCAACGGCGCCATCCCCGCGCCGAGGTAGTAAGATATAACCCCATGGGTGTCGCGAAAGTAGGTGTACGGCTGAAGCCATCTAGGCCACTGTCCGTCGAGTGCGGGAGTCATTGCTCCAGCCACCGAAAGTGTGGGGCGATCCGGTCAATCAGGACGCTGTCGTCCTCGCCGTACAGTCGTTCAGCGAGAGCTTGGTTGGTCATTGCTCGCGTTGTGCAGGAATAGTCGTCCAGCTCAGCCGCCAAAGCATCCAGGGTTGCCGTCGGAATATTGTGCTGATTGATGTCAAAGAGCCAATCGGTCGAGGTGACCGACGACGTTCCCAACGCCGGCGCGGTGAAGAAACGAAAGCCTTGGTCATGGAACTGCTCTCGGAGAACGGCATAGTCCGAAACCAAGATCGGCGTACGGAGCAATGATGTCTCCATCACCGGGTTGCCGAAGGATTCCGACACCCCTAGGTAGGTGACCAGGTCGCAAGCGAGGTAAGCATCGTTGATGCAGGTGCCTGAGTGGCCTGCAGGGTCTGGACATGACGCGAAGGGGCCCAGGTCGAGGATCGTCACGCCGAGCCGTGAGGCCAATCGGTCAAGTTCGTCCCTGTACCGGGCGCCCACGCTGTGGGCGGTCTTGCCACCGAGTCCAAGTGTCGAGGCAGTCAAGCCGAGGAACGCTCGGCGCCCCGTGCGTTGACCCAGTTCGTGTAGTGCATGTATGGCCAGATGCACACCCTTGCTCGGAATGCAGCGCGTGGGCTGTAATCCCAGGAGGTCTCGAGTGCTGACGCCGGAAGCCTCGCGAACCGCGGCGGCGTGGTGTCCCGTCGGGACGACACCTTTGGCAAACAGGTTGGGGACCACGTGGGCGTTCGCGCGTGGAAACTTGGCCACCAAACCATCGTAGGCGACCTTTGTCAGGACTAAATGTCGAACGACCTTGTCGATCGGGGGGAGGGTTGTTCCGGCAAGAGAGTTGTAGTAGGACGAGCTCCCCGCTACGCCGTCCCACACGAAGTTGTGTGAACGCGAGAGGAGTTTCAGACTGCGCGCGGTGGCTTCTTCGAGGATGGCCGTGTTTGCTGGAAGGGAGATTGGATAGGAGAGCAGGGCGTCGACGAGAAGGCCGTCGGGCTTTACTTGGTCCAAAACAGCGGCAAGCTCATGTCGCAGCGCGTCGGAAGCATTGCGAAGCCGCTCGTTTATGCTTCGCCAAGTGGCGTCCTTGGATGCTTGAGTGGTAGGTCGGTCTCCCTCGGCAATCAGGGCGCGAGTCGCGAGGGTTTCGGGGTGACTCGGTGACAGTCTAGGAACCACGTGATAAGAGCCGCGTCCAAGGCGGCGGGACTCTTGCACGTCTGGATCACCGGTGATCCGAATGGCCTGATGACCAAGTCGGAGGAGATACCGCTCCCACTTTCTCATCTCAACGACGGTTCCCAGGTCTGCGTTGTCACGTGCCACGATGCAAGCGACTCTCATAGTTCCCCCATTTGAGTACTCTGGACGCCTCGACCAGCGCCACCCATTCTGTCGACGACTGTACCCGAGCCAGAAGTCATCTCGAGCGGGGGCACGTGATGCTTCGCCCGCCTAATCCACCCCTGCCTCCACGTGGGCGATGTGGAGCTGGAGATTCAGGAAGGTACCCAAGGGCCCGCGTTGTCAAGAGTGCGTCGACGCGGGGTGGAGGCGCTCACATCCGGGCCACGTGACGGGGGCGACCGAGCCGCTGTGACATAATCGAGCATCTCGGCCATACGCTCGGGGGTATCAGTGCGCGTGGCTCCATCGGGTTCGCATAGATCCAGCCCTACAGCCTTGGACCTCCGTCTGGGTGCGTCGTTATGAGGGGGCGCAGTGACATGATGGCGACATGCTGATCAATCCGCAGTACTTGAATAGTGAATCGCTTCTCCGGTACATGGCGAACCTGGAGGATGGCGTGCGCGAATCCGGAGAGGAGACTGTCACTGCCGTTCGCGACGCCCGCGCGGGGGTCGACGTTAAGGTCGCGAGGGCAGAGGGAGGTCGTGGATCGCAGACGGCGAGGAGAATCAACACTACGGATCACGATTTGGCCCGACTCAAACGCCTCATAGCAGCAGGGCATGAAAGGTCGGATGAACTCGATTGGATAGAGATTCTACAGCCAGCCATCGAGTTTCCAATGGCGTCTATCGGGTCCATAATCGAATGGGATTGTGAGATCTTCGTACCGGATGTCATTCGAGCAATGCTCAATAAGGGCGGTTTCAGTGAGGCAGTGAGGGCATTGCAGAGGCTGCGGCCCGCGGCGGATGTCTTAGGGTTAGGGGACCTCGACGGCATAAATTTCGCGGAAATCGACGCGGCGGCGAGCTTCTTGGAGACCCTTGACGTGGTGCCGGTTGTGGTGGGGGAGGACGATGAAACTGAGTGGAAAGTGGTTGGCTCCCTAGAGCCAAGATGGATCTCGGGGGACCAAGAGTTCGACGGCGCGGTGAAGATCATTGGCAAGATTCGAAAGATAGTGAAGGCGGATCGCTGGTATCCACTCATGTCGTTGCCAGGTCAAAACCTTGGTTCGCGTGCAGACAAGCGCGAGCGAGAGCGGCGTGGCCCGGCATCGGAGGAGGCCCAGGAGCATTTCCTGAAGGGGCCGCTCATGGTGTTGGACTATTTGGTGATCCATACGTGAGGCAGAGGGCCAGAAGAGCGGGGTCGGAAGCTTATCCATTGGCTGCGTTGGCGCACCGGATCAGTTGCAGCAGCCATCTAGTGTCAGGAATGCTTGGAGAGACCGGGTCGAGGGCAGCGAGGATGAACGCATCAGCCCAGCCCGCAAGACACTCCGCCCTGGTCGACCAGGTACTTGTGGGGCACGAGGTAGGCAAGCGGGCCCTTGCCTTCGGCCAGCGAACTCCTGGCGATGAGCAGGCCGAGCACAGTCTTGCCACTGTCGGTGTGGACCTTGACGACGACGTCGCGCTGGCCACGGTCCGCGGGCTGGCCAAGGGGCCTCCGCTCCGGCCGACAAGGTCAAGCACCCGCCTAGCGCAGACAGCATGCGAGCGGGGATCACCACCGACGCGGTGATCTCGCTTGCGAACTTGCTGAGGCGGATAGCGGGTGAGTCCTGAACCGGCCGATGCCCGTGCTGGCTCCGGCTGGGTTTGGTCGCGCCACTCGTTCTGCTTCAGGGGAGTGGTCCCTGCTTGGGGGGCGGGGGCAACATCTTCAGTCATGTAGCCGCGGATCTCTGCTGTCGTGACGTTGGCTGGCTGCTACGGGTCTGGATCCCGGCATCGACGACTGGCGCTAGTGAATGACGCCCCCAAGGCAGCCCCGCGGAACATAGGTCCATATGTGCCAGCACGGCACTCACGAAGTGGCCCCAGACCCATGGTGGGATGCTGTCAGCAGTATCGTCACAGGCACTTGTGACGCCCCTCTCATGGGCTTCTGGGTCCTCCCCAGCCCAGCCCAGTCGATTGACATCCGGGGCTCTCGCTAGGGATGTCTCCTCACAGGAGTCAAATGAAGACGGTTCGAGGCTACTCAGCGGTTGCAGTCGCGGTCGCACTCGCGATAGGTGCTGGCTCGTGCACCACTCGTCAACCACTCCCGGCGTCGGTCACTCCGACAGATCAAACGGTTAAGGCCTTCCCGATTCTGGAACGCCCTCAACGCATCGGGGACAAGCCTCCGGAGGCGTCATTGGCCGCCGTCGCGGACAGCTTGCCAAAGGGCGTGTCCATCACTGACTGGAGATGGTTGCGATCCACCAGGATGGGTAACGTGTACCTCGCACGCAAGTCTGACAACACGATCTGCTTCCTGCAGTACACGCTGGCAACCCAACGGTCGACCGCTGCCTGTCCTAGAGGGCAGGCGGGCGTCGAAGACTCAGGGCTGACCATTGAGGTCGACACAGACCCGGATGCTGATCACAAGGTACTTGGCCGCAGCCAACTCGTGGCATTTGGTCCCGCATGGGCCTCCTACGTCGAACTCACATTGCCTGGACGTCCAACTCTGAAGTGTGCGTTCAGCAATAACATTGCCGTCATCGACTCGCCACCAGCTGGTAGGTTCACTGTTACTGTCATCGACGACCGCGGGAAAACTATGCGACAGTTGCCCTCAGCGCTCATGGATGAAGACGGCTCCACCATTCAGCCACAGTGCTCCTAGATTCCGCCACCAAGCACAGGAGAACATATCACATGAACAATTGGCTCCGCGTAGCCGCAATAACCATCGCACTTACACTGTCCGGAGCGGCGATTCCTGCGCGCGCCCACGCCCAGGCGGAAGCGGACTGGTGTGGAGGTGTGTCGAATAGTTCAATGCTGGGCACTGTCTACTATTGTGGCCCTGTCTCACCTGGCACTGCATATTCGACCTCACTCAAGAACCTTCGATCTGCCAAGGCAATTACTTCGGTTGCTTCCGCTGGCGCATACGTAGAGATCAAGAACGCCAACATGGTGACCACGGGTCCTAGGTTTTACTTCGCTTACGCCAACATGGTTTTCACGACTCAGCAACCGGCATACGCCTCAGCTCGCGCATATTGCGGGAACTCAACCGCTGGCGTGAGCACCGCAATGGGTTGCGCTTGGAATTAGGAATGGAATCTTGCCGGGCCGGAGATCAACAGTTGCGGTGAGGCAGTTGGACCCGGTCGTGGGTTCGAGCACCCCAGCACGTGGATGCGCGAGGTGTCGATGCGCTCGCTGTCCACCAGTTCGTCGATCAGCGTTGGGGGCGCCGGGTGAGTAGTGAGGACTTGGTCACACCAGCGCGGCGTCGAGGTTGTCTTGCCTGGGGCGATAAATTCCCCCACGTGTGCGATCAGCTAGAGCGGCCGTGACGAGCGAGCTCAGCCAGCCACGCTGACATAATAAAACTTATCGGTCATACCCCCGGGGGTATCCGTGCAGCTGCGCGTGGCTCTGTACCACGTCGTGGACACATCGCCGGGGCGTGCTTGCTCGAGGAGGCGCGACAGGCCGGGCCGATCCCTTGGTTGCCCCCGACATCCGTTCCACCACCAGGTGCTCCCCGGACACGCCAGCCTGGCGTAGTGCCTCCACCTGAGGCGATGGATCCTGGTGCAGCGTCCATACCCGCACATAGCCCCACGTCTTCACCGCGTGATTCTCCCCCTCGTCCGCACCGGAATCCGAAAGGGCCCTCCGGTGATGCCTTCCGTACAGGGGAGGTACTGAGCGGGGGTTTCGTACCGAACGACACGAGGAACCAGAGGATCCCAGGACGAGTCACTCTGCCGATCCGAAACCGATCGTTACTGGGCGGATAGTCACGGGTTGGGCCATGGCGTGGGCGGGTCCAGGTCCTTGGCCGCTTCGACGAGGAACCCGGGAACTGACTGCAGCGGTGTCGCGCCCCACAAGTTGATGACCATGGGGGAGCACCCCATGGCGGGTTCCCCAGATTCCAACCCAGGCCATCGACGCCTCAGGTGACTCCCGTTGAACGACACCTCGCCACCCGAGAATGTCGCCCCGACGAAGAACACCTCGCCACCCGAGAATGTCGCCCCGTCGAAGATCACCCAGCCGCTCGAGAATGTCGCCCCGTCGAAGATCACCGAGCCGCCCGAGAATGTCGCCCCGTCGAAGATCACCGAGCCGCCCGAGAACTCCGCCTCGTCGAAGGACACCTGGCCGCCCGAGAACTCCGCCTCGTCGAAGGACACCTGGCCGCCCGAGAACTCCGCCTCGTCGAAGGACACCTGGCCGCCCGAGAACGTCGCCCTGAAGAACGACACCAGGCCGCCCGAGAACGTCGCCCCGCCGAAGGCCACCCGGCCACCCGAGAACGTCGCCCCGACCAACGACACCCAGCCGCTCGAGAATGTCGCCCCGTCGAAGATCACCTGGCCGCCCGAGAACTCCGCCTCGCCGAAGGCCACCCGGCCACCCGAGAACGTCGCCCCGTCGAAGGACACCTGGCCGCCCGAGAACGTCGCCCCGTCGAAGGACACCTGGCCGCCCGAGAATGTCGCCCCGACGAACGACACCTCGCCGCCCGAGAACGTCGCCCCGCCGAAGATCACCCGGCCGCCCGAGAACGTCGCCCCGTCGAAGATCACCCGGCCGCCCGAGAATGTCGCCCCGACGAAGAACACCTCGCCGCCCGAGAACGTCGCCCCGACGAACGACACCTCACCGGCCGAGAACGCTGCTCCTTGGAACCTGAAGGACCCGTGGAATCGTGCGCCGGTGTAGTTCAGCGCGAGTCCATGCCAAGGCGTGGGTGCACCATCCTGCAAGTGCTGGGTCGTGATCGCGATGATCGTTTGGCGGATCTCGACGTCCCAAGGTGCCGTCGTCGAGTCGTCTGTGGCGTCACGGGTTGGGTTGGGTTGATCGGAGCGAATGTAGGCGGAGAGCACGTCGAGACAGGCCTGCGCTTCGCGTCGTCGACCGTCGTGGTCGACGCCGGACTCGTCACCCAGTGTGAGCCATGAGTCTGCGACGCCGGCCATGGAGTAGGTCCCGGCTAGGCGAACGGAGAGGGCGGGGTCTCCGAGTTGCTGGGCCGCGGTGATGTAGCGGTCGCGCAGGTCGAGGATGACTGCCCGGCGGTAGTCGCGCCGATCCCGCTCCACTAGTGCGGCATCGCGAGCGGCTGCTGCTTGGTCGCGCCGTCGCTCTTGCTGGTGGGCGTGTTCCCCCAGGAGTTGTCTCCGGTAGCCGATGTAGCTACCGATCCCGACCCCGATGACACCGAGAACCGTGACCGCGATCCGAGTGATGTCCAGCATTACCTGGGAGTCCGCATCGACCGGCTGCGCTGCCCTGAACCACCATGGCCGGCCGATGAGCAGCCACCCCATAGTCCAGACGGTGGCGATCAGCGCTAAGAGGATCACCGCGAACACCACCACTAAGTGCCATCCTTGGGTAGGGCGTCGCCGCCCTTCGCTGGCTTCGCCTCCACTCTCGTTCCGTGGCGCAGGCTGCTCAGGTGTGGTCATTCTCGAATCATGCCCTGCCGCTCGGGCCGAACGGCTCGTCTCAGAAGGGAAGAGGCTGTGGAGAGCCAGCACCGGTCCTCATCCGATCGTCACTGGGGTGACTGTCTGTCTGGCGACTCCCTTACCATTTAGCAGGGGAGAAGGGGTATGGCTTCGGAGTCGAGGAGCGGAAAGCGGCGGGTTCGCAGTCGACGTTCTCGAGTTCCGGGGCCCTCTTCGCTGGCGTGCTGCAGCAGGGCGCTGATTGCCCCTGCTGTTGCGGACCATGGAGAACGTTAAGGCGCTGTCTCGTCTTCAGATCCACGAGAACTTGGTGAGGTTGCGCCACAGCTACCGATCGGTGACGCGCGAACGGGCCGAAGCCCAGTCGTTCTGGAACGACCTCTTGGAGGCGTTCGGCATGACCCGCCGCGAACGAGGCGGCGCGTTCGAGAGGCCGGCGCGGAGGGCGAGCACTGACTCAACTGGGTACATCGACCTCTTCATCCCCGGGGCTGCTAGCCGAGCACAAGTCAGCTGGGAAGATCGTTTGACCTGGGCCAGCTGAGCAGTCAAACGCTGAACAGCAGGCCTACGACTACCTCTGGGGTGGCGACGTCAAGCGGCCGGAGTGGCCGCGCTGGGTGATGACGTGCGACTTCGCCACACTGCAGGTCACCGATCTGGAAAGCTGAGCCGACCGATGAGGGGCGGACCTTCACGATCAGCTTGGAGGACCTGCCAGACAACTTCGAGCCCCTTCTGTTTCTGGCGCCAGGATACGAGCCGCCGGCCTCATACCAAGCCCAGCTGAACGAAGCCGAGGCGTCCCTGGATGCAGCGCGGCTCATGGGCGCCCTGTTCGAGGCTCTCGTCGGAGACATCAGCATCGAGAACCCCGTGAACTGGGATGATGAAGACGACTCGTCGCAACGCGCGTCGGTGCTCATGACGAGACTCCTGTTCCTTCTATTCGGAACGATGCAGGGCTGTGGCAGCGAGACCTGTTCCACCAGTTCATCGCCACCAGGACGCAGGAGGACGGCACTGACGTCGGTGGGCAGCTCGCCTCCCTGTTCGACGTTCTTTGAACACTCCTGAGCACCGTAGGTCCAAGAACCTCGACCCGGCTATGTCGGCGTTTCCCTATGTGAATCTAGCGATGCCTGGGCGTGTGCCGCTTCTGGGGATCACTCGCAGGTGGCGTCAGGTGTGTGTCGTCGGCGATCGACGGTCTGTTCCGAGTGGGTGGGGCCCATCCGTGGGACGGGATGGCCGAGGTGTCCATGAGGGGTCGGAGTGTGTCCAGGGCTGCGTTGAGGTTGGCGTAGACGTTTTTGCGGGTGGTGCCTGTGAGTTCAGCGATCTCCCGGGCGCTCAGGCCATGGCCTCCGTTCAGGCCGAGGCGTGCTGAGACGTCGCGGCGCTGGTCGTCTGTGAGCGAGTCCAGGGCCTTTCGGACGATCACGATGCTGTCGAGATCGACAGGAACTGGGCTGCCGACGGTCGCGGCGTAGTCGTGGGCAGCGGATATCGCTCCATCTGGTACTTCTGTTGCCTGATGTTTGATGTGGTCGCTGATGACTCGTGAGAGTCGCCAGGTCATGTGTTGTCCTGCCCAGCCTGGCCATGTGCGGCCGCCGTCGGGGCTCCAGGTGTGGGCTGCGGTGAAGGTTGCCAGCAGGAGGGTGTGGGCGGTGTCTTCGATCTCTCTGTTTCCGTACGGGCCTCGTTGGGCGATCTTGTAGGCGAGGCCGGTCATGGATGCGACCATGCGTGCCACAGCGGTGCGCCCATCGCTGGCCAGCCACTCCAGTTCCCCAGCCAAGGCATCCTTCGCCAGCGCTGCTGCCTGGGGGTTGCCGGCGAGTGCAGCGGCCGCTATGACGCCGGCGTCCCGTCGCCGCACCAGCTCCAGGAGTTCGTCTGGGTCAGCGATCGAGGAGTCCACCTCGGGAGACGGGGTTGTGGTGTCTGGACTAGGTGACGGCACTGGGCGGGCGTCAGCGACTTGATGGACCAGAGCAGCCGGTGTCGGTGACAGGGTCTGCTCAGAGGGTCGACTTTCTATGGTGCTGATGGTCTCGTGGATGGGTGCGCTGTTCTCGTGGAGAAGCGCGACAGGGCCCTCGAGTCGTACTGCGGAGGTGAGCACCCTGGCTGCGTAGAGGTCGTCCGGCATCGCCGCGGCGATGAGCGCGGCGGCAGCCCGGTTGCCTCCCAGGCTGGTTGCTAGCGCATCCTTCACGTAGTCAGTGGCGGAAGTGAGTTGCTGGCGGGAGAGGGTTTGCTGCAATCCTCGAGCGGCGAGCTGCAGGGGCAGCATCGTCTTCTGATCGGGCAGGGGTCGTCTTGTCCCTGGGGAGGTCAGCCACTGTGTGGCGGCGGTCTTCCAGTCTCGCAAGGAGTGGTCGATGAGTTCGCTCAGCTGCTCGCGGCTGACGGGTGCGTCATCGGGGAGTGAGACCTGGTCAAGCCTGGCTCGCACGTCCTGCAGAAGTAGTGACTGGGCGTTGGCGAGGGCTGCGGCCAGCAACGGATGCCATGCGCCGGCAGTTGACCCGGACAGGTGGTCTCGCCACTGGGTGAGTCCGGCTTGGAGTTCAGAGGTGGGCTGTGGGGCGCTCAGCCTCTGCTCGATGACCTCGAGGAGGAGGCGCCGACTCGGTTCAAGATCGGCGCCGTGGAGCACGTAGTGGGTGTACTGGTGCAGTGCGGCGTGTGCTTGCTCGACCACCGCTGGGTTCGGTGCTGCCCGGAGCTGGTCACCGAGCTCCTGGGCCGCAGTCACGATGGGTGAGTCGATTGGGGCGGCCCACGTACGCGCGAGCTGTGCCGTGAGGGCCAGGGCGGGATCGTCACAGCGGAGCAGGCTCGCTGCTCTGGCCCACTCCCCTACCTGGGTGGTGGCCGGATCCCAGCCTTGCTGGCGGGCGAGAGCGATGAACTTCTCGACGCTCACGAGTGAGCCAAATCGAAGAGTCGGGTCAGGAACTCCTGTTCGCTGGGCTCCACGGGAGCCCAGTCGCTCGTCGCTGCCCAGGCGTCGACGATGAGCTGTTGTGCCGTGCGCGGGTCGTTGAGGGGGATCGTCTCGAACGTTCCCCCGCTGATGATGAGCGATTCGAGTCCCAGATTGGCCAAGGTGTGAGCAGCTGCTCGGTTCTGTGCCAACGGGTCGTCGGTCATCGCTACGCGGTGAGCAGCAAGCTGAAGCAAGGCAGCCGCATTGTCTAGTGGATGAGCCATACCCCCATCATGTGCAGGCACGGGGTCACAGGCCCTGTATCCACAGCCTTGCTAGTAGGCGGTGGCGACCCCCGACTCGTACAGGGCCTTGGCATCGGTGGCGTCCCGCACCGCTTGACGGACATGGTGCTTGGTGAGGTCGAGCACCTTCAGCTCGCCCTTGGTCTCCGCGATGGACTCGATGCGCCGGAACTCTGCTCCGTACTTCTCAGCGAAGTCCGCCAGACCGCGCAGTTTCGGCAGAGCGTCGGACAGGTGGTGGCCGTGAGGATCCACCAGATCGACCACAATCTTCCCGTCGTGCTGCGAGCCGAAGAAGAGGAAGTCGGGTCGCATTGCCTTCCAGTCGCCGGTTCCGTCCTTGTAGGCGATGGCGAGGGACTCGTTGGTGGCGCGTGAGGGGTTGCGGTACCAGGCCTTGAACCCGGGCTGTGCCGTCTCGGAGTCCAGCACCTTGCGCTCCCACTCGTTCAGGTCGATCGGCGTGGTGCCATCTTCTGAAACCATGAGGTGGCCCGTACGAACGGGGAGGTCGTGTTCGGTGCCGTCCTTCTCGCGTGCTTTGCGGTCGGCCTGCGTGACCTTGGGTGCCCTGAGGGAGATGCGTTCAGGGTGAGTGGACATACCTTGAATGCGGTCGTACTCCGCCTGAGGCTCGTCCGGGAGTCCCTTGCGGGCGACTCGTGTCTGGGTGAGCCACCGGCGGGCGAGGTCGTCGGCTTCTTCTTCGACATCGGTCACGACCTCGGGAACGCGGCCCAGGGAGGCGACGATGATGTTGGCCTCGAGCAGGTCGATGTCTTCCTCGTCGGGTCCGACGAGGTGGTTCACGTAGGCGCCGGCGAGTCCCTTGGTGAGGAGTCGGGCTGCGTACTGGTAGGCATCTTCGATGGCTCGGGTGTCGGCGGCGACGTCGAAGGCCTTGTAGGTGAAGCCGTCCTTGCCGACGCGTCCTCGAAGTTCTTCACCGGACATGGTGAGGACGTCCTGGCGGGCGTGAGTGACCTTCTCTTTGTACTGGACCGCGCGACCATCTAGGACCGCGCATAGGGCTGACTGGGCTTTCGTGACGGCGTTCGGCACCAAGCCGTCCTTCGACAGGGCGACGGCGAGCGCGTCGAGTCGTTTGATGGGTTTCACGCTTCGCTTCGGGATGGTGACCGAAGGGATGGCCTCGAACAGGTCCCAGACTTCCTGCGGAACGTCGGGGTTCGGTTCCAGTCGAACCGGGTCGAACAAGACTCGGCGTGCCTTTTGGGTGTCCTCGTCGCCCCCGCCCTGGTCGGAGTCGTCCACCGCGGTCTTCCCCTTCATCAGCATCGTGGCGATGGACTTGGAAGTCTCGCGGTCGAAGTACGGCAGGAGACAGTCGACCGAGTTGAGGACCTCGTTGCCGGGGATGCGGCGAGCGAGCGGGGTACGCAGCATTCGTCCGAGCAGCTGGTGGATGTAGGTGGCATCGCTGCGGGGACGGAACGAGACGAGAACCTCGGCGCGAGGGCAGTCCCATCCGGTCGAGATGGCCTCCATCGCCAACAACACCCGCACGTGCTTGGCGTCCTGCACCCTCTGCGGCGCGATGTAGGGGACGCCCTGCTGACCCACGAGCAGGTCAGTGTGAGTGCCGAACACATGAGCCACGGCATCAAGTGGCAGGTCGGGCCACTCTTCATAGATCGCGTCGAGCACCCGCACCAAGTCAGCATCCGAGGGCTTGTCGGCCACTTGAACCACCAGTAGCGGGATGACCGTGTCGGCTTCTTCCTGTTCGGAGGCGTAGGAAGACCAAGCTTCGGTGGAGGCCTTCACCTTCTGGACGGCGCGACGGAGCATGGTGGTGTCAAAGGCGCCCTGCTCAGTGGGGATGTCGAGCACGATGTCGTCCTTCAGCAAGCCTGAGGCTTGCACCAGGCCGGAGTCGACCTCGACTGGAGGTAGCCCCGTTCGGTTCGTGGCCTTCTTCATCGCCTGCGTGAAACGGTCCACCGTCGCGGAGATGCCAAAGACCACTGGCATGGCCGGGGCGCCTGAGCCTCCGTTGATGATCCGCTGGACGATGGTCTCCCGGTCCCGGGCGACCTTCATACCCCGGTGTGCCTCATCCAGAACGAAGTAGAGGGTCCGCCCGTCGGCTTCGACGGTGTTGCGGATCACGTCATAGATCGTCTGCTGCACCATGTCGGGTTTGACCCAGGTCAACGGGTCCGCGTTGGGGCTCTCTCCCCCCGCCCCACGGACCAAGCGCCCACCATCACGAAGTTTCTGGGCGTTGAGGAAGTAGACCATCCCCGGCTCGAACGTGGCCTGCGAGAACGTGTTCTCGATGACACGCAGCCGGAAGTCCAGTTCCGAGGCAGCAGCCTGGATGCGACCCCGGGACTGTTCGTTCAGCGACGGGTCATCGGAGAACCACAGCACTGTTGCCCCAGGGTCAGCCTCGAAGCCGAACTCATCTGACCCAAAAAACAACGCCTCGATCACAGCCGCGGCCATCACAGTCTTCCCCGCGCCCGTGGTGGCAGCGAGTGAGAACTGAGACGCCTGGCCGAACCGGTGGAAGGAGTCCCTTGCCATGGCTAGCCGGTTCAGGACCTGCCCGACGGCATCAGCCTGGTAGTCCTTCAGTGTGTACCTCATGCCCCGGCCCTCCGGTTGATCGTGAAGTTGTGCAGGTAGGACTCGTACAGCCGCACTACCGTCACCCTTCCTGGCAGGTCACGGCAGGCAGTCTGGAACGCAGCATCGGAGTCGGTCACTACGAAGACGGTCTCGACTGTGCCGGCCTCCTCGACCCTCGCTACGAAGTCGGGCAGCTGGTCGATGTTCTCGATCACGCCATAGGCCTCAGCCACGTCCCAGCCCTCATCCTCGAGACTGGTGACGATCCGGCCCCGCGCCCCCGCTCGGAGCCACAGCATTGGAGCCACTCGCTCGAAGGCGCGATGGTGGCGGATTACGAGCGGTGACTCATACGTGAGCGTGAAGTACGCAGCGTTCTCCTCGAACCCCTCGGACATCGGGAACTCATCGGTGAACTTGTACACACCCTTGACCGGTGCACCATCCGGAGTCTGGCCCGTGATGGCGGCGGTCAGCCGAGGTTTGGTGATGTAGTCACAGATGCCCAGCCGCTCCCATTCCGAGTCTCCAGGGCGTAGCCCTTGCTTGCGTAGGGTCACCTGCTCATCCGCGCTGACCTCGTTGTTCGTCACCGAGATGCACTGCCGCCGACCGCCATCCTGCTTGTTGAGGCGCATCACAGCGTGGGCGGTCGTTCCTGATCCTGCAAAGAAGTCAAGAACCGTGGCGTCAGGCTTGTCTTGGATCACAGAACGTAGGGCGTCTTCCACGGCGTATAGGGACTTCGGGAAGGTGAACCCAACGCCAGGCACGAAAGTCTTGACTAGGCGTGTTCCATATTCTCCTGCGTTGTGGCGCTGCCTATTCCACGTGGTGGAGGGTACCTTGGCAAGGGCGGCCCCTGAGATTTCGAGTTGCACTGCCCCAGCGTGATCCCGTCCCACAACAGTGATTTCTCCTTCCTCAATCCGCCTGATTTGCGCCTTTCCCAGATAGAGAAGTGACCAGCGATCGTTCTTCTTGTCGTATGCACCCAGTCGGGCATATCCCTGCTCGATCAGCCGACGGAGGTAGGTGTGCGAGGCGCGCCAGTTAGCGTGCTCTCCAGAGGCTCTGATGGGCCAAACGGCCCTCGAGCCCGGGGGCGGGCTGATCTTCGTCGGATCCGCATCCAGAGGGACCGGCTCGCCGACGCTCGCGATCATCCGGCGTTCCTCGTCCACGTAGACGGGGTAGAAGAGGTTTGGGCGGTCAGCGCGTCGTGAGTTTGAGCCACCGCGCATTAGCCATTCCCACCTCACATCTTGGGAATTCTTGGTTACCGATTCGCCGAATAGGGGGTCGCTCAAGCTGGCGGGCCCAGCGTTGCCGAAGAAGCAGAAGAATGCATACTCGTCGGTGCGCGAGAACTCCTTCGACCTTGTGGCGCCGTTATGGTTGATTATGATGCTGACCATCTGAATCGTGGCGTCCAAGAATGTTTGTTCCAAGAGCATGCCGAGGCGAAGGTACTCCTTCTCGTCAATCGTGACGATTAGGACGCTGTCATCTGGATTGAGAAGTTCCTTGGCGATCTCCAAGCGTCGCTCCATGAAAGCGAGCCACTTGGAGTGCCGGTAGTCATCTTCAGACGAGACGTAATCGTTGTTGTACTTCCAGTCCCGTGCTCCGGTGTTGTACGGCGGGTCGATGTAGATGGCGTCGATGGAGTGTCGATGCGTGTAGGTGAGCATCTCCAAGGCGTGGTAGTTCTCAGCGTTGATGACAGTTTGGAAGGGCTTGTCACCACCACGTTCCACGCGTCCGGTCTCCACCAATCCAGGGAAGATGCGGTCGCGGAACTCTGCGACCACCACGAGATCGTCACACAGTACGGCTTGCGTCTCGGGTTCCTCGGGGCCTAGTTCGACCAGGTGGGCGACGCGCGTATCTTTAGCGCCTTCGACCCGTTCGACTGACCACAGCCGTTGGTCTCCTCTGCTGGTGTCTCCGCGGGGTGGGAGTATCCGGACTTTGTCACCGCGGCGAACGGGGCGTCCTGCGAGTTCGACGGCTTCGGGCTGGTGTTGCTCGAAGACCAGTCCGAAGGACCTTTGGTTCTTCAGGCTTTCGATTTCGACTTCAAGGTCTTTTCCCAGTTGGGGGTCGATGGTGCGTGCTTGCCTCAGTAGATCGGATAGACGTGACACGTCGCGACAGCCTCCATGTTGTCTAGAGGCATCTGGGCCGCCCCCGGTCTGGCGATCCTATTGGAGGCAGGGTTGTCCGGCTGGGGTTAGGGGTGCTGGTTGTGGGATGTCATCCGCTCGTAGTGCTCTTGCGACTGGGAGACGGTCTGACCGTAGGAGGTCGTGGACCAGTGCGTGAGGCCGATGAGGGTTGCTGGGGCTCCGGAGGAGAGCATGACGGCACGGCCGCGTGGGAGGGCTGCCAGTTCTGAGGCGTCGAAGATTCGTTCCCGGCGGAGCCTGGTGGATGTGGATCGGTTGGAGCTGAGAAGACCGCCGTCTCGGCTGGGGTTGTGGCTGGTGTCGGTGGTGACGATGTCGTGGTCGCCGATGAGGCGGGAGAGGTCTTCGAGGAAGCTGGGTTCGGCGTCACCGGCACCGAGGACGCGGACGTTGGCTGCCGACCAGAGGGCGGTCATGCCTTCGCGTCCGTAAGCGCGGACTCCTTGGTCCCAGGACTGGAAGAAGCTGGACAAGATGATGCCACGGCTGCCGAAGTGGGAGTACTCCGAGGGGAGGCTGCGCCAGCGGACGACGTTGGCGGCCTCGTCGAGGACGACGGACATTGGGACGGTGAGGCGGCCGCCGGGCTGGCGGGCGCCGTGGTGTTCGGCGGCGCGCATGGTGGCGACGGCGATCGCGGCTGCGATGGCTCGGGCGGTGCCGTCTCCTTCTTTGCTGAGGAGGTAGAGGGTCTGGCGGGTGGTGATGAAGTCGGCCGGGTTGAAGTGGGGCCGGTCGTCGCCTGGTCCGCGGCTGGTGATCCAGTCGAGGAGGGCGGGGTTGCGGAGCCAGCCGACCATCTTGCGGGCGGTGGCGACGATGCCGTCTCGGGTTTCGTCGACCAGGTTCATGAGGGCTGCGACGCTGGCGGCCGCGCGGGGCTGGTCGGCGAGTTTGAGGATGTCGACGGGGGCGAAGTCGTCGAGGTCGTTCATCCAGTCGAACACGACCGTGATGGGCTGGTCGGCTTTGGCGGCCGCCAGCAGTAGTGAGGCCAGGTAGGCCTGGGCTTCGGGTTCGAAGAAGGAGTCGCGGGTGGCGTTGTGGTCGGCGCTCGAGGCCGCGAAGAGGCCGGCGAGTTCCTCGGCTCGGTTGATGCCGGTGACGAAGGTGAGGGGGTTCCACCACCAGTCGGCGGGGGCACCGATGAGGCCTTGGGGGTCGAAGACCCAGCAGTGGCCTCGTTCTTCTCGCACTCCCCTGGTCAGGTCCACCAGGTCGCGCTTGTTGGAGGTGGTGACCACAGGGCCGGTGGTCTCGATGACCTGTCGGACGCACACGCAGCTGGTCTTCCCGGCGCGGGGACCCATGATCCACACCTGAGTCCATTCCCACGGCGAGACCAGCGGTTGGCGGTTGCGGACCAGGTAGCCGACGGGGTTCCCGGGCCCGGCTTGCAGGGCTCCGAGTCGTTCGGCGTCGGCTCGGGCACCTGCGGGGAGCATCACCTCGAGGTCGGAGACGGTGGCGAGGCTGGCGGCTTTGTGGTCGACCCGGGTGCCGTTCTTCCGCCTGGTGGCGTGGTGGCGGCGGTAGATGACCGCCGCGGCGGCGATACCTGCGAGGACGAGGGCGGGGAGAGCGATGCACCAGATCGTGGCGGCCGTCGTCCAGGGCGGGCCGTCGCGTCGGCCGGCGAGGATCGCGATCGGGTTCCCGAGGCGGGTGCCGCCGAGAATGGCCCCGACCTCGAGGAGGCCCAGGAGGAGCAGTCCGCCGATGAGGATGATGCAGATGATCATCCAGAAGGTGTCGTTGTGAGCTCCGGTTTCGTGGCGCCGCCACGGGGTGTCGGTCTTGCGGCTGCTCATGGGAGTGCCGGGTTGTGGGTGAGTTCAACCCAACGGCGGTTGGTGTCGTTGACGGCCAGCTCGGAGGGGGTGAGGGCGACGCGGAACGGGATGCCTGGGCGTTTGCCGAGTTTGAGCAGGAACTTCCCCCGGCCGGGTGGGATCCCTCCCCCGGATGCGCTGATGATCGAGGAACCTTCGCCGGACCAGTCGGTGATCATGTCCTGTTCGCGCTGGGACAGGGCGAACACGGTCGACAGGTTCCCGAACTCGCCTTGGGACAGGCCGCCCAAGAAGACCATGGATGACCGTTCGACGAAGCCCCAGGCGCGGGCGGTTTGTTCGGGGGTGCCGAGTTTGAGGTCTTGCATGGTGTGGGTGCACAGGATCTGTCCGACGCCGAGTTGGCGGTTGAGGCGGGTGATCTCGTCGACGCGGTCGACCATGTCGGCTGAGGCGCGCAGGGTTCGCCACAGCTCGTCCATGACGAGGAGGTAGCGGCGCCGTGGGCCGAGGTGTTGGTCGGCGAGGTGGGTGGCTAGCCCGGTTGAGGCTGACCCGTAGGCCCAGCACGTCAGCAGCACCGCTGCCTGCAGGGTGGCCGAGGAGTTCTCGAAGTCGTGGACGTCGAAGACGACGGGCCGGTCGAGGTTCATCTGGGTGGTGGTGGGCCCGTCGAACAGGCCGCCGAAGGGGCCGTCGGACAGCAACCCCATCAGGCTGATCCGCAGGTCTCTGACGGTCTGGTCGAAGGCGGCATCATCGGTGCCGGCCAACGTTTTGAGGCGCAGCGCCGGGTCGCGGTCGGCGAACAGGGCGATGACGTCGCGGATCTGGGGGGCGTCCCGGTCGACGGGTCGGTTGTTGTCGTCGCGTTGGAGCCGGTTGAGGGCGGCCGCCAACAAGGCCACCTCTGCCCCGCTGACGTGGGATCCGCGGACGAGGGTGAGGAGGGCATGCAGGGTCGTGGTCTGCCGGTCGACGAGCTGCGCCATCGCCCAGTCCTGGATCTGGGCGGGCAGGTCGGTGATGCGACCGAAGGCGCCCATCAGATCGAGCGGGTTCTGGGTGCCGGCCGAACGGGACAGGCTGATCACCTGCCCGCCGAGGGCCTCCACCAAGGGCGGGTAGTCGGGTTTGATGTCGCCGAGGACCATCGTCCACACCCCTTGGTCGGCGAGCCCGGTGACCATGTGGCGGATCAGTGACGATTTGCCGAGGCCGGGGCGGCCGAGGACGAACGCTGAAGGTGTGTTGATCAGGCCACGGGTGAACCAGGAGATGGGGTCAGCGGAGACGGTGGCGCCGGTGGCGAGGTGGTGGCCCATGGGGACGCCGACGTCGGGCATGCCGGCGCCGCCGCTGAACGGCCACAGGCCACACACCTGGACGGTGGTGCCGCGCCACTCCGGTACCGGTTCAACGGTCGCGACCCGTCCCCCGCCACGGGTGAACCAGCCCCGCCAAGACGGTTTCACCCGCCTTGACGCGGCGGCGGTGCCGGTCTGGGGGCCTCGTTCACTGGTGTCGTGGGCGGCGAGGTCGTCGCTGGTGGCCACCAGCCCAGGTCTGGTCGGTTTGCTCACAGGTACTCCCGCACGGATTCACTGAGCCGCATCAGTTTGGGCAGCACCAACCCGAGCGGCAACCCGGAGGTGAGGGCCACCTCCTGATTGCCGAGGGCCGGGCGCAGGCGGAGCCGGGCGGAGGCCTTCATCTGCATGAGGGCCGACTCGGCACGGCCGAGGTCATCGGCGTGGGCGACGGTGAGGGTGACGATGATCCCGAACCGGGTCACTCCGGCCCCGTTGGATTCCTCCGTGGCGGCCTGCCGGGCCGCTGAGATCTCTCGTTCCTGCCGAGCCGTGACACGGTTCTTCGCCGACACCTGGAAGGTGGAGGAGTTGATGTCTTGTTCGACGACGCGGACCTTGTCCTCCTGGTTGTGTGGGCGGTAGACGAGGCACACCCGTTTGCGCATCACGTCGGGATGGGGGCGCAGCAGGTCACGCAGCTGCGTGGAGGAGAACACCCCAGCCGGCGGCTCGAGCATCTGCCACGACGCCGACCAGGCACGGTCGTGGCGGACCCTGTCGTCGTAGGGCTCGAGGCGGACCGGGCCGACTTCGTCCCAGCGCAGCTCGGTGCCGCCTTCCCGGCGGGCCTCGTCGACGGTGGTGGCGACGCTCGGGTCGAACGCGACCCGAACCATGTCGGCGATGTCGACCGAACCCATCAGGTGGGCTGTCTCCCCTGCCCCTGCCAGCCGCAGACTGGTCAGGATCGTGGGGACGGCGTTGGAGATCCGTTGCTGCATCTCCACCTCCGAGAGGCGCCGGGCACGCCCGGTCGTGGGGTCCACGACGGTGGAGTTGAACGTGACCGACACGTAGGTGCGGATCGTGAACTCCCCCGCCGGGAAGGCATCGACGACTTCATCCATGACGTGGCGGGCGAAGGTGGGGCTCGCGTCGGAGCGGGATGTCAGCACCTGGTTTTGGAGCCTCACCCCGGTGTCGGGGGCTGTTTCGACGACGGCCTGCACCTGGTCGACGTCCGGCATCTCTCCCATGACGGCCAGGAACTGGCCCCAGTGGGCGACCTCCCGGTCGTGGGTTTGGGGGTCGACCAGGTCCATGCCGGTGCCGTGGCACTCCATCACGATGGTCCAGTGCCCGGTGTGGGGTTGGATCACGGCCCCGAAGGGGCTGCCGTAGGGGTCGGTGAGGGTGCGCAGTTCAGTGGCGGCTAGGAGGCCAGGCAACCGAAGCTTCCCGTCGGGGGTGAACCCGGCGGGTCCCTGCACCAGCAGATGCCGGCCAGCCTTGCGGTTGCTGCGGTTCAGCAACCTCTTGCCCCACCGGTCGTAGCCGGTGCGCCCATCCTTGGAGGAGCGGCGGGTGGGGATGATCGCGACCAGGACGGCGGCGAACAGCACCAGGCCGGTTTCCAGGCCGCCGGTCACCGTGCCGATCAGGGTGACGATGAGCCCGCAGAATCCGATGATGCTGGCGCCCCAGCCGAACCCCAGCACGCCCCGGCTCCCCGGCCGGCGAAGGTTGCCGTACCTGCGTGGTTCATCAGTGATGGTGGTCATGGTGATCCCTCCTGGTCCGATGCGGCGTCAGCTCGACACGTCGTCGCTGACCGCTCCCTCGGCGTTCCTCTTGATCGATCGGGCCGCATCCGCAGCCGCCGACGGCACCCCGCCCGATGGCAGGGGCCGGCGGGTGGGAGCAGGATGCGCTGACCCACCTGACGACGGTTGGGCAGACGGACCCTCGGCGGCCGCGCCACCGGCACCGGATCCACCCAAGGGCGAGGTTCCCCTAGGGCCGCCCGACGGCGAGCCTCCGGCGGAGGTGATGGCTCGCGGCGCGCTACCCACCGCTGGGGGCGCGAATGCCGCCCCCGATTCGGAGGCACCCTGGGTTGCCCCAGCACCAGCGCTGCCGGTGGCCCCTGTCCCCCGGGCCCCGGCAGAGCCCACACCTGTGCCAGCACCGGCCAGCGCCATACCCCCGGCGCCGGCACCCAGGGCCACCGCTCCTGCGGCTGCCCCGGCGGCCATGACCAAGGCGGACCCTCCGGAGAACATCGATGAGGTCCCTGCTGATGCGATGGGCGCGCACAGCTTGATCAGCGCTGGCAACGCCAGCACCGCCAAGGCGATGACGACCAGACCACTCACGGAAGTCATAAACCAGGTGGAGTCGTCGTCGGCGCCGTCGCTCTTGGTGCCCGTGACCAGGATCATCCCGAGGGCGTAGATCGTCGCCGCGACCGGCTTGTAAAGCACGAAGGCGACCAGCCAGCTCAGCAGCTTGTTGAACGACTCCTTCCCGGCGCCGGTGGCAGTGGTGGCCGCCGACACTGGGAGGAACACCAGGATCGCTGGGATGAGGGCTGCCCGCAGCACCATGAACCCCGCTTGGAACAGGGCCGCCAACGCGGTGAGGGTGGTCGACAACAGCGACACCGAGAGCATGTTGGTGGTCACGGTGGCGGTCAACAGCTCCTCGGGTGAACCCTTCCCCGTCTGGCTGGCCGCCCACGACATCATCCAGGAGGCGTACTGGTCCGACCAGCCGATGAACAGCTGAGTGGCGGCGGCTGCCATGGCGGTCACCACCATGGTGGTGACCAGCATGAACACGGCTTCCTTGCCGAAGCGTGCGTGATGAGTGATGGCCATCTTGACCATCGCGATGACGATCCCGATCAGGGCGGCCAACAACACCAGCTGCGACAACGCACCTTGCACGGAGGCGATGCTGTGGGACGCTCCCCCACCAGAGACCTGCGGCGACAGAGCCGGGTCCATCCACCACGACAACATGATCTTGATCAGCCGGCCCGTGGCCTCGTTCATGGACACGATGAACCGCTCGAACGCCCCGCTGGCGGCACTATCGAGCTTCTTTCCGGCCGCGTCGCCCAGCTTGCAGGCAGCGTCGTACCACTCGCACTCCAAGAGGATTGGTCGCATCACGGCCGCCAATCAGTAAAGCCAGCCGTCTCGGTCTGTATGTCGGAGCCAGTCTGTTTCCAGTCAGTACCGGTCCAGATCAGCGTGACTCGATCACCCATGTCGATGGTCTTGCCGGCCAACGTTCCTTGGTAACGGAGTTCTACGACGGCCAAGTTGTTGGCGATGGGGGTCTGCATCCGAAAGCCGGTGACGACCGGGTAGGGCTTCTGGAGCCCTGCCTTATCAGGCGACTCTCTAGCCTTCTGAAGTTCCAGATCAGTCGGCACGGGCTCGGTTTGGTATCGGGCGACCTGCTCCCATGCGTCGGAGAGCATGCGCGAGCGGATGTTCACGGCAGCGGTGAGGGCGCCGAGAGAGTCCGGGGTGTAGCAGAGGGCGAGCCGGTCCTTCATGAGGAAGGGACCTGCCTTGGTCTTGGGCAGGGTCTGCCCGGTGTCGGCGATGTACCAATCGGTGTGGGGGGCGGCGGTGATGGGTGCCCCCGATGCGGTGGCGGTCCTGACACAACCGGCGACGGTCGGGCTGCTCGGGGCTGAGCTGTCCGGCGTGGACGGGGTGGGCGGGGCGGAGGGTGGTGGGCTGCTGACGGTCGGTGTTGGGGCGGTCTGCTTGGTGCCCCACGTCATACCGACCAGTACTGCGCCGATGACCAGGGCCACCACCACCACTGCGGCGAGGATTCCCAGCAGGGTCGAGCGTTTCATCGGGTGTTCCTTCCGTTCACGCCAAGGCGGCGTTGACGATGGCAGCCGACAGGGAGATCACCAGCGCCGCCACGGCCACCATCCCGATCCCTTTGAGGTTGGAGTGGTCGCCTCGTCCGTGGGCGTGGGCCAGCTGGCCGCCGCCGACGATCAGGGCGCCGAGGCAGATCGTCAGTCCGATCCATTTCGCCCAGGCGATGATCGTGACCAGTTCACCGAACTCGGGTGCGGTCTCCAAGAGCATGGGGAGTCCTCCAGCCTCAGACGAAGAACGTGAGGATGCTGGCGGCGCTGGTGGCCACGATCAGGCCGACGACCGGCATGGCGAGGGCCTTGAAGCCTTCGCCTTCCTCGCCGCGGCGGTGGGCGGCAGCGATGCGGCCGCCAGCGATGATGGTCATGAGCAGGCAGAAGGCTGCAACCACCCACATCACCCAGCCCAGCACCAGGGAGATCCGATCCGACCCCGGTGGTGCTGTGGGTGAGGGATCGGGCAGGCCATCCATCGGCATCTGGAGGGGCAACTGCAGCAGCAGGGTGACGAGATCCATGAGGGGGTCCTTTCAGGGGGTGAGGGGGGCGGCCGGGTTCACCCAGGTCGCTGGTTGCAGGGCTCGGATGATCGAGGACAGGGTCATGCGGATGCGGATGGAGCACTGGTGCTCGCTGGACTGGGGGGTGAGCGTGCGCCACTGATCGACCCAGCCCAGGTGCCACACCGCCGGGGACATGGCGCGCAGCGCCTTGAGGGCTGCCCGGTCGACCACCTTGGGGCCATCGGAGACCAGGAGGAGGCCCATCACGCGGGTGGTTGGGGGCAGCTCACCCGATCCCCACTGGGTCATGGCCTGGCGGGCTGCTTCCACGCCCGCTCCGTGGGTGCGGGCGATCGCGAGGGTGGGAGCTAGTTCCCCGCCAGGGTGGTGGGGCCAGCCGTTGGCGAGGATGTGCGCGTCGAGGCCGTGGTAGCGACGCAGCAGCTCTTGGAGAGTTGAGGCACCTGTTCCACCGTGGAGTTGGTAGATCCACAGGTCAGCCGTGTGGCCCGGATCCACCAACGACAACCGTCCTGCCGGCGCCCGCCGGGGTGGTTGTTGGGGGCCGTGCTCCACGACCCGACGACCCAACAACGGGTCGGTTTCAGGCGCAGCATCGGTGGCCGTTTGATCGACGACCAGAGGACGACCCAGGAACGGATTCGTCATTGCGCACACACCTCTCGGGCTCGAGCTGGCCAAGGAGTGTGACCCCTTGGCCAGCAAGACTGACCAGCGTGGTGAGAACTGAACGCCTCGGATGCCATTTCCGAAACCTCAGCATTTGAGTTGATCCCTCAAAGCAGAGACTAACAGCCAACAAGGCCGCTAATCTGGCGTTCGAGCGTTGTTTCTCACTGGAGGCGTTAGGGCGTGACTGAGGTTGTTCGTGGGTTCGTCACGCTGACAGCAGCTGCCCGCATGCTGGGGGTCTCCCCCACCACCGCGCGCGGACTCACTGTCAGCCACGACGATTCGCCCCCCCGACTCCCTGTCGTGCGCGTGCGCCCCTCCCTGCCCCGGGTGGGCCTCAACACCATTGAGGAGTTCATGCGGGGACGGCCCGGAGTGTCGGCTGTGCTACCCGAAGGGCTGCCGGCGGCGATGTCCCTGGTCGAGGTGGGGACCGTGTTGGGGGTGAGTCACGACGTGGTTCGCCGGCTGGTCACAGACGGCGAACTCGAAGCATTCAGGGTGACCCGCATGTTCCGGGTGACGCGTGAGGCGTTGCAGGCGTGGATCGAGGGTCATGGCTGAGTGATCGAGCGCCAGGGTTTGGCTGCCCTGGTGCTCACCACAGTGGAGAGGGATCAACGTGTTCGAGAAGGGTCGTGGAGGCCTACTCGTGGTGGGCCTTGCAGGCCTCATTGCCATGCCGTTGGCGCTGGTGATGCTGCTCGGCCTGCTCGTCTCCGATGACGAGGACCGTGAACAGGCTGCCGCTGAGGTGGTGGGCAGTGTGTTGGACGCCTCGAAGGTGCCAGCCGAGTTCATGCCGTGGCTGATCAAAGGCGGAACCGTCTGCCCCGAGCTGACCGCGCCCATGCTGGCCGCCCAGATCGAGACCGAGTCCGGATTCAAGGACCACCCACCCAACCAAGCCGGAGCGGCCGGCCCAGCGCAGTGGATTCCCGCCTCCTGGGCCGCCTACGGCGTGGACGCCGACGGAGACGGCACCAAGGACCTCCACAGCGTCGCCGACGCGGTGATGGCCACCGCCATCCTGCAGTGCGCCGAGTGGAAGAGATGGGCGGCAGCGTTCCCCGGCCAGGACACGTGGGCGCTGGTGCTGGCCGGCTACAACGCCGGCCCCGGCGCGGTGCAGCAGTACGCCGGCGTCCCCCCCTACCCCGAGACACTGACCTACATCGCCCGCATCAAACAGCGCACCGCCTGGTTCCAGAGCGTGATCTCCGGAACGGTCGGCGCCTACGGCGGCGGGTGGGTCCCACCCGCCCCCGGCGGACCTGACACCGCCTTCGGGGCGGTCGGATCGTGGTGGTCGTGGACCGGCTACCACACCGGCACCGACTGGCCCGTACCCACCGGAACCCCGGTGGTCAGCATGGGACCGGGGGTTGTGGCCGAGGTCAACCACCCCGGAGGATCCAGCCATGGAGCAGCCTGGGGCAACCAGGTGGTCGTCTACCACGGCCTGATGGCCACCGACCACGGACAACGCCACGTGTGGACCACCTACAACCACCTCTCCGCGACAACCGTCACCGTCGGCCAGCAGGTCGCGGCGGGCCAGCAGGTCGGCTTGAGCGGAGCCACCGGGAACGTCTCCGGCCCCCACCTCCACGCCGAAGTGCACCTGTCCACCCTGCCCACCTGGTCATGGTCCGCCCCGCAGCGCACCGACTTCGCCGACCCCGTGGCGTTCATCACCGCCCACGCCGGCCCGACGACGGCCGGTGGCCACGCAGGCATCGCCGCCTGGGCCCTGCAACAGATCGGCAAGCCCTACATCTGGGGCGGGTCCGGCCCGGACGGCTACGACTGCTCCGGGCTGGTCACCCAAGCCGTCACCCACAGCCTCGGAGTCACCCTCCCCCGCACCACCCAACAAGAAGTCACCTCCCCCACCCTGGCCACCATCAGCCGCGATCAACTGCAGAAGGGAGACCTGATCTTCTTCCAGCTGCACGGCGACTGGGACCACGTCGGGATCTACCTCGGTGACGGCCGCATGGTCCACGCCCCCCGCCCGGGCAAGACCGTCGAGGTCGTCGACGTCACCGCCGGCTACTACGCCAACCACCCCACCACCTACCGCCGCGTCAAGGGAGCCTGACCCATGCCACACCGCTTCAGCGCCGCCCTCCTCGCGGCCGCCGTCGGCATCCTCACCGGCTGCGGCACCCCACCCCCACCCTCCACACCAGCCCCCACGTCGGCGGGGACATCCACCTCCCCGTCCCCCGCCTCGGATCCCACGTGGAGCACCAGCACTGTGCCCGCGGCCACCTCGAGCGCGTGGGACAACCCCAGCGCCGACGAGACGAGCTGGCCGGCACCCACCAGCACGACAGATCCACGATCCGCCCACCCCACCGGGACCATCGGCACCGCGCGCGGCATGATCCACACCACCCCGCCCGACACCCGTGACGCCACCCAGGTGGCGCGCAGCTTCGTGGCCACGGCCTGGAGCTACGACACCGCCCTCGACGCCACCCCCAGCGACGCCGGACGTCGCGCGACCAGCCTGGCCACCCCTGACATGGCCGAAGCGCTCCGCACCGCCGGCACCCGCGCCCAGCCGGGTGCCTGGTGGACAGAGATGGCCAGCCATCGGGGATACACGACCACACAGCTCCACGAGGGCGGCCTGGGCGAAGGCCCCTCCGACTCCCCCACCTTGGCGCAGCGGGCCATCACCGTCACCGCCACCCCCCACGGCGCCGGCGGGTGGACCGGTTCACCGC
Source organism: Aestuariimicrobium sp. T2.26MG-19.2B (assembly GCF_950101875.1). Classification (NCBI taxonomy): domain Bacteria; kingdom Bacillati; phylum Actinomycetota; class Actinomycetes; order Propionibacteriales; family Propionibacteriaceae; genus Aestuariimicrobium; species Aestuariimicrobium sp. T2.26MG-19.2B. The sequence goes on along the minus strand of NZ_CATNLW010000003.1, from coordinate 21,013 downwards.
TGCCCCCGGTGACGCTGATCGTCACGTGCGGGCGCGGATCAGCCGACCAGCCATGGAAGGTGTCAGCGATGAGGGTGATCCCATGAAGGACTTCCCCCCAGACTTCGACCCCCACCTGGTGCCGCGGTGGCCACGACTGACCCTCGAGATCACCGGCTCCGGGCACCCCACCGTCTACAAGGGCCACTTGGGTGGGCGCCCCATCCCCCTCAGCGAGGATGTCGACACCACCGACCCCTATGCGGTGATCGAGGCCAGCGTGCAGCACGCCAGCACCCTGATCGCCGAACGAGGCTGGGACACCTGCCGGGTCAGCGCCGTCGACCCCGACGGACACGTGTGGCCCATGATCCTGGGCTCCAACGGTGAACGCCACGACCTCAACGAATCCGAACGGACCGCCCACGACACCAGCCGGCCCACCCATCCCCTTCACAAGTTGGGTCTCATCCTCGCTGCCGCCATCCTGGTACCCGCACTGATCGTCGGGGGACTCCTGGTCGGTCGTCACCTGTCCAGGCCGGCACCGGTGGCGGCCGGCCCATACACCCCCCAGATCGCCGAACTGCCGGTGCCTGCCCCCGCTGGCTGGAGCACCCACGCCGTCTGGCATGTCGACAACACCGACACCGATCTGGCCGTGGTGTTCGACAACGCCGTGTGGATGATCAGCGACGGCGCCCTGCTCGCCGTGGACCCGGACACGGGCCAACCCCGCGGGAGGTGGCAGGTCGGGCCGTCCGCGCGCGGCCCTTGGCTCACCCAAGTCGGCGGGCATCCCGTCGTTGCGGCCGCCACCACCTCCACCGTGGTCTGGGTCCCCTCCCGCACCGGCGGAGCCACCAGTCATCCCCTGCCCCACGGCAGCCAGGTCACCGCCACCACAGCTGGCCTGTGGTGGGTCCACGAGAACGATGCCTGGGTGGCCAGCACCCGACCGCAACGCAGAACCGTTCCCGCCGACGCCCAAATCGGCGCCGTGGAGGGCACCACCCTGATCGCCACCGACCGCCTCGGACACCTCTGGCGCCTCAACAACGACGCCATCCAGACGCCGGCCCCTCTACAACTGCCACGACCCCGCGGCGCATCCGCCCTCGACCGCGTCCTGGGGGTCGGGACACAGACCGTCGCCATCGCCTGGCGCCCCACCGAGGGCACCGGCGGCACGGTGATCAGCTTCCACACCAGCACTGGGGACCCCGTCATGGCGGTTACCAGTGACCTCTCCCCCACCGGCCAACCCGACCTCGACCCCCGTCGACCCGAAACCATCGTCGTCGGCCAACTCGTGCTCGATCTGGAACGGCACACCGTCGCACCACTGCCCCACGGTCTCACCCTGGGCACCGTGGTGGACGGTCTGGGCTTCGGCCGCCGCAACGACGAAGCGGTCACCGTCGACCTGGCCACAGCCCACGTCCTGCAGCACCGGGCCACCCTCAGCCAGCCGGCCACGCCGGTGGCCGTCTCGGGTCACCGCCTGCTCGTGGTCGACCGCCAAACGATCTACTGTCTCGAGCCGGCATGATCGACCAATGTGGCAAGAGGTTCGGCGCGCCGCCCGACTCGAATCAGATACGCGCCCCTAGGCTGGCCAGCATGGCTCAACCACACAAAGGCGATCGGGACCTCATGGTCACCCGGCCACCTCGCGATACCGCGATCCTTGTCCGCGAGCGAGCCCTAGCCGCTGGCGTCTCCATCAGCGAGTACATCGCTGCCGCACTGTCCCGCGACGTCTCGAATCCCGTTCCGGCGATCCGCCCCAAAGCTCAGGAGCTTCCCATGACTGGCTGACCCCAGACATGACTCGAGGCCCCCTGTTGGCGCAGGAGGCCTCGTAAGTCAGATGGGGCGCCTTGGTGTGCAGCCAAGTCCCCAGGTGAGTGAGTAGCTCACCGAATTTTGGTTTCCACAAACCCGAAGCCCGAGGGCTTCTTGCGACAGCTCCCCGAAAGGACGCCGCCGTTGCCGCCTACTGTAGCAGCGCTGTGCCCAAATCCGTCTAGTACCTCGTTGCGTGTGCCGCGAGGACGGCGGCGCTATTTCCGTGCCCCCGATGGTGTCCCGCTCAAGGCCGTCCCGACCGCAGCCACGCGTGGCGGGCAGGCTTGGCGCACCCCGGCCGGCGCGGGACAGCTGTCCCGACTGCCGTGCTGGAACAACGCCAAACAGTGGCTGCACAACGTCAAGGCCCACCTGGAGACCGCCACCGGGGAGACCCAGCGCGCGGCCGCCAAGGTCCACTCCTCCACCGTGCTCCTGGTGGCCGCCCACGACGCCGGCAGCGCTGACGCCCGCACCGGACGTGGGGTCGCCACCAGCCACCGCACCGTCGCCCAGGCGATCGGCTGCAGCGAACGCCAGGTCCAACGGGCCCGCACCCTGCTGATCGTGATGGGGTTCTGTGCCGTGGTGGAGCGCGGCCGTTACCTCACCACCGAGGAACGCGCACAAGCCCGCGAACACCACGGTCACCGCCAGCTGCGCATCGCCTCCGAACGAGCGTTGGTGAATCCCCATCGTGAAACCAATGTCCACCTACCCCGTAGGGGTAACCAGAGTGGGAACCTCACGTCACGTAGTGACTCACCAAGGCGCGCGCAAACGCGCGCCGGAGCAGCAACGACAAGACACCAAACCACCCAACGACCATCGCTGGCCGTGCAACGACTCGCGGCAGCTCTGGTCCAGCGACTCCCCTGGCTCGGGCGCACCCACATCGGCAACGTGTGTTCAGCGCTCGCTGCGGCCAACATCGACCCCGAGGTCACCACTGCGACCGACCTGATCGAGGTTCTCGACCACCACAACCGGCACCGAGGCGTCCCCAGCGTCCCCGCGGATGCCCAACGGCATCCTCTGGGGCTCTTGGTCCACCAACTCCGGGCCGCTCTCCCCCACGTCCCAGAACTCCCCCGACAAGCAGCGATGCGACAGCGCGCCGAGATCCTGCGCGAACGCCAGCAGCGGCTCACCGCTGCCGCCATCCGTGACAGCCAGCTGGAGGCAGAACGGGCCGACCCTTCACTGCAGGCCAAACGGCACGCTCGTCGCGCAGGGCTCACCGCCCATTTCCGTCACCTCGACCAGGTCAACCGTGACCGGAAGACAAAGCCGGCGACCCCCTTTGAATGATGTTGGCTCATCAGGGGGCCGCCGACACAGTAAGGAGGGATCAATCTCACTCAACTGGCGCCTTGCATGCGCACCACGAGTGTCCCACGTCCCACCTCACCACAGCCAGCACCGGCGAAGCCCGATGACGGCTCGCAGCGTGGAAAGAACGTTGTAACGCGAGTACGTTATAGCGTTAGAACGGGGTAACGTTGTATGAAACGAACGTTACAACGCTGTGCTGAGTCACGCACTCGGGTGTGTCGGCAACGCGCAGACCCCCGAACCCTGCAGCCCATGAGAAGCGTTCTAACGTTAGTTCGTACCAACGGCGTGTTGCTGGAACGTTCTAGCGCTGAATCCACTTAACGTTCTTACATGGCAAAGATCTGTGCGGTGGTGTCTCGCAAGGGTGGCGTGGGGAAGTCGACCATCGCCTACGAGGTGGCTCAGTGTCTCGGAGCTGTCCTCGTCGACCTGGAGTGGGATGGTGGCAGCGTCAGCCGAGCGTGGGGGTACCGCGCCGAGGAACGTGCTCGGGACGTCTTGATGGCTGCGATCGAACATGACCGGGCGCCGCGGCCGCTGACCGGGTTCAGGAAGCCGGATCTGGTGCCGGGGAGCCCCGAGTTGGTTGACGTCGGGCTGGACCCCGAGGCGTGGGCGGACCTCCTCACCACGTGGGCGGGGGAGTGGGGTCGTGAGTGGGTGGTCATCGACACTCATCCGGGGGCCTCCGCGTCGACGCATGGGGCGATGGCGGCCGCCAACGTCGTTCTGGTTCCGACCGGGCTGCGGACCCGCGACCTGGATGCGGTGGAGCAGATCGTGGCTGAGGCAGCCGACTATCCGATGGTGGTGGTCCCGAACATGGTGCCGAGGATCCCGCCGGCGCCGGAGATCAAACGTCTCGGGGCGATGGTCCACGGAACCCCGGTCAGGGTGGGGGTGCCGATCCCGCACGTGAGCAAGATCGCCACCCGCAAACGTCGCATGGCGATGAGCGCCGAGGACCCCACACCGAGGGCCTTGGAAGATGCGGTCGACGGGTACAGGCGGCTCGCCGAGTTGGTGAAGGAGTACGGAGCATGAGCGACGGAATCAGCGAGATGCTCGCCAAGCGGGCCAAATCGACCCGCAAGGCCACCACCAACCTGACCAAGCAGCCATCACCGAGCCGCAGGATGCCGGGACCCAGGAACCCCGCCCCACCTGCTGCGACGCAGGCACCAGCTGCCACGGTCGAGGTCGAGCAGCAGCAGGCGACGGTGACACAGCCCGTCGAGCGGGGGAGTGCCGCACCCCAGCCGATCCTCGAGGACCGCCGCGTCACCATGTACATCGCCGCCGACGCCGACGAATGGCTCACCGAAGCCAGCCTCGCTGGTCGACGGACTCGGGTCGACGCGTCGAGGTCTGCCATCGTCCGGTTGGCCCTCGAGCGACTCATGGCAGAGATGACCCACGACCAGATCGTCGAGGAGCTCCGCGGCAGGGCCGCCGCGGCAGGGCCCACCCGCGGGCGACGCCGACTGTAGCGATCAGGATGGACGCCGACAGCGTGGGCCCAGACCATCGCCGTTGAGGCAACATTCAGGCGAGGACGAGGGATGGACACGTGCCGGGGTGGTCCGGGCTGGGAATGTCTGGTTCGGCGTCCTTGGTGAGGACGTGTTCGGGTCGGGTGAGGACCTCGATGATTGCGGTGCACGCCTTCTGGGTCAGGGCCGATCGGTCGGTTGCTTCGGATCGTGAGATGACGTCCACGCGGTGGTGGAGGTGGTCGTCCAGGACGATGAGGGTGACCGACCGCAGGGCCTGGGTGGCTGCCGAGATCTGGGTGAGGACGTCGATGCAGGGGGAGTCCTGCTCGATCATCCGGGCGATTCCTCGCAGTTGTCCCTCGATCCGGTGGAGCCGGGTGATGAGCGCGGCCTTGTCGGGCGTCGACCTGGTCACGCTCATCACCTCTGTCCCTGCTGGAGGTTGTTGGTTCGGGTTAGTGGCTGTGGCCAGCCCCTTGGGGATGGCCGTAGGTGTGCGGGTCGGCGTCGAACGTCTGTGCGCAGTGCGGGGAGCAGAAGTAGAACGTGGTTCCGTCGTGTTCACGTGTGGCTGCGGCCTGGGCCGGGTCGATGCTCATGCCGCAGACGGGGTCGACGGCCTTGGGTTGCTTCGTCTTCTTCCCGAAGAGGGGGGACATTGCTGGTTCCTTTCCATGGTGGGCGGAATCGGGGAGTTCGGTGGCGTCGCCGATCTCGACGATCGGTTCGAGGTTCGGGACCGTTGCCGGCGCGACCGTGGGAGCGGTGTAGCCGCGCAGCCGGTTGGCGTTGCTGACCACCGACAAAGACGACAGGGCCATCGCCGCCGCCGCGATCATCGGGCTGAGCAGGACGCCGGCGACCGGATACAGCACACCGGCGGCGATGGGGATGCCGATGGCGTTGTAGAGGAAGGCGAACGCCAGGTTCTGACGGATGTTGCGCATCGTGGCGTGGGACAGGTCGATCGCGGTGACCAGCCCGGACAGGGCACCCGAGATCAGGGTGATGTCAGAGGACTCGATCGCGACGTCGGTACCGGTGCCAATGGCGGACCCGACATCGGCCTTGGCCAGCGCCGGGGCGTCGTTGATGCCATCGCCGACCATTCCCACGACACGGCCCTCCTGCTGCAGGCGGGCCACCTCACCGGCCTTGTGCTGGGGCAGGACCTCGGCGACGACGCGGGTGATGCCGACTTGGCGGGCGATCGCCGCGGCGGTGGCCCGGTTGTCACCGGTCATCATCACGACCTCGATCCCACGCCCGCGAAGGGCGGCGATCGCGTCGGCCGCGCCGTCCTTGACCGTGTCGGCCACGCCGAGCACACCGGCGGGACGACCGTTGATCGCGACCAGCATCGGGGACTTGCCCGCCACGGCCAGCCGTGCTGCATCATCGGCCAGCGACGCGGGGTCGATCCCGGCACCGGACAGCAGCCGGGCGTTGCCGACCAGGACCTCGAGGCCCTCGACCAGCCCGCGCACGCCTTGGCCGGTGAGCGAGTCGAAACTGGCGGCCACACCGGGGCTGATGCCCCGGTCGCGGGTGCCGGCCACGATGGCCGCCGCGAGGGGGTGTTCAGAGGATTGCTCGACCGCGGCGACCGCGGCCAGCAGTTCATCCTCGGCGTACGGGCCGACGGGGACCACGTCGGTGAGCGCCGGGGCGCCCTTGGTGATCGTGCCGGTCTTGTCCAGGACGATGGTGTCGAGCCGGTGCGCGGTCTCCAACGCCTCGGCCGACCGGATCAGGATGCCGTACTGGGCCGCCTTGCCGGTGCCGGTGGTGATGGACAGCGGGGTGGCCAGGCCGAGGGCGCACGGGCAGGCGATGATCAGTACCGACACGGCCGCGACCAGAGCAAACACGAACGTGGGCGGGGGGCCGACCACCATCCAGACGGCGAACGTCCAGATCGCGATCAGCACGACGACCGGCACGAAGTAGCTCGAGACCTTGTCGGCGAGCCGTTGGATCGGGGCCTTGGAGCCTTGGGCCTGACGGACCATGGTGATGATCTGCGCAAGCAGGGTGTCGGCGCCAACCTTGGTGGCCCGGTAAGTGAAGCTACCGGTCTGGTTGATCGTCGCACCGATCACGGCGTCGCCGGCGCGCTTGGTCACCGCGATGGGCTCGCCGGTCACCATCGACTCATCGACCGCGGAGGTGCCGTCGACGACCTCACCGTCGACCGGCAGCTTCTCACCGGGGCGGACGACCACGACGTCGCCGACGAGGACCTGCTCGATCGCGATCCCCTGCTCAGCGCCCTCGCGCATGACCCTTGCAGTGTGTGGTTGCAGGCCGATCAGGGCGCGGATCGCTTCCCCGGTGCCAGCCTTGGCGCGGGCCTCGAACAGGCGGCCGAGAAGGATCAGGGTCAGGATCACCCCGACAGCCTCGTAGTACACCCGCTGCAGGTCGGCGGGCACCACCCCCGGCGCGAACGTGACGACCAGGCTGTAGAGGAACGCGGCGAACGTGCCGATGGTGATCAGCGCGTTCATCTCCGCCGACCGGTGGGACAGCGAGAGCCAGCCGGTCTTGTGGATCGGCCAGCCGGTGTAGACCATCACCGGCGCGATCAGGGCCAGTTGCAGCCAATGGTTCATCAGGATCGGCGGCACCCACGTCACCTTGAACAACTCCGTGGCCATCACCGCGAACAGGACGGGCGCGGTGAGCACGGCACCGAAGACCACCCTGCGAGTGAGGTCGCGGATCTCGGAGCGGCGTTCGGCCATCTCGGCCTGTTCGGCCTGGGCGGCGGCCTCCGGCGACACCGTGAGGGCCGCAGCGCTGTGGTCGGCGCCCGTGCCAGCGGCAGACCTCGCCTGGTCCCGGCCTGCGGCCGGACCGGACGTCTCGGCCAGCAGCGCGGCCTCGGCCGACAGGGCTGCCGTGCCCTCGGGATCGTCGTCGACGACATCGATCCGGCCATGGATCATGTTCATCCCACAGGCGAAGTCGATCCTGCCAGCGTGCGCGGGGGTGAACTCGAGCGCGGTGGTGGCATAGGCCGGTAGCGCCATGTTGACCCCGACGTCAGGGATCACCACGTGCGAGGTGCACTCGCCTGCCTCCTGACGGTTGAACAGCAGACGTACCGGCATTCCGGGGCGCACGCGGACGACGTCGGGCGAGTAGCCGCCTTTGACGGTGACTTCGATGACCTGCACCCCGTCTGTCACGTGGGCGGTCCGCGACCTGCGTGGGGCGAAGAAGAACCACAGCGCGCCGACGGTCAAACCGGATGCAAGGACGATGGTGACGACGGCGGACTGATCCATCGTGGTCTCCCTTCAGAAGAAGATATTACCCCCAGGGGGTATATATCAGCCTAGTTCCTGGTTGGGAGGAGTCCAGCGCTCGGAGGTTCAGATTCAGTCAAGCTTCGGTATCGGCCCAGAGACCGGGTCGAGCCTCATCGCTACTGTCAGAGGCGTCGCCGGGGCAGCAGAACTGCGAAGGTGGCTCCGTGCCCGTGACCGCTGCTGTGGGCGGTGATGGTGCCGCCGTGGGCCTCGATGATGGCCTTGCTGATGGTGAGGCCGATTCCCGAACCAGAGCGGTTGCGGTCACGTGCGCTGTCGCCGCGATAGAAGCGTTCGAAGATGTGGGGCAGTTGAGCCGGGGAGATGCCCTCGCCGGTATCGGTGATGGTGATGACGACCTCGTCGCGCTCGGGTCGCGCGCTGATGCTGACCTGCCCGCCCTCAGGGGTGTGCCTTAGCGCGTTCGTGAGCAGGTTGCCGAGTGCCTGTCCGACCCGGTCCGCGTCGACTCCGACGGTGGTCGGAGCATTCAGGTCGAGGTCAGCGACCAAGCTGACACCCTTGTCGGTGTAGGAGGCCCGGGCGCTGTCCGCAGCCATGGCGACCAGGTCGGCGACCCGATGGGGACGAAGCTCGAGTCGGAGCCGTCCCTCCTCTGCCCGGGACACGTCGTCGATGTCTTCGGCGAGTCGCGCCAAACGGTCGGTCTGGGCCGTGAGAACGGCTCGCGTGTCAACGTCGAGCTCGATGACGCCGTCGACCAGGCCTTCGTGGTAGGCACTCAGCGTCGCGATCGGGGTGCGGAGTTCATGGGCGAGGTCAGACAACAGGCGCCTACGGGTGGCCTCGACATCCTCTAGCCGTCCGGCCATGGAGTTGAAGGCAGCGGCGAAGGTGTCGAGCTCCGACCCGCCACCGACGGTGGGGACGCGTCGGGTGTAATGGCCGCTTGAAAGCTGGCGCGCAGCTTGGGTCAGGTCATGCAGGGCCCGCCGCAGCCGACGGCTGACCAGCCACGACACGAGGATGGCGCAGGCCAAGGAGATCAGCAGGGCGACTCCCAGGGCCAACGCGCTGGCTTCCCGGTACGCCCGTTCGACGTGGACCAATTCGGCGGAGTTCTTCGCATGGCCGGACTCGACGAGATGGTCATGGAAGATCTGGGGTCCGACGGTCGAAGCGACCAGACCTGCAGTGAGGATGCTGGCGAGAAGAACAATCGTCTGACCGAGCATCAGTCGGCCGGCCAGGGTCTCACGGGACCAGCGCATGGGGTTCATCCTTGACCGATCCGGTACCCGATACCGCGGACAGTGCGTATGTAGCGGGGAGTGGTCGAGTCATCGCCGAGTTTGTGTCGGAGGTGGGCGACGTGGACATCGACGACGTGGTCGTCACCCACCCAGTCTTCACCCCACACGTCGTGGAGGATTTGGCGGCGGGAGAAGGCAAGCTTGGGACGAGACGTCAAAGTCGCGAGGATGTCGAACTCCGTCGGAGTCAGGTCGACCAGTACGCCGGCGACGTGGACCTCTCGGCCGGCAGGGTCAACCCTCAGGTCGCCGAACACGCGAACGGGCTCCTCCATCAAGGGGGAGATTCGGCCCCGATTGCGGGGGCGGCGCAGCACTGCCCGGACCCGGGCCACGAGTTCACGCATGCTGAGTGGTTTGGTCATGTAGTCATCGGCTCCGACCGACAGCCCGATGAGCTTGTCGACCTCGTCCTGCCGAGCCGTCACCATGATGATGTAGCAATCACTGAAGGTGCGGACCGTGCGGCAGACCTCGACCCCATCCAATCCGGGGAGACCGAGGTCGAGGATCATCACTTCCGGCGAATGGTCCTTGACGACTGCAACAGCGTCGGGGCCGGTGTGGGCGAGCAGGGGTTGATAGCCCTCCCTGGATAGGTAGGCCGCGATCATGGCCGCCAGTGGCTTCTCGTCGTCGACCACCAACACCTGGGTCGCCGCGGGTTCTGATTCGTCTGCACTCACGTCCTCAGTGTGAGACCGGTGGTCCCTGCTGTCTCATCAGAGCAGTTCGCACCGCAGCGATCTTGATCGAACCTGAACACAATCGAGACCCGCTCTCCATCTGTGGCCGTAAGAGTCGGTGATGAACGTTTCGGCCCGGGAGGGGGCACCGTTGACATGGCAGGCGGCTATTCCCTTTGGGTCATGTGGATCATCATGATCGTCGGCACGGTGGCCTTCTGGGTTGCCGTCTTCATCGCGGTGCGGGCCCTCTACTTCGATCGGGCCTCCAGCTCCGCGCCCGATCGGTTCAGGGAAGCGAATGAGTCGGGGGAACGGGCTGGCGGCCAGACAGCCGCGCAGGAGCCCAGACAGTAGCGAGCCACGTCTGACCGCCCTTGGTCGACGGTCGCCGCGTGCTCCTTTACCTACACGAAAGGCATTACCATGCAACGACTACCACGTCGGGCCCTCCTTATCGGAGGCCTAGGTCTGGGCGCCGGAGCGCTGAGCGCCTGCTCCAACCGGGATCCTGTCACCGCGGGGCCCTCCACCATCGGACCGGTGGCGTCCGCGACCCCCTCCTCGGGGCAAACAGTGCTGGAGAAGACACTGTCGGCCCAGCGCACCACCATCGACTTGGGCGGCCCCAAGGTTGCGACCTGGGCCTACGGTGACACGGTTCCGGGCCCGCTGATCCGCGCCAACGCGGGGGACTTTCTGCGCATCAGCGTGAACAACCAGCTGACCGCCCCCACGTCGATCCACTGGCATGGCATCCGGCTGCGCAACGCAGCTGATGGTGTTCCCGGCATGACGCAGGATCCCATCCAGGCCGGGGGAAACTTCACCTACGAGTTCACCGCCCCAGACCCAGGCACGTACTTCTTCCACCCCCATGTGGGTGTTCAGCTCGACCGGGGGCTGTATGCGCCGCTGATCATCGACGATCCGGGCGAGCCCGGCGGCTACGACACCGAATGGATCGTGGTGCTCGACGACTGGGTCGACGGCACTGGCCGCACCCCTGATGAGGTGCTGGCGAAGCTGATCGAGGCTGGCGGATCCGCCCCAGCTGCCTCGATGGGCGGGATGGATCACGGCTCTGCCCGCGGCGCGCAGCCGTGGGGTGATGCCGGGGACGTGACCTATCCGTACTTCGTGCTGAACGGCAAGGTGCCCGCTACGCCTGAAACGTTCAAAGCCAAAGTCGGACAGCGGGTGCGGTTGCGGATCATCAACGCCGCCTCCGACACCATCTTCACCGTCGCACTGGGGGGGCATCGGATGACGATCACACACACCGACGGGCATCCGGTGGTACCCCACGAGGCCGCCGCGTTCTACATCGGGATGGGGGAGCGCTACGACGCGGTCGTCACCCTCCGGGATGGAGTCTTCCCCTTGGTGGCCAAACCGTTCGGGAAGACCTCGGGTGGGCAGGCCCTGGGCCTCATCCGAACCGGTGCCGGCACCGCGCCCGGAGCCGACGTCAGCCCGGTCGAGCTGCGTGGAGAGGTGCTGAGGGCGTCGCAGTTGCAGCCCGCCGAGTCGGCGAAGCTGCCGTCCAAGTCACCCGACACGGTTGAGGCCCTGAGCTTGGAAGGTTCCATGCAGCCCTACCGATGGGGCATCAATGGTGCCGTCTTCGGGAAGAACGATCCCTTGACGGTCAGGGCCGGGCAGCGCATGCGCATCAACGTGGTGAACATGACGATGATGACCCACCCGCTGCATCTTCACGGCCACACCTTTGCCCTGCCGTCCGGACTGCGCAAAGACACGGTGCTGCTGGCCCCCATGGAACAGCTGCCCATCGATCTGGACGCCGACAATGCCGGCGACTGGGCGGTCCACTGCCACAACATCTACCACGCCGAAGCTGGGATGATGATCGCCCTGAAGTACGTCAGCTGACTCGAGTACTTCGCTGATTCCGCCGTCATCCCCGCACCCCCAAGCGTCTGTCCCACCGGGCCCTCCCCCCTCGGCCCGATGGGGCAGGCTTGATGGGATCTTGACCGCACCGATCCCAAGCCACCACGTTCGTGCGCGACCCTCGAATCACAACCAGCCCATCGCGCGCACCCAGGAGTGACCATGGATCCCGACTCCCCCTACAGCCCCGGCCCACAGACCGACGTCGACCCGGCTACAGCCGGCAGGGTCGCCGCGCAGACCTCTGCCCCTGCTGGGCCCGGCGAGAGACCGCAACCGGGGGCAGAGCCCTCTCCCCACGGCCACCACGGACACAGCCACTGGATGCATGTGCTGATGTGTGCACCCATGCTCCTGGTCGTCGGCTACCTGCTGCTGACCGGCAAGGCCGGCGGGGGCGCGGTCCTGTACGCCATCGGCTGTGTGGCGATGATGGGCGCGATGATGGTGATGATGAACCGGGGCACCAGCGACGGCACGGGCGGTCGTGGTCGGGGCCACCGACACTGAACGGTGGTCCGCCCCCTGCGGGAGCAGTCGAGGTTGGCCTCGGCAGCATGGCGTCGGATCCCGTTAGCCGAAGTGAACTCCTGCGGGGTTGCCGTGTTGCCGGGCAACGTCCCGCACCGCACGCGGGCCCTGTGATGGACACCGAATCTTGATGATGCCTTGATCGACCCGGACATCTGACCGTATGACGCTGGACAGCATGAAACCCTCACAGCCCACCCTGACCCCCGGGGGGCAAGCCACGGGATCCCCGCCCCAGGTCACCTTGCTCGTCACCACGGGATGCCACTACTGCGAGGATGCCAGCGAGGAGCTCGCCACTCGGGTTGCGTTGGGGGAGTTGCAGCTCGAGGTGGTTCCCCTCGCATCGAAGGAGGGTGAGGCGCTCCAAGCAACTCATCGGCCGGCCATGTTCCCCTTGGTCCTCATCGAGGGGAAGCAGTTCAGTGTCGGCCGGCTCCCGCGCCGTAAACTCGACCGGATGCTCGCCCGCGGGACCACGAACTGATGGGTGCCGAACTCCTCAACACGGGCAGTGTGCTGGCGGCATTCTTCGCCGGTACCGTCGCCCTCTTCGCACCCTGCTGCATCGTGTTCCTCGCCCCCTCCTACCTTGCGGCGGCAGTGAAGAACAACCGATGGCGCCTGCTGCCTCTCACGCTGGTCTTCGCGGTAGGACTGGCCCTGGTCCTGGTTCCGATCACGTTGGGGGTGAGCGTCCTGGCGGGGGCGATTGCCAAGTACCACGGCCCCCTGTACTGGGCCGGGGGCCTGCTGATGATCGGGCTCGGCATGTTGGCCCTGGCAGGGAAGATGTGGTCCATGCCGTCGTTCCTGCGGCCACCCGACACCAGCCGCGGCGATTCTGGAACCTTCTTCAGCCTCGGAGTCTTCTCCGGCATCGCGTCCAGCTGCTGCGCCCCTGTCCTGGCGGGGGTCATGGCCCTTTCAGCCCTGTCCGGGACAGCGTTCGGGGGCCTGCTGTTGGGTTTGGCGTTCGTCTTCGGCATGGTCATTCCGCTGCTGGTCATGGCCCTGGTCTGGGACGTCGCCCACCTGGACCGACGCCGCTGGGGCAGGGCTCGATCCCTCACCTTCCACGTGGCGGGTCACCGGCTGCACACCACGACGGTCAACCTCGCCGTGGCGGTCGTGTTTGTCGCGATGGGCATCGGGGTGATCTCTCTGGCCGGCTCCACGACGATGACGGGCAACTCCACGTGGTTCCAGCGAGCAGCTGGCCAGGGGGTGACCAGATTCGCCCAGTCCGTCCTGGGCTGGTTGGCCCCGGTACCGGATGCGGCCCTGGGGCTGGGGTTGCTCGGCTTGGCTGCGGTCTTCGTCTGGTTCACGCTGCGGGACCGGCGACGACCCGCCCAAGGACCAGATCCCTTCGACCCTGACGCTGTCAGCCAGTCGCAGGTCGAGACACCGGCCTGTCATGACCAGCCACCCAACCCGTCCACGGACGGGACATCCGCCCACCCCACCACTGCACCCAGGACTTGACATGGCCACACGTCACCACCCCACCGTCACAGGGGCCACGGCCCGCCAACAACTCCAGCAGCAACTGATCCGTGAAAAGGCTCGAGACGTCATCCGCCGCCGCGTCATCGGTTTCCTCGGGGGCGCTTTGGTGGTGGCGGTGGCCGCACTGGTGGCCTTCGGACTGTGGAGCGCGCGCTCGACCGACTCCAACGTCTCCCGTCAGGCGCCGGCGTTCAGCCTCACGACAACGGCGGGCACCACGGTGTCATTGTCGGACTACCGCGGCAAGCCGGTCATCCTGTACTTCAACGAAGGGGCAGGGTGTGGCTCCTGCACCCAACAGATGGCGGCCATCGAGAAGGACCCCGGCTTCACACGATCTGGGATCACGGTGCTGCCCATCGTCATGAACACCGCCGAGCAGATCGAGCCTGACTTGGCCACTTTCGGAGTCAAGACCCCCTATCTGCTGGACGACGGAACCGTCTCCAAGGCCTACGACACTCTCGGCAAGGGCATGCATGAAGGCCTGCCGGGCCACGGCTTCGTGCTGATCGACGCGGACGGGAACCAGCGATGGCAGGGGGACTACCCGTCCATGTGGATCGCCCCCGGCGATCTGCTCAAGGAGGTTACCGGTCGCCTCAGCTGACACCACAGTCAGTCGGAGACGAAACACGGCCCGCCTGCCTGCGGCGCCGACCCTCGGCCATGGCTGCGGCCCTGGCTTCACCTGGTCGGCAGGCATGCCCGACGGGCAGCTCTTCGTCACCCGCCCTGGTGAGGTATCACCGTTGTGAACGCCAGGCCAACAGTGCGGGGCGACCCGGGTCCCGCCCGCTCGTCCCGATGTGGGCACCCCGAGAGGTGCGCCCGGCCACGTCTTGATCGAACCTTGCTCGTCCACGAAGCCTTGCCTTGATGTCGACCGGCGAGGGTAGTGATGGTCGCCACCGATGGGTCAGCGACGACAACGTGAGGGAGTCCAATCGTGTGGCCGGTCCTGTTCTCAATCTTCGGTGTCCAGATTCAGGCGTACGGGGTGAGCAAAGCCGCCGCCGCCCTTGTGGCGGCGTACCTGCTGGGCCGGGCGTTCGAACGGGTCGGGCTTGACAAGGACACGGCGCACTCCTTGGTCCTGTGGGCGACGGTGTGGGGGTTCGTGGGGGCGAAGGTCTACTTCCTCCTTGAGAACGGACGCCACCTCGCCTGGCACATGCTGGGGGGGTCAGGATTCACGTGGTATGGCGGTTTGATCGGTGGAGCAGCTGCGGTCATCGTCATCACCCGCCGCCACCAGCTTGGCCTGGCCACCGTCGCTGGAATGATGGCGGCGCCCCTGTCGGTGGCCTACGGCATCGGCCGGATCGGCTGCTTCTTGGCGGGGGACGGCACCTACGGGCGACCCACCGACCTGCCGTGGGGGATGACGTTCCCGCGTGGGGTCGTCCCAGTCAATGTCCCCGTTCACCCTGCCCAGCTGTACGAGGCGGCTGGAGCCTTCACGATCGCCGGCATCCTGTGGACTCTGCGCACACGATGGGCACCGGTGTCAGTCTTCGGTTCGTATCTGGTGCTCAGCGGACTGGCCCGACTGCTGGTCGAGTTCGTCCGGCTCAACACCCCAATCCTTGTGGGTCTCACCCAAGCCCAGCTCACGGGGGTCGCCAGCATGATCATCGGGGCCGTTCTGATCCTTCACGGGCGGCGAAGGCCCCCCATCCCAGCAGGCCTCGGCCTTGTCAGGATCGACACCCAGACGGCGCAGCGATGAACGAGACATCCACGCGTTCAGCCCCACCTAGTTCGACAACACAAGGAAATGACATGGATACCGTTCCCATCCCCGGGGCCCGGGCATCGACCCCGGCTGTGGCACCCTTCGATGCACCCACGCGGTGGGGGCGGTGGGGGAGCGCTTGGGCGGGGTTGCGGGCCGCGGTCGGCGCACTGCTGGGACTGCTACCGCACGTCATTCATCACGTCGGCATCTTGGCGGGCGCGGCTCTCCTCACCGGGGTGTTTGGTAACGCGTTGCTGTACGTGCTCGGGCTGATCCTCAGCATTCCCCTGCTCATCCGGATTCGTCGGCGGTTTGGCACTGTCAAGGCCCCCGCGATCGGCGTTGCCGTCTTCACTGCGATGTTCCTCGTCTCTGCTCTGGTCGTCGGACCGGCCATCAGTGGTGTCGGCGGCGGGCCCGGCCCCCAGACGCCGCCGACATCAGGCAGCGCGATTGACCATGACCAACACCACGGCGGCTAGTGGTGCTCGTCACGACGTGTTCGGATGACTCGTTGGCGCCGACCAGAACTCCGCGCGCCGTGTGAACGTCCAGCTACAGCCGAGCAACGCGCCGATCTGTGTGCGTCGACGGACCGGTGCTGTCCACCCGTGGGCCGGTTGGCCTCGTGCCAAGTCATCGAGGAACTGCGCAGCAGGGACCGTCGCGTCACCATGTACATCGCCGCCGCCGCCGACTGTAGAAGGGGCCGGAGCGTCCATCATCCGACCCTGCTGTGCCCCCGCAGATCACAGATGCGGTGCCCGTCGAACATGATGCTCTGGTCGAGGGTTGTCTTCAATGGGCGATTCGGTTCACAGCGGCCCGAGCCATGTGTAACGATTTGCTTGCGGGCCGCCCTTCATCCGCATCGTCCAATCCCCCCCGATCGGTGGATCGGTCTCTCCCCCCAGATGTACTGAGACCTCCCCCTGGGACGAGCACCGAAGAGCGGCCCGCATTGAGGACGAAACGCGCCCACCCCGGCCCGGGGTGGGCGCTTCCCCATGGTCGGGTCCCCGCTATCCTCCGCCGCACTGTCTGCGACTGTGAGAGACCGAGGATCGCGCATTAGGACCAGGGTGACCCACCACTCGACACGTGCCTATTGGTGCACGCAGGTGAACACACAGAACCCCACTGATTCACGCTTCGACCAGCGGTGCCCTTCGATATCAAGCCCTGCAGGTGGTGTGGGTCACGTGCGTCCCTCAGTGAGGCCGACGGAAGCCATTTGCCAACGCCCCGATCTGTTGCGTCGACGGACCGGTGCTGTCCACCTGTGGGCCGGTGGGCTTCCTGCCTGCCGAGCGGTCCATCAGGTGTGTCAGGGTCGGTCGTTACGGTCGGGCCATGACCACCAAGTTGTCTGCCTTCGGCGGGCTGTCCGATCGGCGGGGCGTGGAGGCCGTGGCGGCTCCTCGGATTGTGACCAAGGTGGCGCATGTGGTGGTGGATGGCCACGAGCTCGGACTGTTGGTGGGGTGGCGTCGGACCGCTGCTGGATGGGAAGGATGCGTGGGCCTGGCATCCGCCCCTGGCCATGTGGAGACCCAGTGGATGGCTGCCGGAAGGATTCGACCGATGGAGGCCAGTTCCGGCTAGGAGGAGCGCTCGCTGATGGGTCGGCGGCCTCCTGGCCCCAGCGGGCGGGTGGTCACCCAGTCGGTGATGGTGCGACGGTGCCACCAGGGCAGCCCCCGCAGCCTGCCGTCGGGGGAGGGGAGTCGCCCCTTGGCGTTGTAGGTGCGGATCGTGTCGTAGGTGAGGCCGGTGACCTCGGGCAGGTCCCGGCTGAAGAGGACGTCGGGGTTGGTGCGGATCGACTGCCACCATGCGGTCCACCACAGTCGGATCTCCTGCGCCTCCCAGCGGTCGGGCAAGGTGGCGACCGGGGCAGGCATTGCGGGGATGGCGTGCAGCTCGTCGACGGGGACGCGGAGGTGCGCGCTGACCTCCTGCAGGGTCCACAGCTGAGGCTGATGGAGCAGGGTCCGGGTGGGAGACAGCGTCTGTGGCAGCCACCAGCTGACGCCGCTTCGTCGGCCGTCGGGGTGGGGGAGTGCTGCCAGGTTGATGGTCGATCGGCCGACGTGGAGGAACGCGGCCGCGCCGGCAAGCCCCATGACGGCATCGGGTGGGGTCTGATCGTCGGCTTGGTGGGCGTCGATGGTCGAGGAGTGCCACCAGGATCCTTCACCGTCCCGCCCGTCGGGGGGAGGGATCGTGCCTCGTCGGCGACGGGACTTCAGCGCTTCGCGGCTGACGCCCAGCCGCGCGGCAACGTCGGAAATGTGGAGGCGGCTCTGAACGTGTGCTGCGCGGGCGGCCAGGGCTGGGGCGATGTCGGTGAGGCGCCAGTGGTGCCCTGCGCCGCGGCCGCGGCGAGTGGGGAGAGGCAGGAAACCCTCGGCGATCCAGCCGGGAAGGGCGTGCACTCCGACGCCGAGTGCGGCTGCGGTCTCGGATCTGGTCAGCCACACGGTCTCTTCTGGCATGGTCATCGAGCACCATCGTGGCGCATGGTGGGAGATATCGGCCCGGAGCGTGTCATGTCATGGGGGTGGCAACGTGAGGGGAGTGGGCGTGGTCGCATTTCAATGCTTCACCGGGATTGTGCCAAAGTATGGCCGGTGCTGAACCGGCGCGATGTGATTGGTGAGAGAGGACCCGAGTATGGCTCAGCGTGTGAATGTGGTGCTTGAGGATGACATTGATGGCACCCCGGCCGATGTAACGGTGTCCTTCGCGTTCGACGGCACGGCCTACGAGATCGACCTGAGCGAGGCGAACGCGGCCCAGCTGCGTGAGGTTGTGGCTCCGTGGGTGGCGCATGCCCGGAAGGCAGCCAGGCCCGCCGGTCGCCGTCGGGGCCCGCGTCAGGGCACTGGGTCGACCAACGAGATCCGCGAGTGGGCCCGTGCCCAGGGGATGAACGTCTCTGAGCGTGGACGAGTGCCGGCAGCCATTCGTGAGGCCTTCTCGGCCGCCCACTGACCACGGCGGCCGACCACGTCCCTGCGATGCTGCAACAGGGGGCGTGGCCCGTCACGGCGGAGGGACTTGGTTGGGGTCACGGGGTGACCCTGCCCCCGGGCGCGTCCTTGTGGTTGGCGGTATCAGCTGTCGTGGGTGTCGCGGGCGGGGCTGCGGAGGACTGGGGGTGGGTCAGGTGGTTGATTGTTTGGTGATGAAGTCGGCCATGCGGGGGACAGTGAACCCGATATGGCCGTGTTCGGGTGCGTAGACCAGCCCCTTCTTGATCAGGGCATCTCGGGCGGGGCCCAGGGCGGTGGGGGTCTTGCCGAGTCGTTTGGCGACCGTGGAGGACAGGCTGGGCCCGTTGCCGTCTTCGGCCATGGCTTGGAGGTAGGCCCGTTGTTGGGGGGTGGCTCGTTCCCATCTGGAGCGGTAGAAGCCCTGATCGAGGTGGGCTTGTCCCAAAGCCGCACCCAGACGGGCGTCGTCCAGTCGGAGGGGGCTGCCGGGGGCAGCATTCCACGTGGCCTGGCCGTACTCCTGCAGGAAGTAGGGGTAGCCGGCCGTCTCGGCGATGACGAACTCGACTGCAGCTGGTTCCCAGTCGACTCCCTCTTGCTGGGCTGGGAAGGTGAGGGCTTGTCCGGCGGCGGTGGGGTCGAGTTCGCCGATCCGGTGGTAGCTGAAGAGTCGTTCGGAGTACGACTTCGCCTCTGAGAGCACTCGGGGGAGGGAGGGGAGACCGGCCAATGCGATCAGGAGGGGCCATCCCCGCTGGCCAGCCTGGTGGCTGAGGGAGCACAGGGCGGTCAGTTCGTCGCGGGTGAGGTCTTGGGCTTCGTCGATGAGGAGGGCCAGGCCGGTCCCCGATTCGGCTGCTGCTGCTGACAGGTCTCGTCCCAGTTGGATGAGGTCAAGCTCGAGGTTGCCGGTGTTGGCGGCCGAGGGTGGGTCATCATGGAGGTCCAGCCCGAACGACCAGGTTCCCTCGAGGTCCACCTTGACGGTGAAGGCGGAGAAGGTGCGTAGCGCCTTGCGGATGCGTGCCCCGGCCGACGGTTTGGCCAGGTCGGCCAGTTCGGGGTGCAGTGCTTGCGCGAGGCTGGCCCGCAGGGATTGCCCAGTTCCGGCCTCCACCATGGCGGTGATCCATCCATCTGTGGAGGCGAGTCGTTGGAACTCTCCCAAGAGGACGGTCTTGCCCACCCCTCGCAGTCCTTGAAGGACCACCGACCGGGCAGTGCGGTGGCTTTCCAGTCGCCCGGTGGCCGTGGACCAGACCCGCAGCTGGGTTTCCCGGCCGGCCAGCGCGGCGGGGCGCAGCCCAGCCCCGGGGGAGTAGGGGTTGGTGAGTTCGTCCATCCCCCGATCCTAACGATATCTAAGCGGCCTTAACGGAAAGCTATGAGGGGATAGACATAGCAAGATTTACGGAGTTCGGCGGGCCTGCTGTTGGTGTGTCCGGAGGCTTGCGTGCAGTAGGACCATGCTGGCTTCTGCGATCGCCGTCCGGGACTCCGCCATGGAGGGCGCCAAGAGGTTCGCTGCGCAGCAATGTGTGTCTTGAGCGTTCCCTTCTGACGGTTTGACCGGTGCGAGATCTACACAAGGCGGCCGACGCCCCCCTGCCGAGAAGCCGTTGCTCCTTGGAAGTGCACATCCGAAGGCATCCAAGGCTGCCCCCGCCGGTCGCCTCGAGGAGCTGGTTCGACAACGAGAAATCCGAGGGTGACCCGGGCTGAGGGGATCTCAGCCTTCGACCTTGGACGCGAGTGGGATGGTGTCGGTGGTCCGGATGACTGGGACACCGAGCAGCTCTGCGGCTTGGGCTTCGGTCCAGGTGGCAGATCGTTCAGCGGAGATCGCGATGGCGTTGTCCTTCGAGGAGATCCCGATGCCGACCAGCCCCGGACCGAGGACCTTTTGGACCTCGGGCGACCACCGCGAGCTTCCCTCCACCACGGCTTCCAACTGCTGGGTGCTGTACTTCACCGGCACGATCTGGACGGTGAAACCGGCCGCCTTGGCATCGCTCACCACGCCCGGTCCGACGTTGGCGACAGCCTCCGTGCCGCCTGCCAGGTAGACGACGGCCTTCTTCGCCATCGGGTCGGGGCACTCGCTGCCCGCCTTGAACTCGGCTGGGATGCCTTCCTCGACCTTGACCAGCATCTCGTAGCAGGAACCCAACGCGTTGCTCCAGATCACTTCCGGGTCATCTGGCGACGGTGGGGCTGGCTGGTAGCCGCCCTCGGCCTCGACCTGGGCCAGCTTCCTCGCCTGAGCGGCCGCCAAGTCATCTGCAGGATCAGCCACCGCCGTAGCCCCAGACGCCAGCGCCAATGCAACAGTCAAGGCGCCACACAGGAGCGCGATCTTCCTCCGCATACCG
>NZ_CATNLW010000002.1:0-742062 GCF_950101875.1 Aestuariimicrobium sp. T2.26MG-19.2B | reverse complement strand
CGAACCCGGAAGTTAAGCCTTTCAGCGCCGATGGTACTGCAGGGGGGACCCTGTGGGAGAGTAGGACGCCGCCGGACTTACAACACCCCCTTGATCTTCGGATCAAGGGGGTGTTTCCATTTGTGCCCAGGGTGCGGCGCGTTCCCGTTGCGCGGAACACCTGCCCGAGACCACCGGGCCTCGGGCACCTGCGCCGGCCGTAGGGCCTGCTCGTCCCCACTGTGCACGTTCCCCTTCGAGCCCGACTCGGCCACGGCCGCGTCGTCCTCGAACGGTAGACTCAGCCTTCGGCGACCCTTCGCCGATCCTCGAACCATCGGAGCACCCCAACCATGGCGATCCCCAGTTTCATCGACCGCGTCTCACTGACGGTGCGGGCGGGCCATGGCGGCCACGGATGCGTCTCGGTGCACCGCGAGAAGTTCAAGCCCCTGGGCGGCCCTGACGGCGGCAATGGCGGCAATGGCGGGTCCATCATCCTGCGGGTCGACAGCCAGCTGACCACGTTGGTCGACTATCACCGGCAGTCGCTGCGCAAGGCTCCCAATGGTGAGCCCGGCAAGGGTGACCACCAGAACGGCGGGCTGGGGGAGGACATCGTTCTGCCCGTGCCCGACGGAACCGTGGTCACCGACACGGAGACGGGAGAGGTGCTGGCCGACCTCACTGGCGAAGGCACTCAGCTCGTCGTCGCCCAGGGCGGGAAGGGCGGTCTCGGGAATGCGTCCCTGGCCTCGTCGACCCGCAAGGCACCCGGTTTCGCACTGCTCGGCGAGGAGGGGGAGGAACGCCAGATCCAACTGGAGCTCAAGGTCGTCGCAGACGTCGGCCTGGTCGGCTTCCCCAGCGCCGGCAAGTCGTCATTGGTGGCGGCCATCTCCAGAGCTCGTCCCAAGATCGCTGACTACCCCTTCACCACCCTGATCCCCAACCTCGGTGTCGTGATCGCCGGGAACACGACCTTCACGGTCGCCGACGTGCCGGGGCTGATCGAGGGTGCCTCGGACGGTCGCGGCCTCGGCCACGACTTCCTGCGGCACATCGAGCGGTGCCAGGCCCTCGTCCATGTGATCGACACCGCGACCTTCGAGCCTGGGCGGGATCCCCTGTCGGACCTCGACATCATCGAAGCTGAGTTGGCTGCCCACGGTGGTCTCGAGGACCGTCCGAGGTTGGTTGCCCTGAACAAGGTCGACGTTCCCGATGGCGCCGAGATTGCCGCCATGGTCGAAGCCGAGATCCGTGCGCGCGGCCTCAAGGTGTTCCCGATCTCGACGAAATCGGGCGAGGGGTTGCAGCAGTTGACGTTCGCGATGGCCGAGATCGTTCGTCAGCGACGGGCAGCTCTGCCCCCCAAGGCGGCGCCCACCATCGTGCTGCGGCCCAAGGCCGTGAAGGCAGCCTCTGAGTTCAGTGTGAAGAAGCAGGGTGACGGTGAGGGTGGATTCGTCTGGCGGGTGCGGGGCGAGAAGCCCGAGCGCTGGGTGCGACAGACCGACTTCAGCAACGCGGAGGCGGTCGGGTTCCTCGCTGACCGGCTCAACCGACTCGGTGTGGAGGACCAGCTGTCCAAGCTGGGTGCGGTTCCGGGCGATGCGGTCGCGATCGGCGGGGACAACGCCGTCGTCTTCGACTACGCACCCCAGATCCAGGCCGGTGCCGAGATGCTGGGGCGCCGCGGCGAGGACCAGCGCTTCGACACCGAGCGTCCCTCGGCCACCCGCCGCCGGGAGGACGACAAGGCCTACCACGAGGCTCGCGAGCAGTACGGCGTGGTTGGACGGGATCCCCGCGGCGTGAACTGGCGTGCGGGCGTGCCTTTCGACATCGACGCCGACGAGGAGGACGCGGCGAATCGTCCCAAGGCGAGCGACTTCGGCGACTTCGACGAGGACTTCTCGGACGAGGCAGACCACGGCCGTGACTGATCGCCAGGCCCTCACCCAGGCGCGGCGCGTGGTGGTGAAGGTCGGGTCGTCGTCCCTCACCTCGTCCGACGGCGGCATCGCGCCGGATCGCATCGCCCTCCTGGTGGACGCCCTGGCGAACCTGCGGGCCTCCGGCAAGGAGGTGGTGCTGATCTCGTCCGGTGCGGTCGCGGCGGGGTACCCGAGGCTGGGTCTCCCGAGCCGTCCCCGTGACCTGGCCGGCCAGCAGGCCGCGGCGTCGGTCGGACAAGGACTGCTGATGGCCCAGTACGGCGAGCAGTTCGGGCGGCACGGACTGACGACCGGGCAAGTGCTGCTCACGGTGGACGACCTCACCCGCCTGTCGAG
Source organism: Aestuariimicrobium sp. T2.26MG-19.2B (assembly GCF_950101875.1). Taxonomy (NCBI): domain Bacteria; kingdom Bacillati; phylum Actinomycetota; class Actinomycetes; order Propionibacteriales; family Propionibacteriaceae; genus Aestuariimicrobium; species Aestuariimicrobium sp. T2.26MG-19.2B. The sequence continues at coordinate 739,786 of NZ_CATNLW010000002.1, read as the reverse complement.
CTACCGCAATGCGACCCGAACCCTGGGGCGGTTGCTGCAGCTGGGGGTGGTACCCGTGGTCAACGAGAACGACACGGTGGCCACCCATGAGATCCGCTTCGGTGACAACGACCGGCTGGGCGCGCTCGTGGCCCAGGCCGTGCGCTCCGACGTGCTGGTGCTGCTGTCGGACGTCGACGCCCTCTACACCGCCCACCCCTGCTCGCCGGGCGCCGCACGCATCGCCCGGGTACCCGACATCGACGAGTTGGACGTCGACACCTCCCGAGGTGGCAGTCATGTCGGCACAGGCGGGATGACGACCAAACTGCAGGCAGCGCAGATCGCCACCAGCGTCGGTATCCCGACCCTGCTGGCGGCCGCCGACCAAGCGGCCCGAGCGTTGGCCGGCGACCCCGAGATCGGCACCTGGTTCGACCCTGCCGGAAAACGGCGTCCCCGACGCCTGCTGTGGCTGGCCCACGCCTCGCACGTGCGCGGACGGCTGCTGCTCGACCACGGCGCCGTGAGCGCACTGGCCCACCGGGGCGCTTCTCTGCTCGCTGCCGGGGTGACCGCGGTGGAGGGTGACTTCGCCGCCGGTGACCCCGTGGAGTTGGTCGGACCGGACGGCCGCATCGTCGGACGCGGCCTGGTCGCCTTCTCGTCGGAGGAACTGCCAGCCATGCTCGGCAAGAAGACGGCCGAACTCGCCGAGACCCTCGGCGCCCAGTACGAGCGTGAGGTCGTGCATCGCGACCAATTGATGTTGAACAGGAGACGGGCGTGAGCGCCTTCGAAATCTACGGTTGGACGATCGCCCTCATCAGTTCGGTGTCGGCGGTGCCCCAGTTGCTGCGGATCCTGCGCTCGCGCACGAGCGCGGGTGCCTCGCTGGTGATGTGGCAGATCACCGCCGCCATCACCGGGACCTGGTTGGTGCACGGCAGCCTCACCGGCGCCTACAACCTGGTGCTGGCCAATGGCATCGCATGCCTGATGTCAGTCCTGATCCTGTGGTTCGTGCGCCGGGACCGCACGCTGTCGCTGCTCCGCACCTTCGGCGTTCCGGCCCTGGGCATCGCCGCGCTCGTCGCCACGGACCTGTGGAACCCCCTCGTCTTCGGTGCCTTCATCTCGATCCCGCAGTTCATCGGTGGGGTCGCACAATTCCTCGACCTGCTGCGCTGCCGCGACATCCGTGGTGTCAGTGTTGGCTTCCTCGCCTGGCAGGTCGCGGTTCAGGTGTTCTGGTTCGTCTGGGGGCTGTGGGGTGGCGACGTCGCCATCCAGATCGCCGCCGGCTCGTTCTTCGTGATCTGCCTGCTCAACTTCATCTGGTGGCTGCTGCGACGATTCGGACTGGTGCGAGCACACGGTCCGCAGCCGGAGGACGGGCTGGTCGACGCCGCCGTCCGGACGCCGGCCGCCGAGGCGAGCTGACCGCCTACTCTGGACTGTCGTGACTGCTTTCACCGACCAAGCCAAGGCCGCGCGCGTCGCCGCCCGAGCGTTGGCCCTCGCCGACCGTGCCCGCAAGGACCAGGCCCTCAACGCCATGGCCGATGCCCTGCTCGAACACACCGCGATGGTGCTCAGCGCCAACACTGCCGACGTCGAGGCCGCGGAGGACACCGGCGTCGCCCCCTCGCAGATCGACAGGCTGCGGCTCACTGTCGACCGCGTCGCCGGTATGGCGCAGGGGCTGCGCGACCTCGCTGGGTTGCCCGACCCCGTGGGCGAAGTCGCTAGACAGTGGACGACCACCACTGGCCTGCGCATCAGCCAGCAGCGGGTGCCGTTCGGGGTGGTCGGCATCATCTACGAGGCCAGGCCGAACGTCACCGCCGATGCCGCGGGGATCTGCCTGAAGTCCGGCAACGCCGCACTGCTCCGGGGCTCCTCGTCCGCTCTGCGCAGCAACCGAGTAGTCGTCGAAGCGCTGCGGGCGGGGCTGTCAGCCAGCGGGATCGACCCGAACTCCATCCAGTTGGTGGAGGGGGGTCGTGAGGTCACCACCGAGATGATGACGGCCCGCGGTCTGGTCGACCTGCTCATCCCGCGTGGGGGAGCGGGCTTGATCGAGGCGGTGGTCACTGGTTCCACCGTGCCCGTGATCGAGACCGGCACCGGCAACTGTCACCTCTACGTCGATCGCGACGCGGATCTCGAGGTGGCCGCCAGGATCACCATCAACGCCAAGGCGCAGCGCCCCAGCGTCTGCAATGCGCTGGAAACGGTGCTGGTGCACCACGACGTTGCCCGTGACTACTGGCAGGCCCTCGCTCCTCTGCTCGCGGAGGCCGGGGTCACCGTCCACGGCGACAAGGCCACCCTCACCCTCGTTCCGGGTGCGGTCCCGGCCACCGATGCGGAGTATGACGCCGAGTACCTGAGCCTCGACCTCGCTGCCCGCGTGGTCGACGACATGGACGAGGCAATCGAACACATCCAGACCCACAGCAGCGGTCACTCCGAGACCATCGTGACCACAGACCAAGCGGCTGCCGCCGAGTTCGCCCGACGCATCGATGCGGCCGCGGTGCTGGTGAACGCCTCGTCGAGGTTCGTCGACGGTGGCGAGTTCGGTTTCGGCGCCGAGATCGGCATCTCGACGCAGAAACTGCACGCCCGCGGTCCCATGGGGTTGGCCGAGCTGACCTCGACCAAGTACGTGGTGGTGGGGCAGGGCCAGACGCGCTCATGAGAAACACACCAGTGCCACCGACCCGGCTAGGCTGTCCGCCATGATCGCGCTCGTCACAGCATCCTCTCTCATCGTCGGCGGCATCGCCCTTGCGTTGCTGCTCGGTGCCCTCGTCCTCGTGAAGACTTTCGGGGACTCACGTCCCCACAGCTGATGAGCGCCGTCCCCACCAGCCCCGTCACGCCCCCGTCGACCCGCACGTCCGGTTCAACCCCGGGGATCAACCGCCAACCGGGTCATCGACACCGGTTGGGCGTCATGGGCGGCACGTTCGACCCCATCCACCACGGGCACCTGGTGGCAGCGAGCGAGGTGGCAGCGCGCTTCCTGTTGGACGAGGTCGTCTTCGTCCCCACCGGGATCCCGTGGCAGAAGGCGGGACGGATCGTCTCCCTCCCCGAGGACCGTTACCTGATGACCGTCATCGCCACCGCTTCGAACCCCTCGTTCTCGACGAGCCGGGTCGACATCGAACGGGCCGGTGACACCTACACCGTCGACACCCTCAAGGACCTGCGAGCCGAGCGCGGGGACGACACCGACCTGTTCTTCATCACCGGCGCCGATGCCCTCGCCAAGATCCTGACGTGGCGAGGCGCCGAGGAACTGTTCGACCTGGCGCATTTCGTGGGAGTCTCCAGGCCCGGGGTGCCGCTGGGTCCGCAGGACATCGCACACCTGCCCAAGGACAAGGTCACCCTGCTGGAGGTGCCCGCCATGGCGATCTCGTCGACCGCCTGCCGTGAGCGCGTCTCCGAAGGCCTCCCGATCTGGTACCTCGTGCCCGACGGAATCGTGCAGTACATCAACAAGCGCGGCTTGTACGCGCAGGGGTTCGCGAACGCCGAAAACGACGCCGAATTCCCCACGGACTTCCCACCCATCCCTCTCTCAGGAGCGCAGTGACTGCCACCGACATCGCCATCCACACCACCCAACTCGCCGCCCAGGCGGCTTCCGACAAGCGCGGCAAACGGATCGTGGCCTTCGACGTCTCTGACCACCTCGCCATCACCGACGTCTTCCTCGTGATCGGCGCCTCGTCCGACCGTCAGGTGGGAGCCATCGTCGACAACATCGAGGAGCAGCTTCTCGAGGCCGGCCTGAAGCCCGTGCGGCGGGAGGGCGAGCGCGAGAACCGGTGGGTGCTGCTCGACTACATCGACGTGGTCGTGCACGTGCAACACGACGAGGAGCGCGAGTTGTACTCCTTGGAGCGCCTGTGGAAGGACTGTCCCCGGATCGACCTGGTGCTCGACGAGCCGCCAGCCGACGCCGAGACCTTCGAGGACGACGACCGGGGCTGGTGATGGAGGCACGGTCGGGTACGACGGTGACCACCACGCTCCTGCTGTGGCGCCACGGTAGAACGGCATGGAACGCGGGTGGCCGCTTCCAGGGCCAGAACGATGTCGAGTTGGACGAGGTGGGCCTTGACCAGGCCGAGACTTCCGCGGGGGCGCTCGCGGCCCTGCACCCGCAGGTGCTCTACTCGTCCCCGTTGTCTCGCGCCCGCCAGACTGCTGCGGCCCTGACCCGGCTCACGGGCCTCGAGGCGACGCTCGTGGACGAACTGGCCGAGATCAATGTGGGGTCCTGGGTCGGTCTGACCCCTGCCGACCTCGGGCACGATCCCGAGTACGTCAAGGCGGCTCGGGGAGTCGACTTCCGCCGCTCACCCACCGGTGAGACGGCAACCGAGGTGGGGCAGCGGATGGCCGGCGCGGTGCGCGGCATCGCCGACACCCACGTCGGCAAGCGGGTCGTCGTGGCCTCGCACGGCTTGGCGATCCGGATGGGGGTGGGCGCCCTGCTCGGCTGGGACTTCGAGTCCACCTGGTGGCTGGGAGCCCTGCGCAACTGTCACTGGGTCGAACTCACCGTCAGTGAACCGTTGCAGGAGCACGGCCGTCGTCGATGGCGACTGCAGGCCTACAACGTCGGGGTCTGAATCCGGCCCCGGCTCGTCCGCGGATGCCGCAGACTCTCGCCTCCGGCGCAGACTTCACCGTTGGAACCATGCAGTTCGGTCCCGAAGGCGAGAGTGTGCGGGCCTGTGGGGCTGAACGAGTGATGGCGAGCGAGAACGCTGGGTGATGGTCAGCGGGGGGTGAGAGCGAGCGATGGTCAGCGGGCGATGGTCTGCAGCGAGCGTCGCAGGGTGTCCGCGGAGGCATGGAGTTTGGTGGTCTCGTAGGGATCCATCGCCGGGGTGAGCACCTGCTCCACACCCGCGGCCGAGACCACGCAGGGAAGGCTCAGGGCGACGTCATGGATGCCGTACTGGCCGTCCAGCACCGTCGACAGCGGCAGGATCGAACGCGCGGGAGCCAGCAGCGCCTCCACCAGTCGCGCGCCCGCGATGCCGATGGCGTAGTTGGTCGATCCCTTGCCCTCGATGATGCGGTAGGCGGCCGTTGCCGCCTCGTGGGCGAGTTCGGTGAGGTAGGAGTCGGTGAAGATCTTCTGCCCGTCGACGGACCACTGGCGCAGGGGGACCTCGCCGATCGTGGCGGAGCTCCACAGGGGGAACTCGGTGTCGCCGTGCTCGCCTGCGATGGTCACGTGCACGTTGCGCTGACTGATGTTGAGTCGACGTCCGACCATCCAGCGAAGCCGAGAGGTGTCGAGCATGGTGCCGGTGGAGAACACTCGTCCGCGGGGGAGGCCCGACAGGCGTTGTGCCACGACGGTGAGCACGTCGCAGGGATTGGTGACCAGGACGAACAACGCCTCGGGGGCCTGCTGGATCAGCTTGGGCAGCAGATCGGCCAGGATGCGCGCGTTCGTCTCGGCCAGGTCGAGCCGGGACTGGCCTGGGTGCTGCTTGGCTCCCGCAGTCACCACCACCACGTTGGAATCCTTGACGGCGGAGATGTCGGCACCGCCCATCACGATGGACGAGGTGAACTGCGTGCCGTGCGCGAGGTCGGCCACTTCTGCCTCGACCTTGGCACGGTCGATGTCGTAGAGGGCGATCACGTCGGCTGAACCCCTGATCAGGGCCGCATAGGCCAGCGAGGTTCCAACGGCGCCCGCTCCGACGACGGCCAGCTTCGAGTTCATCCTGCTCATGCTCTGAGGGTACTGGCAGGCGCGATGTGACAAGGGTGCGGTGGGTGCGCTAATGTTTCGGAGTCCCAAGCGGCAACGTACGGGATCCCACAAGGGGCTATGGCGCAGTTGGTAGCGCGCTTCCATGGCATGGAAGAGGTCAGGGGTTCGAATCCCCTTAGCTCCACCACAGCGGTGACGTTGGCCGAGCAGTGATGCTCGTGGCGTCCGGCGCACCGGCCACCCCGTCGCTGACACGTCACCCCACGCAACGTGGGTCAGCCTCCCACTGCTCGGGGCGCAGGGTCTCGAGGAAGCTGACCAGATCCGGCGCTCGTGCGCCGAGCGCTGGCTTGTGTCGGAGCGTGTTAACTCTGTTGCATGAAGCAACCGCCGCTCGACTCGGTCAGCACCGGCTCTGACCACACGTTGCTCGACCGGACCTTCCGAGTCAGCCTGCTGCTGAAGGGGCTCAATGGTGTGCTGGAGTTGGTGGGCGGTCTGGCGCTGCTCCTGGTGGGCCCCGGTCAACTCCACGCGATTGCGACCGCGCTCACCCACCGTGAGCTGATGGAGGACCCCGGCGACTTCCTGGCGAATACGCTCGTGCGGCTCGCCTCCCGGCTCGACCTGTCGGCCCAGCTGTTCGCCGCCATCTATCTGCTGGTGCACGGGGTCGTGAAGGTCGTGCTCGTGCTGGCCGTGCTCCGAGACCGGCTCTGGGCGTACCCGTGGCTGATCGCCACCCTGATCGCCTTCATCGGCTACCAGACCTTTGAGCTGTTCCGTTCGTTCGGCTGGGGCCTTCTCCTGCTGACGGCATTCGACATCTTCATCGTGGTGCTGACGTTCCGCGAGTACGGACTGCACAAGCAGCGCGTGGAGGTCCCGGACACGGGGCCCGATCCCTCACCCTGAGTCGCCGGGAGTGCCCTGGAGGCGGGTAGCAGAGTCTCGCTTGCATACCCCCCCGGGTATGACATACTTGAGACGTGAAGACCTCAGACCAGCAGCTCGGTGTCTCGCCCGGACTCATTCGACGCACCAACGCGACCCCCGTGGGCCGCGTGGCGGTGCCGGCGTCGGGGCCGAGGTACTGGAAGTCGGTGTGGTCGTCGCGACACACCGTCGCTGCGGTGATGGCCTTCCTCGTGCTGGCTCTCGCGCTGTTCTCAGTCCGGTCCACGGCTCTGGCCGGACAGCTCCCCAGCGCGTTCGACCTGTTGTTGCTCGCGCCCGCCGCTGCCCTGGGGGCGGTCACGTTGGCCACGTACGTCCCTCCCGCCGGGGTGAGCATCTCGCCGGAGGATCCTGCGCCATCGTCCCGATCGCGCTCGTCGTCGGATCGCCACTCCTGGTGGCCCAGTCGGCTGGGACGACCTACCCGCTGGTGCTGCTGCTGGTCTTCCTGGTGGCGGCGGCCGGCAAACGGATCACCGATCACGCGTCCTGCTGAGCACCCTCGCCCCCGGACCAATCCGAACAAGCCCGTCCGAACACCCCCTATCCGAACAACCCCGTCCGAACCCACCCACACCAACCATCGACAGGAGTCCCCGTGCCCACCCTTGAACTGACCCACGACAACTTCGAGTCCACCGTCACCGCCGAAGGCATCACCTTCGTCGACTTCTGGGCGGAATGGTGCATGCCCTGCCGCGCCTTCGCCCCCGTCTTCGAGAAGGCGGCGCAAGCACACCCGGACGTCCGCTTCGGCAAGGTCGACACCGAGGCACAGCCCCAGCTGGCGGGAGCGGCCGAGATCTCGGCCATCCCGACGTTGATGGCGTTCCGAGACGGGGTGCTGGTCTTCCGCCAGTCCGGAGCCCTGCCGGCCAAGGCACTGGAAGAAGTGCTCACCGCCATCCGGGAGCTCGACATGGACGAGGTCCGGCAGCAACTGGCCGAGTCTCCCCAGGCACAGAACCGCTGATCACATCGTGGGGCCGGGGCATGTCCCGGCCCCTCGCTGGCACGGCCACCTGTCAGAGGCGGGCGCCGAACCACCATCCTGCAGCGGCTGCCGCAGCAGCTCCGACCACCGTGCCGCTCGCCTTGGCGAGTGCGGTTCCCGGGCGCCCCTCCTGGGCGAGGCGGACGGTCTCGAAGCTGGCCGTGGAGAACGTGGTGTACCCGCCGAGGAGGCCCGTTCCCAGCACGGTCTGCCAGTGCTCGGGGAGAACGCGGGCTCCGGCCAGTCCTGCCAGGACGCCGAGCAGGAACGATCCGGACAGGTTGATGAACACGGTGCCCCAAGGCACCACCCCGTCCACCCTGGAGCGGATCAGGCCGTCGACCACCAAGCGGGTGGCAGCCCCGAACCCGCCAGCCACGGACAGGGCGAGGAACAGCGCCGGCGTCATGCACCCTCCCCGGACCCGGCGAGCCGCGTGAGCCGGCCCGCGTGGGAGTGCAGCCGGGCGGCGACGGTGATCCCGGACCACGTCGCCATCACCCCCAGCACGGCGGTACCCACCGCGAACGCCACCGCGCGCGCGACGGCCCCTGCGTCGAGGAGGCGGACGATGTCGAGCGCGAAGGTGCTGTAGGTCGTGAAACCGCCCAGGACGCCGGTTCCCAGCAGCAGTCTGACCACGCGGCGTCCCCCTCGGTCAGGGCCGAGCCGATGCAACACCTCGAGCAGCACACCCAACAGGAATGCCCCGACCACATTGACGGTGACGATGGCGACGGGTAGGTCGGCGACCGAGGGCACGACCAGCGAGACGCCCTCACGCAGGGCAGTCCCCACCATGCCCCCGGCCGCGACGACGGCCACCAATCCGGGTCTCATATGGGCCGGCCGATGCTGGGGGACCGTGGGCTCGTCCGGATCTGACTCGCTGTCATCGATCGGGTCGGGGTCGACGGGCAGATCGTCGAAATCGGCCTGGCGGGCACGCCACCGGCCGAGGGCGCGAAGTCCGCTGGTCTCAGGTTTCGTCACGAGGGATCTCCCACCGTCAGGGCCTTCCCATCATCAGGGCAGGGGTGCCGTTCGGGTAGGGACTGTTGTCGGATGTCCGAGGTTGGGAACGGCGAGCCCCACCGCCGCGAGGAGCCCGGGGGCTTCTCGCGCACCAGTGTGGCACAGGGCCGTCGTCCCGCCACGGCAGGTCCATCGGCGAGCTGGGCGGGTATCGTGGATCCTCGTGCACCACCTGCCTCGCGACGTCTGGACGGCCCGGGCGGCCGAACACCGCGAGCGGGCGCTGGCGGTGCTCGCCCCCACGATCGAGCGTCGGCAGAGGGGGGAGCGGCACCCCGTCTGGGACTTCCTGTTCGACTACTACCGGCTGCGCCCGGCCGAACTGGTCGCGTGGAGTCCGGGGGCGGGGGTGGTTCTCGATGACGCCCCCGAGTTCGCCGAGCGGCGTCACTTCCGGATGGACGAGGACGGTTCGGCCTCGGTCGACGCGGCTGCCCTGGTGGCTGCGCGCCGGACCACCCTCGAGTTCACCGGCCGGCTGCTGTCGGCCGTGTCGCAGCGTCCTGCGCAGTTCGGGTGTTTCGGGCTCCACGAATGGGCCATGGTGTATCGCCAACCGGCAGATCGGGTGCGCCACGGGATCGCCCTGAGGTTCTCGACCGACGAGACCGCCGCCATCGTCGAATCCCACGAGCTTCGTTGCACCCATTTCGATGCCTTCAGGTTCTTCACCCCGCCAGCCGTACCCCTGAACCACGTGGCACTGACGCGTGACGATCAGGTCGACAGCGACCAGGGTGGCTGCCTGCACGCCAACATGGACCTCTACAAGTGGGCCGGCAAACTGCATCCGCTCACCTCGTCGACGCTGCTGTTCGACTGCTTCGAACTGGCGCGGGACGTGCGGGAGCTGGACATGCGCGCCAGCCCCTACGACCTGCGCCCGTGGGGGTTCGAGCCCGTTGCGGTCGAGACCGCAGCAGGGAAGGCCGACCACGTCCGCCAACAGCGCGGCTTCGCCGAGCGCGCACAGCTGTTGCGTGAGCGGCTCCGGGACGAGATCGACGTGTCAGGCCTGACCGGCTCCCGTCGATCGTGAACCCAGGACCCTCGGGCCGAAGTAGCACAATCCCGCAGTCGTGACGCTGGCGCCCAGAGCCGCCAGGAAGGCCACCGGGAACATGGCGGTGCCGCTCATGCCCAGCACCGCCAGCAGCAGGATGGTGCAGACCAGGGCCGACACGCTCACGAACCCGAACAGGGCGATCGCCATCGAGCGGGCCGGTTCACTGGTCGACGCCCGGGAGGGGGAATGGGCTGACGCGGCCCCGGCGACGGCGGCCGGAGCGTTCGACCCCACACCGGGCAGGTCGGCGCACAGCGCTGCCAATTCTCGGGCGGTGCGTGCCCGGACGGCGAGGTCGGTTCGTTCGTCCACCTCGGCGGCGGTCAGGCGACCGGCTGCGTAGTGCTCCGCCAGACAGGCGCAGGTGCGGTCACGCTCGGCGTCCCCGATGCGCAGTGACCCGTCATCCCAGCGTCGACGTGGGCCATCGGCCTGCACGGGGCGGAGCGCGGGGCGCTGGTTCAGCTGCATGATCGGGTCCATGGCCCGACTCTGACGTCCGGTGCCCACAAGAGGGAAGTGGTGCGACCCGATCTCGGCCCCCCGGCGTGGTGCGAGGGACCAGGGTGTGGTCCCGGATGGGTAGGAGGTCGGTCGCAAGTCGCAGGGGAGCCCTCGGCGGACTTCTCAGGGAGTTCTTGGTCACGATCAGGCAACCAGCCGTGGGCCACTGCGCGTATCCGAGATGACCGCAGTTATGGTGTTCCAGCGGTCCATACCCCAGATCGCCCTTCCGTGAGGATCCGCCGCCATGAAGACCGCCTTCCACCGCGCTGCCGCCGCCACTGCCGTACTCGCCCTCGCCCTGACGGCAGGATGTGCCAAGGACATCGGTGCCGCGCACCCCTCGAGCCTGCCCACCCTGCAGAGCAGCGTCCCGTCGTCGCCGGCAGCGCCCAGTTCGACGGCCACCCCTGACGACCAGCCCAGCGACACCCCCACGCCGTCCGTCGAGCCGAGCAGTCCGTCCGCGCCGGCCGTCCCGTCCTCGCCCGCCAGTGCTCCGACGCCGTCGGCGGTACCAGCGCTTCTGAAGTCCGGTGACAGCGGCGACAAGGTGCGCGAACTCAACCACCGACTGCTGCAGCTCGACTGGTACGCGGGCAAGATCCAGGCCGTCTACGACGCCGCCACCGTCGAGGGCGTCTCGGGCTTCCAGCGCAAGCGCGGGTTCCCGGTCACAGGGGAACTCGACCAGCAGACCTGGGACAAGCTGGTCTCGATGACCTCGACGCCCACGCACGACCAGATGTACAACATCCTGCGACCCGGTCCGGCGCTCTACCGACAAGGATCGAACGGCGACGCGGTGCGGCGTATCCAGGTGCGGCTGAAGGAGATCGCCTGGTACGAGGAGAAGCTGATCACCGGCACCTACGGCTCGGCGACGGTGGCCGCGGTGAAGGGCTTCCAGGACAAGCGTGGCATCCCGGTGACCGGTGAGGTCGACCAGCGCACTCTCGACCTGCTGGTCGCGATGACCTCCACTCCGACCCAGGAGCAGATGTACAACAAGCCGCCCAAGCCGGTGGCTGCGGCGAAGCTCGACCCGCGTTGCCTCACCGGGCGCGCCATGTGCATCGACAAGAACACCCGTCGTCTGGTCTGGGTGGTCGACGGCAAGTCTCAACTGACCGTCGACGTGCGCTTCGGCTCGGAGCTGACCCCGACCCGCGAAGGATCGTTCTCGGTCGGCTGGAAGTCGCGCAACCACGTCTCGAGCATCTACCACACCTCCATGCCGTACGCGATGTTCTTCTCGGGCGGCCAGGCCGTGCACTACTCCTCGGACTTCGCAGCCCGCGGCTACAACGGCGCCTCCCACGGGTGTGTCAACGTTCGCGACCTGCAGGGGATCAGCTGGTTGTTCGACCAGGTGCACGTCGGCGACAAGGTGATCGTCTACCGTTCCTGACCCGGACGACCGCGACGCCCGGCTCCCGTCAAGGGGGCCGGGCGTCTCCGTGTCCGGGCTCAGCCGCGTACCACCAACGCCGTGACCTGGCGTCCGCTCCCGGCAAGGTAGACGGTGGTGTCGCTCTGGGGTTTGTCGAAGATCACCACGCCGGTGACCTTCTCACCCTCACTGGCGGTGCCGTGCGACAGGGTCTCGGTGCTGCCGGGCGCCGGGTCGTAGTCCTGGGTGGTCGCGTTGTCGAGCGCGAAGAATGAGTAGTCCATGGTGCCGGAGGTGATGGTCAGTTCCATGGTGAGTTCCAGCCCGGAGCTCGACCACCGCTGGCTCGTGATCGTCCAGTAACCGTCGGCATTGTCTCGTTCTGAGTGGAAGGGCACACCGTTGCTGGACGCCGCGGTCGGCCCTTGGGGGCTCGACACCGGCGGCGTCGGGGAAGGGGTGGTCACCGCCTGGGGAGGCCGTCCCACGGAGAAGGCGGCGGCGACCAGCCCGGCGACCACCACGGCCACGGCCGCCGCCACGCACCACACGGCCCGGCTGCGGGGCTCGCGGAACTGGTCGATCGAGACGCTCTCGGGGCGTTGCCTGCCCAAGGGGATGCTCCCTGGCGTGGGCGGGGGAGCCGGAGGCAGGGGACGCTGGTAGGGGTTCGTCTGGTGGAAGGCGCCCGGCGCCTGGCCTGGTGGCGGGCTCCCCTGCGGACCAGTCGGCGGGCGCCACTGGTTCTGCGGGGGCTGGTTCGTCTGGCTCATCGTTCCCCATCGTACGTGCGCTCTCCCACAGGAGACCGCCACCCAGCGCCACGGTCCTCATCCACAAGGCGGCGATGGCGCAAGCGGTTGTCCACAGATCCAGCCGGGGCCGGAGCATGGTCGCATCGGCTCCGCACAGTGCAGACATGAAGAAGACACGTCTGCGCGCCGGGAGCCCCGCCGAGCTGCTCGCCCTCGGGCCCTACCTGCTCGGATTCGAGCCGACCGAGTCGATCGTGGTCGTCGCCGTCTCCGAGGGCGAATCCGCAGGCGTCGCCCGCGCGGACCTGGAGGCTTTCGAGTCCGATCCCCAGTTGGCCCGGCGCACCTGGCAGACGCTGAGCCGGCCCACCCCCGACGCGCACGCCCTGATCCTCGGCTATGGCGCCGACCATGAGCGGATGGTGGCAGCCCTCAGGTCGGTGGCCTGCTCGATCGAGGAATGGACGGGATCACTGTTGGTCGACCACGTCTGTTTCACCGACGGTCACCTGTGGTGGCCGCTGTGGGAGGACTGGGAGTTCGATCCGGATGCTGGTCAGCCGTATGACCCCGCCCCTCCGGCGGTCGTGCAAGCGGTCTGCGAGGGATTGTCGGTGACCGGCGACAGGGCTCAGCTGGAGCGATCGGTCGATGGGCCAGGCGGGAAACAGGCCGCGTCCTTCGCCGCGAAGGTGCGGCGTCAGCTTCGGCTGGTGGCTTCGATGACCGATGCCGACGCCACCACCTGCGTGCTCGACCTGCTGATGCGAGGGCTGGAGGCGCCCGCCGGGATGGACGACCTCGACCAGGCCCGGCTGGTCGCCCTGGTGCAGAAGATCCACCCGCGCGACGACGTCTGGTTGAGTCAGACGAGGGCCAGTGCCGAACAGCACCAAGTGCTGTGGCACCACCTGGCTCAGCGGACCCCGGTGGAGTTCGCCGTGCCGGTGCTGTCCTTGCTGGGGTTCGCCGCGTGGCTGTCCGGACACGGAGCGCTGGCCAACATCGCCTGCCTGCGAGCTCTGAGCCTCGATCCCTGCTACCGGATGGCCCGGTTGCTCGATGAGGCGCTGGTGAACGGGGCGCACCCCGACCTGTGGAACGACATGCCTGATGTCAGTGCCTGAGCCGGGGGCGCCCCGACGATCACAGCTTGACGGCCTCGCCCGACTCGGCAGAGCGGTACATCGCGTCGACGATGCGAGTCACCTGCAGGGCCTGCGAGGGCTTGGTGACGACCGTGCCACCGGTGCGGACCGCGTTCACGAACTCAGCGGCCTGGTGGGCGCCGGGGTCGAGCTTGGCGTCCGCGATCCAGTCCGGCTTCCACGTGGTCAGCATCTCGTGGTCGGCCTTGTTGACGCTCAGCGGGAAGACCTCGAGTCCCGCCCTCGTGCCCGACAGTGAGATGTTCTCGCGCGACTCGGGGATGTTGATGGCCCACGAGCACTCGAGCATCATCGTCACGCCGTTCTCGAAGCGGACGAACGCGGCCACCTGGTCCTCGACGGTGAACTCCTGGTAGTTCCAGTCGCCCCAAGTGTTGACGTTGGGCGACTTGCCCAGGCGCTGCGACAGGCTCGCGGTCACCTCGATCGCCTTGGGATTGCCCATCAGCCACAAGGCCGAGTCGAGCAGGTGGACGCCGAAGTCGATCATCGCGCCGCCACCCTGGATGTGCTTGTGGACGAAGGTGCCCCAGCTCGGGATGCCCCGCCGGCGCAGTGCCTGCACCCGCACCATGTAGACGTCACCCAACTCGCCCGAGTCGACCACTCGGCGGGCGGCCATCACCTCGGGCATGTGGCGGTAGTGGAAGCCGAAGGTCAGCAGCTTGCCTGACTTCTCGGCTGCCGCGAGCATGGCCTCGCCCTCGGTCGGGTCGAGGGCCATCGGCTTCTCGCAGAGCACGTTGATGCCCCGCTCGAGTGCCGCGATGGTCGCCGGGGCGTGCACGTCATTGGGGGTGCAGACCACCACGGCGTCGAGATTCTCGTTGTCGTACATCTCGAGGTAGTCGGTGTAGCGGGCAGCGACGTCGAAGTCGTCTCCCGCCTTCTTCAACACGTCTGGCTTGATGTCGCACAGGGCGACCAGCTCGGCTGACTCGTTCTCGGTCAAACAGGGCAGATGACGTGCGCGGGCGATACCGCCGGTGCCGACGATGCCGACCCTGACCTTGGCAGTCATGAAAGATTTCCTCCGGGGGGATGGGGGGTCTGGTGGAGGACGCCGGGTCGGCGCCCTTGCCACCCCCAGTCAATCAGAGGTGAGTTGCGAGGCTCCACGGGAGTACACTTCTGGCATGCAGATGGAGTCGCTCCTTCCGTAGCCGCACCACCGATGGTGGAGCGGCTGTCCTCGATGCCCATGGGGCCTCGGGGACTTTTCATGTGAGGACGGCTGTGACTCGACCCGGGGTTCGGGGCGAGTGGAGACGAGGCGCCGATGGTGCCGGTGGGAGGACACGACGTGAGCGAGCATCACGGCAGCGGGCACGAGGAGCGCCGCGGCTATGTGGCGGCTGAGGCCGAACGCAAGTGGCAGGCCTTCTGGGAGGCCGACAACACCTTCGGCACGCTCGATGACGGATCGAAGCCACGGCGCTATGTGCTCGACATGTTCCCCTATCCGTCGGGTGACCTGCACATGGGCCATGCCGAGGCCTTCGCGATGGGCGACGTGCCCGCTCGGTTCTGGCGCATGCAGGGCTACGACGTCATGCATCCCCTGGGGTGGGACTCGTTCGGACTGCCTGCCGAGAACGCCGCCATCGCCAGGAATGCCCATCCCTCGGAGTGGACCTACGCCAACATCGAGACCCAGGCGCGTTCCTTCAAGCGGTACGGCGTCTCGGTCGACTGGAGCCGGCGACTGCACACCTCCGACGCGGAGTACTACAGGTGGACCCAGTGGCTGTTCCTGCGCTTCTTCGAGCGAGGCTTGGCCTATCGCAAGAACTCCTACGTGAACTGGTGCCCGGTCGACCAGACGGTGCTGGCGAACGAGCAGGTCGTCCAGGGGCTGTGTGAGCGCTGCCACAACCCGGTGACCAAGCGGCAGCTGAACCAGTGGTACTTCAAGATCACCGATTACGCCCAGCAGTTGCTCGACGACATGCAGCAGCTGGAAGGGGGATGGCCCGACCGGGTTCTGGCGATGCAGCGCAACTGGATCGGTCGCTCCGAGGGTGCCTACGTGAAGTTCGCCATCGAGGGCCGCGAGGAGCCGGTGACGGTGTTCACCACACGTCCCGACACCTTGTACGGCGCCACGTTCATGGTGGTGGCGCCCGACGGCGCACTGGCCTCCGAGATCGTGTCGGACGCGGCTCGTCCGGCGTTCGAGGAGTACCTGGAGAAGACCAAGCGCGCCTCGGAGATCGAGCGGCAGTCCACCGACCGTGAGAAGACCGGCGTCGACCTGGGGGTCTTCGCGACCAACCCCGTCAATGGTGCGCGCGTGCCCGTCTGGGCTGCCGACTACGTGCTGGCCGAGTACGGCACCGGCGCCATCATGTCGGTGCCCGCCCACGACTCCCGCGACCTGGAGTTCGCGCGGACCTTCGGACTGCCCGTCGTGCAGGTCATCGACACCGGTGACGGGGACCCGGCCCAGACCGGGGTCGCCACCAGCGGTGACGGCACCTACGTCAACTCAGGCGTTCTGGACGGCCTGGAGGGCAAGGCCGCAGGTGTCGCCCGCATGGTCGAGAAGTTGAACGCCGACGGCACCGGCGAGGCGACCGTGACCTTCCGGTTGCGCGACTGGCTCCTGAGCCGCCAGCGGTTCTGGGGTTGCCCCATCCCGATCATCCACTGTCCGGCGTGCGGTGAGGTGCCGGTACCCGAGGACCAGTTGCCGGTTGAATTGCCCGACCTGCGTGGTTCCGACCTGGCACCCAAGGGGACCTCCCCCCTCGCCGGCGAGGCAGCAGCCGAATGGCGCCACGTGGAGTGCCCACGCTGCGGCGGTGAGGCCGAGCGTGACACCGACACGATGGACACCTTCGTGGACTCCTCGTGGTACTACTTCCGCTACTGCTCGCCCGGTTTCCAGGATGGACCCTTCCGCGTGGAGGATGTCCGGAACTGGATGCCCGTCGCCCAGTACGTCGGTGGTGTCGAACACGCAATCCTGCACCTGCTGTACATGCGCTTCTTCACCAAGGTGCTGCGCGATCTGGGGATGGTCGACTTCGATGAGCCGATGCAACGTCTGCTGAACCAGGGCCAGGTGATCAACCAGGGCCGGGCCATGTCGAAGTCCTTGGGCAATGGCGTCGACCTCGGCAAGCAGATGGACGAGTTCGGGGTGGATGCCGTACGCCTGACCGTGGTCTTCGCGGGACCCCCCGAGGACGACATCGACTGGGCCGACATGTCCCCAGCCTCATCGCTGAAGTTCCTGCAGCGGGCTCACCGTCTGGCCACCGACGTCGTCTCTCCCGTCGACGCCGATCGCGAAAGTGGCGACCGTTCCCTGCGCCAGACGACCCATCGCACCATCGCCGAGGTGACCGAACTGCTCAACGGGCAACGGTTCAACGTCGTCGTGGCCCGGGTGATGGAGTTGGTCAACGCCACCCGCAAGGCGGTCGACAGCGGACCGGGAGCGGCTGACCCGGCCGTGCGTGAGGCCGCCGAGTTCGTGGCCCAGGCACTCAGCTTGGTCGCGCCCTACGTCGCCGAGGAGATGTGGGAGGCGTTGGGTCGTCCCGCTTCGGTGGCCAATTCGGTGTGGCCCGAGGCTGACCCAACCCTGCTGGTGGCCGAATCGGTCACGATGGTGGTGCAGGTGGCGGGGAAGATCCGGGCCAAGTTGGAGGTCTCGCCCGAGATCACCGAGGCCGAGGCCACCGAGATGGCGGTCAACGACCCCGGGGTGCAGCGCGCACTGGACGGTCGTCCGGTCGCGAAGGTGATCTGCCGGCTGCCGAAGATGGTCTCGATCGTCCCCGGGACGTGACACCGGAGGCGAGGGTCGCGGCTCCCGGGGCTGGGTTCTCCACAGGCCGCGGAGCGGTCGAACCGTTGTCCACAGACGGCTGCTTGCCGCGGGACTGAACGGCGGGTGGTGAGCACAGTCAGGGCGTGACCGAGACACCTCGCACGCCGCCGGACCGTCCCACCCCCGCCGAGAGGTTGTGGCGTGTGCTGGGCGGTGGCCCGCCCACCACCACCCCCCCCCGCCCAGACCCCGCCACCGAACCCGTGCCCGCGCCCCCACCGCCCCCCGACGCCCCCCGACCCCACNCCGCCGGGGGGGGGGGGGGGGGGGGGGGGGGGCCCCCCCCCCCCACCACCGCGACCGGCCCTGACCCGTCCTCGGAACCGGTGCCGGCGCGCCATCGGCCGCAGGAGGACGACGTCCGCGACTTCGCCGACCTCCCTGACCTGCCTGATCCCGACGAGCCACGTTCGACCGAACGGCGCTCCCAACCGGTGCTGGCCAGGGTCCGTCGATTCGGCGCCCGCCACCTGGGCGCCGTCGGCGTGTTCGTGGTGGTGGCCCTCGTGTTCTGTTCGGTCCAATTGCTGCGCGCCCGCACCGATGAGGTGCCACTCGCGGTCCAGGCGTCTCACGAGGCCAGCGGCTCGGTGGGTGCCGACCCGAGCGCCTCAGGCCGGACGAGTTCTGGCATCCCCACTTCCACGCCCGCCCCCCTGGTGGTTCATGTCGTGGGACGGGTGTCCCACCCGGGTGTGATCCGGCTCCCACCGGGTTCCCGCGTCGCGGATGCCATCGCTGCCGCCGGGGGACTGGCGACTGGCGCCCAGACCGGACGGCTCAATCTGGCCGAGCCGCTGGCCGACGGCAGCCAGGTCGTGGTGGGTCCCCACGCCGGAGAGGAGTCCACTGTGAGGGGTCCGGGTTCGTCCGGGGGTGGTGGAGTGGGCGCGCCCGCTGACGGCCAGTCGTCGGCCCAGCTGGACCTCAACGCAGCGACCGCGGAGCAGTTCGAGGCGCTGCCGGGGATCGGCCCGGTCACCGCCCGCAGCATCGTCGACTGGCGCACGCAGCACCAGCGGTTCACCAGCGTCGATGAGTTGCAGGAAGTCGACGGCATCGGGCCCAAGACCTTCCAGAAGCTGGCCCCAATGGTGCGGGTCTGAGATGGGTGCTGCCGATCGTCCCGCTGAGCGACCCGACCTGCGCATGGTGGCCACAGCCGCGATCGGTTGGGCCGTCACCTTCTTCTGTCTGACCGCCACCAGCCCATCGATCGTCCTCGTCGCCGGTGGGGGAGCCGTGCTGGCGATGGCCGCCGCCGCACGAGGACGGTGGCAGCTGTCGGCCGTCGCAGTCGTGGGGTGCTGCTTGGCAGTCACCACCTCCCTGCGCGTGGGCCTCGTCCATGACAGCCCGACGGCCGATCTCGCCGCCCAGCGAGCGGCGGGCACCCTCACCTGTGTCGTGACCAGCGACGTCCGGCTCCGACCCGCCCAAGGGGTTCGCCCCGAGGTCGCCACGGTCGTCGTCCGCGTCGTCAGCCTGGATGCCCGGGGCAGGCAGCTACGGGGTGGACCTCACCTGACGGCCCGGGCCTCGGGCGAGCTCGCGGAGGCCCTCTCACACCAGCCCGCGGGCGCCACCGTCGTCCTGCAGGGACGGCTGGGGGCGGCCGAACCGGACGACCCGACCGCTGGCTCGTTCACCGTCCGCGCCCCGCCGGTGCTCGTCAGGGGACCGGGGTGGGCAGATCGAACCGTGAACCGCATGCGGGCTGCCCTCGTGCACGCAACTCGCCACTCGCCGCCCGACCAGGCCGCCCTTCTGCCCTCGCTGGTGGTGGGCGACACGTCTCGACTGCCCGTGGACGTCGTCGAGCAGTTCAAGGCAACCGGCCTCACCCATCTGACGGCCGTCTCCGGGTCGAACCTGGTGCTGTTGCTGGGGTTCGGCACGATGGTCGCGACCCGTCTGGGGGCCCGCGGAACCGTGTTGCGCATGGTGCAGGTGGGTGCCGTCCTCGGTTTCGTGGTGCTCTGCCGGGTGGAGCCCTCGGTCGTGCGTGCGGCCGCGATGGGGCTGGTCGCCCTCGCCGCCCTGGGACGCTCCGGGGTCGGGCGGGCCAAGGAGCGTTCCCGGGGCATGAGGCACCTGGCGGTGGCGGTGCTTGCCCTGATGGTGGTCGACCCGTGGCTGTCGCGCTCCTGGGGGTTCGCGTTGTCCGCCGGTGCCACCGCCGGCCTGATCGCCTGCGCCCCGGCCTTCCAACGGGCCATGGAGTGGGCACCTGCGTGGTTGGCCGAGGCGGTCGCTGTCCCGCTCGCGGCGCAACTGGCCACCCAACCCCTCGTCACTGCCCTCTCGGGCACCCTGAGCGTGTCTGGTCTGGTCGCGAACGCGCTGGCTGGCCCGTTCGTGGGACCGGCGACCGTCCTGGGCATGCTGGCTGCCTTCACGTCGCTGCTCCCCGGGCGTCCGGGCGAACTGGTGGGCGGTGGCTTCGGATGGCTGGGTGGGTGGACGGTCGAGCCACTGTTGCGGATCGCACGACTGGGCGCTGCCCTGCCCGGCGGGTCGCTGACCTGGCCGGCGAGCCCTGCGGGACTGACAGTGATCTCGGTCCTGAGCCTGGCGCTGTGTTGGCTCGCTCCGATGCTGCTGAGGCGCCGTTGGCTGCTGCTCGCCCTCGGTCTCGTGCTCCTGCTGGCCCTCGGTCGTGCCCCGGCCAGTCCCGGCTGGCCCGGCCGATGGCAGGTGACCTTCTGCTCGGTGGGGCAGGGTGATGCGGCGGTGCTGCGCGCCGGACGGGGGCAGGCCGTGGTCGTCGATGTGGGCCCGGACCCCAAGCCCGTGGTCACCTGCCTGCGACAGCTGGGTCTGGTGGCGCTCCCGGTGGTGGTGATCACCCACTTCCACGCCGACCACCTCGCGGGGCTCGGCCAGGTGCTCGACACCTTCAGGGTGGGACGCATCGTCATCTCCCGCGAGGACCCCTCGTCCGCCTCCGCTCGGGAGGTCCACCTGCTGGCGGCCAGCCATGGGGTCCCGGTCGTATCGGCGCATGCGGGTGAACAGTGGCGGGTGGGCTCGGTGACGTGGGAGACCATCCGCACCGGTCCCGTCGCCGGTGATGTGCCAGCAACGGGCAGTCAGCGGGTGGATCCCGAGAACTCGTCGGAGAACGACGCATCCGTGATGGGGGTGGCCACGGTCGGCGCGGTCGGTGACCCCCGGGGCGGACCCGTCCGCGTGCTCCTGGCCGGTGACTCGGAACCGGACGCGCAACGCGCGGCGTTGCGGGCGTTGACCGACGACTCCGTCTTGAGGGTCGATGTGATGGCCATGCCCCACCACGGGTCCTCCCGGCAGGAGAAGAGGTTCTGGCAGGCGGCAGGGGCGCAGGTGGCGGTCTCCTCGTCCGGCGTCGACAACGACTACGGGCATCCGGCGGTCAAGGCGGTCGACCTGGCCCACTCCCTGGGGATGCGCGTGGCGCAGACGAATGAACTGGGCTCGATTGCGATCCGTCGCGAGGATGGCTCGCTGGTCCTGGTCAGCAACCGTGGACCCCAGCGGTGAGCACAGCGCTGGGGTGCTGGCCCGGGTACGGGCAGACTGGGACTCGTGCGCATCCGCAGAGTGGCCCTCGCCCTGACCTCCGTCGCAGCCATCGGTCTGGCTCCCACGGCCATCGTGCACGCCTTGGCCTGGGGCCACCAGGCGGGCAGTACCAATGCCGCCCCCCACCGCGACGTGCTGCTGGTGCTGGGGGCCGGGGTGCTGCCCGACGGGCAGCCGGGCGCCTACCTGAAGGCTCGGCTCGATCTCGCCGCCGACCTCTACGCCTCCGGGAAGGCCTCCGTGATCCTGGTCTCGGGCGACAACCGGGAGGCGAACTACAACGAACCGTTGGCCATGCAGCGCTACCTGGTCAGGCACGGGGTGCCCGCGGGTCGCATCGTCCGCGACCCTGCCGGGTTCGACACCTACGACTCCTGCGTACGCGCCAAGCGCATCTACGGCGTCAGCCGGCTCACGCTCGTCACGCAGGGCTATCACCTGCCGCGGGCGGTCGCGACCTGTCGGATGGTGGGGGTCGACACCTTCGGCGTGGGCGACCACAGCGCCAAGGCTGCCAGCCCCGGCCAGTGGCGCTACGGAGTGGTGCGTGAACTCCCGGCCGCCTGGAAGACCATGTACGACGTCGTCTCGCGACGTACCCCCACCCTTGGGCAACCCGATCCGAGCGTCCAGCAGGCGCTAGGCTCCTGAACAATGCGCATCCCGGCGAGCACGTACCGACTCCAGATCACCGAGGACTTCGACCTGCTCGAAGCAGCGAAACGCCTCACCTACCTCCACGCCCTCGGCATCGACTGGGTCTACCTGTCTCCCCTGCTGTCGGCGGGCACCGGCTCGACCCACGGCTACGACGTCTCGGACCACTCAGCAATCGACCCCACCCGCGGACGGGGTGCCGGCCTTGCCGCCCTGGCGAACGAGGCCCACCGTCTTGGCATGGGGGTTCTGGTCGACATCGTCCCGAACCACGTCGGGGTGGCTCGTCCGTGGGAGAACCCCTGGTGGTGGCACGTCCTCACCCACGGCCAGTCCTCACCGTGGGCGAGCGCCTTCGACATCGACTGGGAGGCATCCGGGGGGAAGGTCCGCATCCCCGTCGTCGGCGACGACGACCTGAATCCCGACGGCACCGTCGCCAACCTGCGGGTGCTGGCCGGAGAACTGCACTACCACGACAACCGTTACCCCCTCGCACCCGACTCCGGGGGACCCGACGATGACCCCTCCGCCGTCCACGGTCGGCAGCACTACGAACTGGTCAGCTGGCGCCGGGCCGACACCGACCTCAACTACCGACGCTTCTTCGCCGTCAACGACCTGGTCGCGATCCGGGTGGAGGACCCGGAGTGGTTCGCCCGCAGCCACGAGGAGATCCGACGGTGGTTCACCGAGGGCCAGGTCGACGGACTGCGGGTCGACCATCCCGACGGGCTCCGCGACCCGGTGCGCTACCTCGACGACCTGGCCGCGCTGACCACCACCGAGCGATCGCCCGAGGGTGCCTACGTGCTCGTCGAGAAGATCCTCGAGCCGGGCGAGGAACTGCCCACCGGTTGGGCCACCGCAGGAACCACCGGCTACGACCTGCTCGGTCTGGTCGACCGGGTGCTGGTCGACCCCCAGGGCATGCAACCCCTCAGCGACCTCGAGGACGAGCTCCGCGGTCACCCCACCGACTGGCCGTCCCTGATCCATGACACCAAACGAACCGTGGCCGACACGATCCTCAACTCCGAGGTACGTCGCATCGCGCGCGACTCCGGTCTGCTCCACGCCCCTGACGGGCAGCACCAGGCGCCGGTCGACGAGGGTGAACTCATCGACGCCGTGGCCGAGCTGCTCGCCTGCTTCCCGGTCTACCGCAGCTACCTGCCGGAGGGGCGCGAACACCTCGAGCAGTGCTTCACCTCGGCTCGCGGCCGGCGCCCTGAGTTGGCCGACCTGTTCGACCGGTTGTCCGTGGTTCTCTTCGACGGGGCCTCCGGTGCCGCGCAGCGCTTCCAGCAGACCAGTGGCATGGTGATGGCCAAGGGTGTGGAGGACTGCGCCTTCTACCGGTGGGCGCGCCTCACGTCACTGAACGAGGTCGGCGGCGACCCCAGCGTGTTCGATGTCAGCCCCGACGACTTCCACGCTGCCCTGGCCTCACGCCAGCAGCTCTGGCCGCACGCCATGAACGCCGGCACCACCCATGACACCAAGCGCGGTGAGGACGTGAGGGCACGCATCAGCGTGCTGGCCGAACGGCCACAGTGGTGGGCCGAGGTCGTGCGACGGCTCGACGGCCTGGCACCCATCCCCGACCAGGGGATGGCGAACCTGGTGTGGCAGGCCATCATCGGCGCGTGGCCAGCCACCCCTGACCCCACCTGGCGTGAGCGCCTGCACGGGTACGCCATGAAGGCCATGCGTGAGGCTGGGGAGCACACCACGTGGACCGCACCTGACGAGGCCTTCGAGTCAGCCGTTCACGCAGCAGTGGATGCCTGCTTCGACAACGGCGAGGTGGCCGACCTGCTGCGGGAGGCGGTCTCGCAGTTGGCCATCCCCGGGTTCAGCAATGCCCTGGCCGCCAAGCTGCTGACCATCTTCGCCCCTGGTGTCCCCGACGTGTACCAGGGGTCGGAACTGTGGGAGCAGTCGCTCGTCGACCCCGACAACCGTCGACCTGTCGACTTCGACCAGCGTGAGAACGTGCTCGCGGGCATCCGGCTCGGTGACCGTCCCCGGCTCGCGGAACCAGCTGGCGACACCGACGCTGGTGAGGATGGCGCCGGCGACCCCGGGGCCGTCAAACTGCTCGTCAGCCACGTCGCCCTGACCACCCGCCGCGATCGTCCTGAACTGTTCACCGACTACTCGCCCCTGCACGCCGAGGGGGAGGCGAGTGAGCACGTGCTCGCGTTCAACCGTGGCGGGGCGGTGGCCGTGGTCACCCGACTGCCGCACGGTCTGCGCGAGCGCGGCGGGTTCGGCGACACCACCCTGCAGCTTCCCGGTGGCATGTGGGTCGACCTGCTCACCCACCGCACCGTCTCGGGCACGGTGGCGGTGGCTGACCTGCTCGACCAGCACCCGGTCGCGGTGCTGGTGCGGCCGCTGCCGCAACAGCTCAAGGACGGTCGGGGACGATTCGACGTGTGGGCACCCCGCGCCGAACGGGTGCGGCTCAGCGTCGGCGATCGGGTGCTCCCGATGACCCGTGGCAGTGACGACTGGTGGCGACTCGACGGTCCGGAACCCCAGGGGGAGGTCGACTACGGCTACCTGCTGGACGACGATCCGACGCCCCGTCCCGACCCGCGTTCCCGGCGTCAACCCGAGGGCGTGCACGGTCGCTCGCGCACCTTCGACGCCGCCAGTTTCGCCTGGTCGGACGACCACTGGCACGGACGCCCACTGGCGGGGTCCTCGGTGTACGAGTTGCACATCGGCACGTTCACCCTCGAGGGCACGCTCGACGCGGCCATCGGCCGGCTCGACCACCTGGTCGACCTGGGCATCGACATGGTCGAACTGATGCCCGTCAGCGCCTTCAACGGTGTGCACAACTGGGGCTACGACGGGGTGGCGTGGACGGCGGTCCATGAACCCTACGGTGGCCCGGTCGCCTACCAACGGTTCGTCGACGCTGCCCACGAGCGCGGGCTGGCGGTCGTGCAGGACGTGGTGCACAACCACTTCGGACCCTCAGGCAACTACCTGCCCCTGTTCGGCCCGTACCTGAAGGAGGGCGAGAGCCCGTGGGGTGCCCTGGTCAACCTCGACTCGGAAGGCTCCGACCAGGTGCGCCGGTTCATCCTGGACGGGGTGCGCATGTGGTTCACCGACATGCACGTCGACGGCCTGCGGCTCGATGCCGTGCACGCCCTCTCCGACGAATCCGAGGTGCACCTGCTCGAGGAGTTGGCCCTCGAGGCCGCGAACCTGTCGGCGCACCTGGGTCGTCCGCTCACCCTCATTGCCGAGTCGGACCTCAACGACGTCACGCTGGTGACACCGCGTGAGGCCGGGGGAATGGGCGTCGACGCGCAGTGGTCCGATGACTTCCACCACGCGCTGCACGTCGCTCTGACCCGCGAGACCGACGGGTACTACGCCGATTTCGAACCGTTGGCGGCCCTGCAGAAGGTGCTCACCGGGGGCTTCTTCCACGACGGCTCGTTCTCGAGTTTCCGTGGACGTGAGCACGGCGCACCGATCGACACCTCCCGTGTGCCGGGGTGGCGACTCGTGGTCTGCAGCCAGAACCATGACCAGGTCGGCAACCGCGCCCACGGCGACCGCCTGACCGAGGCGCTCGACGACGACCAGTTGGCCGTCGCCGCCCTGGTGACCTTGGCCGGCCCCTTCACCCCCATGCTCTTCCAGGGGGAGGAGTGGGCGGCCAGCAGTCCCTTCCAGTTCTTCACCGACCACCCCGAGGACGACCTGGGACGAGCCGTGAGCGAGGGCCGACTCTCGGAGTTCTCGCGCATGGACTGGGACACCAAGCAGGTGCCCGACCCGCAGGACCCGGACACGTTCCTGCGGTCGAAGCTCGACTGGGACGAGGTGGGCGAGGGACGCCACGCCCGGATCCTCGAGTGTTACCGCAGGCTGCTCGGGCTGCGGCGGGCCCTGCCCGAGCTCACCGACCCCGACCTGCGCCACACGAGTTGCGAGATCGACGAGGACACGAGGGTGCTGCACCTGCGGCGTGGCGGGGTGAGTGTGGTCGTCAACTTCGGCGACCAGCCCGTGACGCTGCCCGTCGGTCGGGTGGGGGCCCTGCTCTTCAGCACGCCGGCGGGTGCCGAACTCGAGGGCGACGACGAGCATGGCGCCACGGTGCACCTGCCTGCCCACGCGGGCGCGATGCTCGCGTGAGCCCGACCGTCGGGCACCTGTGTCCATGGTCAGCCGGCATGTCGGAGGCGACTGGCAGGATGAAGCCATGACGATGGGACGAGCGCTGCTGGTGACCGGGCCCGAGGCCCTGCTGGCCGAACGGCATGTGGCCGCCCGGGTGCGTTCGGCCCGCAAGCAGGCGCCGGAGGCCGACCTGCACCAGGTCGAGGCGAGCTCGGTCGACGCGGGCACGTTCGCGGAACTGACGGGCGGTTCGCTGTTCGCCTCCGCGTCGATCGTGGTGCTCAACGACGTCTCTGGTCTGGACCAGTCATTGTTCGACCTGGTCGCTGCCACCGCAGCCGACCCGTCCGAGGAGTTGTGCCTGGTCATGACCCACCCGGGCGGGGTCAAGGGCAAGGGACTGCTCGACAAACTGAAGAAGGCCAAGGTCGAGACGATCGAGGCACCCGCGATCAAGACCTGGGAGTTGGGCAAGTTCGTCGAGAACGAGGCCAGACACGCGAAGTTGAGGCTCGAGGCCGGTGCGGCGCAGGCGCTGGTCGACGCCATCGGCAACGACCCGAGAGCGCTCGCCGCCGCAGTCGTGCAGTTGTGCGACGACCTCGTCGACCAGACGTTGACCGTCGAGGCCGTGCAGACCTACTTCGGCGGTCGAGCCGAGGTCACCAGTTTCGCCGTCGCCGACGACGTCATGGCCGGACGAACCGGTGACGCCCTCGAGAAGCTGCGGTGGGCCCTGGCGACCGGAGTGGCGCCCGTCTTGGTGACCAGTGCCGTGGCGAACTCGCTGCGGGGGCTGGGGAAGTACCACGACCTGCGCTCGTCCCGCCTCAACGACGGGGAGGTCGCCCGCCAGATCGGTGTGCCGCCGTGGAAGGTGAAGGACCTGACCCGACTGTCACGCAGTTGGAGCCCGCGTGCCATCGCCCAGGCCGTGGTCGCGGTGGCCGAGGCTGACGGTGCGGTCAAGGGGATGGCTGCTGACGCCGATTTCGCCCTCGAGCAGATGCTGCTGGCGCTCGACCGGGCACGCACCGCTCGCTAGTGCACCGGCCGGGTTCGGACACGCAGAACGCCCCCCGATCACCCAGAAGGATCGGGGGGCGTTCTGCGTGTGAGAGGTACGACTGGCGGCCGTCAGCTGCCTGAAGGCGCGCGGCCTGCCGTCGAACCCGGGGTGCTCAGGAGAGCTTGGCGGCAGCCGTCGAGATGGACGACTTGCGGTTGGCGGCCTGGTTGGCGTGGATGACGCCCTTGCTGGCTGCCTTGTCCAGCGCGCGGTTCGCGGCCTGGGCGAGGGTCTGGGCCTTCTCGGAGTCGCCGGCCTCGACAGCGTCACGGAAGCGGCGCACGTGGGTCTTGAGGGCCGACTTGACGGCCTTGTTGCGCTGACGCGCCTTCTCGTTGGTCTTGATGCGCTTCATCTGGGACTTGATGTTTGCCATCGGGCAGGCTCCAACTTTCGTGGTTCAGTGATCTGGGTGTGTGCGTGTCGCCGAGGCACACGCGCGAACAACAAAGTTACCAGTCCGGCCCTCCGCCCCCAAATCGAGACCCCCCGTGGGTGCCCTCACCCGGGCCGCCACCGTCCGCCGGTGCAGCGGCGCCAGGTGGCAGGGGTCCCGGGTACAGGGGAGCCCGGTGTCAGGGGCGCCATGTGAGAGACTGGGGAGCCGCGCCACTGGGCGCGTCCGTGTCTCGACTTCGACTGGATCTGCTGCATGCCCGCCTCCACCCACGTTCCGGCACCCGGCGCCACCCCGTCGGAGGTGATCAGGAACTTCTGCATCATCGCCCACATCGACCACGGCAAGTCCACGCTGGCCGACCGCATGCTGCAGTTGACCGAGGTCGTCGACGCCCGCAGCGCCCGTGCCCAGTACCTCGACCGGATGGACATCGAGCGCGAACGTGGGATCACCATCAAGTCGCAGGCCGTTCGGATGCCCTGGGATGTCGACGGGCGCACCCACGTGCTGAACATGATCGACACCCCGGGCCACGTCGACTTCACCTATGAGGTGTCCCGCTCACTGGCTGCCTGCGAGGGTGCCGTGCTGCTGGTCGACGCCGCCCAGGGCATTGAGGCCCAGACGTTGGCGAACCTGTACCTGGCCATCGAGGCCGACCTGCACATCATCCCGGTGCTCAACAAGATCGACCTGCCCAGTGCCAACCCCGACAAGTTCGCCGCGGAACTGGCCGGGATCATCGGCTGCGACCCCTCCGACGTGCTGCGGGTCTCGGCCAAGACCGGGGCGGGGGTGGCCGACCTGCTCGACGAGATCGTCCGACAGATCCCGGCACCGGTCGGCGATCCCACCGCTCCCGCCCGCGCCCTCATCTTCGACTCCGTCTACGACACCTACCGTGGGGTCGTCACCTATGTCCGCGTCGTCGACGGCGAACTCTCCCACCGTGAGCGCATCCTGATGATGTCGACCAAGGCCACCCACGAGGTGCTCGAGGTCGGCGTCATCTCGCCCGAGCCGATCAAGTCCCAGGCCATCGGGGTCGGCGAGGTGGGTTACCTGATCACCGGTGTGAAGGACGTGCGCCAGTCCCGCGTCGGCGACACCGTCACCCTGTCGACCCGTCCCGCCACCCAGGACCTCGGAGGGTACAAGCACCCCAATCCGATGGTCTTCGCCGGGCTCTACCCCATCGACGGGGACGACTTCCCCGAACTGCGCGAGGCCCTCGACAAGCTGCAGCTCAACGATGCCGCGCTCACCTACGAGCCGGAGACCTCCGGGGCGCTGGGGTTCGGGTTCCGGGTCGGGTTCCTGGGCCTGCTGCACATGGAGATCGTCCGCGAACGACTCGAACGTGAGTTCAACCTCGACCTGATCTCGACCGCCCCCAACGTCGTCTACCGCGTGGTGATGGAGGACGGCACCGAGCACACCGTCACCAACCCCTCGGAATACCCCGAGGGCAAGATCGCCGAGGTGTACGAGCCGATGATCCGGGCCACCCTGTTGGCGCCGGCGGAGTACATCGGCACCATCCTGGAGCTGTGCCAGACCCGGCGCGGCATCCAGTTGGGTCTGGACTACCTGTCGGAGGACCGAGTCGAGATCCGCTACCGCCTGCCGTTGGGTGAGATCGTCTTCGACTTCTTCGACGCGCTGAAGTCGCGGACGAAGGGCTACGCCTCCCTCGACTACGACGCCGACGGGGAGGCCTCGTCCGACCTGGTGAAGGTCGACATCCTGCTGCACGGTGACCCGGTCGACGCGTTCTCGGCCATCGTCCACAAGGACAAGGCCTACGCCTACGGGGTGGCCATGGCCGCCAAGCTGAAGGAGCTCATCCCGCGCCAGCAGTTCGAGGTGCCCATCCAGGCCGCCATCGGTGCCCGGGTCATCGCCCGCGAGACGATCCGTGCCATGCGCAAGGACGTGCTCGCCAAGTGCTACGGCGGCGACATCAGCCGCAAGCGCAAGCTCCTGGAGAAGCAGAAGGAGGGCAAGAAGCGGATGAAGATGGTCGGACGCGTCGAGGTGCCCCAGGAGGCCTTCGTGGCCGCCCTGCAGACCGGCGAGGGCAGCGGCAAGGACAAGGACAAGAAGCAGGGCTGATGGCCCGCTCGTGGCTGCCGGTGACTACTTGATGCCCGAGGTCTCGACCCCGGCCACCAACCAGCGCTGCAGGAAGAGGAACACCACCACCACCGGTACGACGGCGACGAGCGCCCCGGCGAACAGTTCGGGGTACTTCACCCCCTGCGAGGTCATGAACTGACTCAGGGTCAGCTGGATGGTGCGGGTGTTGTCGCGAGCGATCAGCAGGGGCCACAGGAACGCGTTCCACGCCCCGATGAACGTGATCGTGCCCACCGCCCCGATGATGCCCATCGAGTTCGGCACCACCACTCGCCAGAAGGTCGACCACGGGTTCGCGCCGTCGATGGCGGCGGCTTCCTCGAGTTCCGCGGGGAAGGTGAGGAAGCTCTGCCGGAACAGGTAGACCGCGAAGGCCGAGAACATCACCGGGACGACCAGACCGGGCAGCGAGTCGACCCAGCCGAGCTGGGAGGTCATCACGAAGGTGGGCAGGAAGGTGACCGCCGCAGGCACCATCAGGGTGAACAGGGTCACGCCCGTCAGCACCCGACCGAGCCGGTTGTCGAGTCGGGCCAGGGCGTAGCCGGCCAACAGGGCGATCACCACGGTGAGCACCGTCTGCCCGACCGACTGCAGGGCCGAGTGCCACAACGACCCCACGATGTCGAGTTGCTCGTCGGCGAACATTCGGCCCAGCACCCCGACGTCCCAGTTCTTGGGGATCCACTGCCAGCGGGCAGCGACGATCGTCGAGTTGTCACTGAACGCGTTGCGCACGATCACGTAGAACGGCAGCAGGAACAGCACCGCGAGCACCACCAACAGCAGGTAGCGCAGGCCGCGGGTGAGACGTGAGCTGCGCGAGCCGACCATGCTCATGGTCGCGACCCCCTCATCGTCCCGGACTCCTTGCGCTCGCTTCGGCCCAGCAGCCAGTTCTGCGCCAGACCGAAGATCACGATCAGGGCGGTGACGATCATGGTGCCCGCCCCGCCAAGGCCCAGATCTGCCTGCGAACCGCCCAGGCTGAGCAGGTAGAGGTGCACCAGCGGGGGCCGCGCGAAGGTCGGGTAGGACCCGATCGCCCCGAACAGGTTGAAGAACTCGTCGAACGCCTGGAAGGCGCTGATCAGCAGCAGCATCAGCACGGCCACCGTGGTCGTCCGCAACTGCGGCAAGGTGATCCAGCGCAGCTTGCGCCAACCCGTGGCGCCATCGATGGCGGCCGCCTCGTAGGTGTCCTGGGGGATGCGGTTGAGTCCGGCGATGATCAGGATCATGTAGAAGCCGACCTGCAGCCACAATCGCAGGCTGATCACCACGAACCAGTACCAGTAGTTGTCGCCGCCCAGCAGCCACGCCTTGTTCTCACCGCCGACGCTGCGCAGCAGCGAGTTGGCCAACCCGAACCGCGCGCCGTTGAAGAAGCTCAACCGCCACACCATGGCTGCCACGACGTACGAGACCGCCGTCGGGATGAAGAAGACGGAGCGGAAGAAGGCTCGTCCGACCCTGACACCGTCGAGCAGCAGGGCGAGGCCGAGCGAGCAGACATAGGTGACGGGCACGATGAAGGCTGCGAACAGCACGAAGGTGCCGATCGACGAGCGGAACATCGGGTCGCCCAGCAGGTAGCGATAGTTGGCCAGCCCCACGAACTTCGTCGGGTGCACCGTCGCGCGCGCGTCGAAGAACGACAGGTAGGCCGACCAACCGATGGGGATGTAGACGAAGATCAACAACCCGGCCACGAAGGGGAGCGCGAAGGCCAGGAACCAGAGGTTGCGTCCCTGGTTCCCGGCAATCCTGTTCCACGCAGTGACCGGACGGGGCCGCTGCCCGTTCGGCAGCAGCCCCGTCTGCGGTCGACCGTCGCTGGTCAGCTCGCTCATCAGCCCTTGAGGCGCTTGAGTTCGTCCTTGGCCTTCTGGGCGACCGAGGCGAACTCCTTGGCCGGGTCCGCACCCTTGGTGATGACGTTCGACACCGCCGCACCGTAGGCCTCGCCCAAGGCCCCCGACCACATGATGTCGTTGGTGAATCCGTTGTCCGCCACGAACTTCGCAGCGTCGGCGCCGGGACCCGAGGCCAGCTTGTCGGCCTTGGCGACCAGCGAGAGCTTGGCCGGGATGTGGGTGCCGTAGGAGTTGGCGAAGTCGACCTGGTCGTCGTCGTTGTCGATCCACAGCCACTTGACGAACGCCTTGGCCGCGTCGATGTTCTTGCCCTTGGCCGCGACGCACGAGCCGAACGCGCCGAACGGCACCGCGGGCCGACCGGACGAACCGATGGCGGGGAAGGCGATCACGCCGAAGTCGTCACCCAGCGCCTTCTGGATGTCGGGCATCGACCACAGGCCACCCCACTGCATGGCCGTCTCGCCCTGCGCGAAGGGGGTGCCGTCGTACCAGTCCTTCGAGGCGGCCTTCAACAGTCCCTTGCCGTTCTTGTAGAAGTCGCCGTAGGCCTTCAGCCCGTCGTAGAAGTTCTGGTTGATGAACGTGGCCTCGGTGCGATCGGCGTTGAGCTGCTCGTTGCCAGAGGCCCAGATGAAGATGGTGCCCAGCACACCCAGACCGCCGTCGTTGCCGGCGAAGAAGCCACCCATGTCGCCGGTGGCGACGGCGTTCGCCACGTCGACCAGTTCGGTGAGGGTCTTGGGGGGCTGCTTGCCGGCCTTCTCGAGCACTGACTTGCGGTAGTAGAGCAACTGCATGTCGATGACCTGCGGGATGCCGTAGATCTTGCCCTCGAAGGTGAAGCGGTCGACAACCTTGGGGTTGAACTGGTCCTTGACCGAGTCGAAGATGTCGTTGAGGTCGACGATCTGCTTGCCCTGGATCATGTCGAGTGATCCACCCTGCTCGGCCTCGAAGACGTCTGGCACGTCGTTGGTCAGCAGTGTCGCGGACAGCTTCTTGTTGTAGTCACCGACGTTCCAGGTGACCTTCACGGTGGCATCGGGGTAGGCGGCCGCGTACTTCTGGACTGCCTCCTTCACCCCGGCCTCGCCGTACTCGTGGTACCACTGCTGCAGGGTGACCTTGGCGCCGCCCGAGCTGGCTCCCGAGGCAGCCGACGTGCCCGCCGACGAGGGAGCGGTCGAGGAGCCGATGCCGCCGGAGTTGCTTCCGCAGGCGGCGAGGGTGGCCAGGGCGGCGATTCCGCCAGTGGCGCCGAGAATGGAGCGACGAGACAGGTTCATGAGGCCCACCTTAGGACTCGGTTGTGACAGTTGCTCCCCTGTTCGCTGTGGGAGTGCCGATCGTGACCTCGCCGAGACCGGGGGCGGGCCCTCACGCGGTGAAGGTCATCACCCGAGTTCGGTGGTTCGTCCGACCAGCACCATGCCCCATTGGTGCCCGAACCCCCCCGCCGCAAGGTCTCTACAGTTGACCCCATGCCCTCCTCGCTGCCTGACGGTGAACCCGTCCCCTCCGACGGATCGCTCCCGGCGGAGGCGCTCGCCGAACTGGGCGAGGGTGCGCACGGGTTGTCGTTCTACCTGCACGTGCCGTTCTGCTCGTCGCGCTGCGGCTACTGCGATTTCAACACCTACACGCCCTCCGAGCTGGGTGGGCTGTCGATGGCCGACTACTTGGTCGCCGCTCACCGCGAGATCGACCTGGCGGCCCGGGTGCTGCCGGACGACCGTCCGAGGTTGCAGTCGGTCTTCATCGGCGGCGGCACTCCGTCACTGCTCTCGTCCGACCAGTACGGCGAGTTGCTGGGGCATCTGCGTGACGTCTTCGGGTTCGCGGATGGGTGTGAGGTCACGAGCGAGGCCAATCCCGAGTCCGCCAGCCCTGGCCTGCTGGAAGCCATGCTCGAGGCAGGCGTCAACCGGCTCAGCCTGGGCATGCAGTCCGCTCGACCGCACGTCCTTCAGGTGTTGGAGCGGGTGCACACTCCCGGACGCGCGCTCGAGGTGGTGGCCGATGCCCGGGCCGCCGGGTTCCAAGACATCTCCCTCGACCTGATCATGGGCACACCGGGGGAGTCACTCGACGACTGGCGAGCCTCGCTCGAGGCTGTCCTCGGGGCCGGGGTCGACCATGTCAGCGCGTACTCGCTGATCGTCGAACCCGGCACCCGCTTCGCCAGGCAGGTCGAGCAGGGCAACCTCCCGCTCCCCGACGAGGACGACCTCGCCGACAAGTACTTGCTCACCGAGCACCTGCTCACCGGTGCCGGTTTCGAGAACTACGAGGTCTCGAACTGGGCCCGCCCCCGCGCAGGACGATTGCACCGCTCCGAACACAACCTCGCCTACTGGCGTGGCGACCACTGGTGGGGCATCGGGCCGGGCGCGCACTCCCACGTGGGCGGGGTGCGCTGGTGGAACGTCAAACATCCGCGCACCTACGCCAAGGCCCTGCACGAGGGAAGATCCCCGGGCGCAGGCCGGGAGCTGCTGACTCCTGAGGAGCGTCGCACCGAGCGGGTGCTACTGGAACTGCGGATCGCCGACGGACTGCCTCTGTCGGTGCTGACCGCTGCCGAGCGCGAACGCGTGGCCGACCCGCTGGCGCGAGGGCTCGCGATCGTCCGGTCAGGCGCGGGGCCTGAGGCGGAGGATCGGTTGGTGCTCACCCTGCAGGGCCGACTGCTCGCCGACGCGGTGATCCGGGACCTGCTCGACTGAGCGGCGGCCGGTAGGCTCGGGAAGCGTGACTTCCCCCACGTCCCACCCCTTTGACCGCTACGGCAACGACGTGCTCGCCGCACCCCGCGAGAAGCCCAAGCCGCGTGAACTGCCGCTGGCCCGCGACCTGGTGCTCGAGGTGCCCGGCTCCTTCACGGGTGCAGTGGTGGGGTGGGAGAACGGGCTCGTGCTGCTCGAGGACCGCAAGGGGAAGCAGCGGGCCTTCCCCGTCGGGGGCACCTTCTGGGTCGACGGCAAGCCTGTCGCGGTGCGCATCCCCCCTCGGGTGGGGACATCGAAGCCCACCCACACGGCGTCGGGATCGCGGGCCAGTGTGACCACGGCGAAGGTTGCCCTGCCCAGCCGCATCTACGTCGAGGGCCGCCACGACGCCGAACTCGTCGAGAAGGTCTGGGGTGACGACCTGCGCCACGTCGGCGTTGTGGTCGAGTACCTGGGCGGCATCGACGACCTGCCCGGCATCATCGGTGAGTTCCGACCCGAGTCCGGACGACGCCTCGGCGTGCTCGTCGACCACCTGGTGGCCGGGTCGAAGGAGTCACGGATCGCCAGGGAGTGCATGAAGTCGGGTTACGGGGACTTCCTGATGATCACCGGTCACGCCTACATCGACATCTGGCAGGCGATCAAGCCCAGCAGTCTGGGGTTCAAGGCCTGGCCCGCCGTTCCCATGGACGAGGACTGGAAGAAGGGGACGCTCAAGCGACTCGGCCAACCGCATGCCGAACAGGCCGACGTGGCCCGCGCCTGGCAGGCGATGCTGGCCAGGGTCAGTTCCTTCCGGGACCTCGACTCCCGGCTCAACACCGAGGTCGAGAAGTTGATCGACTTCGTGACCGCCGATCACCTCGGCACCCTCGACCAGTGACCACCCCCTCCACAGGCGATGAGCCCTCGACGAGTGATCAGAAGGAAGCAGAGAAAGAGCGCATGACGATCCCCAGCACCCAGGCCGTACTCGAGCAGATCCGGCAGGTGGCTGACGAGGTGATCCGCCCCCGGTGGCGCAACCTCGGCGCTGGCGAGGTGGACGAGAAGCGCCCCGGTGACCTGGTCACCATCGCCGACCGGGAGTCCGAGGAACGGCTCACGGCCTGGCTGCGGGAGGTTGCACCGGGCGCGCTGGTGGTGGGGGAGGAGGCCGTCTTCGCCAACCCCGACCTACCTCGTGGTCTGGTGGATGCCGACCTGGCCTACACCGTCGACCCGGTCGACGGCACCCGCAACTTTGCCGCCGGCAGTCCCGACTACGCCGTGATGGTCGCCGAGGTGCGCCGTGGTGTCACCACCCGGTCGTGGATCCTGCAACCCGAACACGGGCGAGCCTTCGTCGCCGAACTGGGTGCCGGGGCCACCCTCAACGGGCAGCCGCTCACCGCGCTCAGGGCGAGCGACCAGCCCAGTGGGATGTCGTCGCGGCGCGAACTCCATGGCATCTCCGTCGCCGAGGGTTGGCCCGAGGTCACCGAGACAGCCCTGTGTTGCGGCATCGACTACCCGATGCTCGCCCTCGGCGAGATCGACTTCATCTGCTACTGGAACCTCAACCCGTGGGACCACCTGCCCGGCGCCCTGTTGATCCGTGAGTTGGGCGGCAGCGTGAGCCTGCTGGACGGATCCGACTACGGCATCGAACTCGA
This sequence comes from Aestuariimicrobium sp. T2.26MG-19.2B, assembly GCF_950101875.1. Classification (NCBI taxonomy): domain Bacteria; kingdom Bacillati; phylum Actinomycetota; class Actinomycetes; order Propionibacteriales; family Propionibacteriaceae; genus Aestuariimicrobium; species Aestuariimicrobium sp. T2.26MG-19.2B. The sequence goes on along the minus strand of NZ_CATNLW010000002.1, from coordinate 704,075 downwards.
CCAGCACGGGCTGGTGGTGGCAGCCTCGTCGGACGTGGCGGCCACCGTGCTCGCCCGGTGGCGCCCGCGGGCCTGACGGTCCCTGACGCCAGCCAGCCCCAGGTCAACCAGCCCCAGGTCAACCAGCCCCAGATCAGCCAAGCGCGACGGTCAGCCAGCCAGGTGCGACCAGCGGGTCGACAGTTCTTCCCACGGTCCCTCGGCGGCGATCTCCCCGTCGACCATGACCACCACCCGGTCGGCCCGGGCGAGGGCTGCTCGCTTCGAGGTGGCGCCGACCACGGTCGCCGAGCGGTGGCGGAGCGCCTCCCACAGTTCGACCTCCGTCCTCGCGTCGAGGGCGGACGAGACGTCGTCGGCCAGCAGCAGTTCCGCGTCGGCAGCCAGAGCCCGTGCCAGCGCCAGTCGCTGCACCTGGCCACCCGACAACCGGACGCCACGGTGACCCACCATGGCGGTGGGGCCACCCGCGTCCTCCACGTCGGGCGTCAGCCGGGCGTCGGAGACAGGCGCGTCGAACGCGCGGGTGAAGCCCAACTGCACGTTGTCGGCGAACGTGCCCGACATGACGCGCGGCACCTGGGCCACGTAGGCGACCTGGCCGGGGCGCATGAACAACTCTGCGTCGCCCACGACCTGCCCGTTCCAGAGCACCTCTCCGGAGTAGTCAATCAGGCCGGCGAGAGTGCGCAGCAGGCTCGACTTGCCCGAACCCACCTGACCCAGCAGCAACACCAGTTCGCCGCGACGCACGGTCAGTGAGACGTTCTCGACGCCGACCGTACCGTCCTCATGGATGGCGGTGACGTCGCGGACACTGAGCACCTCGAGTGGGATCTGCTCGACCGGGGGAGCGGCCGGTGCCTCCCCCGTCTCGAGGTCGACACCATCGGGCAGCGTCATCAGGTCGACACCGCCGGCCATCTTCTGGGTCGCCACCTGCCAGGAACGGGTACCGGGTGCCTCGGTGACGACGGCGCCGGCGACTCGTCCGAACCACTCGAATCCGTTGAGGGCGTTGACCACCAGCAGGGCAGTCGCCAGCCCCCACCAGCCGCCGACCACGGCAGCCCACACGACCACCACGCCGACCTTGATCATCACCACGGGCACCGCGTCCAGCACAGCCTGCACGTGGTGCTCGCGGACGGCCGCGTCGACACGCCCGGAGTCCACCTTGAGCAGGTGGGCGTGCACCTCGGGGGTGCGTCCCGCCAGCTTCACGGTGCGAGCCGACTCGAGGGTCGAGACGAGGGCTCGCCCGAAGGTGGCCCGCATGGCCGACGCCCTGGTCGCCGTACGCCCCGCGATCGGACGACCGATGGCCGAGGCCAGGGTGGCCGCAACCACGACAGCGAACAGCACCAGCCCGGCAACCGGGTTGGAGGCTGCGATCGCGGTCACGACCACCACCACCAGGCCGTTGATGAAGTCGACCCAACGGTCGGCATAGCGGGCGTACCGGTCGGAGTCCATGGCACGCGCGACGACCTCACCGGCGGGCACCTTCTCGAGTCGGTGCTGGGCGGTCTGGCCCACGAGCACCGCCAACCGGACCCGCAACAGCACCTCGATCCACCAGCGCGGATAACGGGCGATCCCCTCGGAGAGCATGACCGGGCCGGCGAAGACCATCACGACGAGTGCTGCCAGCCACCACCACGGCTGCTGGCCAGCCGCGACCTGCTCGACGGCGTGTCCCCAGGCGAAGCCAGTGAGGGCGCCAGCCGACCCGGTCAGGGACACCCCAAGGAACAGCCCCACCGAGAGAAGGCCCCACTCTGGGCGCACCGTGAGCGCACTCCAGATGCCGCGGGCCAGGCTCGGGCCCGTCTCGACCGCTGCCCGCGCGAGCACCTCGCGGCGTCGGCGTGCCGACCCGACGGACTCCACCAGCGACCCGTTGGCGTGGGCGGCAGCGTGTTCGGCCCCCGCCTGGGGCAGGGCCACCGGGCGGGCATCGTCCGGCTCGTCGACGCCGACGCCAGCGCTACCGGCCGATCGCAACAGGTCACGGAAGGGGCCCTCGGTGCGGCTGAGGGCAGTCTGTGACCCGAACTGGACGAGTTCGCCCGCCCTCATCACCGCCACCAGGTCGGCGCGGGCGATGGTCGACAGACGGTGGGCCACGAGCAGACCGGTGCGTCCGCGCAGCAGTCGGTCGCTGGCGGCGACGACGCGGTGCTCGGTGAGGGGGTCCATGCGGGCGGTTGCCTCGTCCAGCACGACCACGTGCACGTCGCGGATCAGCAGCCGCGCGAACGCCACCAGTTGTTCCTCACCGGCCGACAGGGTGGTGCCGCCCGGCCCGAGCAGGGTGTCGAGTCCTTGGTCGAGTCCGGCCACCCAGTCGGTGAGCCCGAGTTCGTCGATCACCTCGACGACACGTCGGCGGGGCAGGTCGGCGAACAGGGTGATGTTCTCGGCGAGCGTGCCCGCGAGGATCTCGGTGCGTTGGGTGACCACACCCACCTGGCGGCGAAGGTTCTGCAGATCCAGGTCGAGCACGTCCACACCGCCCAGCAGCACCATGCCGGGGCTGGGTTCCACCGCCCTCGAGATCAGCGAGGCGAGGGTTGACTTGCCCGATCCGGAGCGTCCCACGAGCGCGAGGGTCTGGCCCGCAGGCACGTGCAGGTCGATGTCGCGCAGCGCGAACGTGCCCTCGTCATAGGCGAAGGTGAGATGGCGGAACTCGAGGTCGACCTCGTCGGACTCGATCTGGCGACCACCCACGGGCTCGGGCTGCAGGGCCATCATCTGCCGCAGCCGTGCGACGGCACCCAGCCCGGCCTGGATGTCGGGCATCTGCTCGGCGACGAACCCCACCACGCCCACGAACTGGGTGGTGATCAGGAACAGGGTGACCAGCTGGGCCACCGAGGTGTGGCCCCGGGTGGCCATCGTCGCGCCGATCACCGCCACGGCCGCGAGCAGCGCGTTGAGCAGGATGATGCCGCGCAGCAGGATCTTCTTCTCCAGGTCGAGCACGGCCTTGAACTTGCGGTGCACGTCGGCCGAGAGCTGCGCGAGTCGGCGGATGGCGAACGACTGACCCAGGCTGGTGCGCAGGTCGTCCCGACCCGCGATGCCCTCCTCGAGGGCGGCGGCATGGTCGGTCCACGCGGCCTCCTCGACGATCTTGCGTTCCTGGATGGGCTTGAGCAGTGAGCGCATGCCCAGCCAGGTGAGCGCCGCGAAGCCGGGGAACATGAACCAGGCCGGCCACCACGTGAGTCCGGCGATGATCCACATCGGCACGGCCCCGAAGAGGGCACGCAGCACCATCCACGACTGCCAGCGCATCAGGTTGCCGACCTCGCGGGTGTCGTCGTCGACACGGTCGAGCACCTCACCGACGGCCTGCTCGCCGAGGTGGGCCAGCGGCTGGTTGAGGGCAGCATCGAGGAGGTCTCGACGAAGCCCGCCCTCGACCCGGTCGATCTCGCCGAACCACAGGTATCGACCGGACATGTCGAGGATCGAGCCGCCGATCATGGCGATGGCGAGCCAGCGGACGACCTGCCAGCTGGGCTGCTGGGCCACCTGGCCGGCGAAGACATTGCCGAGGACCATCGCGAGCGAGCCGATGGCGAGCACGATCAGCGCCACGGTGTTCACCGGCGTGACGAGGCGCCGCCAGTCGACGGTGCGGGTGGTGGAATCGGTGACGATCGCCGCGATGGGCGCGGTGCTGGTGCTGGTGCTCATGGCGCCGACCAGCCTAGGTCCAGGGACTGACGAATTGCGCGCCAATTATCGCTGGACGGTCCTCCTCAGAGGCGTCCCAGCAGCGGCAGGGAGGTGCGGGGCTCGAGGCCCTTGGCAGCCAGTTCGGCATAGGCCAGGGGAAGGGCGGTGCGGATCGTCCGAGCTGAGTACGGCCAGTCCCACTGAGAGGCCCCCGGGTGGGGTCGTCCGTCGATCTCCGGGGTGTCGAGTGCCTCGAGGGCCTGATCGAGTCTGATGCCCCGACCGACGAGTTGTTCGGCCTGGCCGTAGATGGTCGAGACGTTGGCGCGCTGCTCGAAGACGACCTGCTTGTCGACGACGGAACCGTGGCCGGGCACGAAACGGGTCGAGTCCAGGGTGGCGCCCAGCATGCCGTCGAGGGTGGCGGCCCAGGTCTCGACGGTGCTGTCGGGCCCGAAACTGGGTTCGGCGCCGACCTCGACGAGGTCTCCGGTGAACACGACGTCCCGCTCGGGCAGGTGCACCACCAGGTCGCCCTGGGTGTGACCACGCCCGTGGTGGATGATCTCTGCCCTGGCCCCGCCCAGGTCGATCGCCTTCACCATGGCGACGGTCGTCGTGGCGGCCGCCAGGCCCTCCGGGACGGCGGGTGTCGGCTCGCCAGGGCCGTCAGGAACCTCACGCCCATCGCCTGTGGGCAGGTGCGCGGACTCGTGCGCGATCGAGACCACCTCGGACCCGAAGCCGGCCAACCCCCAGAAGTGGTCGAAGTGGTCGTGCGTGACAACCACGTGCGTGACGGGTCGTCCGGCATGTTCGGCGGCGGATGCGGCGATCATCGCGCCCTGCTCGGGCGAGGATCCGGTGTCGACCACCAGTACGGCGCGGTCGCCGACCACGAGCCCGATGTTGACCGAGGCGGGCTCCGCCACGGCGACCCAGACGCGGTCGGCCACGGGCTGCCACTGACCCAGAGAGAACTCCATGTCCGCGAGCCTAGCGTTACACTGGCACTCGGCCTGGCGGAGTGCCAGCGCCACCGGCCGGCAGGAGGTGACCATGGACGACCGCAAACTCGAGGTGCTCCGCGCCATCGTCACCGACTACGTCGAGTCGCGCGAGCCAGTCGGGTCGAAGGCCCTGGTGGATCGCCACCAGCTCAACGTCTCGCCCGCCACCGTGCGCAACGACATGGCGGTGCTGGAGGAGGAGGGCTACATCACGCAGCCCCACACCAGCGCCGGACGAATCCCCACCGACAAGGGCTATCGCATCTTCGTCGACCGCTTGGCCAGCATCAAGCCGCTGTCGGCGGCCGAACGGCGAGCCATCCAGACGTTCCTCTCCGGTGCGGTCGACGTCGACGACATCGTGCTGAGGACGGTGCGCCTGCTGGCGCAGATCACCCAGCAGGTGGCGATCGTGCAGTACCCGGCGTCGAACTCGGCGATCGTCCGCCACGTCGAACTCGTCAGCCTCACCGTTGACCGGGTGATGGTGGTGCTGATCACGTCGACCGGGCGTATCGAGCAGCAGGTGATCGAGCTGCCTGATCACGACGAGGCCCTGTTGGCGCGGTTGCGCGAGAAGCTGAACGGCAGCATCGTCGGCCTCGCCACCTCGCAGGCCGCCCAGCAGTTGACGGCCCTCTTGGCCGACATCTCACCCGACGACGCCATGCCCGCGGCCGCCCTCGTGGCCACGGTGCTCGAACTGTTGGCCGTCGACCGGGCCTCGGCCCGCGTGGCGGTCGCCGGAGTGCCATACCTCACCCGTTTCACCGACCAGTTCGAGAGCACCGTCAAGCCGGTGCTCGAGGCGCTCGAGGAGCAGGTGGTGTTGCTCCGCCTGCTTGGTGAGACAGTGCAGGGCCACGAGATCGGGGTGAGGATCGGGCACGAGAACTCCGTCGAACAGCTGCGTTCGACGTCCATGGTGGCCAGCGCCTACGGCCCACAGGCCTCGGCATGGGCCAGCCTCGGGGTCGTCGGCCCCACCCGCATGGACTACCCCCAGACGATGGCCTCGGTGAGTGCCGTCGCGCGATATCTCGGCCGTTTCCTGTCAGAAGGTTGACCAACCCCAGAAGGATGTCCCAACGCAGATGAGCCCCTCCCAGACCGACTACTACGAGGTTCTCGGCGTCGCCCGCGACGCCACCCCCGAGCAGATCAAGAAGGCCTATCGCCGGATGGCGATGAAGGTGCATCCCGACGTCGCAGCCGATGCCGATTCGGCAGAGAAGTTCAAGCAGGTGCAAGAGGCCTACGAGGTGTTGCACGACCCGAACAAGCGGGCCGTCTACGACCGCGGCGGAGACCCGATGGGGTCGGGTTTCAGCGGCTTCGGCGGCGGCCAGGGGTTCGACGGGTTCGGCGGCAACTTCGGTGGTGCCGGGTTCGACTTCACCAACCTGGTCGACGCCATGTTCGGGGCCCAGTCCTCGAGAGGACCCCGCAGCCGGGTGCGGCGTGGTCAGGACGCGCTGGTGCGCGCCCAGCTGACCCTCGCCGAGGCGGCCTTCGGTCTCACCAAGCCGATCAGCATCGACACGGCGGTCGTCTGCCCCACCTGTGCCGGCAAGGGTTCCGAGGACGGCCAGGAGCCGGTCACCTGCACCGTCTGTGACGGGCACGGCGAGATCACCCAGATCCAGCGATCCTTCCTCGGCGACATCCGCACCTCCCAGGCCTGCCCCAACTGCCGCGGCTTCGGCTCGATCATCGCCCATCCCTGCACCGAGTGCTCGGGGGAGGGTCGGGTCCGGCACAAGCGCACCATCAACGTGAAGATCCCCGCCGGGGTCAAGTCGGGCAACCGCATCCACCTCGAGGCTCAGGGTGAGGTGGGTCCCGGTGGTGGCCAGGCCGGTGACCTCTACGTCGAACTGATCGTGGCCAACCACGAGACCTTCACCCGCGAGGACGACAACCTCGAGACGGTGATCCGGGTACCGATGACCGCCGCCGCGCTGGGCACCACGGTGCAGATCGCCACCCTGGAATCCGAACGCGAGGAGACCGACGAGGCCGACCGCTGGGTCGACGTCGAGATCCCCACCGGTACCCAGTCGGGCACGCGGTTGGTGGTCGAGGGACGCGGCGTGCCCAACCTTCGCAGCGGACGACGGGGCGAACTCGGTGTCACCCTGCTGGTGCAGACCCCCACCAAGCTCGACGACGAGCAGCGAGAACTGCTGCTCCGACTGGCCGAACTGCGCGACGAGACCTCGGTGGTGCCCAAGATGACCAAGCACGGCAAGGGAGTCTTCGGACGCCTGAAGGAAGCCTTCGGCGGATGACCGACGCGCTCTTCCTCGGGGAGATCGACGGCGCGGTTCCCGGCTCGGTGGTCGAACTGACCGGCGACGAGGGACGCCACGCGGCCGTGGTCAAGCGGATCCGGGTGGGGGAGTCGGTACTCGTCTCCGACGGCCGGGGACGCGCCGTCCACGGCCCGGTGGTCGAGGTCACCAAGCAGGGGATCCGGATGCGGGTGGACGAGGTGCTCAGCTCCGCGGAGGGCTCCCTCCGCTTCCGGGCGGTGCAGGCCCTGGCCAAGGGCGACCGCAGCGACCTGGCGGTCGAACTGCTCACCGAGATCGGCTGTTCCGAGATCGTTGCCTGGCAGTCGCACCGGTCGATCGTCCGGTGGGACGCCAAGGCCGACAAGGGACTGGCCAAGTGGGCGGCCACCGCCCGTGAGGCCACCAAGCAGTCCCGTCGGTTCCGCGTGCCCGTGGTCGATCGACTGGTGACGACTCCCCAGCTGGTGAAGCAGGTGGTGGCCGACGAGGGCCTGGTGCTGGTGCTGCACGAGGACGCCACCGAACCGCTCAGTTCGCTCGACCTGCCCCACTCCGGCACGGTGACCGTGGTGGTCGGGCCCGAGGGCGGCATCGCCCCCGAGGAACTGCTGCAGCTGACCGAGGCGGGGGCTCGTCCGGTCGTCATCAGCGACGGAGTGCTCCGCTCCTCGACGGCGGCCGCCATCGCCGTCACCCAGCTGCAGACCCTGGCCGCGGTGCGGCCGTGAGCGAGTTCGGCTTCGTGCCCGATGCCGTGCTCGACAACGGGCTCGGGCGGGCCGGGGTGATCCACACCCCACACGGACAGATCGAGACCCCCGCGTTCGTCGTGGTCGGCACCAAGGCGACCGTCAAGGCCGTGCTGCCCGAGACGGTGGCCCAGGTCGGGACGCAGGCGGTGCTCGCCAACGCGTACCACCTCTACCTGCAGCCCGGATCCGATCTGGTCGACGAGGCAGGCGGGTTGGGGCGGTTCATGAACTGGCCGGGCCCCACCTTCACCGATTCCGGCGGCTTCCAGGTGATGAGCCTGGGTGCCGGGTTCAAGAAGGTGCTGGCGATGGACGCCTCGCGCGTCTCCAGTGACGAGGTGATCGCCGAGGGCAAGGAGCGGATGGCCCACGTCGACGAAGACGGGGTCACCTTCAAGAGCCACCTCGACGGTTCGAGGCACCGGTTCACCCCCGAGGTGAGCATGAGGGTGCAGCACGAGTTGGGTGCCGACATCATGTTCGCCTTCGACGAGCTGACCACGCTGATGAACACGCGTGCCTACCAGGAGGAGTCCCTCGAACGGACGAGGCTGTGGGCCGAGCGCTGCCTGGCGGCCCATGCCACCCTGACCCGCGAACGCGCCGACAAGCCGTACCAGGCGCTCTTCGGGGTGCTGCAGGGAGCCCAGTACGAAGACCTGCGACGCAAGGCGGCGCGCGACCTGGCGGCCATGGAGGTCGACGGGCAGTCCTTCGACGGTTTCGGCATCGGTGGTGCGCTCGAGAAGGAGAACCTGGGCACCATCATCGGCTGGGTCTGCGAGGAACTTCCCTTCGACAAGCCCCGTCACCTGCTGGGCATCTCGGAGCCGGAGGACTTCTTCGCCGCCGTCGAGGCGGGCGCCGACACCTTTGACTGCGTCAACCCTTCGCGGGTGGCCCGCAACGCCGCCATCTACACGGTCGACGGACGGTTCAACGTCAACACCGCGGCCTCACGCCGGGCCTTCGTGCCCTTGGACGAGGAGTGCGACTGCTACACCTGCGCCCACTACACGCGTGCCTACCTGCACCACCTGTTCAAGGCCAAGGAGATGCTCGCCTCGACGCTGGCGACCATCCACAACGAGCGGTTCACGGTGCGACTGGTCGACCAGATCCGGGCCTCGGTGAGGTCGGGCGACTTCGACGACCTGCGCACGGAATTCCTGGGTCGGTTCCACGCCCGCAGGCGGTCCACCGAGCTCTGAGGGCCGGGTCCCGGTGGACGAGCGGCTCAGCGGGGACGGTAGCTGGGCTCGTGGCGCTTCAGCCACTTGATCAGCCAGGCGGTGGCCGGCATGACGGCGTACTGCACCGCCACCTTGTAGACGAATCCGAAGAGGGTGTAGTTGGCCCACTGGCCGACGGTGGTGATACCGATCGCGGTCGCTGCCACGGTGCAGAAGACCAGGGTGTCGACCAACTCGCCCAGACCGGTGGACGAGGCGAGTCGCGCGAACAGCCCCCGCTCGAGGGTGCGCCTCTTCATCAGCACCATCACGGTCGAGTTGAGCGTCTGCCCCGCTGCGTAGCCCAGCAGCCCCGCGAGCACGATCTGCCAGACGGGGCCCAGGGCCGTCTCGAGGGCTGACTGCTTCGCGATGCCGTAGTCGTCGTTGAACCCGGGCAGCACGATGATGATGGCGTAACAGATCACCGAGACGACCGCGGCGATGAATCCCATCACGATCGCCCGGCGGGCCGCCCTCGCGCCGTACAACTCGGTGATGACGTCGCCGAGGATGTAGGCCAGCGGGAACAGGAAGAAGCCACCGTCTGTGATGATCGGTCCGAACTGCACCCCCTTGGAGCCGCCGATGTTCGACAGGATCACGACCACGCTGATGCTGGCCAGCAGCACCGCGTAGTGGCCGGACCCCGGGTCGGCCCACGCGGGGCCGGCGGTGTCGGGCTGGGTGCGGGACGTGGGGGAGGTCTCGATCACGATCGGTCAGTGTATGCGGAGTCGGTTGGCTCACTCGTACATGACATAGACGGGGTCGAGCGCGAGTACCTCTGCCGGGGTCATCAGTCGGCCCCCGGTCTTGACGTCCTCCTGGTAGAAGAGCTTGAAGCCCAACCGCACGAAGTCGGGAGTGGTGGCGGTCACACGCTTCCACGTCGCCACCTTCGCTCCCGGGCTGCCGATGCCGTCGACGGATTTCACCCAGGCCATGCCGGGGTAGGGGCGCAGCGTGGATTCCTGGCGGACGACCCCGGGGTTGAGCTGGTGGAAGACGGCCACCTTCTCGGGCAGACCACGACGGGAGACCAGCGCCGACAGGTACTGCCCCACCAGGTTGAGCTCCGCTCCGGTGGTGTGTCCGAAGACCCGCCCGGGCACCTGTCCCGGTTGGACCGACCATTCCGGGTCGAGGGCCACGCCGACGTCGGGCTCCTCCAACCAGCGTTCGTAGGCCCTGACCTCATCGATGAAGCGCGCCCGGCCGGGCTGGATGTTGAGCAGCAGCAGCGCCCGCCGGCGTCTGGCCATGGCCAGCCACTGGTCGATGACGGCCCCGTCGATGCGGGTGCGGTACGTGCCGTCGGCGCCCGGCGTGGCGTGCACGGTGGTGACGATGAGTTCCATCACCGGGACGACGGGCTTCGCCCCGGCGTACTGACGGGTCAGGGCAAGCATCTCGGTCGTGCGGGCGGCCAGGTCGTTCCCGACCCCGAGGCGTCCCTGCCCCGGTGCGCCGGGATGGCCGCACCAACCGACCAGCCGGGCACCGCTGGAGAGGGGCGTCATTCCTCCCGGCGTGTCGAACGAGGGGGTACTCGCAGGGCTCGAGGGGGCTGAGGGCGAGGAGGGAGGGGCCGGGCTGGCGGTGGGCACCGGTGACCGCGTGGCGGTGGAGCGCCCCTTCACGGACGATCCGTGTTCGGGCGTGGAGGAGCCGCCGCAGCCCGCCAGGGCGGCAGCGGCTCCCAGTGCGGAACTGCCGGTCAGGGTCAGGAGGTGGCGACGATCCATGTGTCCATCGTCGCCGATCGGCGTGCCGCGGGGCACATCACTGCTCGGCGAGCAGGCCGTAGAGCTGCTTTCGAGTGCTGGTCACCAGCTCGGCGGCCCGCTTGGCGAGCTCGTCGTCACCGGTCTGTGCGACGGCCTTGGTGGCGTGGGCGAGTCCGCCGAGTGCCTTGAACAGTTGGGCCTGGGCGTTGTCGTCCGAGCCATCACTGGTCTGCTCCCAAGGAGCGGGACGCTCGGCGGCCCGCTCGGACTCGACTCGGCCCTCCTCGGTGATCTCGTAGAGGCGGCGGCCGCCGGACTCGGTCTCGCGGATCAGGCCCTCGTCGGTCAGTTGGCTGAGGGCGGGGTAGATGGCGCCGGGGCTTGGCTTCCATGCTCCCTCGGAGCGTTCACCGAGTTCCTGGATGATCTGGTAGCCGTTTCGCGGTTCCTCGGCGATCAGCAGCAGGGCCGCCAGTCGCACGTCCCCACGTCGGGCCCTGCCGCCGCGGCCACGAGGGCCGCCGAAGCCGGGACCGAAGCCGGGCCCGAAGCCGGGACCGAACCCGAAACCCCGGCCGAATCCCGGGCCGCCGAAGGGTGGATTGAAGCCCGGAGCCTCCGGACCTGGCCCGAAGCCCTCATGGCGCCGGTGGCGTCCACGCGGGCCGCGCCCGTCACCGTCGGGGCCCTCGGGTTCGGGGCGGTGGTTGTGGGGGTGCTCGCGGCGCCCGCTGAATGGGGGAGTGAAGTCGAAGCTCTTCATGATTGCTGTCTCGTTTCGTGTCGGTCGGTGGGCCCCGGGGGGCGCCACGCTGGAGTTGTGGAGGTGGGCACGACGTCTCGGGCTCACGAGATCAACTGTGATGGTCAGATCGCGATATGTCAACGATATATCTAGAACTGTCGCGAACTGCTCTGATCTGTGCCGGCTGGAACCTCGGCGTTCCGGCTTGCCTGGACGTGAGTCAGTGGCAGAATCGGGTCATGGAAGGCTCATTCAGCACCGACGAAGTGGTCCCCGAGGACTCCGAGCAGCTCGACCAGCTCGACCAGGTCGACACCCTGATCGACCGGGGGGTGAACGATCCCCTCGACGAGGGCTGGATCGCTCCCGACCACTGGTCCGCGGCCCAGGGCTTCGGCAACACGGCCACCGAACAGCGCGAGGGCGAGACCCTCGAGATGCGGATCAGCCAGGAGGAGCCGGAGGTCGTCCGTCGCCACGAGGACTGGAATCCCGACCACGAGAAGCGCGAGGTCGGACGCCAACGCGCCGGCCGACTGGTCGATGCCAAGCTCGGCGAGGACGGCGTCGACACCGAGAAGGACGAGGTCGGCGTCGACGTCGGCTTCGCGGGTGGTGCGGCCTCCGCGGAAGAAGCGGCCATGCACATCTACGATCCCGACCACGACGATCCCGACGAGGAATGGGACGGCGAGGAGTGGGACGAGCCGGTGGCCCCCGAGGTCGCCCGCTGACAGCCCACCGCCCTTGGTGGGATCAGGTGGTTCTGAGCGCCGTCACCTCAGGGGCCCGGTAATCGCGGAAGGATCGCCCGAACACCGCGCACGCCGCCACGCCGAGCACCACCAACACACCGCCCCACAGGGACGCCCAACCCGCGCCGATCCTCGCGGCCGCCAAGCCGTGCGCCACGTCGGCGACCCGGGGTCCGCCGACCACCACGACGAAGAACACCCCTTGCAGCCGTCCCCGCACGTCATCGTCGGCCGCCTGCATCAACATCGTCGAACGAAACGCGGACGAGGCCGTGTCGGACGCACCGCCGACCGCCATGGCGGCAACGGCCACCACCAGCCAGGGCAGCATCGTGCCTCCCGCCAGCACGCAGGCGAGGCCGAAGGCGATGACGCACAGACCCCAGCAGAGGACGCACACCAGCACCGCGACCCCGTGGTGGCGCACCCGGGAGACCCAGCCGGAGAACACACCACCGAGGAAGCCGCCGAAGGGGATCGCCGCGAACAGCACGGCCAGGGCCACGCCGCCATCGGAGGGTCCGCCGAAGTTGACGTCGGCCAGCTGGGGGAACAGCACCCGCGGCATGCCGAAGACCATCGCCACCAGGTCGACCACGAAACTCATCAACAGCACCGGCGACCCCTTCAGGTAGCCCAGGCCGTCGGCAATGGAGCGCAGTCCGGGTCGACGATGCGTTGCCGCGCCCTCGGAGCGGCGGGGGAGCATCGGCGGCAACTTCCAGACCGCGTAGACCGTGCTCAGCAGGAAGAGCGCATCGGCGAGGTAGAGCCAACTGAAGCCCAGCACCGGGATCAACATGCCACCGACGAGCGGCCCCGCGATGCCACCGAAGAGGAAGACGGTGGTGTTCAGGGCATTGGCGGCGGCCAGTTCGTCCGGTTCGACCAAGCTGGGGAGCATGGCCGTGCGCGCCGGTGAGGTGATGGCGAAGAAGGCCTGCTGCACCGAGAACAGGCCGAGGATCAGCCACACGTTGTGCAGCCCCGCGAACGCCTGCACGGCGAACAGGCTGCTGGCTGCGACCAGACCGACCCCGGCGAGCAGGGCGAGTTGGCGCCGGTCGAAGTGGTCGGCCAGCGCCCCGCCCCACAGCCCGAACACGAGCAGGGGCACCAGTCCGAAGACACCGGTCAGACCGACGATCGCGGAATCGTGGGTGAGTTGCCACAGCTGCGCCGGCACGCTGACGACGGTGAGTTGGGCGCCGATCGTGGTGACGATCTGCGCGGTCCACAGGCGCCGGTAGTCGGGGTGTCTGAGCGGCCGCGTGTCGGCGAACAGTCGGGGAGCCACCGGGGAACCCTAGTCCTCGGACGGGAGCAGCGGGGCCCCACATCCACGCGAGAAGAGGCAGTTGAGGGGCCTTTCCGTCACCCTGCGTGACGAGAAGCCCTCCCACGTGCCCCGATTGGCGCGGATCCGGTGGGAGGATTTCGCCTCGAGCCGATGCCGACCCCAGCACGGTCAATGGGGTCGATCACGCGGGCGCGCGCGCCTAGAATGGTGCCGTCCACCCCATCGGTTCTGCCCCGGAGGCCCTCCTGAGTACCGTCACGCCGCTCCCAGCCGAGCGCATCGTGCAGATTCCTGCGTCCATCCCCATGGTCAACGTGCTCGGCCCGCGCGATGAGTTCCTGCGCATCCTCGAATGTGAACTCGAGGCTGACCTGCACGTGCGCGGCAACGAGGTGACCCTGCGTGGCACCCCCGACCAGGTGGTCTTCGCCCAAGAGGTGCTGACCGAGTTGATCACCATCCTGCGCACCGGTCAGGGGCTGACTGCCGAGACCGTCGAGCGCGTGGTGACGATGAGCGAGGCCCACGAGCAGGTGGCGCCCGCCGAGGTGCTCACCCAGAACATCCTCTCGAACCGCGGCAAGACGATCCGCCCGAAGACGCTCAACCAGAAGCGCTATGTCGACGCCATCGACCAGCACACGGTCGTGTTCGGCATCGGCCCCGCTGGCACGGGCAAGACCTATCTGGCGATGGCCAAGGCCGTGCAGGCGTTGCAGGCCAAGCAGGTCAACCGCATCATCCTGACCCGCCCCGCGATCGAGGCGGGCGAGAAGTTGGGCTTCCTGCCCGGCACCCTCAACGACAAGATCGACCCTTATCTTCGTCCGCTCTACGACGCCCTGCACGACATGGTCGACCCCGAGTCGGTGCCCAAGCTGTTGACGGCGGGCACCATCGAGGTGGCGCCGCTCGCCTACATGCGCGGGCGCAGCCTCAACGACGCGTTCATCATCCTCGACGAGGCGCAGAACACGTCGATGGAGCAGATGAAGATGTTCCTCACCCGCTTGGGGTTCGGTTCGAAGATGGTGGTGACCGGTGACGTCACCCAGGTCGACCTTCCCGGTGGGCAGCTGTCGGGTCTGCGCGCGGTGCAGCACATCCTCGACGGGGTCGCCGACATCACCTTCTGCCAGTTGACCAACCACGACGTGGTGCGGCACAAGCTGGTCGGACGCATCGTGGCCGCCTACGACCGCTACGAGACGGCACAGCCCCACGAGGACGAACGCGGTCAACGTCACGACCGGTTCCGTCGATGATCGACCTCAACAACGAGTCGGGTGAGCCTGCCGACGAGCAGGGCCTGATCGCGCTGGCGTCGTTCGCACTCGACCACCTGCGCATCAACCCCCAGTCGGAGTTGTCCATCCTGCTCGTCGACGAGGACACCATGGCCGGCTACCACGAACGGTTCATGGACCTGCCCGGACCGACGGACGTGATGAGCTTCCCGATGGACGAGATGCGGGCGCCCTCCGACGACCAGGACCCCCCGCGCGGGCTGCTGGGTGACATCGTGCTCTGCCCGACCGTGACCGCCAGACAGGCCGCCGAGAACGGACGATCCGCCGACGACGAGGCGGAGTACCTGCTGATCCACGGGCTGCTGCACCTGCTGGGGCATGACCATGCGGAACCGCAGGAGAAGGCAGTGATGTTCGGTCTCAACGACCGCATCATCGCCGCCTGGCAGTCGCGCAAACCGGGGGCCTGAGTGGGCACCACCGACTGGGTGATGCTCGGTTTCGCCCTGGCGTCGGCCATCCTCGCCAGCATCCTGGTGGCGACCGATGCCGCCCTGCAGTCGTTCAGCCGTTCACGCTCCGACCAGTTGGTCGAGGACGGTCGTCCCGGGTCGGCCCGCCTGCAACGGATCGTCGTCGACCCCGCCCCCTACGTCAACGCGTCGATGTTCGTGCGCATCCTGGCCGAGATCGTCTCGATCGTGCTGGTGGCCTTCGTGGTCTACGGGCAGCTCGAGCCGACCTGGCAGCGGATCCTGATTGCCGCCGGCTCGATGGTGGTGACCTCGTTCATCTTCTGGGGGGTCGCGCCCCGCACGATCGGGCGCCAGCGCGCCGACCAGGTCGCCCTCGCGATGTCGGGCCCCGTGACCTTCCTCGACGCCATCCTCGGCCCCATTCCGCAGCTGATGATCCTGATCGGCAACGCACTCACCCCCGGGCGAGGGTTCGCCGACGGACCCTTCTCGAGCGAGGCCGAGTTGAGGGAGATGGTCGACCTGGCCCAGGCCAACGAGGTGATCGAGGCAGGTCAGGTCAAGATGATCCACTCGGTCTTCGAACTGGGTGCCACCTATGTCAAGGAAGTGATGGTGCCCCGCACCGACGTGGTGTGGGTCTCCGCCGACAAGACCTTGCGCCAGGGCCAGGCGCTCTGCCTGCGCTCGGGCATCAGCCGCATCCCCGTGGTGGGCGCCGGCGGTCTCGACGACGTGCAGGGCATCCTGTTCCTCAAGGACGCCACCCGCCGCATCTTCGACCACCCCGACGCCGGACGCCACGAGACCGTGGCGCAGGTGATGCGACCGGTCACCTTCGTGCCCGACTCCAAGCCGGTCGACGAGGTGCTGCGTGACATGCAGCGCACCCGCACCCACCTGGTGATGGTGGTCGACGAGTTCGGTGGCACGGCTGGCCTGTTGTCGATCGAGGACATCCTCGAGGAGATCGTCGGCGAGATCGTGGACGAGTACGACGCCGACCCGACCCTGGCCGAGGAGATCGGCGACGGCACTTGGCGGATCAGCGCCCGGATGCCGATCGACGACCTGGGCGACCTGTTCGGGCTGCACCTCGACGACGACGACGTCGAGACGGTCGGCGGCCTGATGGCCAAGCAACTGTCGGTGGTGCCGATCCCGGGCTCGATGATCGTCTACGAGGGCCTGGTGATCACCGCCGAGAAGGAAGTGGGTCGCCGCCACCAGATCGACACCTGTCTGGTGCGCCGCGCCGAGGACGACGAACCGACCGAGGAGAACGCCCATGCCTGATCACACCCCGACCGCCGAGCGGGGGACCGAGACGCCCTTCGTGTCGGGCTTCGCCTGTTTCGTGGGTCGCCCCAATGCCGGCAAGTCCACCCTCACCAACGCGCTGGTGGGCCAGAAGGTCGCGATCGCCTCGTCGAAGCCGCAGACGACCAGGCACGCCGTGCGTGGCATCGTGAACCGTCCCTCCGCCCAGTTGGTGCTGATCGACACCCCCGGGCTGCACAAGCCCCGCACCCTGCTGGGGGAGCGCCTCAACGACATCGTGCGCGCCACCTGGACCGAGGTCGACGTCGTCGGTGTGGTGCTGCCGGCGAACCAGAAGATCGGCGCCGGCGACACCTACCTGGTCTCGGAATTGGCCAAGTTGCCCCGTCGACCCAAGCTGGTGGCGATTGCCTCGAAGATCGACCTGGTCAGGCCGGAGCAGTTGCGCCAGCACCTGCTCGACATCACTGCCCTCGAGGATGCCCACCAGGTGCGCTTCGAGCACATCGTCCCGGTCTCGGCGATGTCGGGGGAGCAGGTCGACGAGGTCGCCGACGTGCTGATCTCGATGCTGGAACCCGGCCCGGCGTTCTACCCCGACGGTGAGGCCACCGACGAACCGACAGAGACCCTGGTGGCGGAGCTGATCCGCGAGGCAGCCCTCGAGGGGGTGCGCGACGAACTGCCTCACTCCATCACCGTCGTGATCGACGAGATGGGGTTGCGCAAGGATCGTCCCCAGGACAAGCCGCTGCTCGACATCTACGCCTCGATGGTGCTCGAGCGCGACTCGCAGAAGGGCATCATGATCGGCCACCAGGGGTCACACCTGCGCGAGGTCGGCACGAAGGCCCGCGAGCAGATCACCGCGCTGCTCGGCACCCCTGTCCACCTTGACCTCAAGGTCAAGGTGATGAAGGACTGGCAGCGCGACCCCAAGTTCCTCAACCGGCTGGGCTTCTGACACCACCCGACTGCGGCCACGTCCGCCCCAACCCGCTCACAGACCGGAGTGGGTGATCCGTCCGTCCAACATGGTCAACGACGGACGAGTGGCCGCCAACCGCTGCGGAGCCACGTCGAACGGGTTCTCGTCGAGCAACAACAGGTCGGCCTCCGCCCCGGGCACGAGGCTGGCCACGCCGCGGGTGGACGACAACAGGGCCTGTGAGACGTTGAGCGACTGCTCGGCGTGCCACGCCTCCCGGATGCCGTCGCTGCGGGTCACCGCCGCCTGGATCGCCAGCCACGGGTCGAGCGGTGCCACGGGTGCATCGGAGCCGAACGTCATCGCCACCCCGGCCTCGGCCATCGACGCGCAGGCGAACGCGCTGGCCGTGCGGTCGGCCCACAGGTCGTCCATCGCATCGCGGTCGTCGAGCAGGTGGGCGGGTTGCACACTGGCGCGGATGCCCAGCTGGGCCATCCGGGTGATGTCGGAGGGACGCACCAACTGTGCGTGCTCGATGCTGCCGCGGGCGCCGGTCGCGGCGAAGGCGTCGAGCACCTGCGAGACGGCCTGGTCACCGATGGCGTGGATGGCCGACTCGATGCCGTTCGCCCATGCCCTCGACATCAGGTGGGCGAGGTCGCCGGTGGAGATGTTCACCACCCCGCGATCGCGGTCGGGATCGACCCGACCCAGTTCGGACGAGGTGTACGGCTCGCAGCAGTAGGCGGTGCGCGCGGTCAGTGAACCGTCGGAGACCACCTTCAGTGGGCCGGCGATCAGCAGCCCCGAGGGATCGAGCAGGTCACCGGAGTGCAGCCCCTCGTCGATGGCTCGTTCCAGCCACTGCGGGTAGATGGCGGGCCTCACGCACAGGGTCTGGAATCCCTCGGCGAAGCGGCGCCGCCACTCGTCCATGGTCCAGCTCATCTCCATGTCGACGATGCCCACGACACCACGGGAGGCAGCCTGTTTGGCGGTCTCGTTGATCCGGCGGTCGAGGGCTGCGGTGGGCAGGTGGTTGAGCTGGCGGGTGAGCGCGAACGCTTCCTCCTCGACCAGGTGGCCGGAGCCTGTCACGCCGTGGCGTGCCATGGCGGCGGAGTTGAGCCAGGCGGAGTGCAGGTCGCCCGAGAGCAGCACCGTGGGGTGCTGACCGGTGGCCTCGTCCAGCACCTCGAGGGTCGGCGGCTCTGGCCAGCGGGAGTCCCGGAAGCCGAATCCGACCAGGGTGTCGGCCTCCAGCGTCCGTCGGGAGCGGTCGAGGTGGGCGCGGACGATCGAGGCGGCCTCCGCGGCCGACGCGGAGTCCGCGACGCTCACCCAGCGCGAACACATCGCCCACTGCGCCATGTGCACGTGGGCATCCCACAGGCCGGGGATGACGAAACGTCCGTCGGCGTCGACCTCCTCGACCTGGCTCGGTCCCGGACGACGGCTGATCCGGCGCTGCACGATGTGCAGGTCGGTCGGCGAGGAGGCTCGGCCCGTGGCCAGGTCGAGCACTCGGGCGTCCCGGATCACCAGGTCTGGGGCGTCGCCCGTGTGCGTCGCGAGGGCCGGGCTGATGGCTGTCACGGCAGTCATTCAAACCCACCGGGATCAGCGCCGATGACCTCGTCCAGAGGGTGGGCCGATGTGGTCGAGCGGCCCGCACCGGTCACCCGCCGGGTGCATACCCCTGCCCGTACTGCTTCACGTAGGCAGCGGGATCGGCGGTGCGCATCGCCTCGCCGAGGGCCCGCATGCGGGCGGCGTTGACCCGGTTGACCGACGCCCCGTTCACCATGGCGAAACCCTCGATCGGTACCTGCAGCGAGATCATCGTCCGCTCGTCGACCCGCCGCAGCGCCGGCAGCAACCCCAGCACGTTCTGCTCGGAGATGCCGCCGCTGACCTTGGTGTTCTTCAGCAGCATGCGCAACAACATCGGCAGCTGCGTCGGTTCGGTGGCGGCGTGCTGCTTGAGTCGACTGATCATGCCCTGCAGCAGGGCCCGGTGGCGCTCTGCCCGGTCGAGGTCCCCCAGCGGCAGGGTCTTGCGTTCGCGCGCGTAGATCAGCCCGTCGGTGCCCTCGAGGGTGATCCGACCCTTCTTGAACGAGACCACCCGCCCTGTCGAGATCACCTTGGCGGTGGTGGCATGACGGTTCGTCACCGTGATGCCCTTCAACCAGCGGGTGATCGCGATGAAGCCGGCGAACCCGGTCTGGGCGACGTAGTGGATCTGCAGCCCACCGAACAACGTCGACACGGTCTTGACCATGCCGGCGGTGCCACCTCGGGTCTGCGCGGCGTTGATCTTGCCCGAGCCCCCGCCGGCGTACGACACGAAGGTGTCCCGGGGAATCGAGACGACCGCCAGCTTGGTGCGGTCGGCCGAGAGCTGGGCGACCATGATCACGTCGGGACGACCCGACCAGTTGTCGGTGCGTGAGTCATTGCCGAGGAAGAGCACGTTGACCACCCCGGGACGCAACACGTCGGCGATGCTCGCGGTGGCGGTGGGTGTCGGGCTGGGTGTGGGGGTCGCGCTGGCCGAGGAACTCGACTGGCTGGGTGTGGCAGTGCCGCTGGAGGTTGCCGGGGGAGCGCTGGGTGAGGGGGTCTCGGTCTGGGAGCCGCGTCGGCTGCAGGCGCTGAGCAGCGCTGCGGCCGCTCCGAGCAGGCCTCGTCTGGTCCATCGATGGGAGGGCGGCATCGTCATGCACTCATTCAATCGCGGCGAGGGTCGAGTCGCGCGGTGCTCGCCGCAGCTGGGCCGGGAACCACCGGTCGTCCCGGGCAGAGCCTCGCGGGCAGAGGGTTCGCGGTCTGACGGGTCGCGGGCAAACAGGCCACTGGCAGACGCGGGGTGTAGGGTCGGCACCGTGACGTGCGTGCGGCTCCTCCTTCACTGCCGCAGCGAGGCCCGGTAATCGTCCGGCGGACCCTCTCGCTGCGGAGTTGTGACGTGCCCGCCCCACACGACGAACCCAGTGAGGACTCATGAACACCACCCCTTCGGCTGCGTCCGAGCAGCCAGCCGCCACCGCTCCGACTCGTTTCGGGACGCTGCGCCAGCCCGTACCGGTGCAGCAACCCAGCCCGATGCCCGTCGGCCGGTACACCCCCTTCGTGCCCATCGCCCTGCCCGACCGCACCTGGCCCGACAACAAGGTGACCCGGGCCCCGCGGTGGCTGTCGACCGACCTGCGCGACGGCAACCAGGCCCTGATCGACCCGATGACGCCCGCCCGCAAGCGCACCATGTTCGACCTGTTGGTGAAGTTGGGCTACAAGGAGATCGAGATCGGTTTCCCGTCGGCCTCGCAGACCGACTTCGACTTCGTCCGCCATCTCATCGAGGACGACGTCGTGCCCGACGACGTGACCATCTCGGTGCTCACCCAGGCCCGCGAAGACCTGATCGAGCGCACGGCCCAGTCGCTGGTGGGCGCTCGGCGAGCAACCATCCACATGTACAACGCGACCGCCGAACTCTTCCGCCGGGTGGTGTTCAACATCAGCGCCGAGGAGTGCATCGCCATGGCGACCCGGGGCACCCAGATGGTGATGAAGCATGCGGAGTCACACCTGGGCGATGTCGAGTTCGGCTACCAGTACAGCCCCGAGATCTTCACCCAGACACCGACCGATTTCGCGGTCGAGGTCTGCAACGCGGTCTCCGACGTGTGGCAGCCCGACGCAGGCCGCGAGATCATCTTCAACCTGCCGGCCACCGTGGAGCGTTCGACGCCCAACACCTACGCCGACCAGATCGAGTACTTCATCCGCAACGTCCGCGACCGCGAGAACGTGGCCGTGTCGTTGCACCCCCACAACGACCGGGGCACGGCGGTCGCCGCGACCGAGTTGGCGATGATGGCCGGGGCTGACCGGGTCGAGGGTTGCCTGTTCGGCCACGGCGAGCGCACCGGCAACGTCGACCTGGTGACGCTGGCACTGAACCTGTTCAGCCAGGGCATCGACCCCCAGGTCGACTTCTCCGACATCGACGAGGTGCGCCGCACGGTGGAGTACTGCACGGGTCTGCCCGTGCATCCCCGTCACCCCTATGCGGGCGACCTGGTCTACACGGCGTTCTCCGGCTCCCACCAGGACGCCATCAAGAAGGGCCTGGAGGCGCTCGAGAAGCAGGCCGCCGCCGAGGGTGTGGGGCTGCACGAGGTGGCCTGGGAGGCCCCCTACCTGCCCATCGACCCCCACGACGTCGGGCGAACCTACGAGGCCGTGATCCGGGTCAACAGCCAGTCCGGCAAGGGCGGCATGGCGTACATCATGAAGACCGAGCACAAGCTCAACCTGCCGCGGAGACTGCAGATCGAGTTCTCTCGCGCGGTGCAGTCGCACGCCGACGCCGACGGCGGTGAGGTCAACGCCGCCCAGATGTGGGACTACTTCGACAACGAGTACCTCACCGGCGGCAAGTACAAGCTGGTCAAGGCGAGTTCCTCGTCCCAGGACGGCGAGCACGAGATCCATGCCGTGGTCGAGGTCGCGGGTGAGCGGCGAGAGGTGAGCGGACGAGGCAATGGTCCGCTGTCGGCCTTCATCGACGCCATCACCGAGCGCGGTCTGGTGGTGAGGGTCCTCGACTACTCCGAGCACGCGCTCACCACCGGGGGTGACGCGCAGGCGGCCGCCTATGTCGAGGCGGAGGTGGGCGAGGGTGACGATGCCCAGGTGCTGTGGGGCGTCGGCATCGACTCCGACATCGTCACGGCCACGATCAAGGCCGTGCTGAGCGCCGTCAACCGTTCGGTGCGCTGACCGGGGGACGAAGTCCACACCGACCCCACACGACACCACGAAGCTGGCAGGGGCGACGGCCACACGGGCGACGGGGGTGCGGAGCCAGTGGCTCCGCACCCCCGTCGTGGTGTTCGGATGACGACCGGACTGGATCAGCCCTTGGTCAGCGGGGCGAGCGTCTTGTCGTCCTTGTAGACCTCGGCGGCGTTGTCCTTGGTGACGATCTTCGGCTCGAGCAGGTAGGCCGGAACCACCTTGACGCCGTTGTCGTACGACTTCTCGTCGTTGACCTCGGGCTTCTTGCCCTGCTGCAGGTCATCGACCATCACGATCGAGTGCTGCACCAGCGCGGTGGTGTCCTTGTAGATGGTCGAGTACTGGGCGCCCTCCATGATCGACTTCACCGACTCCACCTCGGAGTCCTGTCCGGTGACCAC
Source organism: Aestuariimicrobium sp. T2.26MG-19.2B (assembly GCF_950101875.1). NCBI lineage: Bacteria > Bacillati > Actinomycetota > Actinomycetes > Propionibacteriales > Propionibacteriaceae > Aestuariimicrobium > Aestuariimicrobium sp. T2.26MG-19.2B. Next base: position 681,413 of record NZ_CATNLW010000002.1, on the reverse strand, counting down.
GGGGACGTCCTTGCCGGCCTGCTTGACGGAGGTCATCGCGGCGCGGGCAAGGGTGTCATTGGGGGAGAGGATGCCGTCGAGCTTGGTCGAGCCGGCGTAGGTGCCCGACATGATGGTGTCCATGCGCTTCTGGGCGTTCTCGGCCTTCCATCCCTGGGTGGCCACCTGCTGGAACGTGGTCTGACCCGAGCCGACGGTGAGCGTCTTGTCGTCGATCTTGGGCTTGAGCACGCTCATGGCACCGTCGAAGAAGACCTGCGAGTTGGCGTCGTCGGGCGAACCGGCGATCAGTTCGATGGTGTAGGGGCCGCTGCCCTTGCGCGCCTTGAGCCCGTCGAGCAGGGCCTGGCCCTGCAGCTGGCCGACCTTGAAGTTGTCGTAGGCGACGTAGTAGTCGACCGCGTCGGTGTTCTTCACCAGGCGGTCATAGGCGATCACCGTGACGCCGGCATCCTTGGCGGCCTTGAGCTGGGTGCCCAACTGGGAGCCGTCGATGGCACCCACGATGATCACCTTGGCGCCCTTGGTGACCATGGCCTGGATCTGGTTCTGCTGCTCCGAGACGCCGCCGTTGGCGAACTGCACGTCGGCCTTGTAGCCGCCCTTGTCCAGGCCGTCCTTGAACAGGTTCTCGGCCAGCACCCAGTTCTCCGAGGTCTTCTGGGGCAGTGCGACGCCGATCAGGGAGCCCTTGTCGAACCCGGAGGTCGAGTTCGACTGCTGGGCGCTGCCCTCGCGACCGCCACAGGCGGAGAGGGCAAGGGCGGCGGCAGCCACCAGGGCGACCGCGGCCTTCGTGAACTTCTTCATGGTTCCTCTTCTTGGTGTGTGTTGCATCAGTGATCGGCGGCTGTGCCGACCAAGGTCTGGGGTTGTTCGGGCGGGTTCTGCCCGGTGGGTCCGTTCGGCTGCTGGTCGACGGATGAGAGCGAGGTCTGGTCGGGCAGGTCGGACGACGACTGGCGACGCTGCAGCCCGCGGGTCAACAGGCCGGTGATGGAGGGCTTGCCCTGGGACTTGTTGTAGACGTCGAAGGCGACGGCGACCAGCAGCACGAGGCCCTTGATCACCGAGGTGGTGTCGGCGCCGACGCCCATCATCTGCAGGCCGTTGTTGAGCACGGCCATCACCAGGCCACCGATCATCGACCCGACCACGGTGCCGACACCGCCCGAGACGGCTGCCCCGCCGATGAACACGGCGGCGATGGCGTCGAGCTCCCAGCCGACACCGTCGAAGGGCCCAGAGGCGGTGGAGCGGGCGACGAAGATCATGCCGGCCAGCGCTGCCAGCACCGACATGTTCACCATCACCAGGAAGTCGATGCGCTTGGTCTTCACGCCCGACAACTGCGCCGCGTGGCGGTTGCCGCCGACGGCGTAGACGTGGCGCCCCAGGATCGTTCGTCCGGCGACGAAGCTGTAGACCAGCACGAGGGCCACCAGGATCAGACCCGAGATCGGGAACGAGGTGCCCGGACGGCCGGTGGCGAACATGTAGGTGAGGAAGAAGATGATGGCTGCCAGGAGCACGAGTTGCACCGCCGTGACCGCGAACGGACGAAGCGTGACCCCGAGCTTGGCCTGCTGGGCGCGACGACGCAGGGCGAACACCACCAGCAGAGCGATGGCCAGCAGGCCGAGCAGCATGGTGAGGTTGTTGAACCCGGTGTCCGGCCCGATCTCGGGCAGGTAACCGGCACCGATCTGCTGGAAGTCGGCCGGCACCGGGATGGTGTTCGACTTGCCCAGCATCTGGTTGAGTCCGCGGAAGAGCATCATGCCGGCCAGCGTCACGATGAAGGCGGGGATGCCGGCGTAGGCGACCCAGAATCCCTGCCAGACACCGATCGCGGCACCGATCAGCAGGCCGATGATGATGCCCACCCACCACGGCAGGTGCGCGTCCCTCATCACCAGTGCCACCGAGATGCCGGCGACCGCGGCGACGGAGCCGACGGAGAGGTCGATGTGGCCGGCGATGATCACCAGCACCATGCCGATGGCCAGCACCAGGATGTAGGAGTTGCCGTTGAGCAGGTTCATCAGGTTGGTGGGGGTGAGCACTCGGCCCCCCGATTGCCACTGGAAGTACAACACCAGGGCCAGCAGGGCGAACAACATGCCGAACTGGCGGATGTCGCCGGAGAAGAGTTCCTTCAGAAGTTTCATGCGCTGGGCTCCTCGTTGGTCAACGCGAGCAGGTCTTCGGCCTTGGCGTTGTCGTCTGTCTTGGTGGTGCCGATGGTCATCAGCCGCATCAGCGACTCCTGGTCCGCCTCCCCGTGGGGCAGGCAGCCGGTGATCCGTCCCTCGGCGATGGTGTAGATGCGGTCACACAGGCCCAACAGTTCGGGCAGTTCCGACGAGATCACCACCACGGCCTTGCCGGCGTCGGCGAGCTTCTGGATGATCCCGTAGATCTCGAACTTGGCGCCCACGTCGATGCCGCGGGACGGTTCGTCCAGGATCAGCACCTCGGGCTGTGTGAACAGCCACTTGGCGAGCACCACCTTCTGCTGGTTGCCACCGGAGAGCTTGGTGACCCTCTCCTTGACGCTCGGGGTCTTGGTGCGCAGCGAGCGCCGGTAGTCGTCGGCCACGGCCACCTCCTGGTCACGGTCGACCACTCCGTGGTTGCTGATCCGGGCCAGGTCGGCGATCACCGTGGTCGCCTGGATGGTGTCGAGCGGGTTGAAGCCGAGGGTCTTGCGGTCCTCGGTGACGTAGGCCAGGCCCGCGCGGATGGCCTTGCTGACGGTGCTCACGTCGGCGTGGCGCCCGTTGATCCGTACCTCGCCCGAGACGTACTGCCCGTAGCTGTGGCCGAACAGTGACCGCGCCAACTCGGTGCGTCCGGCACCCATCAGCCCTGCGAAGCCGACGATCTCGCCACGGCGCACGTGGAACGAGTTCTGCTTGCTGACGAGGCGATCGGGCACCTGCGGGTGGCGCACCGTCCAGTCGCGCACCTCGAGCAGGGTCTCGCCGATGTTCGGGGTGTGGTCGGGGAAGCGGCTCGACAGTGGACGACCGACCATGCCCCGGATCACCCGGTTCTCGTCGATGTCGGCGGTCACGGGGAAGCTCTCGACGGTCTTGCCGTCGCGCAGGATGGTGATCGAGTCGGCCAGCGCGGTGATCTCGTTGAGCTTGTGGCTGATCATGATGCAGGTCACGCCGCGCGAACGCAGGTCACGCAGCAGGTCGAGCAGGTGGGCCGAGTCGGTCTCGTTCAGGGCGGCGGTGGGCTCGTCCAGGATGAGCAGCTTGACGTTCTTGCTCATCGCCTTGGCGATCTCGACCAACTGCTGCTTGCCGACGCCGATGTTCTTGATGGGCGTCTTCGGGTTCTCGACCAGGCCCACGCGGGCCAGCAGCCGGGCCGCCTCGAGCTCGCTGCGGTTCCAGTTGATCACTCCCGACGAGGCGAGTTCGTTGCCGAGGAAGATGTTCTCGGCGATCGACAACTCGGGGATCAGCGCCAGTTCCTGGTGGATGATCGCGATCCCGGCCGCCTCGGACTGGCGGATGTTCGAGAACGATGCGGGCTTGCCGTCGAACTCGATCTCGCCCTCGTAGCTGCCGTGCGGGTAGACGGCCGAGAGCACGTTCATCAGGGTCGACTTGCCGGCGCCGTTCTCGCCGCAGATCGCGTGGATCTCACCGCGCCTGACGGTCAGGTTGACGTCGTCGAGGGCCTTCACGCCGGGGAAGGTCTTGGTGATGTGGCGCATGGCCAGCAAGGTGTCGCCGGGGCGGCTGTCGTCGCTCTCGGCGGTTGGCTCCACGAAACCGGGGCCCGGGTTTGCCCCGGCTGCGGACAGCGGGGCGTGACTGTCGGTCATCTCACTCCTGTGACGTCGTTGTCAGGTCGTCGCCTCAAGCTAGGCCCTGAACCGCATGCGGTCAACTCTTGAACGCAAGCTATCTGCTTCAATTCCAGCCCTGGAGGGCGGGTCGCCTATTGCAGGCGCAGCGCCTCGGTGCGGGCCACCAGGGCGGCCGCCCCCAAGGCCGCCGCAGTCGACCCCAGCTGGCACCGGGTGATGACGGTGGTCTGCGCCACCGCCGGGATCACATGCCTGACGAAGGCCCGCTGCACGGGGTCGAACAGGGGCGCCCCGGCCTCGGCGAGGGTGCCACCGATCACGACTGTTGCCGGGTTGACCACGGTGCAGACGGCAGCCAGGGCCTGTCCGATCGCCTCGCCCACGTCCTCGAGCACCCGGAGGGCGGGCAGGTCGCGCTCCTGGGCGAGAGCCACGACACCGGCATCGGTGAGGGAGGGCAACCGGCGCGCGCGGGCCACCAGCCCTGCCACCACGGCGGACGATGCGACCGTCTGCAGGCAGCCGCGGTTGCCGCAGCGGCAGATCTCGCCACGGGGCACGACCTGGAGGTGGGCGATCCGGCCGGCCGCTCCCACCCGGCCGGAGACCAGGCGGTTGTCGACCACGAGACCGACCACCGGCTCGACGCCGAGGGTCAGGTGTGCCACCGAACTCGAACTGGCGTAGGGGCCCCACGAGATCTGGGCGAACGCGGCCAGTGCGGCGGCCGGTTCGAAGCGGCACTCGTACGAGAACGTGACCTCGGCCAGCGGCGACGGGTCGATGTCGTCCCAGGTCGAGAGCCGGTCGTCGCCGGAGAACGCATGGGTGGCCGGGGGTAGACCGATGACCGCTCCGATCACGTCGTCGACGGTGATGCCGAGGTCGTCCAGCAGGTCGTCGGCCTGTCGGCGCAGTTGTTGCAGCTGTCCCGACGGGGTGGTCGCCGTCAGGGGGACGTCCACCGATCGGAGCACCTCGTGATCGGTGCGGGCCAGCACCAGGCGCAGTCGTCCCTCGCTCAGGTCGGCCCCCACGCAGACGCGGGCATCGGCGCGTAGCGCGATCTCCATCGCCCGCCGGCCGGAGTCGATGACAGGTGTGGTGGTCACCCGCGCGGCAGCGCTGAGCTCGCGGACGATGTTCGAGATGGTGCCCGTCGACAGGCCGGTCAGTCGGCTCAACTTGGCCTGGGTGGTCGGTCCGCGCTGGGCGAGGGTCTCCACCACCCGCTGGGTGTTCTGGTGGCGAAGGGCAGGCTGGGAGCCGGGCTTGCGGCGCGCGTGCTTCGGCTGTCCGGGCATGGGCGACAGTGTGGAGCGACTTCGTTGCTGTCGTCAAACAGTGAACGCGGGCGGTCAGCCGCGGCCGGCCGGCCCCGGCAGCTCCCCGTTCGCGATCTGCCCGTTCGCGATCTGCCCGTTCGGGGTCTGCTCGTTCGGCACGGCGCCGCCGAAACGACGGTCCCGGTTCACGTACAGCTCGACGGCGTGCCACAGGTCACGGCGGTCGAAGTCCGGCCACAGCCGGTCGAGGAAGACCATCTCGGCGTAGGCCGACTGCCACACGAGGAAGTTGCTGGTGCGCTGTTCGCCCGAGGAGCGGACGAACAGGTCGACCTCGGGCACGTCGGGGCAGTAGAGGTAGCGCTCGAGCCGGTCCTCGGTGATCCGGTCGGGATCGATCCGCCCCGCCTTGGCGTCGGCCGCCAGTCGGCGTACCGCGTCGACGATCTCGGCTCGTCCACCGTAGTTGACGCAGAACTGCAGGGTGAGGGTGGTGTTGTTCCGCGACTGCTCCTCGGCCGCCCTCAGTTCGTGGATGACCGACTTCCACAACCGGGGTTCCCGGCCTGCCCAGCGGATCCGTACCCCCATCGCGTCGAGCTGGTCGCGGCGTCGATGGATCACGTCACGGTTGAAGCCCATCAACCACCGCACCTCGTCGGGGGAGCGCTTCCAGTTCTCGGTCGAGAACGCGTACGCCGACAGGTACGGGATCCCGAGCTCGATGGCGCCGGCGATGACGTCGAACAGGGAGTCCTCGCCCCGTGCGTGTCCCTCGGTGCGCTTGAGCCCACGCTGTTTGGCCCATCGCCCGTTGCCGTCCATCACGATGGCGACGTGTCGGGGCAGGTCCTTGGCGGCGATGACCGGTGGTCTGGCGCCGCTGGGGTGGGGCTCAGGGGGTCGGGGCGACATGGGGCTCCTCACTGCAGGTGGGCGAGCATCTCGGGGGCGTCGGCCAAGGTGGTGGCCGCATTCGCCAGGGTCACCGACACCGGGGTGATGAAGACCACCGGGATCTCGCCGAACCCGTTCTCCCAGTCACGGCGCGGGGAGGTCACCACGGGACGACCGGACCGCACTGTCGACAGGGTAAGGGCTGCCTGGTGGGCCAGCAGCTTCGGGTCGCGGTACTCGGTGGCCACCACGATGCCGTCGGCGAGGGCCTTCAGCCCCGCGGGCGTTGCTCCGGCCGAGACCATCAGGGGCAGTGGTCGGCGGTTCAGCTCGAAGGCGGCGCGCGCCGGTGCGATGAAGTCGTCGGTGGGTAGCAACAGGCCGTCCATGGGTTGGTTGAGGTAGGTGGCCTGGATGGTGGTCGACAACTGCTCGGTCGCCCGCCCCGGGTCGAGATCGGGCACCTCGACCTGGGTGTAGTAGAGCCTCCCGGTCTTGGTGATGGTCGGTGAGTCCGACCGGTAGGGCAGGCGCTGGACGAACGTTCCCCGGAGCCGGGCGGCGCCGGCCTTGTCGTCGGGTGCCAGACCGAGGCTCTCGACGTTCCAGCGGCGACCCTCGGTCTGGCCCAGGGCCGCTGTCAGGGCGGCGGCCTGGTTGAAGCCGCCAGCCCAGTCGTCCCAACCGACGAAGACCGAGCACATGCCCGTCGACACCTGCGGTCGCTCTCCCAGACACAACACGCTGGCCCCGGCCTTGACGACTGCCGCCAACTCGTCGGCGGGTTGGTCGGAGTGGGGAAGTTCGACCACCAGGGTGGGAGGAGGGTGGTCCTCGAGGTCGCGGACCCTGGTCCGCAGGTCTGCGGTGTTCCTCACCTGGGTGACGTCGAGGTCGAGTCCGGCAGCAGCGTAGGCCGAGCGCAGGAAGGGCCGCAGCGCCGGGTGGCCCGGGGTGCTCGGAGCGAGCACCAGCGTCTCGACCGCCCCGGCACGGGCGAAGTCGACGGTGACGGATTCGGCGTCGGCCTTGTTCGCGCAGCCCCCCAGCACCAGCGTGGTCGCCAGGGCCAGGGCACCGGCCCAGACACCCACGCTTCGCTTCACCCGTTCAGGGTATCCGGTGGGAGAATGGACGACATGCCCAGCTACCGTGACGAAGCCATCGTGCTGCGCACCCACAAGCTGGGCGAGGCCGATCGGATCATCACCTTGCTGACCCGCACCCACGGCAAGGTGCGAGCGGTGGCGCGCGGGGTGCGCCGCACCAGTTCGAAGTTCGGTGGACGGCTCGAACCGTTCCGACACGTCGATCTGCAGGTGATCGAGGGACGAAGCCTCGACATCTGCGGCCAGGTGCAGCAGTTGCACGCGTGGTCCGAGCCGATCCTGGCTGACTACGAGCGCTACACGGCCGGGCAGGTGATGCTCGAGACGGTCGACCGGTTGGTCAGCGTCGAGAACGAGCCCGCCCTTCGCCACTACCTGCTGCTGGCCGGTGCCCTCAGGGTGCTGGGGGAGGGAACCACCGACGGGCCCCGTTCGGCCGGCATGATCCTCGACTCCTACCTGCTGCGGTCCCTGTCACTCGCCGGCTACTCACCGGCCCTCGACTCGTGTGCGGCCTGTGGGCGCGTCGGGCCGCATCCGTTCTTCTCACCGTCGTCCGGAGGGATGGTCTGCGGCGGCTGCCGAGGCTCAGGAGCGGTACGGGTGTCGGCGGACGCGTCGGTCCTGCTCGCCGCCCTGGTGCGAGGGGACTGGCCCTCGACCCGTGCGGCCACGCCCATGGTGCAACGTCAGGTGAGCGGAATCGTCTCGGCGTTCGCGACCTGGCACCTTGAGCACGGGCTGCGTTCCTTCAGCCACGTCGAACGCAGCTTCTCAGCGGTCGTCGGTGAGCTGGACCCGGCCGCGGATCAGTCGGCGCAGTCGCTGCAGAGCCCGTAGAGCTCCAGTTCGTGGCCGGCATCGCTGAAACCGTGTTGGCGGGCCACTCGATCGGCCCACGACTCCACCTCGCTGGCGCTGATCTCGACGGTCCTGCCGCAGGTTCGGCAGATCAAGTGGTGGTGGTGCTCCCGGGCGGCGCAGGCCCGGTAGGCGATCTCTCCCTCAGGTTGTCGGACGGCGTCGAGCTCGCCGGACTCGGCCATCGACTGCAGGGCCCGGTAGACAGTGGCCAACCCCACCGACTCGCCGCGCAGTCTGAGGTCGTCGTGCACCTGCTGGGCGGTCCGGAACTCGTCGGTCGCGGCCACCAGTTCGCGGATGGCAGCACGCTGCTTTGTCCGGCGGACGGGAGGGGTGGTCTGCGACGTGGTCATCGTCCCCAGTGTGCCATCAGCCCAGCCTGCAGCCGCAGTCCGGCGTTGACGTCGGCTGGCTGGGCTTCGCAGGGCGGCCGGGACAGGGGAGGCTAAATTGGGCTCCGTGATCGTGCTCAACCGCTTCCGGGTCCCTGATGAACGCCGCGACCTGTTCCGCGAACAGGCCGCAGCGGCGATGGGGGTGCTACAGGCCAGACCGGGACTGATCTCGATCGAGCTCGTGCAGAACGTCGACGAGCCCGACCTGTGGGCCCTGGTGCACGTCTGGGACGAGATCGGCTCCTACCGGAGAGCGCTGCAGGGGTACGAGTCGAAGATGACGGTCGTGCCCATGCTGTCGATGGCGGTGGACGAACCCAGCGCCTACCTCTCCCCGGAGCTCCTCGGCGAGAACCGACCGCGCGGCAGCTGAGGCGAACGCCAGCCCGAATGGCGTGCACCGCCGATGTCGTGTCGGTGCTCACCGCTAGGCTCGATGCATGGCCACAGACGTTCACGCCCAGCCCTCCGCGCTGCCCACCCACCGCATCCTGCTCACCTCGGAGAAGAGCGTTGTCGCGCTGAAGATCAGTCGCGGTGACCTGCCTGCCGTGCTGCACTGGGGAGACCCCCTCGGCGACCTCTCGGTCGACCAGTTCGAGGCCATGGACTCCGTGCTGGGCGGCTCCGGCATGAACAACGGCGTGCCCGCCGACTTCCACCGCACCGCACTGGTGCCCGAGACGTGGATGGGCTGGACGGGTCGTCCGGGACTGAGCGGTTCGCGTTCGGGCAAGGACTGGGCCCCGAAGTTCGTGGTCAACCAGGTGCTGCTCGACGGTTCCGAGGCGGATCCCGATGCCGTCGCCACCGGTCACGTGCTGCAGGTGCGGGCGGGTTGCGCCAGCACCCGGCTCGAGCTGGCCATCGAGGTCGAGATCGACGATGCCGGCCTCGTCCGGGTGCGTGCGACGGTCACCAATGGTGGCGACGACGGCTACCAGGTGGGCGAGCTCAACGTCGCCCTGCCCGTGCCCTACCGCGCCAGCGAGGTGCTCGACACTGCCGGTCGTTGGGGCAAGGAGCGCGTGCCGCAGCGCACCACCCTCGGTGTCGGGGCGCACGTGCGTGAAGGACGCCACGGCCGCACCGGTGCCGACGCGGCCACCATCGTGCACCTCGGGGAGCCCGGCTTCGGGTTCGCCGAGGGCGAGGTCTGGGGCGTGCACGTGGGCTGGTCGGGCAACCACCTGCACTACGCCGAGCGCGTGCTCACGGGTGAACAGCTGGTCGGAGGCGGTGAGATCCTGCTGCCCGGTGAGATGGTGCTCGCCAACGGACAGTCCTACGCCGGCCCGTGGGTCTACTTCAGCCACGGCCACGGCCTCGACGCCATCGCCCACCAGAACCACGCCTTCCTGCGCCGGGTACACCCGGTCGGCACCGATCGTCCGGTGACCATCAACGTGTGGGAGGCCGTCTACTTCGACCACGACGCCGACCGTCTGATCGACCTGGCCGAACGCGCTGCGGCCGTGGGTGTCGAGCGGTACGTGCTCGACGACGGCTGGTTCGGATCCCGTCGCGACGACCACTCCGGGCTGGGCGACTGGGTCGTCTCCCAGGACGTCTGGCCGCAGGGCCTGCACCCCCTCATCGACAAGGTGCGTGAGTTGGGCATGCAGTTCGGGCTCTGGTTCGAACCCGAGATGGTGAACCCCGACTCCGACCTCGCGCGCGCCCACCCCGAGTGGGTGATGCAGGTGCCCGGTCGCATGCCGTTGGAGTCACGCAACCAGTGGGTGCTCAACCTGGCCGTGCCCGAGGCGTACGCCCACGTGCGCGACCAGATGATGGCGCTGCTCAACGAGTACGAGATCGGCTACATCAAGTGGGACCACAACCGCGACCTGCTCGACGCCGGCACGGCTCCCGACGGCCGACCCGCGGTGCACGAGCAGACCCTGGCCTTCTACCGCCTCGTCGACGAGCTCAAGGCGGCCCACCAGGGGCTCGAGATCGAGTCGTGCAGTTCGGGTGGTGCCCGCATCGACCTCGAGGTCATGCAGCACTGCGACCGCGTCTGGGTGAGTGACAACATCGACCCGACCGACCGTCAGCAGATGCTCCGCTGGACGACCCAACTGTTGCCGCCCGAGCTGATGGGTTCGCACATCGCCTCCGGGGCCTCGCACACCACTGGTCGCCACCACGACATCAACTACCGTGCCGCCACGGCAGTGTTCGGTCACCTGGGCATCGAGTGGGACCTGAAGCAGGCCACAGACGACGAGGTCGCAGCGCTGAAGGCGTGGGTGCAGTGGTACAAGGACAACCGTGCCCACCTGCTCGGCGGCACCTTGGTGCGGCTCGACACCCAGCCCGGGGTCTTCGTGCACGGTGTGGTCACAGCCGACCGCGGCATCTTCTCGATCACCCAACTCGAGATGTCGACCACCTGGACCATCGGGGCCATCCGTCTGCCCGGGCTCGACCCAGACGCCAGCTACCGGGTCAGCGAACTCGAACTGACGCAGGTACGTGGTGCAGTCGTTTCGCCCACGGTGCTGACCGGACGTCAGTTGGCCACCCACGGCATCCTGACCGGCGTCGGGGTGCCCGAGCGAGCCCGCATCGTCATCGCGGAGCGAGTCTGACGTGGGCGTGTGGATCGCCCTGCTGAGGGCGGTCAACGTCGGTGGGCGGAAGTACCCCATGGCCGAACTCCGTGCCGCCCTTGAGGCGGCCGGGTTCGCCGGGGTGCAGACCCACATCCAGACCGGCAATGTTCGTCTGGAGTCGCCGCTGCGCTCGCGGGAGAAGCTGGAGGACGCCCTTGAATCCGTCTTCCTCACCGACCGGGGGTTCGAGGTGAGCACGATCGTGCTGTCGACCGCCGAACTCGGTGGGATCGTGGCCGACGTGGACGACCTGGCTGCCACGTTCACGCCCAAGGTCGGATCGTACGTGTCGGTGATGAAGCGACAGCCCTCGGCGGCGGTGGCGCGCGAGATCGAGCAGATGTCGACGACAGGGGAGAGGCTGGTCGTCCGCGGCCGGGCCATCCACCTGCTGGTCGACGTGCCGTTCAACCAGGTGCGGACGAACTTCGCGAAGATCGAGCGGATCAGCGGACCATCCACGAACCGCAACGACCGGGTGCTGCGGGCACTCGCCGCGAAATGGGGCTGACGGGGCGCGCGGCGTAGGATCGTCCGTCGTGACTGTCACCACCACCGAGTTCGCACCCCTGCGCCTGCACGCCCCGAGCCGGCGCGACGCCGTCGTTGCCGAGACCCCGGTGGTGCTGGCCCCGATGGCCGGCATCACGAATGCGGCCTACCGCCAGCTCTGTCTGGAACAGGGCGCAGGACTCTATGTCTGCGAGATGATCACCAGCCGGGGACTCGTGTACGGCGACCACCGCACCAAGGCCATGCTGGCCTTCGCCCCCAATGAGCAGGTGCGCTCGGTGCAGTTGTACGGGGTCGACCCGGGCATGGTGGCCGAGGCCACGACGATCCTGTGCGAGCAGTACGGCGTGCACCACGTCGACCTCAACTTCGGCTGTCCCGTGCCCAAGGTCACACGCAAGGGCGGGGGAGGGGTGCTCCCCTGGAAGCGGGACCGGCTGCGCCAGATCCTGGAGGCGACCGTCGCGGCCGCCGACCCGTTCGGGGTGCCCGTCACCATGAAGACCAGGATGGGCATCGACGACGACCACCTCACCTACCTGGATGCCGGCCGCATCGCCGAGCAGTCCGGCTGTGCCGCCATCGCCTTGCACGCGCGCACTGTTTCACAGGCCTACGCGGGTCAGGCCGACTGGCGCACCATCGGGGCGCTGGTGGAGCACGTCGAGATCCCGGTGCTGGGAAATGGCGACATCTGGGAGGCCGCCGATGCCGTGCGCATGATGCGGGAGACCGGTAGCGCCGGGGTGGTGATCGGTCGCGGATGCCTGGGTCGCCCGTGGTTGTTCCGTGACCTGGCCGACGCGATGGCCGGCCGTGACACCCGGGCCCTGCCCAGTCTCGGCGAGGTCGCCGCCATCGTGCGCCGGCACGCGGAACTGTTGGCGGGGGTGATGGGTGAGAAGCACGGCCTGACCGACATGCGCAAGCACATGGCGTGGTACTTCAAGGGCTTCCCGGTGGGTGGGGAACTGCGCCATGCGCTCGCCATGATCTCGACCTTCGACGAACTGGACAGCCTGCTCGCGCAACTCGACCACGACGCTCCCTACCCGCAGGGAGAACTCGGACGACCGCGCGGACGCCAAGGCAGCCCGCGCCACAAGGTGGTCATGCCGACCGGTTGGCTGGACGACACCTCGGGCTGCGAACTCGACCTGGCAGAAGCCGAACTGGACAGTTCCGGCGGTTAGCCGACTGCGCCGGCCACCCCGGCGAAGAAGACGACCAGGCTGACGATCGGTGCCACGATCGCGCCCACCATCGCGATCAGCCCCTTGGTCTTGGTCTGCGGGTGCCGCATGGCGCGGATGCCGAGCACCAGACCGACGATGCCCACGACGATGGGCACCAACTGCAGCAGCACCGAGCCCCCCAGTTCGAGGGCATAGCTCGACTCTGCCGCGGCGGCGTCACCCTCGGAGTTGGAGAGGGTGACGTAGTTGGCCGCGGCGGCGGCGCCCCAGACGCTCAGCACCACACTCACCACGAAGGCGGAGCCAACCAACACCAGGGGCACGTTGCCCCGTGGTGTGGGGCCGGCGGGCTGGGCTTGGTAGGGGGTGGCACCGTAGCCGTAAGGAGCAGGCACCTGGCCGTACTGGGAGGTTTGCCCGTACTGAGGGGGCTGGCCGTACTGAGGGGGCTGCCCGTACGGAGGCGATTGCCCGTACTGAGCGGGCTGGCCGTACTGGTCCGGCTGGTTCGCCGAGGACTGCCCCCAGGGTTGCTGGGGAGCCTGCTGGTCCCAGGAGGGCGTCTGGGCATTGCCCGGCGTCTGTTCCCACGGTCGCTGCTGCCCCCATGGCTGCTGCTGAGGTGCCGGCTGTTGAGGGTTGTTTGCCGAGGGCTGGTTGGTCATCGGGAGGCTCCTTGTCGCGTGCCATCAGTATTGCCCACGGCCCCCTCCTGCCCGCGACTGGCACACTGACTGGCGTGTGTGCAGAACAACCCGATGCCGTCGTGATGCCCCGAGCACAGGCGTGGGCAGCGACCCATTCCGGCCACCCCGCTCCCAGTGGGGCCGACGTCGTCCGCGCGCACCGTGACACGGACGCCCACCTGCAGGCCCGCGACGTCACTCGTCAGGCCCGGGAGGAACGGGAGGACGCACTGCTGGCGCCCGGGGCGACCCGGGCACGTGGGGCAGGAAACCGTGCCATCGAGGAGGAACCCGACAGCGAGCGAACCTGTTTCGAGCGTGACCGGGATCGCATCATCCACTCGACCGCGTTCCGGCGACTGGCGGGCAAGACGCAGGTCGTCGTCGCACCCCGCGACCACCAGCGGACCCGTCTGACGCACGCACTCGAGGTGTCCCAGGTGGCCACCTCCATCGCCCGCGGGGTGGGTGCCAACGTGTCGCTGACCGAGGCGATCGCCATTGGCCACGACTGCGGTCATGGCCCCGGCGGACATGCGAGCGAGGACGCCTTCGACGCCTTCATCCCGGAGGGTTACGACCACGGACCCTGGGGGGCCGACGTCGTCCTCAGCGGCCTCAACCTGTGTGCCGAGACCCTGGACGGCATCCGCAACCACTCCTGGTCGAGACCCGCTCCGATGACCGTGGAGGGCGAGATCGTCAGCTGGGCCGACCGCATCGCCTACTGCGCCCACGACCTCGAGGACGCCGTTCACGCCGGCATCGTGCACCTCGACGACCTGCCCCGGCTGGTCGCCGAACGGGTCGGACGAACCCGTGGCCAGCAGTTGGGGCGGTTCATCCGTGCTGTCATCGCCACCACCCAGCAGACCGGGCAGGTGGGGATGGATGCCTACACCGCTGGCGCACTGGCGGCGCTGCGGGCCTTCAACTATGAGCGCATCTACACCCGACCCGAGTCGTTGGCGCAGTCCCACGTCGTGGTCGAGGTGCTGCACGGACTCGTGGGGGCCTACCTGGCTCGTCCCGAACTGATGCCGGCCGAGTACCGCACCGAGCAGGACCCCGTCCGGGGCGCTGTCACCTACGTGGGCGGCATGACCGACCGGTTCGCCTTCGACCAGGCCGAGTTGGTGCTGGGGTGGGGTCCGGACCGCCTGCCCGAGGGCATCGGGCGAGGCCTCGGCTGACCGTCACGGCCGCAGCGAGGCGACCAGGTCGACGGGCAGCAGCTTGGCCGCCCGGATGAGTCGGTGTGAGACGGTGACGGTCACGAACTGACCGGCGAGGATACCCACCAGGACCAGCACCTGGGCGGCCCCTGCCTGGACAGGACTGCCACCACCGAGCATGACCCCGATGAAGGCGCCCGGCAGGGTGACCAGACCAGTGGTGCGGGTGGAGTCGAGACTGGGCACCAACGACTCGGTGGCGTGCCGATGAGTGACCTCGTCGATCGCCTCGGATCGGGTCAGTCCCACCGACAACCCCGCCTCGTACTCGGTGTGCGCGTCCCGCAGCGCAGCGAACAGGCGTCGTCCATTGAGGGTGTGCACGCTCATCATGTTGCCCACCATGATCCCGGCGATCGGGATGATGCTGATGCCGGTGAAGGGTGCCACCTGCAATCCGAAGATGACCAGCAGCACCGGTAGGGCACCGGAGGCCATCGCCAGGGCCACCCAGGGCCAACGCCGCCGGGTGCCCGTCCGCGTCGCCGTGGTGTGCACGCCGATCGCGAACATCAGCAGCACGAAACCGACGGCCGCCAGTGTGTTCTGGATGGCACCGACGATGATCGCCGACACGGCCGCCAACTGCAGGGCCGCCCTCACCGAGGCCACCAGCAGGGACCGCCGCAGGGGCAACCGCCCCCAGGTCGCCGCGACCGTCCCGATCACCACCAGGACCACCAGGGCAACGGCGAGTTGCCAGGAGGGTTCGACGGTCACACCCGTGAACCTACGCCACGCGGGCGCGGCTAACATGTGCGCCATGGCCGGCCGCATCAACGACGAAGACATCGCTCTCGTCCGCGAACGCGCCCGCATCGATGACGTGGTCGGTTCGTACGTGTCCCTGCGCAAGGCCGGTGGCGGCTCGCTGAAGGGCCTGTGCCCCTTCCACGACGAACGCACGCCGAGCTTCCATGTCACACCGAGCCGCGGCTTCTACCACTGCTTCGGCTGCGGTGAGGGCGGCGACGTCATCAGTTTCGTGCAGAAGATCAGCAACCTGTCGTTCGCCGAGGCCGTGCAGCAGTTGGCCGACCGCGTGGGGGTGCAGCTGCGCATCGAGGAGGACGGACGCGGCGGCGGCCCCCGCACCCAACCCGGCACCCGGGTGAGGATTCTCGAGGCCAACGCCGCCGCCGCGGAGTTCTACGCCAAGCAACTGCTCACCACCGATGCGCTGGCCGCTCGGCAGTTCATCGACCAGCGCGGCTTCGCGCGCACCGACGCCGAACGTTTCGGCGTCGGGTACGCGCCGCGGGGGGGCCGTGACCTGCGCCACCACCTGAACCGGGCGGGATTCGCCGACGACGTCCTGGTGGCGGCCGGACTGGTACGCGAGGCGGGGTACGACTTCTTCCAAGGGCGGGTGCTGTGGCCGATCCGAGACTCGGGATCGTCCACGCTTGGTTTCGGGGCACGGCGCATCTTCGACGACGACCGCATGCCGGCGAAGTACCTCAACACCCCCGAGACCCCGGTGTACAAGAAGTCGCAGGTGCTCTACGGGCTCGACCTGGCCAGACAGCAGATCGGGAAGAAGTCCCAGGCGGTGGTCGTCGAGGGCTACACCGACGTGATGGCCGCCCATCTGTCGGGTGTCGACACCGCGGTCGCCTCGTGTGGCACCGCGTTCGGTGACGACCATGCCCGCCTGCTGACCCGGCTGATGGGCAACCACGACGCGTTCAACGGCGAGGTGGTGTTCACCTTCGACGGGGACGAGGCCGGTCAGCGGGCCGCGCTCAAGGTGTTCAGTGGTGACCAGAACTTCATCACCCAGACCTACGTGGCCGTCGAGCCCAACGGTCTCGACCCCTGTGACCTGCGTCTGCAGCACGGTGACGCGGCCGTGCGCGAACTGGTGGCCAGGCGAGTGCCGCTGTACACGTTCGTGATGCGCAATGCCTTGTCGGGCCATGACCTCGACCGCGCCGACGGACGGCTGGCCGCCCTGCGTCAGGCTGCGCCCCTGGTGTCGTCCATCCGCGACTCGAGTCTGGTTTCCGGCTATGTGCGCGAGTTGGCGAGCATGCTCGGCATGGACGTGGACGAGGTGCGTGCCGAGGTCCAGCGGGTCGGCAAGCGGGGAATTCCCCCCGAGCGGGTACTTCGTCCGACTGCTCCGACCCCGGCGACGGACGAGCCGGCGCTGCTGTCGTCTGTTCCGTTGCCTGACCCGGGTGACCGGGCGACGGCCGTGGAGCGGGGCACCTGCAAGCTGATGCTGCAGTACCCCCTGCTGTTCGATGCGGAATGGAACGGGGTCAGCAGTGACGACTTCTCCCACCCCGCCTACCGGGCAGTCTTCGAGGCGCTGGCAGCGGTCGTCTACACCGGTCCCGAGTGGTCGGAGCGAGTGCTCGAGTCGATCCAGGACGAGGTGGTGCGCCAACTGTTCACGGGACTGATGGTGGAGCCGCTGCTCCGGGAGCCCGACGAGGCCTACGCCACGGCATATGCCGACCGGTTGAAGTTGCTGCGGGTGACCCATGACCTGCGCAACCTCAAGTCGAAGTTGCAGCGCACCAACCCGGTCGAGAACACCTCGGCCTACAACCAGATGTTCTCGCGGTTGCTCGAATTGGAGGCCACGCGCAAGCAGTTGCAGCAGTCGGGGATGGGCGCGCTCGACTGATCCGGTCGCCTGCCCTCGGAGTTCTTCGGTGCGACCGTGTGTGGCGGGCACCATGTCAAGGGGTGTGGACAACGTGGTGTTGTCCGGATGCGGACTCCACAGGTGTCGTCGCTCCCCGGCGCCATCGCCCCTTCGAGGGTGGGGTGGGATCCATGACAAACACACGCCCCACCCGGTCCGCCCTGTTGAGCGCGGACGAGGAGATCGACCTGGCC
The DNA here is from genome assembly GCF_950101875.1 of Aestuariimicrobium sp. T2.26MG-19.2B. Lineage (NCBI taxonomy): Bacteria > Bacillati > Actinomycetota > Actinomycetes > Propionibacteriales > Propionibacteriaceae > Aestuariimicrobium > Aestuariimicrobium sp. T2.26MG-19.2B. The sequence continues at coordinate 663,926 of NZ_CATNLW010000002.1, read as the reverse complement.
CGCACCATCGAGGCCGGTGTCCTGGCCCGCGCCGCCCTCGACGGCGACTTCGACACCGACGCACCCCTCGACGACCTGCAGGCGTTGACGGTGGCCGGCGACGAAGCCTGGCAACGCATGTGGCAGGCCAATGTCGGGCTGGCCGGGATGCTGGCCGGGCGGGTGTCCCGACGTCACGGTCTTCCCGAGGACGACCTGGTCAGCGAGGCACAACTGGGCCTGGCCGAGGCGATCATGCGGTGGGACCACCGGCGGGGAACCCGGTTCTCGACCACGGCGTGGATCTGGATCACCAGTCGACTCCAGCGGGCGCAGCGCGAACTTTTCACCCAGCGCGATGAGCTGCGCAATGCAATCGACCTGCCCGAACTGGTCTCGGACGAGACCGCGGACGAGCAGATCCTGGACGAGCAGCCCCCGGCGTGGCTCGATGACCTGCCCGTGCGGGAACGGACCCTGCTGCAGCTCCTGGCGCGCCCCGATGCCACCCCTGCCCGGGTGCGAGCGCAACTGGGGCTCAGCCGCAGCGCCTATCACCGGCTGCAGCAGCGGGCCCGCGAGCTGGGTGCGGTGGCGTGGAAGTCTGCCGCCTGAGGCAGACTGGGATGGTGTTCGGACGAAAGACGTTGCCCCCCGCGGTGAGCCGCGACCTCGAGTCCCGGGTCCCGGGCGCACGGGCGCTGGCCTGGGCCGCAGGCCCAGACGACTCATGGGCCGTCGCCCTCGACAGCGCACTGGCGATCGGCCGCCGGGGTCAGTGGGAGGTGCACGGCTGGCACCTGCTGCAGGCGGGCGGATGGAACCGTGACTCGTCCTCGCTGCGCTGGACCACCAACACCGACGAGCGCGGCAGCATCGTGTTGGACGACCCCGGTCGCGTGCCCGAGGTCTTCAACGAGCGGGTGATGGCCTCGATCGTGGTGCAGCAGAACTTCGACGCACCGGGCGGAGGTCGGGTGATGGTTGCAGGCAGGCGGGCGCTGGGAGCCGCTGGTGGCGCAACCGTGTGGCAGGCGGTCAGCCAAGGGCGAGCTGACCTGGACGACCCCCAGGTGCGTGCTTTCGTGCTGGCCCGCACCACCGAGCTGCAGGAGCAGTACGACCTGTGATCCGGGCCTCGAGGATTTTTGTTCTCCGGTGCTGCTCTGCTAGCGTTTCCAAGCGTGCTCGAGAGAGCCGCACAGCGGCAACGCTGATCCCCTGTAGCTCAATTGGCAGAGCATTCGACTGTTAATCGAAGGGTTGGAGGTTCGAGTCCTCCCGGGGGAGCAAGACTTCGCCAAGCCCGTCCCACCAGCGCATGTGCGCTGGTCAGGACGGGCTTTCGTCGTTCCGGCGGGAGCGGGCACCCACGGCCCCGGCCGTGGGCGCCCAAGGTTCAGCCGTGGGCTCGGGCCACCTCGTCCAAGGTGTCGAGGAAGTTCTGCGCCCACCGGTCGATCGTGTGCTCGGTCACCTGCCTGCGCAACGCCGACATCCGGCGGCGCCGCACTCGCGGCCCGTCGGTGGCCGCCTGCATGAGCGTCTCCTTCATGCCGTTCAGGTCGTACGGGTTCACCAGGTAGGCCTGCTTGAGTTCCAGCGCGGCCCCCGCGAACTCGCTCAGCACCAGGGCGCCGTCGTCGCTGCCGTGGCAGGCGACGTACTCCTTGGCGACCAGGTTCATGCCGTCGCGCAGGGGAGTGACCACCATCACGTCGGCGATCGAGTACATGGCAGCCATCGTGTGACGGGGGAAGGAGGCGTGACGGTAGACGATCGCCGATCGTCCAACCCCTCCCACCTCGGAGTTGATGCGACCCACCAGCAGGTCGATGTCGTCACGCAGGCGCTTGTACTCCTCCACCCGCTCCCGGCTGGGGGTGGCGACCTGCAGCAGCACGGCCTCCGACGGGTCGAGCTTGCCCTCGGCGAAGAGTTCTCCCATGGCCCTGATGCGCTGGCGCAGACCCTTGGTGTAGTCCAGTCGGTCGACGCCCAGGAAGATCACCTTCGGGTTCCCGAGGTCTTCGCGCAGTTGTCTGGCCTCAGCCTTCACCTCGTCGGACTCGGCCAGTTCCCGGAAGCCGTCCGTGTCGATCGAGATGGGGAAGGCCTTCGCGACCGCCACCCGACCGTCGCCCAAGGTGATCTCGCTGCCCTTCACGGTCACCTTCTCGGGGGCGTGGCGTCGGGCGAGCCGCAGGAAGTTCTGCGCGCCGCCGGGAACCTGGAACCCGACCAGGTCGGCTCCCATCAGGCCACCGAGCAACTGTCGACGCCACGGGATCTGGTGGAACAGCTCGACGGGTGGGAACGGGATGTGCAGGAAGAAGCCGATCTTGAGGTCGGGTCGCAGTTCCCGCAGCATCGTCGGCACCAGGTGCAGCTGGTAGTCCTGCACCCACACGGTCGCGCCGGGGCCGGCCACTTCGGCCGCCCGCTGGGCGAACCGCTGGTTGACCAACTGGTAGGAGTCCCACCACTCCCGGTGGAACTCGGGGAAGGCCACGGAGTCGTGGTAGAGCGGCCACAGGGTGGCGTTGGAGAATCCCTCGTAGTACTCGTTGACCTCCTGGGCCGACAGGGGCACGGGCACCACCGTGAAACCGTCGTGCTCAAACTCCTCGACGGTCTCGTCGGGCGCTCCGTGCCACCCGACCCAGGCACCGCCCTTGGCTCGCATGACGGGTTCGAGGGCCGTCACCAAGCCACCGGGCGAGGTGCGCCAGTCAATGGTTCCGTCGGGCGAGACGGTGCGGTCCACGGGAAGTCTGTTGGCGACGACGACGAACGGGGCGCCGTCGGTGGGGGCAGCGGTCAAGGCTCACTCCTTCAGTCATTCCCACCCTAGCGGTGCCTCGCGGAACGTTGTTCCTTGTCAGCTTCGCGAGGCGCCGCCACGAGCCAGCTGACTAGGGTGGGGGCATGAGCTCATGGCAGGTGACCACCGACCGAGGGCGGGCCTTCGTCCAGGCGATCGTGGACGACCCGGGGCACGCCCTGCTTGCCTTCGACTTCGACGGCACGTTGTCGCCGATGGTCGAGGATCCCGCGGTCGCCTTCATCTCCGACGATGCCCGCGCCGCTCTGCTCGCGCTCGGCTCGAGGGTCGGTCAACTGGCCATCGTGACCGGACGACCGATCGATGCGGTGCGGCAGCTGGCCAGGCTGGACGATGACGACTTCGGCCACCTGGTGGTGCTGGGCCAGTACGGCGTGGAGCGCTTCGACTGCGCCACCGGGGTGGCCCGGGTGCCCGAGGTCTCGGCGGGATTCCGCGATGCGGTCGCTGAGATCTCGTCGCTGGTGGAGGAGAGAGCCGCCAGCGATCCAGCGCTGGGCGGCGTCCACCTCGAGGACAAGGGTCGTGCACTGGGAGTTCACACCCGCAGGGCGGCCGATCCCCAGCGGGCGCTGGAGACCCTCACCGGTCCCGTCGCGGCGGTTGCAGGCGCCCACGGGCTCCACCTCGAGCCAGGCAAACTGGTGCTCGAGGTCAGGGAACAGTCGACCTCGAAGGCCGAGGCCCTGCGCGAACTGATCGAGCATGGCTCACCGAGGACGGTGATGATGGCCGGGGACGACTTGGGTGACCTCCCCGCGTTCGAGGAACTGCACCGGTGGGCCGCCCGGGGGGTGGTTACGGCTGCCCTGGTGTCGGGGTCGACCGAGAGGCCTGAGTTGGCCGCCCACGCCGACCTCCAGGCGGACGGTGTGGAGGGAGTTGGGGCCTTTCTTGCCTGGCTGGCCGCCGAACTCACCACCAAGGTCACCACCAGGGCTGATCGGCAAGTGTGACCGGGGCGCCCCGGCGCACCGCTTCCTCGATGGCGAACCCGATGGCTGCGTCCTGGCAGGCCTCCGCCAGTGGGTAGGGCCCGGGCGCTGACGATCCCGCTTCGGAGTCCGACACCCAGGTTGCCATCTGTGCCAGGACCGCCGCGGTGGCGTGCTCATCGTCCGACCAGCGTCGACCCGGCCACGGGTTGCGCCACAGCACGTGGTCGCCGTGGCTCAGGGTCTCGGAGTCATAGCCCGACATGTCCAGGTCGTGCCCCGACTGCCGGCGTTCGATGCGCGAGCTGAGCACCGTCTCGGGTCCTCCCCAGCGCAGCACCTGCTCGCCGTCGAGTTCTCCGTGGGTGCCGCGCACCACCAGTCGGCGCACCCGCAGCAGGTTGCGGGTCTGCAGGTCGGTGAAGTCGTAGACGCCGCTGCGACCCTCACCCGGGGCGCCGAACTGGATCACCGCGTGGGTGGTGGTTGCATCCGTGGGCGCCGGGTCGGGAGTCCACCCGGCGCGTGACAAGGGCTGCAGCAGGGGTGCGGAGGTGGTCGTCGCGGTCACGAGGGCGGGGCCGGGACGGGCGTCGAGGTGGGCCCGCATCAGCGCCACGGCATGGTAGAGCTGGGTGGAACTCACCTGCACCTGGGTGGGAGTGCCGAGGGCTCCTGAGCGCACCAGCGCCAGCCGGGCCGCGTGGGAGGGGTAGTGCGGGTACTGCTCCGCCACCTGCACCAGGCCGGAGCCACCCACCTGTGACCACAGGGTGTCCAATCCCTCGAGGTCCGCTGCGGGTGGGGTCTCGCTCAGGATGGGGAGCCCCAGGTCCACGGATTCGGCGATCACCGCGGCGGCGCTCGTCCACCCCACGGACGAGACGACGAACCGCGCGCCCGTGGTGGCCACGGCCTCGGCGATCGATCCGAACGAGGGAGCTGGGGTCTCGCGCGGGCTGCGCACCACGATGCCGGCGCAGGTGACGCCGATCCCTCGCGCCGCCTCCCACCAGGCGCGGGAGCGGTAGCCCCACCCGACCAGCACGAAGGAGGGGGCAGGCTCAGGCGTGGTCATGCCCGGAGGTTAGCGGAGAGCGCTCTCCGAGCGGGCGGCTTGAGCTGATGCCGAGGCTCGCGCCGAACGGGCTCAGGCGCAGTCGACGCAGAGATCGGGATTGACCACGCCGAATCGGGCCAGCAGTCCGAAGAGCTTGCAGCCGACGCACAAGCCGAGCACTGCCTCGAGGGCGGGGAACAGCACCATGATGGCGCCGACGGCCCAGACCACCGCGATCGGCCACGACGCGGAGGTGACCAGTGATCCGACCCAGGCGACGGTGGCCAGACCGGTCATGGTCGCCCCGATGCCTGCTGCGAACTGCTTCGGTGCCGAGGCGGTGGGGCGACGGCCGACCGAGACGCGCGGACGCACGAACCGCTGAATCACGCGCGAGGTGACACCCCAGCGCGGGCCGAGGATCGTTCGACTGAGGAAGTCCGCGAACAGCACGGCGAAGAGCCACCACTGCTGGGTCAGCAGGGTGACCAGCACGACGACGAGGACGAGACCGGCGACCAGACGGACGGTCACGTCGTCCACGGATTCGGGCCAGCGGCGGCGGGCGCCGATGGCGCCGATCGGGAGGGTGGTCGTCATGACTCCTGCTTTCTCAGTCGATAAGCAGAGGTTATGTGAGGCGGTAGCGGCGGGCAACTCGGAGCGCGTCGGGCAGCCGAAGGTGGGCAGGACGGGTGAACCGATAGAGTCTGCGGGTCGCAGTCTCGGCGCACGGGGGCGTTAGCTCAGCCGGTCAGAGCAGGGGACTCATAATCCCTGGGTCGCGGGTTCGAGCCCCGCACGCCCCACCCCACACCTGATGGCCAAGCCGTCACGCTGGGCCCAATCAGAGTCCACGCTTCCCACCTTCGGCGCATCCGTCCGGTAGAACAGCAGGTGTCGTGGGCTGCGCCAGCGGCCATCACCGAGGGAGAAGCACATGCGCATCGTTGTGATCGGTGGGAGTGGCCACATCGGGTCGTTCCTGATTCCCCGCCTCGTCCGGGGCGGCCACGAGGTCGTGAACATCAGCCGCGGGACGTCGACTCCCTACGTCGACCCCCCGGAGTGGCAACTGGTCGAGCAGGTGGTGGCTGACCGCCAGCGGGAGGACGCCGAGGGGAGCTTCCCCGACCGAGTGCTCGGGCTCGGTGGCGAGGTCGTGATCGATCTGGTCTGCTTCACCCTCGCTTCGGCCGGCGCCTTTGTGGAGCGGTTGCGGGGCCGGACCGGGCACTACCTGTTCTGTGGCTCGATCTGGAGCGCGGGAGCCAGCCGGGTCATCCCGATGTCGGAGGAGAACACAACCGAACCCTTCGGCGAGTACGGCATCGGCAAGTACGAGATCGCCCGCCTGTTGAGGCAGGAGACGGCCAGCGGGGGACTGGTGACCACGAGCCTCCACCCCGGACACATCAGCGGCCCGGGTTGGGCACCCATCGGCCCCACGGGCAACCTCGACCCCACCGTCTGGACGAGGCTCTCGTCCGGCGAACCAGTCAGGATCCCCGGTCTGGGTGCGGAGACCATGGCGCACGTGCACGCCGACGATGTCGCCCAGTCGTTCGAATGTGCAGTCGAGCACCGGGACCAGGCGTCAGGCCAGGAGTTCTACATCACCGCCGCCGACGCGCTCAACGTGCGCGGCTACGCCACCCTTGCTGCGTCCTGGTTCGGCAGACCGCCCGTGCTCGAGTCCGTCTCGTGGGAGGCCTTCAGGGAGGGCTTGGCCCCCGAACACGCCGATGCGAGCTGGGAGCACCTGGTGCGAAGTCAGAGTTTCACGATGCAGAAGGCGCAGCGGTTGCTCGGTTATGCGCCGAAGTACAGCGCAGGCGAGACCGTCCAGGAGGCTGTGCGGTGGTTGGTCGACCATGGACGGATCGAGGTGGCCTCGCCCCTCGTGGTCTGACCCGGCCCGGACATGGATCGGGGGCGACGTCCGTGGACGCCGCCCCCGACCGGGAAGACCCATCAGGCCCTGACCACTCAGGCCTCGAAGGCGATGGCCTCACCGGTGCGGTGCGACTCGAAGGCCGCCTCCAGCACCTTCAAACAACGCAGCACCGTCGAGATCTCAACCAAGGGCTGCTCGCGTCCCTCGATGGCGGCGACCAGGTTGGTGTAGAAACCGTCCATCGACACCGGGATGCGCGGGATCGGCAGGATCTCAAGGTTGTCCTGCACCTTGGCGCGGGCGGCGTAGTCGACGAGCCGGGGCGCCATCGTCTTGGTCATGCCCTGCCCTGCCAGCACCGGCACCGCGTCCGAGTCCTTCTCGAGGTCGTGCAGACGCACGATCTTGCCGTTCAGGTCCCAGTCCTCGATCTCGGCGGTGCCGTGGGCACCCTCCATGTGGAAGTTGGGTCCCGAGATGAAGTTGTTGGTCGTGCACGCAGCCACGGCCTCCACGCCGTTGTCGAACGACAACTGGATGCGGAAGCCGTCGTCGACCTCGTGGCCGGCGATGTGCGAGAGACGGCAGAACACGCGGTTGAGCTTGGCGGGCACCATCAGCAGCAGCCGGTCGACGAGGTGGACACCCCAGTCGAGCACCATGCCGCCTCCGCGAACGGGGTCGCGGCGCCAGTCGCCGGGGATCCCTCGGGACCCGTCGACGCGGGACTCGACGTAGGTGACCTGACCCAGCGTCCCCTCGTCGAAGAGCTGCTTGATGACGAGGTAGTCCTCGTCCCAGCGGCGGTTCTGGTGCACGGTGAAGACCTTGCCTGCCGCCTCGGCCGCGGCCATCACTTCTTCCAGCTCGGCCGAGTTGAGCATGGCCGGCTTCTCGGTGAGCACGTGCTTGCCGGCCGCGAAGGCCGCCAGTGCGATCGGGTGATGCGCCTCGTTGGGGGTGGTGATCACGACGAGATCGATCTCGGGATCAGCCAAGCCCTCCTCCAGCGACGCGTAGCCGTGGAGTCCGGCGGTCTCGGCCTCCTCGATGGCGCGGGGGTCGACGTCGACCACGCCCTTGACCGTCACCCCCTCGGCTGCCGCCAGCTTGCGTGAGTGGTAGATGCCCATCGTGCCGTAGCCGACGATGAGGGCCGCATGAGTCATGGGTGAAGCTTCCTGGGGTGGGGGTGAATGGATGTTCAGTCAACTCTTTCAGACCCGGGCGACCCGATGGCAAGTGCCCACGCCAAAGCGCGCCAACGGGGCGATCAGTCGTCGTGACCGAGCAGCCCGAGCAGGGTTCGACCCACACCCGAGTCGTCGTGGTCGCCCGCGACCGGCAGCCCCAGTTCGTGCAACGACGGATGGGCATTCGACATCACGAACCCGCGCCCCACCAACTGCAGCATGGCGATGTCGTTGGGCATGTCACCGAACGCCACCGCCTCGGCTGCCGCGATGTCGAGGTCGTCGAGCACGCGCTGCAGTCCGCTGGCCTTGGTCACCCCGGGCGACGAGATCTCGAGCAACCCGGGGGAGACCACGAACGACCACGTGGGGGTGAGCCGGTCGCCGATGAGTGGGGCGAGTACTTCGGCGAGACGATCTGAGGGCAGGTCCGCCGAGCGGACCAGCAGCTTGACGGCTGGACTGACGTTCAGGGCCTCGTCGATCGGACGAACGGTGGCGCCCGGAACGGCCACGGTCGAATGAGCCAGGTAGACCTCGTCGCACGACCACCCGTCCACGTGTTCCAGTGCGAACCCGAGCCGGGAGTCGGCGCCACGCAGGTCGCCGATGACCTCCGCGACCACGTCGACGTCGAGGCTGTCGTGGGAGGTGACCACTCCACCGTGCAGGTCGTAGCGCACCGCACCGTTGCTGGTGAGCACGTGCAGGTCGAGGTCATGGAGGGGCTCGAGCACCTGCAGCCAGCGCCACGGCCGGCCAGTGGCCACCACCACCTCGATGCCACGATCGGCAGCCTCACGGAGAGCGCGTTGGTTGAGCCCGGAGATCACACCCTCGGCATTGAGCAGGGTTCCGTCGAGATCGGTCGCGACCAGTCTGGGCTCGGTCATCACAACTTCTTGTTCGGGGTGGGTGACCCACCCGACTTCGACCCCTGTGGGTCGGGTGACTCATAGCTGGCCGACTTGGTGGGGGAGTTGTGCCCCCCCGAAGACCCCGGCGACTCCGGTGAGGCCGACTGCGAACCCGAGGACGACGGCGAGGCCGATCCGCCGCCGGAGGCGGAGCCGGTGGTGGGCACCGGCGGTGGTGGGGAGACCGGGGGCTGCTTGGAGAAGATGAGGACGGCGATCAGCAACGCGAGGGCGGCCAGCAACAGCATCAGCAGCCACGCCACCAGGGTCGTCACCCATCCTGCGCGGTCGGTTCGTCCCGGCCACGGCAGCGGCCACAGGCGCGACGTGCCCGGCTGCTGGTTGTTGCGCCAGTGGAGGTCGTAGTCGGGGCCGCTGGGGCGTCCCAACAGCGACGTACGGGACAGGTCGACCGCTGTGAGCAGACGCTCGGCCTCGGCGACGGCGCGCGGGGAGCCGTCGTAGGCCAACGCCACCCACGGCGCGAGCGGGGCATGGCCGGGATCGACGGGATCGTCGTCCTCGGAACGGAAGGTGTGGGCCAGTCGGCCCTCGTCCTGGCCACGTCCGCCGCGGGCGATGACGGTGTCGATGTGGAGCTTGTTGACCTCACCGGCCAGGCGGTCACGAGCCGCGGCGTCATGCGCCGCGCCGTCGGAGAGCACGATCACCATGACGGGGGTGTTGTCGTGATCGTCGTGACCGACGTAGGCCACCCCGGACGGCCCGGCAGTCAGCCGCGCGTCCAGCCAGAAGTCACCCACCTTGGGTGGGTCATCGGGGAACAGCGCGGAGGCGGGTCCGGCGTGCGGCAGGTCAGACATCACCACCCATCTCACCACATCGCCGGAGCACGGCGGCTGTGGACCCGAGGGGGCGGTATCGTGGCCAAGGCGTAATCACCCCGAGCACCTCAGGAGACGTGAGTGACCAACCCATCAGGGCCACAGGCGCCCACCCGGACTGGGGCCCACGGGGGCATGACCACCAAGGAAGCCTCTGAACTGCTGGGGCAGGCGATCCAGCAGGTGCAGAGGGTGATCGTGGGCCAGGAGCACATGGTCGAACAGTTGATGGTCGGGTTGCTGGCCCAGGGGCACGTCCTGCTCGAAGGCGTTCCCGGTGTTGCCAAGACCTTGGCCGTGCGCTCGTTCGCCACCGTCGTGGGTGGTTCGTTCGCACGCGTGCAGTTCACCCCCGACCTGGTGCCGTCCGACATCGTCGGTACCCGTATCTACTCGGCGAGCAAGGAGTCCTTCGACATCGAGCTGGGCCCGGTCTTCGTCAACTTCGTGCTGGCCGACGAGATCAACCGAGCGCCCGCCAAGGTGCAGTCGGCGATGCTCGAGTTGATGGCCGAGAAGCAGGTCTCCATCGCAGGCGTGACCTACCCGGCCAAGAAGCCGTTCATCGTGATCGCCACCCAGAACCCGGTGGAGTCCGAGGGCGTCTACCCCCTGCCCGAGGCACAGCGTGACCGCTTCCTGCTCAAGGTCGACGTGCCCTACCCCCGCGGCAACGAGGAGTTCGAGATCTTGCGCCGTATGAGCGTGCGGCCTCCCGAGGCCAATGGGGTGCTGAACCCCGACCTGGTGCTGCAGTTGCAGGACATGGCCTCCAACGTCTTCGTGCACAACCTGGTGGCTGAGTACATCGTCCGCATCGTGCTCGCCACGCGCACCCCCGACGAGTTCGGCATGCCCGACCTCACCAGCGTCATCCAGATCGGCTGCTCCCCGCGAGCCACGCTCGGACTCGTGGCGGCCGCCCGTGCCCTCGCCCTCATCCACGGGCGCGACTACGTCATGCCCACCGATGTGCAGGCCGTGGCTCGTGACGTGATGGGGCACCGGCTGGTGCTCGGTTTCGATGCGGTCGCCGACAACATCGAGCCCGCCAGTGTGGTCGAGCGCATCCTGGCCATGGTGCCCGCACCGACGCCGGTGTGGAACCAGCAACAGCGCCAGGCCAGCCACGAACAGGGTCGATACAACCCCGAGTTCCGCTGACCCGGTGTGGCGGACCAGATGACCCAACACCCGTCCTTCGCACCGCCACCGGGCCCGCCGCTCGGCGGAGCCCCAGCACCGAACCGATCCGACGTCGGGGTCGCAGCGACCGTGCTGGCCGCCCCGACAGGTCCGAGCCTGCCGCTCAACCGGCTGGCACCCGAGGCTGCTCTTCGCCGACTCGAACTCACCATCGTGCGTCGACTCGAGGGCTTCCTCCACGGTGACCACCTCGGGCTGTTGCCCGGGCCGGGTTCGGACGCCAACGACGCACGCATCTACCAGCCCGGCCAGGACGACGTGCGCAAGATGGACTGGGCGGTGACGGCGCGAACCACGGTGCCCCACGTGCGCGACACGATGGCCGACCGTGAACTCGAGGTGTGGGCGCTGCTCGACGTGACCCCGTCGATGAACTGGGGTACCGACGGTGTCACGAAGCGTGACCTCGGCATCGCGGCCATCGCCACCATCGGCTTCCTGTCGCAGAAGATGGGTGACCGCTTCGGCGGCATGCTGATGCGGCAGGACTCCATCAAACGGCTTCCGGCCCGCTCCGGCCGCTCGGCCCTGTACGGGCTGCTGCGCACCATGCTGGACGAACCCATCGTCCCCGACCATGCCCCCGGAGAGCTGACGCTGGCCGCCGGCATCGAACAGTTGAGCCGGACCCAGCGGCGCCGCGGGATGAGAGTGGTCGTCTCCGACTTCCTCTCCCCGGGCGACGCCGAACTCGACCCCAACGTCAGCCCCGACTGGGAACGCGCCCTACGCAGGCTGTCGGTGCGCAACCAGGTGCTGTGCGTCGAGGTGGTCGACTCCCACGAACTGGAGTTCCCCGACGTCGGCGAGATGCTGATCAAGGACCCCGAGTCGAACTTCGCGCGCTACGTCAACACCGGCGACGAGAAGGCCAGGGCCCGCATGAATGCCGCCTCCGCCGCCCAACGTGAACGAGTGGCCATCGCCCTGCGCCGGGCCGGGGTCGGTCACATCCAGTTGCGCACCGACAGAGACTGGGTGCAGGACATCGCCCGGTTCGTGCTGGGCTACCGGCGGGTCGCGAGCATGTTGCACGCCCCGCCGCAGGGTGTCAGCCGATGAGGGGGAGTCAGTCGATGGAGGGAGTCAGCCGATGAGCTGGTTGCCGGAGTTCATGAACTCGGGACGACTGTGGGTGCTGGCCCTGATCCCGCTGCTGGTGCTGGCCTACGTCATCATCCTGTTGCGGCGCTCCCAGTTGGGCATGAGGTTCACCAACACGGCCGTGCTCGACCGCATCATGCCCAAGCAGTCGACCTGGCGCCGTCACGTGACGGTCGCCATGATGCTGCTGTCGCTGGTGGCCCTCTCCTTCGCGTGGGCTCGTCCGGTGGGTCAGGAGAAGGTGCCCCGCGAGCGGGCGACGATCGTGGTCGTGATCGACGTCTCGTTGTCGATGAAGGCCAAGGACGTCTCACCCGATCGACTCACCTCAGCCAAGCAGGCCGCCACCGAGTTCATCACCCGACTTCCCGCGGGGTTCAACGTCGCCATCGTCGAACTGTCGGGCAAACCGGCCACCAGGCTTCCACCCTCCACCGACCGGGGCGCTGCCCAGCGCGCCATCGGCGCGCTGGAGTTGAAGGAGGGCACGGCCATCGGCGACTCGATCACGAAGGCGCTGCAAGCCGTCGACCAGGCACCCAAGGGTCAGGACGACAAGCCGGCGCCCGCGGCGATCGTGATGCTGTCGGACGGCCAGAACACCGAGGGGGCTTCCCCCGCGGGACCAGCCGCGCAGGCCAAGCAACGAAAGATCCCGATCTACACCATCGCCTACGGCACCGAGACCGGCTACGTCGACCTCGACGGCAAGCGAGAACGGGTGGCACCCGACAAGGCCGCACTCAGGCAGATCGCGCAGTCCACGGGGGGCAAGGCCTGGGGGGCAGACAGTGCCAGCCAACTGAACAACGTCTACAAGGACGTTCGCAGTGAGGTCGGCTACGAGGACGTCAAGACCGAGATCACGGCCCAGTGGGCCTTCTACGCCTTGGCCTTCGCCGTGGTGGCGGCGCTGGGAGCCGTGTCGATGGCAGCGAGGTGGCCCTCATGAACCTGGAGTTCCTGCTCCCGCACCGACTGTGGTGGTTGCTGGTGCCGATCGGCATCACCTGCCTGTACGTCTTCCTGCTGCTTCGTCGTCCGCGCACCACGCCGTCACGCCCCAGCAACCTCTCACGCATCCTGCCCAAGGACCGCGCCTGGAAGCGCCACCTCGCGGTCGGTGCGGCCGTGCTCTCATTGGTCTCCCTGGTGGTCGCCTACGCCAAGCCGAAGGACTACACCGAGGTTCCCCGTGAGCGTGCGACCGTGATCGTGGCCATCGACGTGTCCCGTTCGATGATGGCCCAGGACGTGAAGCCGAGCCGGCTGGCTGCCGCCCAGACAGCCGCCAAGGAATTCGTCTCGTCGCTTCCGCCGCGGTTCAACGTCGCGCTGGTGAGCTTCGCCGCGACAGCGGAGCCACTGGTTCCGCCCACCACCGACCGTGGCGCCGTGGAACGAGCCATCGACGGACTGCAGCTGCAACCCTCGACGGCCATCGGCGAAGGGATCTACACCTCCCTTGACCAACTGAAGCTGGTGCCACCCGACCCGAAGGACCCCAAGGCGGTCGCCCCGGCTGCCATCGTCCTGCTGTCGGACGGTGCCACCAACTCCGGCCGCTCGTCCCTGCAGGCCGCGAAGGACTCGAAGAAGCTGAACGTTCCGATCTACACGATCGCCTACGGCACGGCCAACGGCTACGTGCTCGAGAACGGTGTGCGTCAGCCCGTGCCGGTCAACCACGGGGAGTTGCTCGACGTCGCACGGGCCTCCGGCGGCAAGAAGTTGTCGGCCGAGTCGGCCGACCAACTGGGCAAGGTGTACCGCACGATCGCCCAGGACATCGGCTACGAGAAGGTCTTCGTCGAGGTGACGGAGCGGTATGCGGGACTGGCCCTGCTGTGTGGCTTCGTGGCAGCGCTGAGCGTCATCTCACTGGCCGCCCGCTGGCCATGACCGGGCTCGCTGCCGTCCGGGCTCGGGTCGAGGCGGCCTGCGCCGACGCCGGGCGTGACCCCTCGGGTGTACGGCTGTTGGCGGTGAGCAAGACCCATCCTCTGCCGCTGCTGGTCGAGGCGGTCAGCGAGGGCTGCACCGAACTCGCCGAGTCGCGGGTTCAGGAGGTCGTCCAGAAGGCCACCGGCTGGCCTGACGCCACCGACCTGCCGATGCCCACCTGGGTGCTGATCGGTCACCTGCAGCGGAACAAGGTCCGCGACGTGGTCAGCCACGTCGAGGAGTTCCAGGCCCTCGACAGCCTCGACCTCGCCGCGGCGTTGGACCGCAGGCTCCAGGCCGCCGGACGAGACCTGCGCGTGCTGGTGCAGGTCAACTCCTCGGGGGAGGAGAGCAAGTTCGGTCTGGCCCCCGACGAGGTGATGCAGTTCTGTCGATCGCTACAACCGTTCTCGTCCCTGCGTGTCGACGGGCTCATGACCATCGCCGCCCGTAGCGACGATCCCCGCGAGGTCGTCGCCTGCTTCGAGACGATGCGCACTTTGCAGTCGCAACTGCGCGACGAGGGTGTTCTCGGCGGGGCGTGGGACGAACTGTCGATGGGCATGTCGGGCGACCTCGAGCAGGCCATCGCCCATGGTGCGACCACGGTTCGGGTGGGCACCGCGATCTTCGGCGCCCGCGGCTGACCTCAGGTCAGCAGTCGCATGCTGTCCCAACCGCTGCCGATCGCCTTGCCGACACTCCACGTGCCGACACGGTTGGCGTAGAAGTACAGCTGGCCGCCGTTGCGCACCGAGAGCAGGTCGGCGGTCCCGTTGCCGTCGATGTCGCCGGGCGACCACAGCTTGTCGGTGGGTTGCCATCCTCGGCCCACCACGTTGGCGGTCGAGAAGCTACCGCCCGAGAAGGCGTAGCGAATGAGCAGTCCGCTCTGGGTGACCGCCAACAGGTCGGGAGTGCCGTCGCCCGAGAAGTCGCCGGGGGAGAAGGTGGTGGCGATCCCGCCCCACCCGCGGCCGATCTTGCGGGTGTTGTTGAGGTACTTGCCGCCCGCGGTGAAGCTGTAGCGGTACAGGGAGCCGTCAGAGGTGCGGCCCAGCAGTTCGGGCAATCCGTCACCGGTGATGTCATTGACCACGGTCAGCAGGCTGAGCCCGTCGAAGCCGTGTCCGATCTCCATGGCCGAACTCCACAGCCCGCGGCCCAGGCCGAAGAAGAGGAACAGTTTCCCGGTGTCGTGCTGTCGTCCGATCAGTTCGGTGCGGCTGTCACCGTTGAGGTCGGGGACGACGGCCATCCAGTCCCAAGGTCCCCAACCACGGCCCACGACCACCCCGGGGGCGACGCTGGGCCCGGGCTTGGTCTGGTAGAAGTACAGGTCGCCGTCACCGCGCACCGCGAGGATGTCTGCCAGGCCGTCGCCGTTGTGGTCGCCGGTCACGCCCGAGGCGGGGTTGCCCGTGTCGAATCGGTACACGTGGGTGCCGGATGCGGTGGTCACGGTGCCGGTGTAGCCGCGGTTCAGGGTGAGCGGGCGCATCGGGATGACGAGCACCTTGCCGGCCATCAACGCTCGGGCCGTGGGGTTGGAGTAGCTGCTCGCCGTCCGCACGCAGACGGGGACGTTGCTCCCGTCCTCGACCAGGGTGGCAGTGGCGGAGGTGACGGTGGCCGAGGGGCCGTAGTCGATCAGGTTGGCCGTGCCGTACCAACTGCCCACGGGAGCGCCACAGCCGGCGGCGGGGTCGGGATAGGAGCCGTCCGACATCTCGAGCATGGTCGTGGTGCCCTTGGGCCAGGTGCGGGGCCACCCGCTGGTGGGCTCGGCTCCGGTGCGACCCTGCAGCACGTTCAGGGTGGCGGCGGTGCGGCCCGACTGGGTGGCCTGGCCGTAGGCCGAGGTGGTGAGCCTGCCCGACAACATCGTGATCAGGTGGAACGGTGACGCCGCCCAGGCATCGACGAATGACGTCGGCGTGGTGTAGCCGAGGGCGACGTGGGAGTTCTGCGCCGCGACGTTGCCTGCGTCGGTGTAGCCCGGTAGGGCGGGGTCCTCGGCGTTGGTGACGACGCCGTTGAGGGCCATGTAGTTCGAGTGCGCCACGGCCGCCTGGGACCACGTGCTGTTCTCGGTCACGGCCGGCACCCCGAACTGGCTGCGGTAGCTGTTCAGCCGCGCCAGCGCCTCGCTGGTCAGGGCATCGGCTGCGGGCTTCACGCCCGTCGACGTCGTGGCCGGTGCGACTGCGGTGGGGGGCGCCAGGGCCGGCCCGAGTTCAGCAGTGGTCTCGGCGTGAGCGGTGCCACCGAACAGTCCCGCCGCGGTCAGCGTCGTGGCCAGCGCCAGCACCGAGATCCTCACCGCGGTCGGAGGCGACCACCGGACACGCGGGGTGGGATCGGGGGACGGGCCGGCACTCTGGGGGGAAGGGCGCATGTCGCAGAGATTATCCGAACAGTCGCTCGTAGAAGGTGAGCTCTCGTTCCAGCGCGTCGCGGCGTGCCTCACCGCCACGGAATCCGTGGCCCTCGCCGGGGTACAGCTTCAGTTCGACGGGCAAACCCTTCGAGCGGACGGCCTCGGCCATGGCCTCGGCCTGGTTGCGGGGCACGACCTTGTCGTCGCTGCCCTGCAGGATCAGCATCGGGGTCGACAACCGGTCGACGTGGTGAATGGGTGATCGCGCGAGGTAGGTCGCTTCGTCCGCCGGCCACGGGCCGACCAGCGAGTCGAGGTAGCGGCTCTCGAACTTGTGGGTGTCGGTGGCCAGCATCACCAGGTCGCCGATCCCGTACCTGCTGACGCCGGCGGTGTAGCGGTCGGTCGAGACGAGTGACTGCAGCGTGGTGTAGCCACCCGCCGACCCGCCGGTGATGCTCACCTTGCGGGGATCGACTGCGCCTGCGTCGACCAGATGGTCGACGACCGCGACACAGTCGGCCACGTCGAGCAGGCCCCACTGGCCACGGAGACGATTGCGGTAGTCACGTCCGAATCCGGTGGAGCCGGAGTAGTTCACGTCGACCACCGCATAGCCGCGGCTCGTCCAGAAGTCGTTGAGCGGGGAGTGGGCGATCGAGGCCGACGAGGTCGGGCCACCGTGCGACTTCACGATCAGCGCCGGTGCGTGCTCGGCGGGCTCGGGGAGGTAGAGCCATGCCTGCACGTCGCCATTGCTGCCGCTGACGGTGATGCTGGTGGGAAGGGTGGGCTGCCAGTCGGGCCGACGTCCACCAGCGCGCAGTGTCACCCTGGGATGGTCCTCGTCCAGCCGCACCCGCACGAGGGCGTCGCCGGCCGCGACCAGGCCGACCAGGGCGTGGGCCTCGTTCCCGGCCACCACACACGACCGCACCTCCGCGAGTCCGTCGAACTCCGGGTGACGGACGACCCCGGCGACGAGGTCGATGACGACAAGACGGGGCCAGCCCTGCACCATCTGGTGCACCAGCAGCCGTCCGCCGCTGACCGCCCATGAGGGACCCGTGAGCGTCCAGACCGGGTGGTCGCAGTCGGCGTCGACCGGCCAGACAAGGCTCGATCCCTGCTCCGGCGTCCACGAGTGGAGGTTCCAGTACCCCGACTCGTCCGCCGTGAACCACAGCGTGGTTCTGCCGGACGGGTCCACGTCCCACTGTGGGTGCTGGGCGCTCACCTCCGGTTCGTCCATGACGGTCGTGACCTGACCCAGCTGCCATCCGGTCCCGTCCTCCTCGAACGCCAGGGGAGCAGTGCGGACAGCGCTCCGGTCCCAGGGCATGTCGGGGTGGTTCCACTCGAACCAGGCGAGGCGCCCATCGGGCGACAGGCGTGGTCCCGCGACGAAGTCGGGACCGGAGACCAGCACCCGTCCGAAGTCGTCGTTGCCACCGGACAACCGGAGCGCCACCACTGTGGTCACGGCCTCCCCGGGGCCGCGGTGGTCCTCGCGCACTGCCAGCACGAGGTCGAGGTTCGGGTGCACCTGCAGCCCGCCGTAGCGCACCTGCTGGGACGCCGGGGTCACGGGTCGGTCGGTGGCCACCTCGATCACCTGGTTGCGGACGTCGTCGACCGCCACCACAACACCGTTGCGAGCGTCCCAGGCGCCGCCGCCGTACTCCATCACCCGCGAGCGGACGCAGAACGGGGCGGGAGTCAGTTCGACACCGTCGCCGTCGACGATGGTGGTGCGGCGGTTCTCGGTGGGGCGCGACTCGAGCCACAGCAGGCGCTCGCCGTCGGCCCGGAGCTCCGACCAAGAGGGTGCACCGGCCAGCGCCTCGTCCACCGTGACCAGTCGGGGACGGGTCGATGCCGCAGAAGTGGTGGATTCGGGGAGCGGGTGCTGGGTCATGGCCACATGCTAGGGCTGGCACGACCGCTGGGAATGATGCACAATCGGCACAAGGTCATCGTGCGACCGCGACCAGACGGCTGGGGAAGGCTCATCTGGACGAGGAGGCACACGATGATCTCGAGCCGGACCATGACCGACCAGCCCGTCACGGGGGTCGTTCAGATCCATTCCACGCCGTCTGCTCTGCGTCCCCATTTGGAGTGGGCGCTCGGCGGCGTGATCGGCGTGCCCACACATCTGGAGTGGAAGCCCCAACCCGTCGAACCCAACAGCTGGCGGGCCGAACTGGCGTTCGCGGGGCGCGCTGGCACGGGCGCTCGCCTGACCAGTGAACTGGCCCGCTGGCAGCGCGTGCGATTCGACGTGACCGAGACCCCCCGATCGGGTGGCGCGGGGCAGCGCTGGTCGGTCACCCCGAGCCTGGGGGTGTTCGCTGCGGCCACCAACGAGGTGGGCGACATCGTCGTCCACGAGGATCGGATCAGGCAGGCCATGGCTGCCTCTGTCGCCCGTGGCACCGACCTGCACCACGGACTGGAGGCCCTGCTGGGCGCCCCGTGGGACGCCGAGCTGGAACCCTTCAGGCGAGCAGAGGACGACCAAGTGCGTTGGCTGCACCACGTGGTCTGAGCGCAGGGCTCACCCGAGCAAGAGCGATCGACCGGGCGAGGAGCCCGGCCGACCCCGACCCCTCACTCAGCCGGACGGAGTGACCGGCTCTGGTTGGCGTTGGTGACGGCGATGACCACGTTGTGGCCGCCGAAGCCGAACGAGTTGTTCAGACCCGCCAGGTCGCCCTCGGGCAGCGCGGTGGTGCTGGTGGCGATCTGAACGGGCAGCCCCGGCTCGAGGTTCTCGATGTTGATGGTGCCGGGGATGGTGCGGGTGTTGAGCGCCATCACCGTGGCGAAGGTCTCGACGGCGCCGGCGCCACCCAACAGGTGACCGGTCATCGACTTGGTCGAGTTCACGAGAACTCCCGAGGTGTCACCCAGGGCCAGAGCGATCGAACCGGCCTCGGCACGATCCCCTTGTGGGGTCGAGGTGCCATGGGCGTTGATGTGCCTGATGTCGGCGGCCTGCAGGTCGGCCTCCTTGAGGGCCTTCACCATGGCGGAGGCCTGACCTCGTCCCTCGGGGTCGGGCTGCACCAGGTCGTGGCTGTCGGCCGAGATGCCGGCGCCCGCCAGGGTGCCGTAGATCTTCGCCCCACGGGCCTGGGCGTGTTCGAGCGTCTCGATCACCATCATCGCCGAGCCCTCACCGAGCACGAACCCGTCGCGGTCGACGTCCCACGGGCGCGAAGCCTTCTCGGGGGCATCATTGCGACGCGACAAGGCCTGCATCTGGCCGAAGGCGGCCAGGGGCAGGGGGTGGATGACGGCCTCGGTGCCACCGACGACGGCAATGTCGGCGCGACCCAGACGCAGCATGTCGAGCCCGAACGAAATGGCCTCGTTCGACGAGGCGCAGGCCGAGACCGGGGTGTGGATGGCGGCGCGGGCACCCAGCTTCAGGCCCACGTTGGCGGCTGGCGCGTTGGCCATCAGCATGGGGATGGTGAAGGGGCTGACCCGGCGGAAGCCCTTCTCCTTCTGCACGTCCCACTGGCCCAGCAGCGACTGCATGCCACCGATGCCTGAGGCGCAGCAGACACCGAGACGGTCGCGGTCGATGCCGTTGTCGTCGCCGAGGGTCAGGCCGGCATCGGCCCAGGCCTCCAGGGCGGCGATGACGGCGTGCTGGGTGGAGCGGTCCATGCGACGGGCCGCCACGCGGTCGATCCGTTCGGCAGGGTCACCCACGGTCTCCGCGGCGAAGTTGGTGGGCAGGTCACGGGCCCACTCGTAGGGCAGGGTGTGGGCGCCCGAGACGCCCTCGAGCATGGCCTGCCAGGTGCTGGGGGCGTCGACTCCCAACGGGGTGAAGGCGCCGAATCCGGTGATCACGACAGTAGTCATGGAGTGCTCCAGTGCTGCTTGTTGGTGATGCGCGAGGTGGGTCGACCACCGCCCCGGTAGGGCGTGGTCGACCCACCCGATCAGGCTCAGGCCTGGGCGCGCTCGATGAAGGCCACGGCGTCGCCGACGGTCTTCAGGTTCTTGGCGTCCTCATCGGGGATCGACACGCCGAACTTCTCCTCACAGGCGTAGATGATCTCGACCATCGACAGCGAGTCGACGTCGAGGTCATCGGTGAAGGACTTGTCGAGCTGGACGTCGTCCGCGGCCACGCCGGCCACGTCGTTCACGATCTCGGCGAGGTCCGCGCGGATCTCTTCGGTGCTGGCCATGTGGCCCTCCTTGGTGTGGTTGGGGTGGAGCGGGTGCTCCGTCCCTGCGAACACTCGAGTAGTCCGCAGGAAGTCTGGTGGGGGTGGCGCCTCAGGGGAGGACGATGACCTGCCCGGCGAACACGAGGCCTGCGCCGAAACCGATCGTGAGTGCGGTCTGGCCGCTTTGCGCCTCGCCCGACTCGAGCAGGGCCTCCATCGCCAGCGGCACTGACGCAGCCGAGGAGTTGCCCATGCCGACGATGTCGCGGCTGACCACGACCGACTCGGGCAACTTGAGGTGACGCAGCATCGAGTCGGTGATGCGGTTGTTGGCCTGGTGGGGAATGAAGACGTCGAGTTCTTCGGGGGTGAGCCCAGCCACCCTCAGGGCCTCGCGCGCCTTGTCGGAGATGAACGTCGTCGCCCACCGGAAGACCTTCTGGCCCTCCATGGTGATGAAGGGTCCCGGAGCGTCCGACTCGTGGGTGGCGTGCCAGTCGTCGATCTCGATGACATCGGCCTGCGAGGGGTCCGAGCCCCACACGACCGGTCCAATGCCGGGGGTGTCGGAAGGTCCGATCACCACGGCGCCGGCGCCGTCGGAGAAGAGGAAGGCGGTGGAGCGGTCGGTGAAGTCGGTGACCAGCGAGAGGGCCTCGACCCCGATCACGAGCACGTACTGGCTGGCTCCCGATCGCACCAACGACTCGGCCTGGGCCACGCCGTAGCAGAAGCCGGCGCAGGCGGCCGAGATGTCGAAGGCCGCCGGGGCGGCGCAGCCCAGGTCATCGGCGACGAGCACGGCCAATGAGGGAGTCTGCTTGAAGTGGGTGACGGTCGACACGATGACGGTCGAGATCTGGTTGGCGGTGAGGTTCGCACGCTCGAGCGCCTTGCGCGCCGCGGCCACCGCCATCGTCCGGGGCGTCTCACCCTCGGCGACCCAGCGCCGTTCGACGATGCCGGTCCGCTGCCGGATCCACTCGTCGGAGGAGTCGATCATGGTGCACATCTCGGCGTTGTCGACGACCCGGCTGCCCCGGTATCCACCGACGGACAGGATCCGGGCGTACTTGGCGCCCTGGCTGGCGTGCAGGCTCATCAGTTGGTCCCGTTCTCGTGCTGGGTGGGGGTGGTGGTGACGTGTCGGGCGAGGAACTCGCGCGCGTCGTCGAGTTGGTCAGGGGTGTTCAGGTTGAACAGTTCGACTCCCTTGAGGTTGCGCTTGGCGATGCCGGTCAGCGTCCCCGCCGGGGCCAGTTCGAGCAGGCCGGTGACGTCGAGGTCGCGCATCGTCGCCAGGCACAGGTCCCAGCGAACGGGGTTGGTCACCTGGCTGACCAGGCGGGCCACCACCTCGGCACCCGAACCGATCTCGGCGCCGTCGCGGTTGCTCAGCAGGCGGGCCCTGGGGTCGTGGGTGGTCATGGCATCGGCCAGGGCCCGCAGCGCGGCCTGCGCAGGTTCCATGTGCACCGTGTGGAAGGCGCCCGCCACGCTCAGCGGGAACAGTCGGGCGCGGGCGGGGGGATCGGCGGCGAGCGCGGAGAGTTGTTCGACGGTGCCGGCGGCGACGACCTGGCCGGAGCCGTTGTTGTTGGCCGCCGTCAGGCCGTGGGCCTCGATGGCGGCGAGCACCTCGGCGGGGTCACCACCGACGACGGCGGTCATCGACGTCGGACGGAGCGCCGACGCGGCCGCCATGCCTCGTCCTCGTTCGCTCACGAAGGCCATCGCGTCCTCGGCGGAGACCACGCCGGTGAGGGCGGCTGCCGTGATCTCGCCGACGGAGTGCCCGGAGACGACGACCTCCGGGTCGAGCGGTCCCGTCCCTGCCAGGAGTTCGTCGGCCGTGGCCAACCCGGCGGCCACCAGCAGCGGCTGCGCCACGGCGGTGTCGCGGATGGTCTCGGCATCGGCCCGCGTGCCCAGCTGGGCCAGGTCGAGCGAGGCCACCTGGCTGAGGTGCGCCAAGGTCGAGCGGAACGAATCCCGCTCGAGCCAGGGCGTCAGGAAGCCGGGTGTCTGGGCGCCCTGTCCGGGCGCGACGATGGCAAGCACGAGGTCAACTCTGCCGGTCGCTGGCCTTGGACGGGCGGACTGGGGCAACGAAACTGTTCCGGGGCTGTTGTGGGGTTCCCACAACCCTGGGTCACCGCGGAGCTTCACCCGAATGGCGACGGTGGTGTCTCAGGCGGAGAGCTTTGTCGGAAAAGATGAATCACACGGGTGTGATTCACCCGTTGCACGGCCCGATGTGGCAAGCGCGAAGAGGTCAGCCGCGGGCCGGGGCGGGCCGTCCCGCCGTCAGTCGGCCCAGGGTGATCGCCAGCCGCAGCACGTAGGCGTCACGGGAGTCCATGGGGGAGTAGCCGGTCACCTCCTGGATGCGCTTCAGCCGGTAGCGCACGGTGTTGGCGTGGATGAAGACCGCACGAGCGGTCGCCTCGACAGAGCCGGACTGGTCCAGGAAGGCCACACAGGTGGCGAGCAGGTCGCCGCCGGCGTGCTCCAGGGTGCGGTAGACCTCGTCGACGAGGGCGCGACGGGCGTGACCGTCGCCCATCAGCGTGCGCTCGGGCAGCAGGTCAGCTGCAGCCATGGTGCGGGGACCCTCGGGCCACGCGATGGCCGCCCGGTGCCCGGCGATGGCGGCACGGGCCGACGTTGAGGCGTCGACCAGGTCGTCGACGAGCGGACCCACCACCACCGGCCCCGGACCGAAGTGGGGAGCCAACCAGGCGGCGGCCTCGACTGCCGAACTGGGATCGGTGATGGTCGCTCCCGAGATGATCAGCACCAGGCGGTCACCCTGCACGGCGGCGAGCAGGCCGAGCTTGTGCCGATCGGCCGCGTGACGGACGTCCTCGAGCCCTCGCTCCGCGAGGTCGGGGGCTCGTCCGACGGCGACGGCCACCTTGGTGCCGGCCACCCATCCCAGGGTGGAGGCTCGGGAGATGACCGTCTCGTCGGTCTCGGAGCGCACGACTGCGTCGACGACCAGGGCCTCCAGGCGTGAGTCCCAGGCCCCCCTGATCTCCGCTGCCCGTGCGTACACCTCAGCGGCGCCGAAGGCGACCTCGCGGGAGTACTCGACCACGGCGGAGCGCAGCACCTCACGGTCCTCCTCGGGCAACAGCGCCTCGATCTCCTCCTCGACCACCGCGATGGTGACGCGCACGAGTTCGACCGTCTGCAACAGGCTCACCCGGCGGGTCAGGGCGCGGGGGGCGCGATCGAAGATGGCAGTGGACGAGGTGTGCGCAGGATCAGCGGCCAGGATCCAGCTGGCGAAACCGTCGATGCCCCCGCGGGCGACGAGCATGATCCACGAACGCTCCTCGGCGTCCATGTCGCGGAACCACGGCAGTCGTTCCTCCATGGCCGAGACGGCCGCGGTGGTCATCTGGGCAGTGGCCTGGTTCAGGCGGCGCACCAGTGCGGCGCGGTGGTCCTCGTCGAGCTCGATCATCGAGTGCGATCCTAGATCCATGCCTGTCGACATCCCTGCGCCCGTGGCCGCACTGCGCGAAGTGGCCTTCTGGCGCGAACGTCGTCGTGACGAGACCCGGCGGGTGGAGGCCTACCGCAAGGCGGCCGACGCGCTCGCCGCGCTCGATGCCGACGACCTGGTGGTGCTGCACGAGAACAACGCCTGGCAGTCGGTGCCGGGGGTGGGGCCCAGCACGGCGGCCGTGATCCGCGAGGCGATGGACGGCAGGGTGCCACCGACCCTGGCGGAACTGCGTGAGTGGGGGCAGACCCCGCTGGCAGAGTCAGAGCTGCGCTCCCGGTTGCGGGGCGACCTGCACACCCACACGCTGTGGTCGGACGGGGGTTCGCCCCTCGAGGAGATGGTCACCGTCGCGGCCCGGTTGGGGCGGGAGTACATCGCCATCACCGACCACTCGCCACGGCTGCGGGTCGCGAACGGCCTGTCGGCGGAGCGACTGCAGGAGCAGTGGCGCGAGATCGAACGGGTGCAGGCCGGCCATGACGACATCCGGGTGCTGCGCGGCATCGAGGTCGACATCCTCGACGACGGTTCACTCGACCAGCGCGACGACCTGCTGGGGAGTCTCGACATCGTCGTCGCCTCGGTGCACTCCAAGTTGCAGATGGACGCCGACTACATGACCAGGCGCATGGTGGCAGCGATCGCCAACCCGTACACGACGGTGCTCGGTCATTGCACCGGGCGCAAGGTCGAGGGCGGCAAGGTGCGCGGACAGTCCAGCTTCGACGCGGAGGTGGTCTTCGCGGCATGTGCCCAGTTCGGCGTGGCGGTCGAGATCAACGCCCGTCCCGAGCGCAATGACCCACCCGACGACCTGCTGGCGCTGGCCCATGAGCTCGACTGCGTCTTCTCGATCGACACCGATGCCCATGCCCCGGGCCAGCTCGACTTCGCTGATCTCGGGGCGGCCCGTGCCGAGGCCGCCGGGATCGATCCCGACCGGATCATCACCACCTGGCCGGTCGAGAGACTGCTCGAGTTCAGTCGTCGCCGTCGAGCCGCTTGACCATCTCGAGTTCGCTCGAACCCTCTGGGTCGAGGGGGTAGGGGCGCACCGCTCCGGTACGCACCCAGCCCTCACGTTCGTAGAACGCGATCGCCCGGGGGTTGTGGTCGTTCACCTCGAGCCACAGTTCGTGGTGGTCGAGGGCCCGGGCCCAGCGTGACGCGGCAGCCATCAGCATTCCGGCGCCACCGCCCCCGCGGGCCGCGGGCGTGACGTAGACGGCGCCGACCCAGACTCGGGTCGGATTCGACCAGCGATCAAGGGTGACGCTGCACTGGCCGAGCCAGCGATCCTCGGCATCGGTCAGGGCGAAGGCCTCACCCCGACCCGGTGCCCAGGTGGAGATGCGGCGCTGCCAGTCCTCATCGGTCAGTCGACGCGCGTCCTCGACCCGTTCGAGGTAGGCGAGGGGGGTGTCGGCGAGCATCTCGAGCCTCAGGTCACGAACCCTGGCCCAGTCATCGGGCGTCTGCAGACGCACCCGCAGCGCGCGGTGAGGCGGTTCGGCCTGTCGGTCGGGTGCTTCGTCCATGTCAGGAGCGTGACACACCCCCGAAGGTGGGTTCCACACCCCTGCTGTGACAAACCGAACGCCACGGTGGAAGATGGTGGATGAATTTGTCAGCAGAAAGGAATGCGCAGTGACCCAGCGCGCGGAGTCCGGCCCCATCATCAACGGTCTTCCCACCAATCTCCCAGATGCGGACCCCGAGGAGACCTCGGAGTGGTTGGAGTCACTCGACGGCATCATCGAGGAGGGAGGCCGCAACCGGGCCCGGTACGTGATGCTGAAGTTGCTCGAGCGAGCCCGTGAGCAGCAGATCGGCGTTCCCTCGCTGACCAGCACCGACTACATCAACACCATCCCCGTCGAGCAGGAGCCCGACTACCCCGGTGACGAGGCCCTGGAGCGCCAGGTGCGCCGGCTACTACGCTGGAACGCCGCGGTGATGGTGCACCGTGCCCAGCGTCCCGGCATCGGGGTCGGTGGCCACATCTCGACCTACGCCTCGGCGACCACCTTGTACGAGGTGGGCCTGAACCACTTCTGGCGGGGCAAGGACCACCCCGGTGGCGGTGACCAGATCTTCTTCCAAGGCCATGCCTCGCCGGGCATGTACGCCCGCGGCTTCCTGGAGGGGCGCCTCAGCGAGGAGCAGATGGACGCCTTCCGGCAGGAGAAGTCCAAGCCGCACCCGCTGCCCTCGTACCCCCACCCGCGTCAGATGCCCGAGTTCTGGGAGTTCCCCACCGTCTCGATGGGCATCGGGCCCATGAACGCGATCCACCAGGCCCAGTTCAACCGGTACCTGCACAACCGTGGGCTGAAGGACACCTCGCAGCAGCGGGTCTGGGCCTTCCTCGGCGACGGTGAGATGGACGAGCCGGAGTCGCGCGGACTGCTGCAGCTGGCGGCCAACGAGGAACTCGACAACCTGACCTTCGTGATCAACTGCAACCTGCAGCGGCTCGACGGGCCCGTGCGAGGCAACGGCAAGATCATGCAGGAACTCGAGGCCTTCTTCCGTGGCGCCGGGTGGAACGTGATCAAGGTCGTCTGGGGTCGTGGCTGGGACCAGTTGCTCGCCCAGGACACCGAGGGCGCGCTGGTCAACCTGATGAACGCCACCACTGACGGCGACTACCAGACCTTCAAGGCCAACGACGGTGCCTACGTGCGCGAGCACTTCTTCGGTCGCGACCCGCGCACCGCGAAGATGGTCGAGGACTGGAGCGACGAGGACATCTGGCGCCTGGCGCGCGGTGGTCACGACTACCAGAAGGTGTACGCGGCCTACGACGCGGCCACCAAGGTGACCGGTGCCCCGACCGTCATCCTCGCGCAGACCATCAAGGGTTACTTCTTGGGCAAGCACTTCGCCGGCCGCAACGCGACCCACCAGATGAAGAAGCTGGCGCTGGACGACCTGAAGGGGTTCCGCGACCGTCTGCAGATCCCGATCACCGACGAGCAGCTCGAGGCCAACCCCTACGAGCCGCCGTACTACCACCCCGGTGACGACGACCCGCGCATCAAGTACCTCAAGCAGCGGCGCCAGGAGTTGGGCGGGTTCCTGCCCGAGCGACGCAACCAGCCCGCTGCCCTGACCCTGCCCGGCGACAAGGCGTATGCCTCGGTCAAGAAGGGCTCGGGCCAACAGCAGATCGCGACGACCATGGCGTTCGTCCGTCTGCTCAAGGACCTGATGCGCGACAAGGACTTCGCACCCCACGTCGTGCCGATCATCCCGGACGAGGCCCGCACCTTCGGCATGGACTCGTTCTTCCCGACGATCAAGATCTACAACCCGCACGGGCAGAACTACACCCCGGTCGACCACGAGCTGATGCTGGCCTACCGCGAGAGCCCGCAGGGTCAGATCATGCACATGGGCATCAACGAGGCCGGATCGGTGGCCGCCTTCACGGCTGCCGCAACGTCGTACGCCACCCATGGCGTACCGATGGTGCCGATCTACGTCTTCTACTCGATGTTCGGGTTCCAGCGAACCGGTGACGGCATCTGGGCCGCAGCCGACCAGTTGGGCCGCGGATTCCTGATCGGCGCCACCGCCGGGCGCACCACGCTCACCGGTGAGGGCACCCAGCACATGGACGGGCACTCTCCCGTGCTCGCGGCGACCAACACGGCTGTCCTGAGCTACGACCCGGCCTACGGTTACGAGATCGCCCACATCGTGCAGGAGGGCCTGCGACGGATGTACGGCGAGAAGCCCGAGGACGTCATCTACTACCTCACGGTCTACAACGAGCCGCTCGTGCAGCCCGCTGAGCCCGAGAACGTCGACGCCGAGGGCATCCTCAAGGGGATGTACCTGCTCAAGGAAGGTTCCTTCGACGGAGTGGGGGAGGACGCCCGCCGCGCCCAGATCCTGGCTTCCGGCGTGGGGGTGCCGTGGGCGCTGGAGGCCCAGCAGCTGCTCAAGCAGGACTTCGGAGTGGTCGCCGACGTCTGGTCGGTGACCAGCTGGGGAGAACTGCGTCGCGACGGTCTGGCCGCCGACGAGGCGAACTTCCTGCACGGCGAGGAGCGGGTGCCCTACGTCACCCAGAAGCTGCAGGATCGTCCCGGGCCCGTGATCGCGGTCTCGGACTACATGCGTCAGGTGCAGGACCAGATCGCGCAGTGGGTACCGGGCGACTTCATCTCGCTGGGTGCCGACGGCTTCGGCTTCTCCGACACCCGCGCAGCCGCCCGCCGCTTCTTCCACATCGACGGTCCCTCGATCGTCGTGCGGACGCTGCAGCAGTTGGCCAAGCAGGGACAGGTGCCGGCCGAGTGGGCCAAGCAGGCCTTCGACAAGTACGACCTGATGAACCCCGCCGCAGGCGCCTCGGGCAACGCCGGCGGGGACGCCTGACCGTCCCTCCACGGCACCGAACCGCAGCACCGCGCCGGGCCCCCACATCGGGGGCCCGGCGCGGGCTCGCTCCACGCCCAGGACGGCCGCGGACCAGACTCAGCTGGTTGCCAGGATCTCGCGCACCTGCGGGATCACAGCGGTGCCGTAGAGCTCGATCGACGCCATCAACTGCTCGTGCGGCATCGGCCCGTTCGCGTACTTCAGGTCGAAACGGTCAAGCTCCAGCAGCGTCACCGTGCGGGCGATCTTGGCCGCAACGGTCTCGGGCGAGCCAACGTAGAGCGCGCCGTGTTCGATGTCGTGGTCGAACTGGTCGCGGGTCGCCTCACCCCAGCCACGCTCAATGCCGATGCGGTCGCGGTTCGCCTTGAAGTGCGGCCACAGTTCCTCCCGGGCCTGGTCGTCGGTCTCGGCGATGTGGCCGGGGGAGTGCACCCCGACCGGCTGGGGAGCATGGCCGAACTCGACCAGGGCGCGTCGGTACAGGTCGGCGAAGGGCTTGAAGCGATCGGCGGGCCCACCGATGATGGCCAGCATCATGGGGATCTTGTGCCGCGCGGCTCGCACCACCGACTCGGGGCTGCCGCCCACGCCGATCCAGGTGCGCAGGTGGCCCGACTCCGTGGCTGGGTGCACGGTGACCCCGTCGAGCGGGGGCCGGGTGGTGCCCTCCCAGCTCACCGCACCCCCGTCCAGCAGCTTCGCGAACAGGTCGAGCTTCTCCTCGAACAGCACCTCGTAGTCGCGCAGGTCGAACCCGAACAACGGGAACGACTCGGTGAACGACCCACGACCCACCTGAACCTCGGCCCGCCCGTGCGAGAGGGCGTCGATGGTGGAGTAGCGCTCGAACACCCGGATCGGGTCGTCCGACGACAGCACCGTCACGGCGGAACCGAGCAGGATGCGCTCGGTGCGGGTGGCAACACCTGCCAGCACCACGTCGGGGGCGCTGACCGCGAAGTCGTCACGGTGGTGCTCGCCGATGCCGATGGCGTCGACCCCGACCCGGTCGGCCAGGACTGCCTGCTCGACCAGGTTCCGGATCACCGTGGCCGGGTGCTGGGTCACGCCCCTGCGGTCGACGGTGACGTCGCCGAACGTGTCGAGGCCGAACTGGGGTCCGGTACGGGTCTGGATGGTGCTCACGAGAACTCCTGAGGTCGTTTCGATTTCAACCACTCAACCGGAGGGTTGGGCGGTTTGTTCCAGCGTGCCGTCCAGTCCTGTGCCCGTCCCCCCGGTGAACCCCGCCGTGGCCGCGGCTCTGGTGGGAGAGGGGGAAAGTCTGGCAGGCTTGCCCCAACGATGCACTCGAACAGGAAGGTCTTCGTCACCGTGGGGACGACAGAGGTCGCGACTCTGCTGGGGCTCAAGCCCGGGCAGGTCGTGCAGGAACTGGGTTGGGACGATGACGTGGACGAGGTGCTTCGCGACGCCATCATGGACGCGATCGACGCCGACCTGGTCGACGAGGCCGTCGATGGGGTCGATGCCGTGCTGCTGTGGTGGCGGGCAGACGATGGCGACGTCGCTGATGCCCTCGTCGATTCGCTCACCGACCTGTCGAAGTCGGGCCACGTCTGGCTCGCCACCCCGAAGGTGGGCCGACCCGGCCACGTGGACGCGGCAGACATCTCCGAAGGTGTGACCACCGCAGGCATGGCCGTCACGGCACCGGTGGGCGTCTCGCAGACCTGGCATGTGCAGAAGGTGGTCCGTCCGAAGGCCGGTCGCGGCCGCTGAGCCTCGCGCCACGGCCCTCAGCCCACGATGCTGGCGAGGGTGGTGAACGAGTAGCCCCGGGCACGAAGCTCGGTGATCACCCGACCGAGGGCGTCGGCGTCAAGAGTCGAATGATCGGTGGGGTGAGCGCCGACATGCATCAGTACGATCTCGCCGCGACGGGCCTGGGAGATGACCCGGGAGACGACGGTGTCGACCGATTGGCCACCCGTGGTTCCCTTCCACCCCAGCGTGTCCACGGTCCAGCGGAAGGGAACGTAGCACTCGTCGTTGACCACGCTGATGCGGTGGGCGTCCATCGCCCCGAACGGGAACCGGAACAGCGGCTGCGGGTCATGCCCCGTGACGGTGCGGATCCGGCTGGCCGCTGACCGGATCTCGGTTCGTACCCGGGAATCGCTGAGCGTCGTCAGGTCAGGGTGGTGGTAGGTGTGGTTGCCGACCGGCCCATATGCCGCCATCGCGCGTGCGCTGGCGGGGAAGTCGTCCACGAAGTCGCCGGTCAGGAAGAACGTCGCTGGCACGCCCTCCCGCTTCAGGGTCGCGAGAATCGGGGCGACACCCTCATTGCTGGCACCTGCGTCGAAGGTCAGCGCAACGACCGGGCGCGACACCGGTAGCGCCGCCACGTCACGACCCAGCAGTGAGGCCGGTAGCCGGCAACTGGTCGTCGGCGGGCGCGGTGTCGGGCTGGACGGAGCTGGGCTGCTGGGTGGACGACTGGTGGGCGGACGACTGGTGGGTGCACTCGTCGTGGGAGGGGCGCTCGTGGGGGGCCGGGTGGTCGGGGGCCGAGTGCTCGGTGGTGAGGTGGTCGAGGGCGCGGGGTGCGATGCCGTCGTGGGCGCCGGCGTGGTGGGCGTTGTGATCGAAGGCGAGACCTGGGTCGTCCTCGTGGACTGCGCCGGAGTCGACTGCACGATGGAGGGCCCCGACGACGAGGGTCCACCCGACGTCGGTGCGGAGACCGAAGGCACCGAGGTGGCACTGAGGGTGGAGGTCGGCGTCACGGATCCGCCGGTGCAGCCGGCGGCGAGGATGCCCACCGAGCACAGGGCGAGCCACGTGCGCGTCGCCGCTCTCCGGTGCGAACGCCGGGACGTACTCGGCCCGCTCATGACGGACTCCTCTGCACGTGGGTCGAGGTCGACCCACTCCCAGTTCACTCCTGTGCGGTGGGGAAGTCCAGACCAGTGTGGGGTCGGCCGACGATCATTTCCTCACACCGGAGGCCGACGCCGCACGAGCCGTCAGACGGCGATGTCGAATCCCTCCAGGGCCTTGCGGCTCTTCTTGCCACCGGTGGCCTGCAGGTCGAGCAACTCGTTGTAGATCCCGCCCGAGACCGCGAGTTCGGCCGGTGTCCCGATCTCGTCCACCCGACCGTCCCGCAGCGTGACGATCCGGTCGACCGAGGCGATCGTCGAGAGCCGGTGGGCGATGATGATGCTGGTCCGGTCGGCCATCAGGTCCTCGAGCCCTGCCTGCACCAGGCGTTCGCTGCGGGTGTCGAGCGCCGAGGTGGCCTCGTCCAGGATGAGGATCGGTGCGTCCTTGAGCATCGCCCGGGCAACGGCGATCCGCTGGCGCTGGCCACCCGAGAGCTTCAGACCACGCTCACCGATCAGCGAGTCGTAGCCCGCGTCGAATCGCTCGATGAAGGGGTGCGCGTTGGCCCGCCGGGCGACGGCGATGACCTCGTCGAGGGTCGCGTCGGGACGTCCGTAGGCGATGTTGTCGCGGATGGTTCCCGAGAACAGCGCCGGCTCCTGGAAGACGACGCCGATGGTCGCACGCACGGCTGACAGGTCGGCCCGCGACTGGTCCTCACCGTGGACGAGGATCCGTCCCCCGTTGACGGGGTACAGGCCCAACAGCAGGTTGACGATGGTGGTCTTGCCACCACCGGACTCGCTGACCAGGGCGACCTTCTCGCCCTGCCCGACCTCGAAGCTGACGCCCGAGAGCACATCGGTCTTGGAGTCGGAGTAGGCGAACGATGCGTGGTCGAAGACGATGGCCGGCTCGCCGGGATGCGGGTCGGGCAATCGCAGTTCGGTGCGCGTGGCACTGCCCAGCTCCTCGGACTCCTCGGGCTCGTCCATCACCTCGAAGTAGCTCTTGGACCCGGCGACGGCACGCTGGCTGATGTCGACGAGGTAGCTCATGCCCGAGACAGGCATCTTGGCCATGGTGACCAACTGGATCAGCATCACCATGGTGCCCACGCTGTAGCGGCCCTGCATGGTGTGGACGAGGATCAGCGCGTGCACGGCGAAGAAGATGACGGCGAGGGCGCCGTTGCGGGCGACGTCCATGCGGTGCCACCAACTCGACTGGGTGTGGGTGAGGCCGATGGTCGCGTCGTAGTCGTCGGTGAACCGACGCAGCTCCCGGCGTTCGGTGACGAAGCTCTTCACCACCTTGATCTGTCCCACCACCTCGGCGAAGGCGCCACCGGCCTGGTCGACGTGGTCGTTCTTGGTTCGTTCGATGCGCTGCCAGCGGGGGCTGGTGAGCATCGTCAGCCAGGTGTAGACGGGGAAGATCACCACCAGGGCGATCACCAGCCAGGGGGAGTAGAACCCGGTGATCACGAGCACGGCGAACAGGGTGACCAACATCGGCAGGAAGTTGTTGGCGAAGGCGGTCAGGAAGTTCGTCACCTCGGTGATCGAGCGGTTGAGTCGCGCGATGATCGAGCCCGACAACGTGTTGTCGAAGTAGCGCTGGGGCAGCCTCAACAGTTTCGAGTAGTAGCGACCCGACAGGATGGCGCGCATCCGGGCGCCCATCACGTCACCCCAGTAGCCGGCGACATTGCGCAGCACCGTCTGCAACAGTTCGGCCACCAACAGGGCGACCGCGAACCAGAGGATCATCCACACCCCGCGACCGTGGCCCTGCACGTTGGCGACGACCTCGTCGGTGGCCCCCTTGATGATGAACGGGCCGAGCAGGCTGGTGCCCGCGATCAGCACGGAGGCAGCGGCGATGCCGACATAGAGCCAGGTGAGTTCTCGAACGTGACGGAGCAGTTTCGCGATGCTGCGCACAGCGGGGCCCTTCGGGGAGTGGTGGATGGGAGCCAGTCGCTCATACTACGGCGATAGAGTCGGAGCCATGACGAGCTACCTCGCTGCCGCGGACCGTTACGACCACATGACCTATCGCTTCACCGGACGCAGTGGACTCAAACTGCCACTGATCAGCCTGGGGCTCTGGCAGAACTTCGGGGACGTCGGTTCGTCCCAGACCCAACGAGCCATCCTGCGCCGCGCCTTCGACCGCGGCGTCACCCACTTCGACCTCGCCAACAACTACGGGCCCCCCTACGGGCAGGCCGAGCTCAACTACGGTGCGCTGCACGCCCAGGACTTCAAGCCCTACCGCGACGAACTGATCATCTCGTCGAAGGCCGGGTACGACATGTGGCCCGGGCCCTACGGACAAGGGGGCGGGTCGCGCAAGTACGTCCTGGCGAGCCTCGACCAGTCGCTGAAGCGCACCGGACTGGACTACTTCGACATCTTCTACTCGCACCGCTTCGATGCCGACACCCCGCTGGAGGAGACCATGGGCGCGCTCGACAGCGCCGTGCGCTCCGGCAAGGCCCTCTACATCGGCATTTCGAGCTACGACGCCGAGCAGACCCATCGTGCGGCGGCCATCGCCCGCGAGCTCGGTACCCCACTGCTGATCCACCAGCCCAGCTACTCGATCATCAACCGCTGGATCGAGACCGGTGGCCTGGTTGACGCCTGCGCCGACGAGGGCATGGGCATCATCGCCTTCTCGTCGCTCGCCCAGGGTGTGCTCACCGACCGCTACCTCGACGGCATCCCCGCTGATTCCCGTGCGGCCCGAGGGGGCTCGCTGAAGTCCGACCAGATCACTGACGCGACCATCACCAAGGTGCGGGGGCTGAACGAGATCGCGGCCAGCCGCGGCCAGAAACTGGCCCAACTGGCGTTGGCCTGGGCGCTGCGTGACGAGCGGATGACGTCGGTGATCATCGGCGCCTCGTCGGTCGACCAGCTCGAGACCAACCTGGGTGCACTCGAGCGTCTCGACTTCTCCGACGAGGAACTCGCGGCCATCGACGAGGCGGTCGCCTGATGAGCGAGCTGAAGACGACCCTCAAGGCCGACATGGTCGCCGCGATGAAGGCCCGCGACGACCTCACCAAGGGCACGTTGCGCATGGTGATCGCCGCGATCACGACCGCCGAGGTGGCCGGTGACGAGGCACGTGAGCTGGGCGACGACGAGGTGCTGGCCCTGCTCACTCGCGAGGTGCGCACCCGCAAGGACTCCGCGCAGGCCTACACCGACGGCGGACGTCCAGAACTGGCCGACAAGGAACTGGCCGAGGTGGGTGTGCTGCAGCGCTACCTGCCTGCTGACCTGACCTCGGACGAACTGGCGACCATGGTGGCCGAGGAAGTGGCCTCGGCAGAGGCTGGTCTGGGTCAGAAGCCGACGATGAAGCAGATGGGTCAGATCGTCCGCGCGGTCAACGAGCGGGCGGCGGGGCGTGCCGAGGGCGGCGAAGTGGCCAGGCTGGTGCGGCAGGCGCTGGCCTGAGCGAACCCGGCGCGGGGTCGTCCGGGCCCTCGGCCATGGCGTGGCGCACCAACACCACCACCAGCACCCCGTAGGGCACTCCCGACAGTACGTCGCCGCCGGGGAAGGTGAGGTTGAACAGCGCCTTGCTGTAACTGAGGGCAGACACCGTGGAGGTCGCCACCGCCACCCACCACAGCCGTGGACGGAGCACGGCGGCCACCAGCACGAGCGCCTCGGCGAGGAAGAAGTAACGGTTGCGCATGCCCGGCAGTGTGTAGGGCAGCAGCATCGCGAAGGCGGCCGCCAGCACGACCCAGCGGCTGCGATCGATGAACCAGACGTGGCGACGCAGGGCCCACACCATCAGGGCACCGGTCAGCACGGCAGCGAACGCCGTCATCGACGAGATCAGGTCGGGGTCGTCGGCGAACAGGCGCCACAGGTTCGGAGCCACCGTCGCCTTCGACGCCGACGTCTGTTCCGAGTAGGTCAGCAGCAGCGAGCGCCAGGGAAGCCCGATGGCCAGTGCCGGTACCGCGGTCAGGAACCATGCGACCACCGCCAACGGCGGTGCCGCCCACGACCGACGCGGGTCGCGCAGCCAGACCACCACCAGGAAGGGCAGCAGGAACACGGCCTGCAGCTTGAACGCGAACGCCAGCCCGAAGACGAACCAGGCGCGGTTCTGCTTGCCACGCAGCAGATCGGCCAGCGTGTGGATGGCGAGGGCGGTGTAGATCTGGTCGGTCTGGCCCCACACCGCCGAGTTGATCCAGATCCCGGGCACCAGCAGCACCAGCAGCCCCGCGCCCAGGGCCACGTTCCGTCCACGGAAGGGCCAGACCACCCGGACGACCCCCCACGCCAGGACCAGGTCAGCCAGGTTCGAGATCACCTTGATGGCGACCAGCCCGTTCTCGAAGACCAGGGTCGAGGCGTACAGCAGGTAGAGGTAGGGCACGTTGTAGTCGGCGAACCTGGTGCGCAGACCGGGCCAGCCGGTGCGCTCGAGTTGGTTGTACCAGCCGATGACGAAGTGCTGGGCGTCATAGGCGGCGTAGGGGGTCAGGTTCCAGCGGAACAGCACGAGTAAACCCACGACCCCGATCGTCCCCACCCAGGTGGCTGTTCGTGTCACCCAGTCGGGTCTCGGATCGGTCTGCTCCACGGGAGCATCCTGTCACGGCGGCAAGGCCGTCCCGCAGCGCCACCGCTGACGCGGATAGGGTGAGCCCATGCAGGGACTCCAACCGCGTGTGCACACCCTTTCCGTGGTGATCCCCGTCTACCGGGGTGAGAAGAGCCTCACGCCGGTGGTCGAGGAGTTGCTGGCACTGGCCGGCCCCCAGCTCACCCCGGCAGGGCACAGCTTCGCGATCACCGAGATCATGCCGGTGTGGGACAACGGACCTGATGCCTCCGACGAGACGATCCGCTCGCTGCAGGAGCGTTCCCCCTTGGTTCGCCCGGTCTGGTTGAGCCGGAACTTCGGGCAGCACCCCGCCACCATGGCGGGTCTGGCCTCGGCTGGCGGTGACTGGATCGTGACCATGGATGAGGACGGCCAGCACGATCCCGCCCAGATCGGGCGCATGCTCGACACGGCGCTGGCGGAGCAGGCGACCGTGGTCTATGCCCAACCCAGCAACGAGCCCCCGCACGGTGCCTTCCGCAATCTCGCCTCCCGCCTGGCCAAGCGGATCCTGGCGCGAGCCATGGGGTCACGTTCGGCCACCCAGTTCAACAGCTTCCGGCTCATCCTGGGCGAGACGGGTCGGGCGTTGTCAGCCTTCGCCGGACCAGGGGTCTACCTCGACGTGGCCCTCAGCTGGATCAGTCGCAAGGTCGCCTCGTGCCCGGTGCCGATGCGTTCGGAGGGTCGCGAGTCCTCGTACACGGTGCGGTCGCTCAGTTCCCACTTCTGGCGCATGGTGGTCACCAGTGGCACCCGTGCGCTGCGACTGGTCGCCTTCCTGGGCGCCATCATCGGCTTGTTGGGACTGGTGCTGACGGTCGTGGTCGTCGTCCGTCAGATCATGGATCCCGCCGCCATCGTGGGGTGGGCCTCGCTGATGTGCGTCATCCTGATCGGTTCCGGGCTGATCCTGTTCTCCCTGGGGGTGGTCGCCGAGTACCTCGGTGTGACCGTGAACCAGGCCATGGGCAAGCCGCTCTACCTCATCGTCGGCGACCCCGAGCACGGTCCACTGGGGCGCCGCGACGTCACCCCTGACCCGCAGGACGCATGACCGACACCCTGTGGGTACTGGGGGCCGGAGGGCTGCTGGGCTCAGCGGTCGTCCGCGCCTCGGCGTCGCGCGGGACGGACAGGGAGTCGCTCTTGGTCGTGCCTGTTCCCTGGGACGACCCCGGGGCGGCCGCTGTCGTCTTCAGCGAGACCGTCGCCCGGCTCAACCGTCAGTACCTCAGCAGTCCCGGCGACACCCTGCGGGTGGCGTGGTGCGCGGGTGCCGGGGTGGTGGCCTCCCAGCAGGACCAGTTCGCGCGGGAGGCCTCGGTCGTCGAGGCGTTGGTGGCGGCGCTGGGTGACCTCGTGCCCGGTCTGCTGGCCGGTCTGAGCGTGTTCGTCGCCAGTTCCGCGGGGGGTGTCTACGCCGGCAGCTCGCCGGCCCCCCATGACGAGTTCAGCGCGACCTCGGCGTTGGTGCCGTACGGGTTCGCCAAACTGCGACTCGAGCAGCAGTTCCGCGAGTTCGCCGGCGCGAGCGGCGCCCGGGTCGTCCTCGGCAGGATCGCCAACCTGTACGGTCCCGGTCAGAACCTGGGCAAGGGTCAGGGGTTGATCAGCACGCTGCTGTGGGGTGCTCTGCAGGGTTCCCCGGTCAAGGTGTACGTCGACCTCGACACGGTGCGCGACTACCTGTTCGTGGACGACGCCGCCGCCATGGTGATGGGCAGCCTCGACCTGGCGGCCCTCACCGATCCGGGTACCGTCACCATCAAGGTGATCGCCAGCGGCAACCGGGTGACCGTGTTCAACCTGCTGCACGTCGTCAGGCGGATCAGCAGCCAGCGACCCCTGGTGGTGCAGGGATCCTCACCGCTTCGCACCGGGCAGGTCCGGGACCTGTCGCTCACCTCACGGGTCTGGCCCGAACTCGACGAACTGGCCTCCACCTCACTGTTGGTCGGGGTCCACCGCACCTACCTCGACCTGCAACGTGCCCGACTGGAGGCCCATCCGTGACCACCGCACCTCCCACCGTCTCGGTGGTCGTGCCCGCCTTCCGGCAGGCCGGCCTCATCTCGCACACCCTCGACTCGGTGCTGGCGCAGACCTGGACGGACTTCGAACTCGTCGTGGCAGACCACAGTTCCGATGACGGCACGGGCGAGGTGCTGGAAGGCTACCGGCACGAACCGCGGGTGCGGCTGCTCGAGCCGACACCGGCCGGTGGTGGTGCTCCGGCCAACTGGAACCGGGTGAGCCAGGCGGCGCGCGGAGGTCTGCTGAAGCTGCTGCCCGGCGACGACCTGCTCGAGCCCACGGCCCTGGAACGGCAGGTGGCGGCCTTCCGCGACCACCCCAGCGCATCGCTGGTGTGCTCGCGGCGACGCATCATCGATGCGGGCGGACGAACGCTCAAACGCTCCCACGGGATGCCGCGCCGGTGGTGGGGGGCCCACGACGGACGCGAGGTGATCGCCGCCTCGGTGCGAGCGGGGCGCAATGTCTTCGGTGAACCCGGCTCGGTGATGCTCCGCCGTGACCTCCTCGCCGGTTCCGGCTGGTGGGACGACAGCAAGGCGTACCTGATCGACCAGGCCACCTACACCCGGGTCGTGCTCGCTGGTCACGATGCCGGTCTGACCACGGTGGTCGCGCTGGGTGAGGTGCTGGGATCATTCCGCGTCAGCTCGGGCCAGTGGTCGGTCGCGCTGGCGGGGCACCAGGCAGCCCAGGCCAAGGCCTTCCACCACGAGTTGGCCGACGTGCCCCACTTGCTGGGACGGCGCGACCTCGTCCAGGGCGACGCCACCGTGAGCGCCATGGCCGTGGCCCGCCAGGCCGTCTACTCGGTGTTGGGGCTCGTCCGGCGGGACTGAACGAGCAGCCAACCCAGCAGGATGACGGCGCCCACCACGGGTCCGGCGACCAGGCTCGCAAGCAGCCTCGGCAAGACGGGCAGGGGCACCGTGAACAACACGGTGATCGAGGTGACCGCGGCCAGCGCCCAGCCGATGCCGTAGACCCGGTGACCGTCGAGCGCGAGGGCGGCCGTGCCGACCAGCACCAGCGCCGCCATCGCGGTGCTGGCCAGGGTCAGCAGCGCCAAGGCCCACCCGCCGATGTCGAATGAGGGATCGAACAGCCTCAGGAACCACGGACCGAGCAGTCCTGCGCCGACCGCCGCGACAGCACCCACCGCGAGAACAAGGGCCACCGGAACCACCATCGCCCGCAGCGTTCCCCGTCGATGGGCCACGAACCGGGCCACGGCAACCTGTTGGAAGGTGATGATCGGCATCATCACCGGAGCGCGCGTGATGCTGACAGCCAGCATCCAGGCCGCCAACTGGGGTTCGCCGCGCAGACTCGCCTTCATCAGGGCCGGGTAACCGGTGATCATCACCGCACTCGACGCCGCCGACAGGATCGCCATTCCGAGTTGGCGCAGGCTCACCCGCGCTTCCCGGTCGCTGCGGCTGGTGAGCAGGGCCCGCGTTGCAGGGATGGCACACAGCGCGGCTGTCATGACCACGACGGCGGAGGTCATGGCCGTCTGGTAGCCGAACAGGCTGCGGACCGTCAGGGCCACGCCAGCGACCGCGATCACCCGGACGGCGACCTCTGCCGTGAGGGTTCCGGCCAACCCGGCCCATCGGCCCGTGCCGGCCATGGCGCCGAGCACCAAGGCGTAGACGGCGTAGCAGAGAGCGGTTGCCACCAACAGCGTCGTGGCCCACAGGGGGTGGCTGGGAAGCACCCAGCGAATGCCCACGGCGGCTGCGACTGAGACGAGGAGGGCAGCGGCCAGCCCCACACCCAGCACCGGCGACAACAGGCGACCGCGTTCCGGGCGTCCGTGTCGGACGGCGGCGGTGGCGCGGGTGGATTCGTTCTGGACGCCGACCAGCACCCCGAACAGGCCTGTGAGTACCGACCAGAACGCGAGTGCCTCGGACTGCTGCTCGGCATCGGTCAGGGTGCGGGTCATCAGGAACATGATGACGAAGTTGCTGAGGGCCCCCAGGCCCGACGCCGACGCGAGCGCCAGGCCCTGCCCGCGCGTGGGGTGCGGGCGCGGGGCCGGTGCGATGTCGGTCATGAGACCCGCAGGGGCCAGCGGACGTCGTTGGGTTGGCTGAGCGCGTGACCGGCCTTCATCCTGGGTTCGATCTGCATCATGCGGGTCGGCTCGCCCGGTGGCACGAACGAGATGGAGCACATGGTGAGGGTCGTCCCCTCGCCGAACGCGAAGCCGCGGCGCAACTGGGGCACCTGGCACGGTGACTGGTTCCAGTCCTTCAGCCCGTTGGGTGGGAGTACGGCCTTCTGTTTGCCGGGCATCACCTGCAACCTGATGTCGGGATACCCAGGGATGGCCGTCCCGCGCAGATAGGTGAGGCGGTAGGTGATGTAGAAAACCCGCATCCCGCCGACCTCGGTGGGATCGGCCAGGCGGAAGTCAGACATCTTTCCCTCGACCACCGAGATCGGGGTGACCTCGGTGACGTAGGACTTCGACGTGGAGTACCGATTCCACACGAGCACCGATTCGGTGGGCGAGGTGGGCCTGGCGAGCTTGGGCAGGCGGGTGTCGCCGGGAAGCAGGGGCACCTCGGCCGTGCTCCCCTTCTCGCCGACCGAGGTGTTGGCCCGGATCCCCACCCCGGCCACTGCCAGCACGACGAGTGCCACCAGCCAGACAGCGAGAGTGGGTGCCCACCGTCGGACGAGCGTCCACCGTGCCACGTGTACCCCGGCGTCGGCCGGCGGACTCGTGCTCGTCATGACCCGCAGTCTAGGGCAGCGACACTTCGTGTCCCCGACCTGACAGAATGGGGTGTCGAGCGCGCCGTCGGGTGCCTCGGGCGCATAGCTCAGGTGGTCAGAGCGCCTGCCTTACAAGCAGGATGTCGGGGGTTCAAGTCCCTCTGCGCCCACCCCCTCCCTCCGAGGCACTCGAACCTCCCCAGGACGACGAAAAGCGCCCCACCCCGTTCAGGGGTGGGGCGCTTCGTCATGATGGCGGGACACTCTTCGTGGCTCGCCCCAGGGGAAGGTCTCGGTACATCGGGGGGAAGAGACCAGTCCACCAATCGGGGGGATCGGGCGATGCGGGGTGAAGAGCGACCCGCAGATGAATCGTTGCACGGCGTACGAGGGAGGTGAACCCCGCCCACCACTATTCGGTGAACTCTCCACCACGGCTTCAGCTCCGGATGGGAAAAATCCGACGGGCCGCTCACGACCCGTCGAAGGGCCATCCGACGCACTCCTGCCCGTCTTCGTGTCCTGTCTGAAGGGTTGGCCCAAGTCCACGCCGGGCCCGTCGGCAGCACCTAGATTGAACATGGGACCGACGACCGCCGCGCCCCACCGACGAAGGAGTCACCGTGGAGACCAATCACATCAAGGACATGCGCGATCGACTCGACCTGCTGCAGGAGAGCATGGACGACATCACGCAGCGCAACGGCCAGGGCAGCGACATCGGCCGCCTCGGTCTCGCGATCCGCGAACTGAGCGTCAGCCTCGGATTCGTCCTCAACGCAGCCGAGACAGACGTGGCCGAGGGCGGCACCCTCTTCACCGACCGCACGAGGCCCATCCAGAACTGAGTACGACCCGCGAGACTCCCTTCGGGGGTCCGAGGGGTGCACCGACCAGCCGTCAGTCGGCGAATCGTCCATGTCCACCCTGCGCCATGCCTGCAGAACCTGCCCGCGCCCCGGCCGTCGCTCACTAGGCTGGGCTGGTGCCAGTCACCATCACCGACCATGCGGTCGCGGCCCACGATTCCTTCGACCTGGAACTGGAGTTCCCGTTGGGGGCCGGGGTGGGTCTGTGGACCCCCGAGGCCCGCGGCCATCGCACCCTGCCCCCCGACTGGGCGAACCGGACGACCACCAGCTTGGTCCAGTCCGCGCCCGTGGTGGTGCTGCACGACGCGGAGGGGATCGCCCTGTGGGGGCTGGCCTGCTCCGAGGTGGTCGGCGAGATCAGCATCAGTGGGGGAGTGAGCGAGGAGCACAAGTCGGTCAGGTTGTCGCTGCACGCGGCGGCCGAATCCGGTGACCGCGTGGTGCGCGTGGCGACCACGGATGCGCCCGCCCCTCTCGGCGAGGTGGTCGGTGAGCTGTCGGCCTGGCTGGGTGAGGTCAACCAGATCACGGCGCTGCCGCTGCCTCGGGCGGCCACCGAACCGGTCTTCTCGACCTGGTACACCTATACCCAGGACGTCAACCACGACAATGTCGTGGCCGAGGGCCGGATGGCCGCCGAACTGGGCTGTCGCAGCCTGTTCGTGGACGACGGTTGGCAGGTCGGCGGTCACGGCCGTGGCTACGGCCGCTGCGGGGAGTGGATCCCTGACACCGACAAGTTCCCCGACCTGCGGGCCACCGTCGATGAACTGCGGGGCCTCGAGGTCGACACCGTGCTGTGGATCGCTCCGCTCCTGCTCGGCATGGACAGCCCGATGGTGTCGCAGTTGGGCCAGTACGCCCCGAAGGGCGACGAGCGGAACCGGATGTGGATCCTCGACCCCCGCCACGCACCCGTCCGCGAGTTCGTCGCCTCCACCTGCGCCCGGATCGTCACCGACTACGGCGTCGCCGGCCTCAAGATCGACTTCCTCAACAACGCGATGGTCTACGCCGGTGAGGTCGTCGACAACCCGGGTGAAGGCTTTGTCGCCGACGTGGGCGAGGCGATGCGGATGATGCTGGGGCAGGTGCGCTCCCGGTTGGCGGAGGCGGGTCTCGCCGAGCCGATCATCGAGTTCCGACAGCCCTACGTCTCACCGGCCATCACGGCCTACGGGAACTGCATCCGGGTGGGTGACTGCCCGGCGGATGCGGTGGTCAACCGGCAGGGCTCGCTCGACCTGCGTCTGTTCGTCCGCGAGGTGGCGGTTCACGCGGACCCGCTGATGTGGGCGAGGGACGGCGGGGCGGTCGCGGTCGCCCAGCAGTTCCAGAGCACCTTCTTCTCCGTGCCCCAGGTGTCGATGCCGCTGGCCACCCTCGACGACGAGCAGCGCAAGACGCTCGCCCACCAACTGCGGCTGTGGCGCGACTGGCGCGAGGTGGCGTTGTTCGGACGGCTCTCGGTGCAGGGTTCGGAACTGGGCTACACCCACGCCCGAGCCGTCCACGACCGGCGGGCCGTGGTCGCCGTGTGGCGGCCCGAACTGGTCAACCTCACCGACCTCGACGTCGACGAGGTGCTCGTGCTGAACGGGTCCACCGTCGACGGCCTGCTGCTGCGCGACGTGGACGACTGGGAGCCGGTGAGCTGCTGGGGCCCTAGCGGTGTGCCGACGGAGTCGGACGCCCCGGCCCCAGCCTTCGGGACGGTGGTGCTCAGACCACGCCCTGGGCGAGCATCGCGTCAGCGACCTTGACGTAACCGGCGAGATTGGCCCCCACGACGTAGTCGCCTGGGTGCCCGTACTCGTCGGCGGTCTCGAGGCAGGTCGCGTGGATGTCGGTCATGATCGCCTTCAGGCGCCTCTCGGTGGCGTCGAAGTGCCACGCGTCGCGGCTGGCGTTCTGCTGCATCTCGAGCCCGCTGGTGGCAACCCCACCGGCGTTGGAGGCCTTGCCCGGCGCGTACAGCACACCCGCCTGCTGGAACAGGTCAGCGCCGGCGATGGTGGTGGGCATGTTGGCGCCCTCGGCCACCAGCCGCACCCCGTTCCTGATCAGGGTGGCGGCGTGGGTCTCGTCGAGTTCGTTCTGGGTGGCGCAGGGCAGTGCGATCTCGCAGGGCACGTCCCAGATGGACCCGGACTCGTTGAAGGTGGCGCCGGGTCGGGCGTCGGCGTAAGCGCTCAGGCGGGCTCGGTCGACCTCCTTCACCTGCTTGAGCAGGGC
This sequence comes from Aestuariimicrobium sp. T2.26MG-19.2B, assembly GCF_950101875.1. NCBI lineage: Bacteria > Bacillati > Actinomycetota > Actinomycetes > Propionibacteriales > Propionibacteriaceae > Aestuariimicrobium > Aestuariimicrobium sp. T2.26MG-19.2B. The sequence continues at coordinate 620,136 of NZ_CATNLW010000002.1, read as the reverse complement.
GAGGTCCACCCCCTGCTCGTCGACGACGAAGCCGGACGAGTCCGAGCACGCCACCACGGTCGCCCCCAACTGCTGGAGCTTCTCGACGGCGTAGACGGCCACGTTGCCCGACCCGGAGACGACGCAGCGTCGTCCTTCGAGGTCTTGGCCGCGCTGGGCGAGCATCTGCTCCACGAAGAAGACGGTGCCGTACCCGGTCGCCTCGGTACGGACGAGGGAACCGCCCCAGCTGATGCCCTTGCCGGTGAGCACCCCGGCCTCGAAACGGTTGGTGATGCGCTTGTACTGCCCGAACAGGTAGCCGATCTCGCGGCCACCGACCCCGATGTCACCTGCCGGCACGTCGGTGTGCTCGCCCAGGTGGCGGTACAACTCGGTCATGAACGACTGGCAGAAGCGCATGATCTCGGTCTCGCTGCGGCCCTTCGGGTCGAAGTCCGAACCACCCTTGCCGCCCCCCAACGGCAGCCCGGTCAGGGAGTTCTTGTAGACCTGCTCGAAGCCGAGGAACTTCACGATCGACAGGTTGACGCTCGGGTGGAACCGCAGGCCGCCCTTGTAGGGGCCGAGCACGGAACTGAACTCGACCCGGAAACCGCGGTTGACCCGCACCTCACCGGAATCGGTCATCCACGGCACCCGGAAGATGATCTGGCGCTCCGGCTCGACCATGCGCTGCAGCACCGACCACTGGGCGTAGTCGGGTCGGCGGGTCACCAGCGGCGTCAGTGAACGCATCACCTCGCCGACAGCCTGGAGGAACTCCGGCTCCCCGTGGTTACGACTGGCCACCTCGTCGAGCATGTCGGCCAGTTTGGGATGCACGGCGTCTGTCATGGTCGTGACTGTACCGATCCGTCCGGCGGCGAACCCTCGCATGTCTGGTCGTGGACGTCAGGTGCTGCGGGTGCATCGATGGGGTCGGAGCGGCGGTGGTCAGCGGTAGAGTGACCTCTCGTGGCACTTGCTGATCTGACCGAGACCATCTCGACCCTTCGACACTCCCTCGACTCGATCGAGGCAGTGCTCGACCCTGCGTCGAAGAAGAAGGAGATCGCAGACCTCGAGGAACAGGTGGCCGCTCCCGACCTGTGGAACGACCAGGAGAACGCCCAGAAGGTGACCTCCCGCCTGTCGAGCCTGCAGGGCGAGGTGCAGCGGGTCGAGAAGCTCCGCCAGCGACTGGACGATGCCGAACTGCTGCTCGAGATGGCTTCCGACGAGGGCGACTCCGACTCGGTGCACGAGGTCGAGACGGAGGTCTCGTCCCTGGCGAAGTCGATCGAGGCCCTCGAGGTGCGCACCCTGCTGTCGGGTGACTACGACTCCCGCGAGGCGGTCGTCACCATCCGGTCCGAGGCGGGCGGCATCGATGCCGCCGACTTCGCGCAGATGTTGCTGCGCATGTACACCCGCTGGGCCGAGCGACACAGCTACCCCTTCGAGGTCTATGACATCTCCTACGCGGAGGAGGCCGGTATCAAGTCCGCCACCTTCACGGTCAAGGCCCCCTTCGCCTACGGAACCCTGTCGGTCGAGCAGGGGACGCACCGTCTCGTGCGGATCTCTCCCTTCGACAACCAGGGACGACGCCAGACCTCCTTCGCCGGGGTCGAGGTGCTTCCCGTCACCGAGGAGACCGACCACATCGACATCCCCGAGGCCGACGTGCGGGTCGACGTCTTCCGCTCGTCCGGCCCCGGCGGCCAATCGGTCAACACCACGGACTCGGCGGTTCGTCTGACCCACCTGCCCACCGGACTGGTGGTGAGCTGTCAGAACGAGAAGTCGCAGCTGCAGAACAAGGCGGCCGCGATGCGGGTGCTGCAGTCGCGTCTGCTCGAGCGTGCACGGCAGGAGCGGGAAGCCGAGATGAACGCGCTGAAGGGCGACGCCGGCAACTCGTGGGGTTCACAGATGCGTTCCTACGTGCTCCACCCGTATCAGATGGTCAAGGACCTGCGCACCGACCACGAGGTGGGCAATCCCGACGCCGTCTTCGACGGTGACATCGACGGCTTCATCGATGCCGGCATCCGGTGGCGCCGCAGCGCCGAGGAGCACTGAGCCGGGTCGGGAATTGTCGGGCCGTGGGCGTGGCAGCTTGCGGCTCCGGCGGCTGCACCTAGACTCGTCGCAGTCGGCCTGAGAAACCCTCAGGAAACCCTCCAGCGTCGTCCACCGCGACGCCATGCCCCCCAAGTCCCCCGACGAAGGATGCCGTGTGATCACGTTCGAGGACGTCACCAAGCTGTACGAGGGATCCACCAAGCCCGCTCTGCGCGGCGTGAACGTGCAGATCGAGAAGGGGGAGTTCGTCTTCCTCGTGGGCCAGTCGGGGTCGGGCAAGTCGACCTTCCTGCGGCTCATCCTGCGGGAGTACCGCCCCACCAAGGGCACGGTGTTCGTCCTCGGCAAGGACCTGAACCGGCTCGCGGGATGGAAGGTTCCGGGGCTGCGCCGCCAGATCGGAACCGTCTTCCAGGACTTCCGGCTGCTCCCGGGCAAGACCGTCTACGAGAACGTCGCCTTCGCCCTGCAGGTGCTGGGTCGTCCGACCTCGGAGATCAAGAAGGTCGTGCCCGAGACACTTGACACCGTCGGCCTGGCGAGCAAGGGTGCACGTCTGCCCGAGGAACTCTCCGGCGGTGAGCAGCAGCGGGTGGCCATCGCCCGCGCCTACGTGAACAAGCCGAAGATCCTGATCGCGGACGAACCGACCGGCAACCTCGACCCGGCCACCAGCGTCGGCATCATGAAGTTGCTCGACCGCATCAACAAGACCGGCACCACGGTGATCATGGCCACCCACGACTCCACCATCGTCGACCAGATGCGACGACGGGTGATCGAGTTGGAGTCCGGCCAGGTCATCCGCGACCAGAGCAAGGGCGTCTACGGCACCGCCTGAGCGGTGACGAGCGCCCCACCCGAAAGCGAGAGAGATTCGATGCGACACACGCTGCGCGAAACGTGGTCCGGACTGCGCCGCAACCTGGCCATGAACGCCGCCGTCGTGGTGACCATCTTCGTGAGCCTGACCCTGTTCGGCATGGGACTGCTGATCAACCGACAGGTCGACGTCACCAAGGACCGCTGGTACGACAAGATCGAGGTCTCGGTCTTCCTGTGCGTCAAGGACTCGTCATCGGGCAACTGTGACCCGGGCCAGGACGCCACTCAGCCGCAGAAGGACGCCATCCAGGCAGCGCTGACGAAGAACCCCGAGGTGCAGCAGGTGCACTACGAGTCGAAGCAGCAGGCCTACGACGCCTTCCGCGAGACCTTCAAGGACTCACCCCTGCTCGACACCCTCACGGTCGACCAGATGCAGGACTCCTTCCGGGTGAAGTTGGTCAACCCGGAGCAGTACAAGGGAGTGGTGGCCGAGGCCGGCGTGATGCCGGGGGTGCAGGCGGTCGTCGACCAGCACCTGATCCTCGACAAGATCTTCTCGGCGCTGAACCTGCTCAAGTGGGGCACCGTCGCCCTGGCCGGACTCCTACTGCTGGCCGCGTGGGTGCAGATCGCCAACACGATCCGGATGGCCGCCTTCGCGCGTCGCCGCGAGCTGGGGATCATGCGACTGGTGGGGGCGAGCAACTGGTACATCATGATGCCGTTCCTGCTCGAGAGCCTGCTCACGGGGGTCATCGGCTGGGCCTTGGCCAGCGGAACACTGCTCGGTCTGCACGAGTTCGCGATCGTCCGCAACGCTCAAGTCTCACTTTCGAGTTTACGATGGATTGACCGTGCGGACGTCTATGGGGCGATCGGATGGGTTGCGGTGGCGGCCATTGGGCTGTCTATCATCCCCACGCTGATAGCAACCAAGCGATACCTGCGCGTCTGACGCCGGTGTCAGAGAAGGGGTACAGCTGTGATTCGGGACCTCCCCCCCGCCCGTAGCGGTTCCCGCGCGGGCCGAATCGCCCGATTCGGTCTGGCCGCCCTCGTGGCCCTGAGCCTGGGTCTGGGCAGCGTCCAGCTGGCCACCGCCGACCAGCTCGACATCCAGAAGAAGTCGGTGCAGACCCGCATCGCGCAGAACAAGCAGGATCTCGACGAGGCCAATGCCCAGGCCGTCGCCGCCACCCAGGCGCTGGCGCAGTCGCAGGCGGCGTTGGCAGACGCGCAGGCCAAGCTGGCCGCGGCCCAGTCCCGTCTCGAGCAGTCGCAGGCCCTCGACCAGAAGCGGGCCGCCGAACTCGAGGTGGCCCAAGCCGCCCAGCAGCTCGCCCAGGACGAGGCCGACAGTGCCCAGCGGGACGTCGCCGTCTGGCAGCACGAGTCGGGTGCCCGGGTGCGCGAGACGATGCAGCAGCAGAACCCGCTGGCCGGCTTCGGTTCGCTGTTCTCGAACACCACCATCGACGACCTGAACCAGAAGGTGCAGTGGTCGACCACCGTCCTCGACTCGACCAGCGCCCAGATGGATCGCCTGACCGCGCTGAAGTTGAAGTTGGACGCCGCCGAGGCCAAGGCCACCGAGGTCGAGGCCAAGGTCTCGAAGTTGCGCGCCGAAGCGGCTGCTGGTCTGAAGACCTCGCAGCAGCTGCAGGGGGCTGCCAGCCAGGCCGCCGCAGAGGTGGCCACCGCCAACGCGCAGAACCAGAAGGCCAAGGCCAGCGCCGACGCCCAGGTGAAGGCCGAGCAGCAGCGGCAGGTTGCACTGCAGACCGAGAGCGAGGCCGTCGACAAGCGGATCGCCCAGCGCATCGCCGCCCAGAAGGCAGCAGCAGCCAAGGCCGAGCGCGACCGCCTGGCCCGCGAGCGTGCCGAGGCCAGCCGCAGGGCGGCAGCCGCGAAGGCGGCAGCGGCCAAGGCCAAGAGTTCGTCGAAGACCTCACGTTCGACCAACCGGACGAGCGGCGGCAAGACGTCCACCAGGACCACCACCCGCACCACCACTGCCTCGCAGGGTTGGATCTACCCGTCGGGGGCAGCCATCACCTCGCAGTACGGCATGCGTCTGCACCCGGTGCTGCACATCTGGAAGCTGCACGACGGCACCGACTTCGGGGCGGCCTGCGGCTCACCCATCCGCGCGGCCCGCTCCGGAGTGGTCGCCGAGAGGTACTACAACGCCGGTTACGGCAACCGCCTGATGATCGACCACGGCCTGGTCAACGGCCGCTATGTCACCACCGGCTACAACCACGCGATCCGCTACACGGTGGGCGTCGGCCAGCACGTGTCGCAGGGCCAGATCATCGGCTACGTCGGCTCGACCGGTTACTCGACCGGCTGCCACCTGCACCTGATGGTCTGGGTCAACGGCCAGGTCACCAACGCCATGACCAGCATCTACTGAGTGAGTGTTCGGTCGTGCCCTACGATCCCGTGATCGCCGATCGACTCCGCGCCGCACTGGCCGGAGTCGACGGCGTGAGCGAGAAGAGGATGTTCGGTGGGGTCGGCTTCATGGTGAACGGCACCATGGCGGTTGCGGCCTCGTCGACCGGGGGAGTGATGCTGCGTTCCGACCCCGATGACAGCGGGGGCATCATCGACGGGGTGGCCATCACCGAGATGGAGATGAAGGGTCGTCCCATGAAGGGCTGGCTGGCGGTGCTGCCAGAAGCCGTGGCCACCGACGAGGACCTGCAACGCATCGTTGACCACGGGGTCACTGCCGCCAGGTCACTGCCCTCCCGCTGAGCCCGCCGAGGGCGTGAAGGCGCGCACGGACCGCGCCGGAGGACGCAGTGGCCCTCGAATTGGGTGGGCGGGTGATGCTCGTCGGCCTATGCTGGGAGGTCGCAGCACCCCACCAGATCGGACGACACCCATGCCACGCGAGAAGGGCCGCAAGCTCATCGCCCAGAACAAGAAGGCCTTCCACGACTTCCACGTGGGGGAGCGGTTCGAGGCTGGGCTGGTGCTGACCGGTACCGAGGTGAAGTCCCTGCGTCAGGGGCGGGCCTCGCTGGCCGATGCGTTCGCCACCATCGATGACGGTGAGGCGTGGCTGCGCAACGCGCACATCCCGGAGTACGCCTTCGGCACATGGACCAACCACGCGACCAGGCGCACCCGCAAGCTGTTGCTGAACCGCCGCGAGATCGACAAGTTGGCGCGGGAGACCGACCATTCGGGACGAACCATCGTCCCGCTGTCGATCTACTTCTCCGACGGCTACGCCAAGGTCGAGTTGGCACTGGCGACCGGAAAAAAGGAGTGGGACAAGCGGCAGACGATCGCCGAGCGCGACGCCAACCGCGAGGTCGAACGGGAGCTGGCGCAGCGCCGCCGGCGCGGCTGAGCCCTTCGGTCAACCGGCCGGCGGCCTGGGTATGGGTGGTTCGGGTCGTGTCGGGGTGCCTCGGTCCGCAGTCAGCGGACGCCGACGAGGTCGCACACGAAGATCAGGGTCTCGCCCGGCTTGATGACGCCACCGGCGCCTCGGTCGCCGTAGGCCAGGTGTGCGGGGATCACCAACTGGCGACGTCCGCCCACCTTCATCCCCTGGACCCCTTGGTCCCATCCCTGGATGACCATGCCGGCGCCGAGGGGGAACGACAGGGGCTCGCCCCGGCCGTAGCTGGAGTCGAACTCCTCGCCGGTGGAGTACGAGACCCCCACGTAGTGCACGGCCACGGTCTGGCCGGCAGTGGCCTCGTCGCCCTCGCCCTCGATCAGGTCGGTGATGACCAGTTCGGTGGGGGCAGGACCCTCGGGAAACTCAACTTCAGGCTTTTCAGTCATGGCCACGAGGGTAGTGGAAGGTACCCAATCCGGGGTGATTCGGGGTCGCGCCCGATCGCTGCCCAACGGCCCGCGCGGAAGAATGGTCGCATGATCCAGCCCGCCCCTGCCCTTCCTCCGGCGTCCCAGCACCCGAGCCTTTCCCTCCTGGTGACCGAGGCCCAACGAGACCGGGCCCTCGCCTACCTGCAGAACGCCTATGCCGAGGGTCGCATCACCGCCGAGGAGCTCGACCAGCGGGTCGGTCAAGCCCTCCTGGCCCGCACCCGCGCCGATCTCAACCGTGCCTTCGCCGGGCTCGTCAGCGTGCCCCTGTCGAGCGCCGCGGTGGGCGCCCACCCCGCCTACGCCCCGATGCTCAACCAGCACCGCGACGGGCGCACGGGCAAGGGAGCCGCCGGCTTCGCACACTTCTCGGCCCTCGCACTGGGCTTCATCGGTCCGGCCATCACCTACGCAGCCACCAGTCCCGGAACCTTCGCCCATCGCGAGGCCGCCAAGTCGTTCAACACCCAGATTGCGCTGTCGATCGCGATGGTGGGGGCCATCATCGTCGGTGCGATCATCGATCCGCTCAGCTGGGTGACGGCTGTCGTCGGACTGGCCTGGCTGATCGTGACGGTGGTCGGGGGTGCCAAGGCGGCCAGCGGCGAGGACTCCGACACGTTCCTCACCAGCATCAACCCCATCAAGCTGCTCAACGACAGCGGAAAGCCGCGTGAGCTGGGTCGCTGAACCGGGTACACTGGTTCTTCGGCGGTCGTAGCCCCCTCGGGGGAGCGGACGTCACAACTCAACAGGGGGTGACTGGTTTCGACTTGGGACGATAGTCCCAGGAGAAGCGGGCCGAGAATCTGGGGTCAACTCGTAAATGTTCCCTGGAAACCAACAACTGCCGACAACACTCGCGCAGACTTCGCTCTCGCTGCCTGAGCAGTGACCGAAGGGTCAGACCGGATGTAGCCTTCCGTCCGGATCCTGGCCTCATCAAGGAGGCTTGCTGCCTCTCCTGCGTTGCAGGGGAGAGGTGGGACTTCACTGCGACTGGGCTTGTCAGTGATCTGTCGTCAGAAGCACTGGAGCCAAGTAGAACGTCATGACGACTGCGCCCGGAGAAGTCCTGGTTCATCTCTCGAGGACGCGGGTTCGATTCCCGCCACCTCCACCCCTGCTGCACGCCCTCGTTCCCGCCACCGCGCGGGGCGAGGGCGTTGTGGTTCCCGGACCTGCGCCGCCGGTGCCCCTGCCCCCGTTTCGCCCGTGCAAGGATGGAAGGGTGAGCAGCGGCAACCGACCCACAGCGGGTGAACTCTTGGTGGCCAGCGCCGAGCAGAGTGGCGGCTTCTTCGAACAGTCGGTCGTCTACCTCCTCGACGCGGACGAGTCCGGTGCCCTCGGGGTCGTGCTCAACCGGCTCGCCGACGCCGATCTCGACGAGGTGCTGCCCTCGTGGGTGCCGCTGGTCAGCCCCCCGCAACTGCTCTTCCAGGGCGGCCCGGTCTCGCCGAACGGTGCCATCTGCGTCGCCCGCCTGAACCAGCCCGCCGAGGAACCCCCGGGCTGGAGACGGGTGCAGGGAGACGTGGGACTGCTCCACCTCGACACCCCCACCGAGATCGTCACCGGCGCCTACTCCAACCTGCGCATCTTCGCGGGCTACGCCGGTTGGGAATCAGGTCAGCTGGAGGGTGAACTGCTGCGCGGTGACTGGTACCGGGTGCCGGCCCGCGAGACCGACCTGTTCGGCTCCGACCAACGCAACCTGTGGCGACGTGTGCTGCGCCGTCAGGGCGGTGAACTCGGGTTGCTGTCGACCTGGGTCGACGACCCCGACCAGAACTGAGTCCATCGGCAGCCCGCCTGCCAGCCTCCCCGTTGTGGGGTGGGCGTTAGCATGTCGTGATGAAGCATTGCCCGGGCGGCGATGCCCGTCCGAGGAGGGATTCGCAGTGGCCGAACCGACCCGCGGTGGCACGCGGCAGCGCGTGCTGGTGGTGGACGACGATTCGGCGCTCGCCGAGATGCTGCAGATCGTGCTGCGTCAGGAGGGATTCGACACCGCGCGGTGCGGACACGGCTCGAAGGCCCTGCAGATGTTCCGCGAGACCAAACCCGACCTGGTGCTGCTCGACCTCATGTTGCCCGGCCGTGACGGGGTGCAGATCTGCCGTGACATCCGGCAGGAGTCCGGGGTGCCGATCGTGATGCTGACCGCCAAGTCCGACACGACCGACGTGGTGACAGGGCTGGAGGCCGGCGCCGATGACTACGTCTCCAAGCCGTTCCGGGCCAAGGAACTGGTGGCTCGCATCCGCACCCGTCTGCGGCGGCTCGAGGTCGAGGACAGCGTGCCCACCATCCTGCGGATCGGTGACCTGCGCATCAACACCGAACGACACACCGTCACCCGTCGGGGCGCCCTGATCTCGCTCACCCCGCTGGAGTTCGACCTGTTGCTGGCGCTGGCGCGTCGTCCCACCCAGGTGTTCAGCCGTGAGCAACTGCTCGAGCAGGTGTGGGGTTACCGCCACGCCGCCGACACCCGCCTGGTCAACGTCCACGTGCAACGCCTGCGCAGCAAGATCGAGCGCGACCCCGAGCGTCCCGAGACCGTGATCACCGTCAGAGGGGTCGGGTATCGGGCCGGGGACCCCATCGAGGACGAGTGAACCAGCGACGTCGCACGATCGGTCAGTGGTGGTGGTCGTCCCTGCCGCTGCGGGTGATCTCGTCGACCGTGATCGGCTCCATCATCGTGGTGCTGCTGAGCGGCTGGCTGATCATGCGGCAGGCCACCGACGGCGTGATGGCGGGCAAGCGGAGTGCGGCGATCGCGGAGGCGTCGAGCTCGCTGGACCGTATCCAGCGCCAGTTGCGTGACACCGACCTGCGCACCGCCAGCCTGTACGAGCGGCTCAACCAACTGGCGGACGAGGCCGGCAGTTCGGGCAGCCAGTTCCACATCGTCATCCAGGGACCCGTCTCGGGATTCGTCTCGCCCGGTATCGCCCTCGACTCGGTTCCGCAGTCCTTGGTCGACGCGGTCGCCGCCGACCCCGACGGCATGTTCGTCACACCGACCACTGTGATCTCGTCCGACGACAGGGTGGCCCCGATCCCGGGGCTCGCAGTCGGCGCCCGGTTGCAGGCCCCGGTGTCGGGGCAGTCCTATCCCATCTACTTCATCTTTCCCCTCAACCACGAGGTGCAGGTGCTCCAGGTGATGCAACGCGCCCTGATCACCACGGGAGCGCTGCTGCTGGCCCTCATGCTGGGCATCTCCGCCCTCGTGTCGGCGCACGTGGTCCGTCCGATCAGGCAAGCGAGCATCATCGCGGGACGACTGGCCGACGGCCACCTCGACGAACGGATGGCCGTGCGGGGCACCGACGACCTCGCCAGTCTCGCCACGTCGATGAACCACATGGCCTCCGAACTGCAGCAGCAGATCGTGCAGTTGGAGGACCTGTCGCGCGTGCAGCAACAGTTCGTCTCCGACGTCTCCCACGAACTGCGCACCCCACTCACCACGGTGAAGATGGCCGCCGAACTGCTGCACGACGGTCGGGAGGACTTCGACCCCTCGGTGGCACGCACCACCGAACTGCTCTACGACGAACTGGATCGGTTCGAGGGACTGCTGGGAGACCTGCTCGAGATCAGCCGGTTCGATGCCGGGGCCGCGGTGCTCAACCTCGACGAGGTCGACCTGGTGGCTCTGGTGACCGCCGAGGTCGAGAGCCAGCGACCGTTCGCCGAGAGGGCCGGTACCCAGCTGCGTCTGCACGCCGAGGGGACGGCCTATGCCGAAGTCGACGCCCGGCGGATCCGGCGGATCCTGCGCAACCTGATCACCAACGCGATCGAGCACGCCGAACAGTTGCCCATCGATATCACCGTCAAGGTGGACGACGAGGCCGTCGCCATCGTCGTGCGTGACCACGGCGTCGGCTTCCTCGCCTCGCAGGCGCGGCAGGTGTTCCACCGGTTCTGGCGGGCCGATCCTTCCCGCACCCGCACCATGGGTGGCACGGGACTGGGCCTGGCGATCAGTCTGGAGGACGCGATGCTGCACGAGGGTTGGTTGTCGGCCTGGGGACGACCCAAGCGAGGAGCCCAGTTCCGGCTGACGCTGCCGCGCCGGCACGGTCAGGTGCTCCGCAGTTCGCCCCTGCCGTTGGCCCCCACCGACTTCACCCTGGTGGAACGCAACGTCACCCACGAGGTGGGTCACCCGTGATCCGCCGTCGGGACCTGTTCGCCCTCGTCCCCGTCGCCCTGGCCGCGAGCGGGTGCGCCACCATCGCCACGTCCGGACCTGTCACCCGGATCAGCCAGACACCGCTGGAACAGAACTCGCAGGGGGTCGACATCGCTCCGTTGCCGCCATCCCGCGGAGGCAACACCGAGGTGATCCTCGCAGGGTTCCTGACGGCTATGGCCACCCCGACACCGGGGTACCAGGTGGCGCGCCAATACCTCACCGAGGGTGCGGCCAAGAGTTGGAAACCCGACAGCGGTGCTGTCATCTACGACCCCCAGGACCATCCGCCGATCACCACCGACAAGTCGGCGGTGATCACGGCGCCCCTGGTGGGGCAGGTCGACGGGCAGGGTCGTTTCGTCCCCGGTCAGGGCACGTTGCAGCACGACTTCGGGATGCAGCGGGTGGGCGGGCAGTGGCGAATCGGCAACCCCCCCGAGGGATTGCTGCTGGCCCACACCCTGTTCACCCGCTACTACTCGCCGATCACGATCTGGTTCCTGTCAGCCGACAGTTCGATGCTGGCACCGCAACTGGTGCACGTGCCCGACACCGCGGCCAACCCCAGCCGCGCCCTCGACGCCCTGCTGGCCGGCCCCAGCACCTGGCTGGGTCAAGCGGTGGGGACCGCGCTCCCGGCGGAGGCCAAGGGCAGCACGACGGTCAGCATCGATTCCGACGGATTGGCCCTGGTCAACCTGTCGACGCAGTTGAACGTGCTCTCCGAGGGGGCGCGTACCCGCGCGGCCGCACAGATCGTCACCACCTTGACCGAGTTCGACCAGGTGCAGGCGGTGCGACTACAGGCGGGCGGCCAGGTGTGGCAGATCCCACGGGCCTCCGACCCGACCCGCATCCGGCGCTCGGATTTCGACTCCTACCAGCCCGTCGAGCAGCGCGCCGCGTCAGACCTGGTGGTCGTCCGCGACCAGGTGGTGGGGCGCATCGTCGAGGGCGGTTCCCCCGAGTTCACCCCGATCAGTGGGGCCTTCGGTGGACGCAGCTGGGGCGGGGTTCCCGGCAACGTCGACGTCGGCCCCGACCTGGGCACCGTCGTGGTGGTCAACGTCGCGCGTACCGAGGTGTGGACCACCCAGTTCGGCTCGGACCAGGCCACCCGACGCGTGACCGCCACCCAACTGTGTCGACCCCAGGTGATGCTCGACGGCACCGTGTGGAGCATCGGGACGATCGAGGGGCAGCCAACCCTGCTGCGGATGACCTTGGACGGACAGGTGCACCGCTTCCTGGTGAAGGATCTGCCCGTGGGCACGGTGAGCGCCTTCCGCATCTCGCCGGACCGCACCACGATGGCCCTGATCGTCGAGTCGGGCAAGACCCGCGTGCTCGGTCTGGTGAGGCTCCGGGGGACCGAGACCATCACGGTGGACGGCTGGCTCGAGATGCCCGTCACCACCACTTCGGGGCGGCTCGAGAATCCCCGGGACGTGGGGTGGGCCGAGCCCGCGACCCTGGTGGTGCTGAGCCCCACCGCCCAGGACTCCCGCACCTCGGTGTGGAGCGTCTCGGCCGATGGCGCCCTGGTCGAGGCGCTCGGCCCGTCAGCCAGCGACATCGAACCGGTGTCGCTGTCCGCCACTCCTCGACGTCAGGGCGTGACGGCCGTGATCCGTGGCAATGACAACCGCGTCTGGCGGTTCGAGGACAGGTTCCGATGGCGGCTGGTCGTCGGCGGCGTCACCAGTGCGGTGCTCCCGGGCTGAGTCCTCACGTCGCCCGAGTTGTCCACAGGCGGTCCGCGGTGGCCACTCGAACGGGTGATGATCAGGAGATGGAACCACGCGTGCGCGCGCTGCTCGACGCCACCGCCGACCTCTTCCTGGGCTCGTCCTGCCCGGGGTGCGGTCGTCCGGGCTGGGGCGCCTGCGGCTACTGCCTGGCCGCCCTGGCCCGCCCCACCCCCCTCCGCCTGGTCGGTCCGGCACCGGGATGGCCCGTGGTGGCGGCGTGCAGCTACCGCCCACCGGTGCCGGCGCTGGTGAAGGCGTGGAAGGACGAAGGTGGTTGGGGCCTCACCCGGCCGTTCGCCGAGGCCGTCTCGCTGCGAGTGGGGCTGGCCGGCTGGTGTGAGCCGATGCTGGTCGTCCCGGTTCCCTCTCGCTCCAAGGCTGTTGCCGAGCGCGGCCACGACCATGCCCGGGCGTTGGCACGAGCGGTGGCAAGGCGCCTGGGATGGTCCCACGAGCCGCTGCTGCGGGTGGGGCAATCCGGCTCCGACCAGTTCGACCTCGGACGAACCGAGCGGTGGCAGAACATGGCCGCCGCCATGCGCGCCCAGAGCGGGTCAGGCAGGGTGCTCCTGGTCGACGACGTGATCACGACCGGAGCCAGCCTGACGGCCGCCACCACCGCCCTGACCAGGGCCGGTTGGACGGTCTCTGGGGCGGCCACAGTGGCCTCGTCCGAACTCAGACACGCGCAAAGCACGCCCCGGCAGACACCCGCTGGGTGACTCGGTAACGTTGGTGCATGGCACGACCTGCAGCCCTCGATTGCTCGCAGGTTCGTGCCTGTGTCATGTCTGGACCCAGGCAAACATAGGAGATTGAGATGGACATCGTCGTTCAGGGCCGTCACTGCAATGTCAGCGACACCGTGAAGGAGCAGGTGGTCGAACGGATCAGCACCGTTGAGAGGTTCCGTGACCGGGTGCAGCGGGTCGAGGTGGAGTTCACCGTCGAGCCGGCCCGCCGAGGTCGCGACCAGGACGTGATCGCCGAGATCACCCTGCGGAGCAAGGGTCCGGTGGTGCGTGCGGAAGGACTGGCCGACGACAAGCTGGCCGCCTTCGACAAGGCCATGGAACGTCTCAAGACCCAGCTTCGCAAGGCCCAGGATCGGCGCAAGCACCACCACCACGGGCTGCGGACCGCGGATCACTTCGGTGCCCCCCTGATCGAGGCCGGTTCGTCGGAAGGTCTGGACGGAGAACACCAGGTCAACGGGTCGGACAGCCACCACACCGTCGCCGGACTCGACGTGATCGGTGACGGCCCCCTGGTGGTGAAGGAGAAGGAGTTCAGCGGGGCCCCGCTGACGCTCGCACAGGCGCTCGACGAGATGGAGTTGGTCGGGCACGACTTCTTCCTCTACTCCGATGCCGAGTCGGGTCGGCCCAGTGTGGTCTACCGGCGCAAGGGATACGACTACGGGGTGATCCACCTGGACGTGAGGAACGCCAGTTGATCCGTCACCGCGAGGTTTGTCCCCTCGGGAATGTCGGTGGGGCCCGTTAGGTTGGGCCCATGAGTGACCTGACCCTGGCCCTGGCCCGCCGGATGGCTCTGGCGGCCCAGGGCCTTGTCTCGCACCGACGTCCGCCCGCGGTCACCATGAGGCACGTGCAGACCGAGATCGAACGGGTCGCGCAGTTCCAGATCGACACGGTCAACGTCGTCCAGCGAGCCCACTACCTGCCGCTCTTCTCCAGGCTGGGGCCCTACGACCTGGCCCTGCTCGATCGGGCCGCCGGCAAGGCCCCGCGACGGCTCTTCGAGTACTGGGGCCACGCCGCCAGTCTGATCGACGTGGCACTGGCCCCGGCCCTGCGGCACCGGATGGAGGCCATGGCGGCCAGGTACGCCGACACCTTGGCCAGGGTCGAGACGGCGCACCCCGGTCTGCCCGCCCACGTGCTGTCGACCATTTCCGACCACGGCCCACTGACGGCCCGCCAGATCGACCACGAGGAGGAGCGCAGCCGCGAGAGCTGGGGATGGAACTGGTCGTCGGTCAAGCAGGTGCTCGAGTACGACTTCTCGGCAGGCTCCGTCTCCTCCGCAGGACGCAACAGCCAGTTCGAACGACGCTACGACCTGATCGAGCGGGTGCTGCCACCGCAACACCTGCACCAGGACTGGTCGCCGGTCGAGCAGCGCCGCCAGTTGTTGGCCCGCGCTGGCCGTGCGCTCGGGGTGTTCTCGCTCACCTGTGTGAGTGACTACTTCTACCTGCGGCGTGACGCCGTCACCGCCCAGGCCTTCGAGCAGTTGGTGGGCGAGGGGCAGTTCGTGCCGGTGAGGGTGCGCGGTTGGGAGACCAGGCCCACCTGGGTCTGGCACGAGGCAGAGCGCCCCCGTCGGGCCAGTGGCCGGGCCCTGCTCAGCCCGTTCGACTCGATGATGTTCCAACGTGACCGCATCGAGGCCCTCTTCGGCTACCCGTACCGCATCGAGATCTATGTGCCTGCGCCTCAGCGGGTGCACGGGTACTACGTCTATTCCTTCCTGTTGGACGACCAGCTGTGTGCGCGGGTCGACCTCAAGGCCAACCGGGCGGCTTCCCGTCTCGAGGTGAAGGCGACCTGGCTGGAGGCCGACGCGGATCCGGTGCGCACGAGCGCCGAACTGGCCCAAGCACTTCTCGAGCTGACCGGCTGGCTGGGGCTGGACCAGGTGGTGGTCGAGCCGCGCGGCAACGGTGCAGGGCGGCTCGCACCCCTGCTGTGAGGGCCTGCCACTGCGAGGCGGGTAGCATGATCGGGTATATGTGCGCCCCCTGCGGGGCGGCCCCCAGTGAGTCAAGCGAAAAGGACGTCTGTGAGCTTCATCGATCGACTGCTGAATGCCGGCAGTGGCAGGGAACTCAAGAAGCTGTCGAAGGTCGCCGACCAGGTCAACGCCATCGAGCCTGACTTCGAGGACATGTCGGACGACGAGTTGTCAGGGATGACCGCTGAGTTCAAGCAGCGCATCGACAACGGTGAGTCACTGGACAGCATCCTGCCCGAGGCCTTCGCGACGGTGCGTGAGGCGTCCAAACGGGTGCTGGGCAAGCGCCACTTCGACGTGCAGCTGATCGGCGGTGCAGCCCTGCACCACGGACGGATCGCGGAGATGAAGACCGGTGAGGGCAAGACCCTCGTGGGCACCCTGCCCGCCTACCTCAACGCGCTGACGGGCAAGGGCGTGCACGTGGTCACGGTCAACGACTACCTGGTGCGCTACCAGTCGGAGCAGATGGGTCGCGTGCACCACATGCTGGGGCTGCGCACCGACGCGATCCTCACCTCGATGACCCCGGCCGAGCGCGCCGTCGCCTACCAGGCCGACATCACCTACGGCACCAACAACGAGTTCGGCTTCGACTACCTGCGCGACAACATGGCGCTGTCGGCCGAGGAACTGGTGCAGCGCGGTCACCACTACGCCATCGTCGACGAGGTCGACTCCATCCTGATCGACGAGGCCCGCACCCCGCTGATCATCTCGGGGCCAGCCGAGGACAACCACCAGTGGTACCCCGAGTTCGCCTCGCTGGTCACCCGCCTGCGTCGGGATCGTGACTACGAGGTCGACGAGAAGAAGCGCACCGTCTCGGTGCTGGGCCCCGGCATCAGCACCGTCGAGGACCGACTCGGCATCCACAACCTGTACGAGTCCGCCAACACCCCGCTGATCGGCTACCTGAACAACGCCATCAAGGCCAAGGAGTTGTTCAAGCGCGACAAGGACTACGTCGTGATGCAGGGCGAGGTGCTGATCGTCGACGAGCACACCGGACGAACCCTCACCGGTCGCCGCTACAACGAAGGCCTGCACCAGGCGCTCGAGGCGAAGGAGGGGGTCGAGATCAAGGACGAGTACCAGACCCTGGCCACGATCACCCTGCAGAACTTCTTCCGCATGTACGACAAGTTGGCTGGCATGACCGGTACGGCTCTCACCGAGGAGAGCGAGTTCCAGAAGATCTACGGGCTGGGTGTGGTGCCCATCCCCACCAACATGCCCATGATCCGCGTCGACCAGAAGGACCTGATCTACCGCACCGAGGACGCCAAGTTCGATGCCATC
The DNA here is from genome assembly GCF_950101875.1 of Aestuariimicrobium sp. T2.26MG-19.2B. Lineage (NCBI taxonomy): Bacteria > Bacillati > Actinomycetota > Actinomycetes > Propionibacteriales > Propionibacteriaceae > Aestuariimicrobium > Aestuariimicrobium sp. T2.26MG-19.2B. The sequence continues at coordinate 603,351 of NZ_CATNLW010000002.1, read as the reverse complement.
ATCGCCGACGTCGTCGAGCGACATGCCAAGGGCCAGCCGGTGCTGATCGGTACCGCCTCCGTCGCGAAGTCAGAGGAACTCTCCAAGCGGCTGCGTACCGCCGGTGTGCCCCACCAAGTGCTGAACGCCAAGCACCACGAGTCTGAGGCCGCCATCGTCTCGATGGCCGGTCGCAAGGGTGCTGTCACCGTGGCCACCAACATGGCCGGACGTGGCACCGACATCATGCTCGGCGGCAACCCCGAGTTCCTGGCCGACCTCGTGCTGAGGGAGCGGGGGCTCGACCCGCACACCACCCCCGAGGAGTACGAGGCTGCCTGGGATGACACCCTGGCCGAGCTCGAGGAGCAGGTCGCGGCCGAACACCAGGAGGTCGTCGAAGCGGGTGGGCTCTACGTGGTGGGTTCCGAGCGTCACGAGTCACGTCGCATCGACAACCAGTTGCGCGGCCGGTCCGGCCGTCAGGGTGACCCGGGGGAGAGCAGGTTCTACCTGTCGCTGGGCGACGACCTGATGAGGCTGTTCAACGGGCCCGCCATGGAGCGCGCCATGGTCACCCTGAAGGTGCCCGATGACGTCCCCATCGAGTCCAACTGGGTCGGCAAGTCGATCGAGAGCGCCCAGAAGCAGGTCGAGGCGCAGAACTTCGAGATGCGCAAGAACGTCCTCAAGTACGACGACGTGATGAACCGTCAGCGCCACGCGATCTACGGCGACCGCCGACAGGTGCTCGACGGCGCCGACGTGGAGCAGCAGTTGCGCGACACCGTGTCGAGGGTCGTTGAGGCCGCCGTCCGCCAGCGCACCGAGGGACTGCCCGAGGACTGGGACCTGGAGCAGTTGATCACCGACCTGCAGACGCTGTATCCCGTCACCGTCACCTTCGATGACATCGACGACGAACATGACGCGTCTGCCCTGGTCGAGCGCTTCGTCGAGGACGCCAGCCGTGCCTACGACGTCCGTGAGGAGTCGCTGGGAGCTGACACCATGCGCGAACTCGAACGCCAGGTGATGTTGACGGTGCTGGATCGCAAGTGGCGTGAGCACCTCTACGAGATGGACTACCTGCGCGAGGGCATCGGCCTGCGGGCCATGGCCCAACGCGACCCGTTGGTGGAGTACCAGCGTGAGGGTGGCCTCATGTTCCAGCAGATGATGGAAGCCTTCATGGAGGAGGTCGTCGGCTACCTGTTCAACCTGGAGGTCACCGGCGAGGTGAGCGGTGTCGGCGTGCAGTCGGGAGTCGACCCCCGCACCTTGGTCACGTCCGAGACCGATGACGCCGACGTGCCCGAGGCGGAGGTGGAGTTCGACGCCCTGGCCGAGGTGCGGGGTGTGACCTCCACTGCGCAACCAGGGGCTGCCCGGGAGGCATCGTCCCGTCGTCCCAAGGTGCGTGCCAAGGGACTGGCAGGGTCGCAGCCCGCCCGCGAGCGCCAGCTCACCTACACCGCTCCGGACGAGCAGGGTGAGGCGGAGAGTTCCACGTCATCGGCCCGCAACACCGGTGGTTTCGCCAACGTCGGGCGCAACCAGCAGTGCCCCTGCGGGTCGGGCAAGAAGTTCAAGGCCTGCCACGGGAGGAACACGGCGGCCTGATCCTCAGGCAGCTGCCACTCCCCACCGTGCCAGGTGGCCGCGGCTGCAGAGCACGTCGATCCTCGCGCAGGCCCATCCGCGCGGGGATCGCTCCAGCCGCAGGGTGATCATCACGGAGCGATCCTGGGTGACCACCCGCACGCATCCCTCGACGTGGCGGTGGTTGAGCACCGTGGCGCGCACGCTGCCGATCCGGGCACCCTCCCAGGCAGGCACCCCCGACCACGCGCGCAGCACGGTCATCGACTCCTCGCTGAACAGTGCCTGCACGTGCTTGGCCTGGCGCCGCAGCTGCAGCACCTCGAGGGCACGGTGGGCGAGCACACCCACCAACTGGGTGGCGCGCCGCTCGCCGCCCAGCGGCGACTCCTGTGCGGAGGGCGTGGTCCGATTCGAGCTCGGACCCCGAGGAGTGGGGGGTGTGGCGGTCGCGGGATCGAGGACCAGGGTGAGTGTCGTCATGGGCCCAACTGAATCCGCAGGCCGCCCGACGGGGGAAGCCCTTCCCCATGAACGACAACACCCGGACAACACTCCACGAGTGAAGTGTTGCCCGGGTGGGCTGTCTGTCGACTGCGGGTCGAGCGGGTCCCTCAGACGAAGATGGACCGGTAGTCGTCCACGCGGCTCAACACGGAGTCGGCCTCGTCGACGCTGATCCGGTTCGCCTCGGCCTCGTAGACCAGGGGCAGCAGGCGGGATTCACCGGCGGTGGCGATGCCGGTGATGGTCGGGAACTTGCCCAGCACCCACGAGACGGCGGCCGTGACCAGATCCTGGGTGTCGAAGGGTTCGTACCACGTGGCGTAGCGGCGCTCCTGGTCATCCCACGGGCGGCGGGCCACGGCCTTGATGGTGCGCAGTCCCACGTCCTTCTGCTCGACCAGGTCAAGCAGCGTGTGGAAGTTCTCGGCGAACTCCGGCTCGGAGTAGAGCTGGTGGTTCAGCGGGGTGAGCACCGAGTCGAAGTCATAGCGGCGCAGGGCCTCGGCATGGATGCGCGGTGCGGCCTCCGTGTGACCGGTGATGCCGATGAAACGGATCAGTCCCTCCTCGCGTGCACGCTCGAGTGCGGGCAGCGGGCCCCCGTCGGCGAAGATGTCGGCGAGGTCGTCGTCATTGCAGACGGCGTGGAGCTGCAGCAGGTCGACGTGGTCGGTGTCGAGCCGCTCGAGGGAACGGTTGATCTCGGCCCACGCGGCGTCCTTGGTGCGCTGCTGGGTCTTGGTGGCCAGGAAGATCTGGTCACGCACCCCCGGCACCCAAGGGCCCATGCGGTCCTCGGCCTCCCCGTAGTTGTGGGCGGTGTCGAAGTGGTTGATGCCCGCCTCGAGGGCGGATTGCAGGGACGCGTCCGCGACCTGCTGGCTGACGGCTGACAAACCGGCGGCACCATAGACCAGCACGCTGGACTGGTGATTGGTGCGGCCGAAACGACGAAGTTCCATGGACACAATCTATGCCCGGGTGGCGGCGGAGTGGGCGGATCGAGGGTGTTCGCTCAGCCGGCGAACAGCAGCAGGAGCCCTCCGCAGGTGTAGGCCACCATCACCACCAGCAACGGCAGCTGACCTCGCGCCGTCCCCGCCGTCGGCAGCCAGCGCACCGCGAGGTCGTGGGCGACCAGTACCGCCATGACGTGCCCGAGCACTATGCCCATCACCTGGTTCCAGGCCATCAGGGTCGGATGGTCGACCAGGCCGGCGTCGACTCCGAGGGTTGCAGTCCCGAACCAGTCCTGACCACGGCTCAGGGGGTCCGAGAGGTTGACCGCCACCCGTTGCCCCTCGAGCACGAGGTAACTGGCGTAGTGCGCGAACGTGTAGCCGACCGCGATCGGCACCAGCGAGACACCCAGCCGATTGACCGACGCCCCTTCGCCCGTCCGGGTGGTTGTCTCGAGGGCGGTGGCGCCCAGCAGGTAGAGACCCACCGCGATTGCCACCAGGACCAGAAGTCCCAGCCCGGACCACAGTTGTGGCGGCCGGTCGGACGACTGGACCGTCTGCACCCAAGCCGTGGAGGAACCCAGCGAGTCGAACAGGGTCACCCCGATGAGCGCCGCGCCGACTGCCCAGGTGCCCCGGTGTGGCCTTGACGAGGCGAGGTGCCGCAGCGGGTTGACCACGTGCAGGACGCCGTCGATCCGCTGCCACGGAGAGACCCTCGACACCAGCGTCGCGTAGGCCTCGAACGGGTCGGCGGAGGCGATCCAGCGGCCGCCGAACGCCAGGGCCCCTCCCACCACCCAGACCAGCCAGATCAGGAACCACCAGCGCAGCACTGACAGGTGGGTGCGGTCGGGCTGCACCAGCTCGAGGTACCCGAAGGCGACCAGCGCCAGGGCCGCCGGCCACAGGCCCCACTGGGGCAGCGGTTCGTCCGCTCGCAGCGTCCCACGCCAGGCCATCAGCAGCCGGACGACGCTGAACCGCCGCCAGACCGCGCCGAGCAGCAGCGACACAGGCACCAGCCCGACCCACACCCACACGAAGAGCAGACCCGGGAAGGGATTGCGATCGAGGTCCGCACCGAACCACAGCGCCACCTGTCCCACCCCCGCCACCGCCAGGACGACAAGTCGTCCGGTCCACACCACCGCGGGGTGGTCCACGAGCCGTGTCAGTCGGGGCAACGGCAGGCCAGCGGCGGTCTGCCAGCGCGGTCGGGACCACAGGCGGAGCGCGACCACGAAGGTGACCACCAGGACCGCCACGGCACCGACCACCACCAGTGAGAACGGCAAGGGCAGGTCCTGGCGGGTGCCGACCCCGTGCAACGGGACCCAGACCCCCGGCGCCGATGTGAGCAGGGGCAGTGGGCTCACGAGCGAACGGCGAACTTGACGACCAGTTTGTCGAGCTCGTGCGACTCCATCTCGAACACCCCGCCCTGGTCGGCGGTGAAGGTCATGCTGGCCGGCACACCAGCCTTGACCTGCAGTTCCCGATCGAGGCCGTGCACGTGGATCTCGTCGGCCATGTCGGAGGTCACATTGACGGTGACGGACCCGCCCTTGGCGACGTCAACGGTGGTGCCGTTGGGCGTCACCGAGCCGTTCCTGATGGTGACGTCGACCGTGACGGAGTCCGGTGCCTGAGGGGAGGAGCAGGCCGTGAGCGTCAGGGTGGCCACGAGGAACAGGGCAGCGAACAGGCGACCGGGCATGGCGTTCACGGTAGCGTGACGCAGCAAGGGGACACGAAGCCGACGACAGGAGGGGATCCATGGCGGGAGTGATGGTGTTCATACCGACCGAGCGATCCGCATGGCAGTCCGCTGCCAGCGGTGACGTGGCCGCCCACGCGCCGACCGAGAGCCTGATGGAGGCCTTCGACATCACCGACCCCGAAGAGGCCGAGTACGCGGCGATGTCGGTCGCATCAGTGGCCGCCCTGACGCGGCACGGAGCCCGCTTCGTGCTGGGCGCCGAGGTGAACCCCGACCAGGTCGACGATGCCGACGACACCGGCAACGGCGAAGTTGTGGTGCACGCACTGCGCCGGGCGCAGATCGTCAGTTGGTTCAGCGAGGAACTGCCCGATGACCCCCGGGTGCGGACCGCAGCACAGGAAGCGCGCGGCCTCGGCATCGACGACGCCTGGCATCTCGACGAGGTGCAGGCACTGATCGGCACGCAGGCCCTGCTGTGGCACGCGGCCGAGGAACTGGAGGACTGATGCCTCGCTCCATGTGGAAGGGCGCCATCTCTTTCGGGTTGGTCACCATTCCGGTCAGACTGTTCGGTGCCACCGAGTCGAAGGACATCTCCTTCCACCAGGTGCATCCCGCCGACGGCGGCCGCATCAAGTACAAGCGCGTCTGCGAGAAGTGTGGCAAGGAGGTTCCCTTCGCGGAGATCGCCAAGGGATACGAGGCCCCGGACGGACGGGTGGCGATCCTGGAGAAGTCGGACTTCGACGACCTGCCATTGGCCTCGACCAAGGCAGTCGAGGTCGTGCAATTCGTGGACGCGTCCGCCGTCGACCCGACCTACTTCGAGAAGACCTATGTCCTGGAGGCCGACGGACCCGGAGGAAAGCCCTACGTGCTGTTGCGCGACGCCCTGCAGGCCACCGGGAAGTCGGCCGTGGTGAAGGTCGCCCTGCGCCAGCGCGAGTCGTTGGCGCTGATTCGTCCGCGCGACAACGTGCTGGTCATGCACACCATGCTGTGGCCCGACGAACTGCGCGACCTGGCCTTCGCCGAGCCGCCCAGTGACGTCAAGGCCTCCGCGGCCGAGGTCAAGATGGCCCAGTCGTTCATCAAGGAGTTGGAGGGGGAGTTCGACCCGAGCCAGTTCTCCGACTCCTACCGCGAGGCCCTCGACGCCGTGGTCCAGTCCAAGCTCAGCGGCGTGGCCCTCGAGGAGGCCGGCGAGGGCGAGCAGAAGCCTGCCGAGGTGGTCGACCTGGTGGCGGCTCTGAAGGCCTCCGTGGCTGCGGCCAAGGCCAAGCGGGAGGCGGCCGCCGCCGAGGCGAAGAAGGTGAAGCCGGCGAAGGCCGGCTGAGACTGGATCTTCTCGGATCTGACGCCCGTGGGCGTACAACTTCTGGCATGACCGGCTGCGGGTGGCGATTTTTGCGCCCGTGTCAGGGCTCACGCCTAGACTGCAGGCATGCAGACGTCGTCGTCGTTCCCGCATCCTGTGAACGAGCCGGTGCGGGGCTACGCGCCGGGTTCGCCCGAGCGGACGGGGCTGCTGGCGCAACTGGAGGCCTACACCTCGGCCGATCCCATCGAGTTGACCGGGCACTTCGGCCGAGGACGCCGCCCGGGTGGTGGTGAGCGGGTCGCGGTCACCATGCCCTCCGATCACCATCACGTCCTGGGCAATGTGGGACTGTCCACCGCCGACGACGTCCGTGAAGCCCTGGCTGCGGGTGAGCGGGTCGCCCGTGACTGGGACGACCTCGGGCTCGAGGCGCGGGCGGCCATCTTCCTGCGCGCCGCCGAGTTGGCGGCCGGGCCGTGGCGTGACCGACTGAATGCGGCAACCATGGTGGGGCAGGGCAAGACCGTGCAGCAGGCCGAGATCGATGCAGCCTGCGAACTGATCGACTTCCTGCGCTTCAACGTCGACTACGCCCGCCAGGTCACGGGGGTGCAGCCTGCCAGTTCGTCCGGGGTGTGGAACCGGATGGACTACCGGCCCCTCGAGGGATTCGTCTACGCCATCAGCCCCTTCAACTTCACGGCCATCGCGGCCAACCTGCCGGCGGCCCCGGCCCTGATGGGCAACGTCGTGGTCTGGAAGCCGTCGCTCACCCAGCAGTTCTCTGCCCAGGTCACGATGGACCTGTTCGAGGCTGCGGGGCTCCCGGAGGGAGTGATCTGCCTCGTGCCCGGGCGAGGTCCCGAGGTGAGCGCCGTGGCCCTCTCCGACCCACGGCTGGCGGGCATCCACTTCACCGGTTCGACTGCGACCTTCCAGCACCTGTGGGGAGAAGTGGGCCGCAACATCGCCGGCTACCACGCCTACCCGCGACTGGTGGGGGAGACCGGGGGCAAGGACTTCGTGCTCGCGCACCCCAGCGCCGACCCCCGGATGACCGTGACCGCGCTGGTGCGGGGGGCCTTCGAGTACTCCGGCCAGAAATGCTCAGCCGCCTCCCGTGCCTACCTACCGGACTCGCTGTGGCGCTCGATCAGGGACGAACTGGTCGAGACCACCGAAGCCCTCTCCGTGGGCGACGTGCGTGATCTCAGTCACTTCACCTCGGCGGTGATCGACCAGCGGTCCTTCGCCAAGCAGTCCGACGCGATCGCGCGCGCCCGGAGCACCGCGTCGACCCAGATCGTCGCGGGCGGCACCCTGGACGACACCCAGGGGTGGTTCGTGCGGCCCACCATCGTCACCGGCGACGACCCCTACGACGAGGTCTTCCGTACGGAGTACTTCGGCCCCATCCTGGGCGTGCACGTCTACCCCGACGGTGAGTGGGAGAAGATGCTCGAGGTCGTTGACGGCACCGCCTCGTATGCCCTCACCGGGGCCGTGCTCGCGACTGATCGTCGCGCGATCGAGCAGGCTCAGCGCGGGCTGCGCCGGGCCGCCGGGAACTTCTACGTGAACGACAAGCCCACGGGTGCCGTCGTCGGTCAGCAGCCCTTCGGTGGGGCTCGCGCCTCGGGCACCAATGACAAGGCAGGATCGTTGTGGAACATCGCCCGCTGGGCGAGTCCGCGGGCGATCAAGGAGACCTTGGTGCCCGTCATCGATCACCGCTACCCGCACATGGGTGCCGACCCGAAGGACCGCTGACGTGAGTGTCACCCGCATCCACCTCGACGACGAGGACGAAGCCGCCCGCCTGGCCGAGGGCATCGACGCCCTCGGCTTCGAGGTCGCCGTGATCGCCGAGCGGTTCGCCGGCGAGGACGATGACGAGGCCCTGGAGTACGTGGTCTGCACCCCCGCCGCCCGCGCCGACCTCGGCGGACTGATCGACGAGGAGTGGTTCGTCACCACCGACTGATCCCGACACCCCCGACACACCCAAACCACGACACCCACCCCGCGAGACACCCAGCCCACTACACACAAGGACGTGTGACCCATGGTGCAGACGCACCCGCTCCCGACCACCCGCGACCTCCGCGAGACCTGGGTCGAAGGCTGTCTGGCCTACGACCACCACTCCGACGACCGCTCGACCCTCGAGGCACTCGGCGGAGCGCAGGTCGACCTGGCCGCCGGGCGTCGTCCGGGCGAGGATCGGGTACGGGTGGCTCGTCCGGACGCCGGGGTCGACGTGGGCGCAGCCTGGCTGGTGCAGGTGATCGGTGACGACGGGCCGTTCCGGGTCGACTCGGTGGCGATGGCACTGACGGAGCTGGGTTGGGCCATCCGCGACCTGTACCACCCGACGCTCCCGGTGACGCACGGCGACACGACGATCGTGGAGTCATGGGTGGCCGTGCTGGCCGCGCCACCGCTGGGGGTCGACTCCGACGAGGCCGCGGGTCGGCTGCAGGAGCGGCTCGAGACGGCCTTCGAGCACCTGGCCGTGGCGGTGGCCGACTGGGGAGCCATGGCCGACCGGGCGCGCGACATCTCGGCCGGGATGCGCGGGGGCGACACCGAGACCGAGGCGTTCGCCGACACGCTGGACTGGTTCGCCGAGGTCGGGTTCTTCTTCCTGGGCGCCCGCGACCACGAGGTGGTCGACGGGCAGTTCCGCACCGTCCCGGGCAGCGGGCTGGGGGTGCTCCGCGACGGCGAACCGATGGCCTTCCACGCCACGGTCGCCACCAGTGACCCACGTCCGTGGCTGATCACCAAGGACTCGACCCGCAGCCTCGTCCACCGCTCGGGACTGCGCGACTACATCGCCGTGCGCACGTTCGACGAGGACGGCCACTTGGTCGCGGAACGCTGCCTGGTCGGCATGCTTGCCTCCAAGGCGTACTCGGAGGACCTCGCCCGCATCCCGATGCTGCGCGACAAGCTGGACCAGGTGTTGTCACTGTTGGGCGCCGACCCGCTCAGTCACCGCGGCAAGGCCGTGATCGCAGCCATGTCGACCCACCCCCGCGACGAGGTGTTCCAGTCCCGCCCCGAACAACTGGCAGAACTGGTCGGGGAGGTCGCCGAGTTGCGCGAGCGCCGACAGGTCAGGGCGTTCGTCCGGGCCGACCCGTGGGGGCGGTTCGCCTACATCACCGTCTTCCTGCCCCGCGACCGCTACAACACGCAGGTCAGGGAGGCCATGCAGGATGTGCTGCGGCGGCACACCGGTGCCACCGCCATCGACTTCCGCACCCAGGTCTCGGAATCGGCGTTGGCGCGACTGTTCTTCACGCTCACGCTGCCCGGTGCCGTGGACTGGGACCTGACGGCCCTGCAGTCGGACCTCACGCGATCGAGCCTCGACTGGACCGACGGCTTCTTCGAACAGGCCAAGGCGCTGCCCAGTTCGCAACGCGGAGTGGAGTTCTCCGCGGCGTACATGGACCACAACAGCCCCGCCCAAGGGGTGTTCGACCTGGCTGAGTTGAACTCGCTCAGGGACGACGATGACATGCGCCTGGTGATGTACCGCCCCGACCAGGCCGAGCGGGCAGACCTGCGGGTCAAGGTGTTCGTGGGCGGACCACCCATGACCCTGTCCCACGCGATGCCACTGTGGAACAGCCTGGGCCTGACCATCGTCGACGAGCGCGCCTACCCCGTCGACCTGCGTGGCCGGACCATGAGCATCGCCGACTTCGGGCTGGTCAACCCGGCCGGGGTGCGGTGGGACGTGCCCGACCGTCAGCGGGTGCTCGACGCGTTCGAGGCCTGTCACCGCGGTGCCATGGATGTCGACCAGCTCAATGCGCTGGTGGCCACCTCGGGGCTCACCTGGCGGCAGGTGGTCGTCGTCCGGACGATCTCGCGCTACCTGATGCAGGCGGGAATCTCCTACTCGCAGAGCTACATCTCGCAGACCCTGCTCGACCACCCGGCCATCACCCGCGCACTGGTGGAACTCTTCGACGCCAAGTTCGACCCCACCGTCTTCGTCGACGGGTTCGACCGACGCACCCGTGAGGTCGACGCCCTGTCCCGAGCCCTCGGGCGTGAGCTCGACGAGGTCACCAGCCTCGACGCCGACCGGATCCTGCGTTCCTTCCTGCAGGTGATCGAGGCGACGGTGCGCACCAATGCCTTCCAGCCTCAGGCGAGGGCGACGGCGCTGAAGCTCGTCCCCGAGCGTCTCTCGCTGCTGCCGAAACCTCGGCCCGCATTCGAGATCTTCGTGCACTCCCCCCGGGTCGAGGGCGTCCATCTCCGGTTCGGCTCGGTGGCCCGCGGGGGACTGCGCTGGTCGGACCGGCCCGAGGACTTCCGCACCGAGGTGCTGGGCCTGGTCAAGGCGCAGATGGTCAAGAACACCGTGATCGTCCCGGTGGGCGCCAAGGGTGGTTTCCTGCCCAGGCGGTTGCCGTCGGCGACTGACCGCGCGGCCTGGTTGGCCGAGGGCGAGGAGTGTTATCGGATCTTCATCGGATCCTTGCTCGACGTCACCGACAACCTCGTCGCCGGTGAGGTCGTGCACCCCGAGCACGTGGTGCGCCACGACGCCGACGACACCTACCTCGTGGTCGCGGCTGACAAGGGCACGGCGGCGTTCTCCGACCTGGCCAACCAGATCGCGCTGGAGCGGGGATTCTGGCTGGGTGACGCCTTCGCCTCGGGCGGGTCGAAGGGTTACGACCACAAGGCCATGGGCATCACGGCCCGTGGGGCCTGGGAGTCGGTCAAGCGGCACCTGGCCGAACTGGGCATCGATTCCCAGGCCCAGGACTTCAGCTGCGTGGGCATCGGTGACATGGCCGGAGACGTCTTCGGCAACGGGATGCTGCTGAGCGAGCACATCCGACTGGTGGCGGCCTTCAACCACCAACACATCTTCCTCGACCCCACCCCCGATGCCGCGGCCGGCTTCGCCGAGCGTCAGCGGCTCTTCCACCTGCCGCGGTCGAGTTGGGACGACTACGACCCCTCCGCCATCTCCACCGGTGGAGGGGTGCACTCACGACAGGCCAAGGCCATCGCGGTCACCCCTGAGGTGTGCGAACTGCTCGACCTGGACGCCGCGATCACGAGTCTCACCCCCACCGAGCTGATCCACGCGATCCTGCAGGCACCCGTCGACCTCCTCTTCAACGGGGGCATCGGCACCTATGTGAAGGCCGAGAGCGAGTCGCACGCCGATGTCGGGGACCGCGCCAACGACGCCGTCCGCGTCAACGGTTCCGAGTTGCGCTGCAGGGCGATCGGGGAGGGGGGCAATCTCGGGCTCACGCAGAAGGGACGGATCGAGTACGCCCGCGGGGGTGGACGGGTCAACACCGACTTCATCGACAACTCGGCGGGGGTCGACACCTCCGACCACGAGGTGAACATCAAGATCCTGTTGTCGGATGCGGTCGAGGCGGGCCGACTCGACCCAGCGGGGCGGGACGAACTGCTGCCCACCATGACCGACGAGATCGCCGACCTCGTGCTCATCCACAACATCGACCAGAACGTCGCGCTCGCCAACGCGCGCTCGCGCGCCGCGGCCATGAGCTGGGTGCACGAGTCGCTGATCCAGCACCTGGAGTCTGCGGTGGGGCTCGACCGGCAGCTCGAAGGGCTGCCGGACCAGGCGGCCATGCAGGCCATCGTCGAGCGGGGGGAGGCACTCAGCAACCCCGAACTGTGCACCCTGATGGCATGGTCGAAGATCTGGTTGGAGCGAGTCGTCCTCGAATCGGACCTGCCCGACGACCCGTACCTGCAGCACCGCCTGCACACCTACTTCCCCATGCGACTGCGTGAGCAGTTCGGCGATCTGTTCGACCGCCACGCCCTGCGTCGCGAGATCATCACCACGGTCGCCGTCAACCGCTTCGTCAACTCCCAGGGCATCAGTGCCTGTCACCGCTTGGCGACCGAGACCGGACGAACACCCGACGAGGTGATCCGGGCACAGTTGGTGGCCCGCAGCGTGTTCGGGGCGGGTCGCTACGAGGCGGCGCTGGTGCTGACCGGGATGGACCCGACCCTGCAGCTCGACCTGCGGCTCAGTGTGAGGAAGCTGGTCGAACGGGGCACCCGGTGGCTGCTCATGCACCGTCGATCGACCCTCGACATCGCGGCCGAGATCGAACTGCTGACCCCTCGGGTCGAGCGGGTGGCACGAGCCCTGCCCGACCTGCTGACGGCCCGCAGTCGGGGACTGCGCGACCAGGCACTCGAGGGGTACCTGCGACAGGGGGTCGACCGCGGGCTGGCTGAGACCGCGGCCGAGGCCAAGTACCTGCACCTGGCCCTGGCCATGATCGAGGTGAGCCGACGCGATGGCCATGACCTCGAGCTGACCGCGGCCACCTTCGTCGAGATGGTGGAGCGGCTGGGCCTGGACAACCTGCTGCCACTGATCGAGGGGCTGCCCCGATCGAGTGAGTGGGACGTGCAGGCCCGCTCGGCCATGCGGGACGAACTGCTGCAACTGCAGACCGACCTGACGGCCCAGGCCCTCCAGGTGGGGAGCGGACGAGAGACCGCATCCGAGGTGGTGCAGGCCTGGGGTGAGCGGGTGCCGCAACTGGAGCGACGACTCGAACAGCTCAAGCAGGCGGCCACCGGGGGCTCAGACCTGCCCCGTCTGTCGGTGGCCCTCAGGCTCGTCCGCGGCATGTTCGACGCCGTCAACGTCGGGTAGCTCGGTTCGCCACTGGGCCTGCCCGTGTGGGAGAATTGCCACAGGCGGGTCCATCTGACCCGACCGACGTCGTGGAGTCCCCAACGCGCGCCCTTCTCGTGGGCCCGTCTCATGCGGCGAACCCGACCATTTCCCTCATCGGTCCTGGCCGTCGCGTGCCTGCACGCCCATCGGCGGACCTGAAAGGTGTACAACCGTGCACACGTTCTCTGATTTCGCGCTGCCCAGCGCCATCGTCTCCGAGCTCACCCGACAGGGGCTCACCACGCCCTTCCCCATCCAGGCTGCCTCGCTGCCCGACTCAGTCGCCGGCAAGGACGTGCTCGGTCGTGGGCGCACCGGCTCGGGCAAGACGCTCGCGTTCGCCCTGCCGATCGTGACCCGCCTCGCGGGTGCCCCCGCCAGCCAGTCCCGCCGCCCCCGGGCGCTGGTGCTCTGCCCGACCCGTGAGCTGGCCAACCAGATCAACGCCACCATCGAGCCTCTGGCCAAGGCCGTTGGTCTGACCGCCACCACCATCTTCGGTGGGGTGGGGCCGGCGCGCCAGATCAGCGCCCTTCGCTCCGGCGTCGACATCGTGATCGCCTGCCCGGGTCGGCTCGAGGACCTGCTCGGCCAGCGTGCGCTGACCCTTGACGGCATCGAGATCACGGTGCTGGACGAGGCCGACCACATGGCCGATCTCGGCTTCCTCCCCGGGGTCAAGCGGATCATGGACAAGACACCGCAGCGCGGACAGAGGTTGCTGTTCTCGGCCACCCTCGACAACGGTGTCGACCAGCTCGTCAAGCGTTACCTGCATGCGCCGGTGACCCACTCGGTCGACAGCGCCCAGTCCCCGGTCGCGGCCATGACCCACCACTTCTTCGTCGTGGGAGACCTGGACGCCAAGCGTGACATCGTCCACGAACTGGCCTCGGGCACGGCCCGCCGGGTGCTGTTCACCCGGACGAAGCACACCGCCAAGAAGCTCGCCAAGCAGCTCACGGCCTCGGGCGTGCCTGCTGTCGACCTGCACGGCAACCTCAGCCAGAACGCCCGCGAGCGCAATCTGGCTGCCTTCTCGTCCGGCGAGGTCAAGGTCCTGGTGGCCACCGACATCGCCGCGCGCGGTATCCACGTCGATGACGTGGACCTGGTCGTGCACGTCGACCCGCCGGCAGAGGACAAGGCCTACCTGCACCGCTCGGGACGAACCGCTCGCGCCGGTCACAGCGGCACGGTGGTGACCCTCGCGCTCGCCGAACAGCGTGATGAGGTGCGCCAGCTGATGCGCCGGGCCAAGATCACCGCCGCACCGGTGCACGTGACCGTCGGCCACGCGGCCGTGAACGACCTCATCGGCGTGCGCGCAGCTCACGTCCGTCCGGCCCCGGTGGCTCCTGTGGCCACTGCGGCGCGTGGCGCACAGAGCCCTCGCGGTGGGCAGAGCAGTCGTGGTGGGCAGAGCAGTCGTGGTGGCCAGAGCACCCGTGGTGGCCGGTCGGCTCGTGGGACCCAGTCCGCCCAGAACTCCAGGAACGGCCAGTCATCCCGCAGCAGCCAGCCCGCCCGTAGCGGGCAGGGTGGGCGCGGTCAGCGGGTCACCACGGGCACCGGCGGTTCAGCCGCCGACGCCTCCCGTTCGTTCCGTCCCCGACGCAGCTCCTCCTCGCGCTGATCCTGGCTCGCTGGTCACAGGGCACCCCGGTCACTGTCCCCGGACTTCGGCGGGGCTGGTTTCTGGGGTTCCTCCGACGGGCTGTGGGTACTGCTTCGGCATGATGGGCTCATGCGCATCGACCTGCACACCCACAGCTCCGTCTCGGATGGCACCGACACCCCCAGTGCGCTGGTGCTCGCTGCCCTGGCCGCGGGTCTCGATTCGATCGCGCTGACCGACCACGACACCTTCGACGGCGTCCCCGAGGCCAAGGAGGCCGGCCGCCGGGCTGGGCTCACCGTGATAGCCGGTGTCGAGATGAGTGCCCAACTCGACGGCGTCTCCGTGCACCTGCTCGGTTACGGGATGGATCGGCGCAACCGTCCGCTGCTGGCCGAACTCGCCTTGCTGCGGGAAGGTCGGGTCGGGCGGGTGAAGGCCATGGCCGACCGGCTCACCGAACTCGGGATGCCCCTGACCGAGGCCGAGATCGTGGCCGCCGCGAAGGCGTCACCTTCGATCGGACGCCCTCACGTGGCTGACGCGATGGTGGCGAAGGGCTACGTCGCCGACCGGGACGAAGCCTTCCGTGACTGGCTCGCCGACGACAAGCCCGGCTATGTGCACCGCTACTCCTGCGAGCTCGGACGAGCCATCGACCTGCTGCACGCCGCTGGGGGAGTGGCCGTCATCGCCCATCCGTGGTCGCGATCCACCCGCTCCGTGCTCACGGCCGAGGTGATCAGTGATCTGGTGCGAGACCACCAGCTCGACGGCATCGAGGTCGACCACCAGGACCACGACGCCGACACCAGGTCGCTGCTGTCGGATCTGGCCGTCCGGCTCGGTCTGGTGCGCACGGGATCGTCCGACCACCACGGGACCGGAAAGGTGGGCTTCCCGTTGGGGGCCAACCTCACCCGGGAGACCGCGTTGGGGCAACTGCGTCGACTCAGTGCCGCGCGGGGGGGTCAGGTCGAGCAGGTGTAGGTTGGTCACCCGTGACCGACCCCGCGATGACCCCGGCCGACCAACTGACCGACGGCGACGCGCTCGAGGCCTCGACCTCGGACGCCTCCCTGGCTTCGAGCATGAGACGCAGCGACGAGATCGAGGCCGACCTCGCAGCCGGCAAGGGTGCCCGCTACCGCATGTTGACCGGCGACCGACCGACCGGACGACTGCACATCGGCCACTACTTCGGATCGCTCGCGAACCGGGTGCGCCTGCAGAACCTGGGTCTGGACACCTTCGTGTTGATCGCTGACTACCAGGTGATCTACGACCGCGATGGGGTGGGCGAGCTCGCCGACAACGTGCTCAACTGCGTGACCGACTACTTGGCCATCGGCATCGACCCCGAGAAGTCGACCATCTTCGCCCACTCGGCGGTGCCGGCGTTGAACCAGTTGATGCTCCCGTTCCTGTCGCTGGTCACCGACTCGGAGCTGAGGCGCAACCCCACCGTCAAGGACGAGATGGCCGGCTCCAACCGGCCGATGTCGGGCCTGATGCTCACCTTCCCCGTGCACCAGGCGGCGGACATCCTGTTCTGCAAGGCCAACGTCGTGCCGGTCGGCAAGGACCAGCTACCCCACATCGAGGTCACCCGGGTGATCGCCCGCCGCTTCGACGAGCGCTACGGACGAGCCAGGGCCGACCAGCCGGTGTTCCCCCAGGCGGATGCCCTGTTGTCGAAGTCGCCGCTGCTGCTGGGCATGGACGGCTCGAAGATGTCGAAGTCGCGAGGCAACACCATCGAGCTCGGGATGACCGCGGACGAGACGGCGAAGCTGATCAAGCGTGCGGTGACCGACTCGAACCGGACCATCACCTACGACCCCGCGAATCGTCCCGAGGTCTCGAACCTGCTGATGCTCGCGGCGCTGTGCACCGATCGTGACCCGATCGAGATCGCTGACGAGATCGGCGACGGTGGCGGCGGCGGACTGAAGAAGCTGGTGACCGAGGCCGTGAACGAGTACTTCGCACCGATCCGGGCCCGTCGCCTCGAACTGGCCGCCGCTCCCGACCATGTGCTCGGGGTGCTGCGCCAGGGCAATGGGCGCGCGAACGAGGTGGCCGACGCGACCCTCGACGACGTGCTCACCGCCATGCAGATGCGCTACTGAACGCGCTACCGGCGCGCACTCAGGTGGCCGGGCGTGAGCGCGCGATCCGGGTGAGCGCCGCGATGGCGACCGCCCCGACCACGAGGGCGACGGCCCCCACCAGCACCGCCCCGATCACCCCGACGGCCGACCCCAGCAGCGCCAGCGAGACACCGTTGCCCGTCCGCAGCCCGTTCGCCATCATCGAGTAGACCCCCACGACTCGTCCGCGTTCGTGGGTGGGGGCCCTGAGTTGAACCACTGCTTGGCCGATCGACATGGCGGCGAGACTGGCGACGCCCCCGATGAACAGGGCCAGCACGGTCAGGCCGAACCAGTGCGAGGTGGCCACCACCACCGTCGTGGTGCCCAGCAGCACCGTGGCCACCACCGCCGAGGCCAGCGTGGGACGAATCCGGCCGCTCGCTTCGAGCAGCACCCCGCCGAGCACCCCGCCAGCACCATTCGCGAACAGCAGCAAGCCGTAGCCGATGCCGCTCCCGGCCCCGAGACGGTCACCCAGTGACGGCATGGCCACCTGCAGGGAGGTGCCCACGCACACCGCGACCAGGCCACCCAGCGTGACCAGACCGATCAGCACCTTGTCGTCGCGAACGGTGCGCAGCACCGAGAAGGTGTCGAGGATCGAGAGGCGTCGGGTGCGGACGAAACCGTCGCGCACGTGCCCCGTGAATGGGGTCCGGAGCATGAGCAGGGTCATCGGCAGGTAGAAGACCGTGTTGGCGAGGATGCCCCAGGACTGCCCCAGACCCAGGAGCAGAGCAGACCCGACCACCGGGCCGGCCAGGATGCCCAAGCTCTTGAAGGTGGCATTCAGCCGCACCGCGCTCGGCAGTTCGGAGGGAGCGGCGAAGTCGTGCAGCATCAACTGTTCGGCCGGGCCCCACAGGGCCCCCGCGCACCCGTGCAGCACCAGCAGCACGCAGGCCTGCCACATCTGCAGGCTGCCGGTCAGGAAGAGTACCCCCCACACCAGTGAGACGAAGGCGAACAGCCCCTGCGCCACCTGGATGATCCGGCGGCAGTCGAACCGCTCGGCCAGCGAGCCGAACCAGACCGACAGCGTCAGGAAGGGCAGCCAGTGACTGATCACCTGGAAGCCGACCAGTGCGGGGGAGTGGAAGACCTGCCAGAGCACCCAGTAGGTGATCACGTGCTCGATGTTGTCACCCATCATCGACAGACCGGCCGTCACCAGGTAGGGCCTGGAGTGTCGATCGCGCAGGGCACCGAACCGTCGCAGGGGTCCGGTGGTGGGTGCTGTCGATGCGCTGGACGTGGTGAACTCCTCGAGCAAGGGCGGAACTCCAGCCTACGGCGGGCGGGACGGGTGTCCGGGAATCGTCCCAGTCGCCGAATGGCCCGGGGACGGGTGCGGGGAGGGCGACGCTTGTGTATCGTTACAGGAGCCGCTCTGTATCGTTACAACGTGTTCCCCGCCGGGCAGCGCCAAGCTGGCTCCGCACACTTCACCGCCGAAGGACCATCCGCATGATTCGTCTCGCCCCTGCCGACACCCCCGTCACCCTGGATCGCCGCATCCAGGGCCAGTTCGCCGAGCACTTGGGCCGCTGCATCTACGAGGGCATCTGGGTCGGCCGCGACTCCGAGATCGCCAACAAGAACGGCATCCGCACCGATGTGGTGCAGGCGCTGCGACACATCCAGGTGCCCCTCGTGCGCTGGCCGGGCGGATGCTTCGCGGACGAGTACCACTGGCTGAAGGGGGTCGGACCCGAGCGGCAGCCAATGGTCAACACCCACTGGGGCGGGGTGGTCGAGCCCAACGAGTTCGGGACCCATGAGTACTTCGACCTGGTCAACCAGCTCGACGCCGAGGCCTACATCTGCGGCAACGTCGGGAGCGGCACCGTGGCCGAGATGCACGACTGGGTCGAGTACATGACCCTCGACTCCACCGCCCCGATGGCCGAACTGCGCAAGCACCACGGACGCGAACAGCCCTGGAAGCTGGAGTGGTTCGGGGTCGGCAACGAGTCATGGGGCTGCGGTGGCAACATGCTGCCCCTGCACTACGCCAACCTGTACCGCCAGTACCAGACCTATGTGCGCCAGTACGGGCCCGAGCGGGTGGCGCGGATCGCCTGCGGCCCCAACGCCGAGGACTACGAGTGGACCGAGGTGTTGATGGCCCGGGCCGGCGGCCACATGGACGGCCTCAGCCTGCACTACTACACGCTCCCGACCACCGACTGGTCGGCGAAGGGGGTCGCCACCGGTTTCGACGAGTACGGGTGGTACGAGACCCTGAGGCAGACCCGACGGATGGACGAGTTGGTCACCGCCCACAGCCGGATCATGGATCGTCACGACCCCCACAAGCGGGTCGCCCTCGTGATCGACGAGTGGGGAACCTGGTACGACGTGGAGGAGGGCACCAACCCCGGCTTCCTGTACCAGCAGAACACCCAGCGTGACGCCATGGTGGCGGCCATCAACCTCAACATCTTCCACCGCCACGCCGACCGGGTGCGCATGACCAACATCGCCCAGATGGTCAATGTGCTGCAGTCGATGATCCTGACCGACGGCGCCTCGATGATCACCACTCCGACCTACCACGTGTTCGACCTCTACCGCGACCACCAGGATGCCGAGTACGTGCCCACCCCGTCGGGGGCGCTGGGTCCTGACGGCGAACTGACGGTCTCCCGCAAGGGCGACGACTGGACGATCAGCGCTGCGAACACCTCCCTGGGGCGCGAGCTGCCCGCCGAGTTCGAACTGCCTCGTGGCGTGGGTGAGCTGCTCCGCGCCCAGTTGCTGGGCTCAGACGCCCCCGACTCGCACAACACCTTCGACCAGCCCGACGCCGTCTCGCTCACCGACCTGGCCGTTCGGGTCGACGGGGGCCGGGTCAGCTTCACGCTGCCGCCCCACGCGGTGGCGACCGTCCGCGTGCGGCTCGGATAGGTTGCAGCTCCATGGGCACGATGCAGGACGTGGCTCGCCATGCGGGCGTCTCGGTGATGACGGTCTCGAACGTGATCAACGGGCACCCGCACGTGCGTGAGTCCACCCGGCAGAAGGTGCTGGCGGCGATCGCCGAACTGGACTACCACGTCAACACCGCCGCCCGGAACCTGCGCCAAGGGCGTACCGGAGTGATCTGCCTCGCCGTGCCCGACATCGATCGTCCCTATTTCGGGCTGCTTGCGACCTTGCTGATCGAGCGCGCCTCCGCACGGGGGTACGAGCTGGTGGTCGAACAGACCAGCGCGCGCCGTGACCGGGAACTCGACTCGATCACCCGCTCACGCCTGCGCAGCTACGACGGGGTGATGCTGAGCTCGGTGCAGTTGCACGACGACGATGCCACCCTGCTGCGCGGCGACTTCCCGTTGGTGGTCTTCGGCGAGCGTCCCTTCAGCATCCCCATCGACCACGTCGCCATGGCGAACGAGCGAGGCACCGACCTCGCCACCCAGCACCTGATCGATCAGGGCTGCACGAGGATCGCGATCATCGGGGGGCAGGTGGGCACCGGCGAGATCGACGTGTCGACGCTGCGCGCGCAGGGATACCTGACGGCCATGGAGCGGGCCGGGCTCACGGTCAACCCGCTCTGGGTGCACCACGCCGACTACTCCTTCGAGGGAAGTCTGGAGTCGACCAGCCGACTGCTCGACGAACTCGGCAGCGAGGGTGGTCGACCTCCCGTCGACGGCCTGGTCTGCGCCACCGACCTGATCGCCGTCTCGGCCATCAGGGTCCTGCGCGACCGGGGGTTCAGTGTGCCCGAGGACGTCCTGGTCGTCGGTTTCGACGACGTACCGTTGGCCCAGTTCCTCACGCCCTCGCTCAGCGCCGTCCGGCCCGACCACGAAGGCATGGTCGACGCGGCCCTCGACATGCTGATCGAACGCATCGAGGGCCGTCGCGACCCCGACGACTACCGCACCTTCATCGGCGACGTCACCCTCGTCCAACGCGAATCCACCAGGAGATGAGATGACCCCTCGCCCACCCATGGGCTGGAACAGCTGGGACTGCTACGGCACCACCGTCACCGAGGACGAGGTGCTCGCCAACGCCCGGTTCATGGCCGAGCACCTGCTGGCACACGGATTCGACACGGTGGTCGTCGACATCGACTGGTCGGATCCGACGGCACGTTCGCACGGGTACAACCCCGAGGCACCCCTGCAGTTCGACGGGAACGGCAGACTCGTGCCGGACCCGGGCCGATTCCCCTCCAGCGCTGGCGGGGCAGGTTTTCGTCCACTCGCCGACCGGGTGCACGCCCTCGGGCTGAAGTTCGGCATCCACACGATGCGGGGCATCCCGCGCCTGGCCGTTGCAGCAGACCTACCCATCGCCGGTTCCCCACACACCGCCCGGCAGGTGGCGGTCGAGACCAACTCGTGTGAGTGGAATCCCGACATGGTCGGCCTCGACCACACCCACCCGGGCGCCCAGGACTACTACGACTCGACCCTGGCCCTCTACGCCGAGTGGGGCGTCGACTTCATCAAGGCCGACGACATGTTGTGGCCCTACCAGGCGGCCGACATCGAGGCCTACTCCCGCGCGATCGCCAGCACCGGGCGGGAGATGCAGTTGAGTCTGTCACCGGGAAGGGACCTGTCGCTGAGCCGACTCGACCACCTGCGGGAACACGCCACCATGTGGCGCATCTGCGACGACCTGTGGGATCGCTGGGGCGATGTCGAGGCCAACTTCGCCCGCTTCGCCCGTTGGGCCCCCCACGCCGGTGAGCAGGGGTGGCCCGATGGCGACATGCTGCCCCTCGGGCGGATCGGCATCCGGGCCGAACGTGGGGAGCCTCGCGACGACCTGCTGACCCCGGACGAGCGACGCAGCCTGCTCACCCTGTGGCTGATGGCTCGCTCCCCACTCATGATCGGAGGAGACCTGCCCAGCACCCGACCCGAGACCATCGCGCTGTTCACCAACGACGAGGTGCTCGCCGTGCTGGACTCCCTCGACAACAGGGAACTCTTCCGGGAGGGTGACACCGTCCTGTGGGGGGCGCGGGGCATCCGTGAGGGACAGCCGGTGGCATGGGCTGCCTGCTTCAACCTGGCCGACGTGGGGCGCGAACTGGTGCTCGACCTCGGCAACCTGGGACTGGGGACAGGCGAGGGGTCGCAGCTGGTGGAGCTGTGGTCCGGTGAGAGGCTGCTGGTGGAGCCCGTCGACGGACAGTCCGACCGGGCGCGCGGCGTGGCTCCTGGGAGTGGGGCGGTCAGGCTGAACCTGCCGGCCCACGGGGTGGCCCTGTTGCGAGGTGCGACACTCTGAGCCGCTGGCGTGGACCAATCTGTAACGATACATTTGTGGAGTGATCACCGTGGACACCAGACAGATCGACGCCGTCAGGAATGACGTCGCACGCCTGCACGCCGAACTCGTGCGAGCCGGCTTGGTGGTGTGGACCGGCGGCAATGTCTCGGGACGGGTTCCCGGAACCGACTTGTTCGTGATCAAGCCGTCCGGGGTCTCCTATGACGACCTCGCGCCGGAGAACATGGTGGTCTGTGACCTCGACGGACGAGCCGTGCCCGGGCTGCCCGGCTCCGAGCGTCAACCCTCCAGCGACACTGCGGCCCACGCCTACGTCTACCGCCAGATGCCCGAGGTCGGAGGGGTCGTGCACACGCACTCGACCTACGCCGTCGCGTGGGCCGCCAGGGGCGAGGAGATTCCCTGCGTGATCACCGCCATGGCCGACGAGTTCGGGGGACCCATCCCGGTCGGACCGTTCGCGATCATCGGTGACGACTCCATCGGGCGCGGCATCGTCGAGACCCTGAAGGGTCACCGCTCCCGGGCCGTCCTGATGCGCAACCACGGGCCCTTCACCATCGGCAGTTCGGCCAAGGACGCCGTCAAGGCCGCCGTCATGCTCGAGGATGTCGCCAGGACCGTGCACATCGCGCGGCAGGGAGGCGACCTGGTGCCGATCGACCCGGCCGACATCGATCGTCTGTACGACCGCTACCAGAATGTCTACGGACAGCAGGGGGACGAACGTCGATGAGCACCACCTCCACGAGCGGCTCACAGCGCACCTGCCTGGGCATCGAGCTGGGATCGACCCGGATCAAGGCCTGCCTGGTCGACGCCGACCAACCGACCACCGTGTTGGCCGCCGGCAGCCAAGCCTGGGAGAACCAGTTCGTCGATCGCATGTGGACCTACTCCCTCGACGAGGTGTGGAACGGCATCCGGGCCGCCATCGCCGACCTCGGCCCGATCGCAGGGATGCGCATCGACGCCATCGGGATCTCGGCCATGATGCACGGATACCTCCCTTTCGACTCCGCCGGTGAGCTGCTGGTGCCGTTCCGCACCTGGCGCAACACCACCACCGCTCGGGCCTCGGAAGAACTGGTGAGCGAGCTGGGGGTCAACATCCCGCTTCGATGGTCGATCGCCCATCTGCACCAGGCCGTGCTGGACGACGAGCAGCACCTGGCCCGGCTGCACCACATCACCACTCTGGCCGGGTACGTGCACGAGAAGCTGACGGGGGAGCGGGTGCTGGGTGTCGGTGACGCCTCGGGTATGTTCCCCATCTCCTCGGGCCACGGCACCAGCCCCGACCACCACCTGGACTACGACCCGGAGCTGGTCGAGCGCTACGACCGCCTGGCTGCCGGGCGGGTTCCGCCCCTGCGTGACCTGCTGCCGCGGGTGCTGAAGGCCGGTGACCCGGCTGGCTCGCTGACGGCGGAGGGGCTGCGACTGCTCGACCCCGAGGGGACGCTCAGTGCCGGTGTGCTCGTCGAGGGCACCCCGGTGTGCCCGCCCGAGGGCGATGCCGGCACCGGCATGGTGGCGACCCACGCCGTTGCCCCCCGAACCGGCAACGTGAGCGCGGGCACCTCGATCTTCGCGATGGTGGTGCTCGAGCGCCCCTTGGCCACGGTGCACCAGGAGATCGACCTGGTCACCACCCCGGCGGGCGACCCGGTTGCGATGGTGCACTGCAACAACGGGGCCAGCGAACTGGCCAGCTGGGCCGGGCTGTTCCGACGATTCGCCGAGGTTGCCGGTCTCACTCTCGACGATGACGCGGTCTACGACCTGCTCTTCCGTGAGGCGCTCGCGGGCGATCCCGACGCCGGCGGCCTGCTCGCCTACAACCAGCTGGCGGGTGAGCCGATCGCCGGGCTCGAGGAGGGTCGTCCCTTGTTCGTGCGCACCCCCGACAGCTCGTTCACCCTGGCCAACACGGTCCGTGCCCAGCTGTACGGCGTCTTCTCCACCCTCGCTCTCGGCATGCACGTGCTGACCGACGAAGGAGTGCAGCTCGACTCCCTGTACGCGCACGGGGGAATGTTCCGTACCGCCGGAGTGGCCCAGAGATTCCTGGCCGGTGCCCTCGACGTGCCCGTGAGCGTCGGTGAGACGGCTGCCGAAGGGGGAGCGTGGGGTATGGCCGTGTTGGCCGCGCACGCTCTCGCCCACGGGGGACGCGACCTCGCCACCTTCCTCGACGACCAGGTGTTCGCCGACGCTGCCCTCGTCACCCACGACCCCGATCCGGCCGATGTGGCCGGGTTCGCCGCCCACCTCGAGCGCTACCGCGTCGGACTGGCCGTCGAGGCCGCCGCCGTCAAGGCTCTCTGACACCCCACCTAGGAGCCCCCATGGCACTCAGCTCGTCGTTCCACGGCCTCACCGTTTGGTTCGTCACCGGATCCCAGCACCTCTACGGCCCCGAGACGCTCCGGCAGGTGGCTGAGCAGTCCCGGCAGGTTGCCGAGGGCCTGGCGGGACTGCCCGTCCGGGTCGAGTGGAAGCCGGTGCTCACCGACACCGATGCGATTCGCAGGCTCGCACTCGACGCGAACGCAGACGACTCCGTGATCGGGGTGATCTCCTGGATGCACACGTTCAGCCCCGCCAAGATGTGGATCGCGGGGCTCGACGCACTGCGCAAACCCCTGCTGCACCTGCACACCCAGGCCAACGTGGCCTTGCCGTGGGACGAGATCGACTTCGACTTCATGAACCTCAACCAAGCGGCGCATGGTGACCGGGAGTTCGGCTACATCCAGACTCGCCTCGGTGTCCCGCGGACGACCGTGGTCGGGCACGTGTCCAATCCCGCAGTGCTGGCCCAGGTCGAGAACTGGCAGCGCGCTGCCGCCGGTGCCCAGGCCCTGCGCACGCTCAAGCTGGCCCGGTTCGGCGACAACATGCGTTACGTGGCCGTCACCGAGGGCGACAAGACCGAGGCTGAACTCCGCTTCGGGGTGCAGGTCAACACCTGGGGCGTCAACGAGTTGGCCGAGGCCGTGGCGGCCGCCACCGATGCCCAGGTCGACGCCTTGGTCGAGGAGTACGTGGCCAGCTACGACGTGGCCGCTGAACTGCTGCCCGGAGCCGAGAGGCACCAGTCGCTGCGCGACGGCGCCGCCATCGAGGTCGGTCTGCGCAGTTTCCTCGAAGCCGGGGACTTCGGCGCGTTCACCACCAGCTTCGAAGACCTGGGGGCGCTCAGGCAACTGCCCGGCCTGGCCGTGCAGCGGTTGATGGCCGAGGGCTACGGTTTCGGAGCCGAGGGTGACTGGAAGACGGCCATCCTCGTCCGGCTCGCGAACGTGATGGGCACAGGACTGCCCGGCGGCGCGAGCCTGATGGAGGACTACACCTACGACATGGTGCCCGGACACGAGGTCATCCTTGGCGCCCACATGCTCGAGGTCTCGCCCTCGCTCACCACCTCGAAGCCCCGCCTCGAGGTGCACCCGCTCGGTATCGGCGGCAAGGACGACCCGGTGCGCCTGGTCTTCACCGCCGACCCGGGCCCGGCGATCGTCGTGGCGCTCACCGACCTGCGGGACCGCTTCAGGCTGACCGCCAACCTCGTCGAGAACGTGTCGGCGCCCGACCTCCCCAAGCTGCCGGTCGGACGAGCCGTCTGGAAGCCCGCACCCGACCTCGCCACCTCCGCTGCCTGCTGGCTCGCTGCGGGGGCCGCGCACCACACCGTGATGAGCACTGCCGTGGACGTGGAGATCTTCCGCATCTTCGCCGAGATCACCCGCACCGAACTGGTCGTCATCGACGAGCAGACCACCGTGCGCGGGTTCCAGCAGGAACTGCGCTGGAACCAGGCCTACCACCGCCTCGCCCAGGGGCTCTGAGCCCGGGGGCAGCCGCCGCGGGTCCACGCGACCTCCGACTTCCAGCGCCGCCGGCGGTTAGTGTGACCGGATCGGGTACCACTCCCGTACCGGGGCTCGACGACGCACTTCGGAGGACCAGATGTCACAGCAGTTCCAGCACACCCCCACCGCACTCGGCCGCAGGGCGCTGCTCGCAGGAGGTGTCGGTGTGGGCATCGGCGCCCTCGGCGCCAAGGCTCCGACCCCTGCGCACGCAGCCCCGAACCAGAGCCAGCAGGAGCGAAAACTGCTGATGCGCTGGGGCAGGGACACCTGGCATGGCCTCGCGTCCATGGCCGATCCGCGCACCGGCCTGGTGACAGACCTGATCCAGGCCGACCTGACCGAACCCGCCACCGTGACGTCGCCGACCAACATCGGCGGCTACCTGTGGTCAGCCGTCGTCGCCCGCGAACTCGGCATCATCACCCCCGGCGAGGCCAGTCGGCGTGTCCGCCAGACGCTCGACACGCTGTCGCGGATGGAGCACCACACCGCCTCGGGCATGTACTTCAACTGGTACGACCCCCGCGACGGATCCGTCGTGACCGCGTGGCCGGGCAGCGGGGACCCCGTCGAACCGTTCGTGTCGTCCGTTGACGCCGCGTGGCTGGGGGCGGCGCTGCTGGTCGTCCGGAATGCCGACCAGGCCAACGCCACCCTGGCAGGGAAGATGTTCGACCGCATGCGCTTCGACGTCTTCTCCGACCCCACCTTCTGGAAGCCCTACCTCAACTACGGCGGCTTCTACCTGCAGGAGCCGACCCGACTGGCCCATCCTCCGCGGACCGAGGCACGTGACCTGATCGGTGCGGGAACCCCGGTCTGGTACACCGCCGACCACCACTACGACACCATCGTCTCCGAGACCCGCATCACGACCTATCTGGGCATCGCCAAGAAGCAGATCCCCGCCACCGCGTATTTCCAGGCCTGGCGAACGTTCCCCCCGGACTGGACCTGGCCCGAGATGACCCCGGTGGGTCAGTGGCGCAGCTATCTGGGTGTCGACGTCTTCGAGGGTGCCCACGACTACCTCGGACGGCGCACCGTGCCCGGCTGGGGTGGGTCGATGTTCGAGGAACTCATGCCCAATGTCTTCGTGCCCGAGGAGACCTGGGCTCCATTGTCGTGGGGGCGCAATCATGCCAACCACGTGGCCGTGCAACGAGACCATGGCCTGAAGGAGTACGGGTACTGGGGGTTCTCGCCCGCCAGCAACCCCTTCGGGGGGTACTCCGAATGGGGGGTGGACGCGTTGGGGCTCAAGCCCGACGGCTACTTCAGCGATGTGGAACACACCGACCGCACACCCACCGATCCCGACCCCCACTACGGCAACGGTGTCGTCACGCCCCACGCGGCGTTCCTCGCGATGATGCATGACCGGGCCGGGGCGATCGCTACCCTGCAGGCACTGGAGGCCAACTTCGAATGCTACGGGCCGGGCGGCTTCCACGACGCGGTTGCGGTCGGCTCGGGCACCGTCGCCCATCGGCACCTGTCGCTGGACCCGGCCATGATCATGGGAGCACTCGGCAACGTCCTCGCCAAAGGGGTGCTGCAGCGGGCCTTCTCGTCAGGCGCGGTCGAGCGACTGGTCCGTCCGGTGATCTCGCTCGAGGAGTTCGGCGCCAGCTGAGGCACCGAAGGAGGCGTCGTAGGCGTCAGCCCACCGTGCGAGATCGGCGCGGTGGGCACCGATCCGGCAACCTCGTCCGCTCGGCTTGATCGTGATGCCCTCGTCACGCCAGTGCGCGCTCGCCTCGACCGCGAGGTCGGGTGGCAGGTCACCGGAGGCGCTGGTGACGCGCCACCACGTCACGGACGAACCCCACGCGCTCATGATGGCGCCGACCCTGCGCGGACCGGTGCCGACCAGCGCGGCGATGTCACCGTAGCTGACAACCCGGCCCGCGGGGACCAGGTCGACGGCACGGAGCACCCGCTCGACCAGGTCCTCGGTCATCGGCGTCAGTCGTTCGGACCCTGGGTGGTCGAAGGCTGGGGGGTCGAACTCTGGGGGGTCGAACCTTGGGCCGGAGTCGAGTTGGGCCCGGCACCGCCGCGCGAACGGCGGCGACGGCGACGCGGGGCGCCACCCTCGGGCTTCTCGGACTCTGACACGTTCGTGGCGCTCACCTGCTCGCCCCCCGGGGTGACCGTCTCGCCGTTGCGGCTGCGGCGGCGTTCCCTCGGCTGGCGTTCGCGGCGGGGCTGGCTCTCGGAGCCGCGCTCGCCCCGTCCGCGACGATCATGGCGGCCGCCGCGGTCACGGTCCGGACGGTCCTCACGCGGCTTGGCCGGGATGAGTCGTCCCTTGGTGCCGGCGGGGATGTCCAGGTCGGTGAACAGGTGGGGGCTGGACGAGTAGGTCTCGACGGGCTCGGGGAAGTCGAGGGAGAGCGACTTGTTGATCGTCTTCCAGCGCGTGACGTCGGCCCAGTCGACCAAGGTCACCGCCACGCCCTTGTTCCCGGCTCGACCCGTGCGGCCGATGCGGTGCACGTAGGTCTTGTCGTCGTCGGGGCACTCGTTGTTGATGACGTGGCTGACTCCGGTGACGTCGATACCGCGGGCGGCGACGTCGGTGGCGACCAGGACGCTCACCGCTCCGTCGCGGAAACGCTTGAGGGCACGTTCGCGGGCGGCTTGGTTGAGGTCACCGTGGATGGGCGCAGCCGGGAAGCCCCGGTCGACCAATTCGTCGGTGAGCCGCTGCGCAGCACGCTTGGTGCGGCAGAAGATCATCACCTTCTCGACCCCGGTCGACTGCAGGATGCGTCCGATCACCTCGGGCTTGTCGAGGTCGTGCGCCTGGTAGACGAACTGGGTGGTGTCGGGCACCGTGGCCTGGGCGTCGTGTCCCTCGGCGCGCACGTTCACGGGACGCTGCAACCAGGTACGAGCCAGCGAGACGATCGCCGAGGGCATGGTGGCCGAGAACAACATGGTCTGGCGCGACTTGGGGGTCATGCCCAGCAGTCGCTCGACGTCGGGCAGGAAGCCGAGGTCGAGCATCTCGTCGGCTTCGTCCAGCACCGCGACGCGCACGTGCGAGAGGTCGAGCTTGCCACGGTTGGCCAGGTCGATGAGGCGGCCCGGGGTGCCGACGACCACGTCGACACCGCGCTCGAGGGCCTCCAGTTGAGGCTCGTAGCCCACGCCTCCGTAGACCGTCAGGACGCGGGCCTTGCGGATCGTCGATCCCGTCTCGAGGTCGCGGGCCACCTGGACGGTCAGCTCACGGGTGGGGGTGACCACCAGGGCCTGCGGCTTGCCGGGGTGCTCGAGTTCGTCGAAGAACTCGTCACCCTCGATGAGGACGCGCTGCAGAACAGCGATGCCGAAGGCGAGGGTCTTGCCGGTTCCGGTGCGGGCCTGACCGATCAGGTCCACGCCCTCGAGCGCCAAGGGCAGCGCGAGGCGCTGAATGGCGAACGGGTGGGTGATGCCCACCTGGGCGAGGGACTGTTCGATGGCCGGCAGCACGCCGAGGTCGGCGAAGGTCTGCTCGATCTCGGGGGTGGGGTTCTCGTCGGTGACGTTGTCGTCGATGTGAAGAGTCAGGGTGGTGCCTTCGTTGTGCGGCGCGGGAGGCGCCGATCGGGCTGCAGGGCTCATCCGGATCGGAGGTGCCGCTGGCACCGGGGGGACGAGGGCGCGGAGACCATGGTGTCCACCCAGTGGTGTTCCCATGGCTCCGCAGCGCACGCTGCAGGGTCGGACACGATTGCCCAACCTTGTTCAGTCTACCCCGCCCACGACACGTTCGCCGACCTCACGGGCTGTGGGCGTGGTGATGGCTACCGTGGGTGCGTGAGCAGCAGCCAGACCACCACAGCCCAGACCGGTGAGGCCAACCAGGACGACGACGGCCGGGCGAGCCTGCGGACCCTTGTCGTGCTGGGCCAGCTGGATGCCTTCGAGACGATCATCGCCGATGCGCGGCTCGCGCCAGACCTGTCGTCCCGTACCCAGTTGACGCGCCTGGGGCTGCTGCAGTTCGCACCGGTCGACCGGCTGCTGGAGTCCATCGAGCAGGCCCCGCTGGCCGGCACGGTGGCGGAGGCGCTGAAGAACTTCCACCAGTACACGCCGACATCCATCTGGCCACAGGCGCTGGTGAAGACGGTGCTCACGTCCGGCATGGCCACTGACCTGCTCGACCTGCTGGATGGCTCGGCCATCGACGGGCTCGACCTGAGGGCCGTGGGGGTCGCCCATGCCGAGGCCGGACGCTGGGCGCGAGATCAGCTGTCAGGGGTACTCGAGGAAGACCCCGAGGTGGCCGGCCGGTTGGCGCTGTTCGCGCGCAGGATGCTCGGTGAGGCCAGCGCCCAGACCCAGCGCGTGGCGGGCCGGGCATCGGCCCTCGCGGCCCTGCTCACGGGACAACCGGCGGGGTCCTCCGCCGAGGTGGCAGCCACCAGTCAGTTGGTCGGACGACTCGTCGAACTCTCGGCGGCGCGCCTCGAGGAGCTGGGGCTCCAGCCCTGAGCCGGGCGGTTCAGACCGAGCCGAAACCCACCTGACGAGACTGCTCGATCCCGAGGTCGAGGTATCCCACCTGCTCGGCCGGGACGGCGATGGTGCGGCCCCGGTCGTCGGTGAGGGTGAACAGGCCGTTGTTGTCGCGCGCGTCGGAGAGCGCCTTCAGCACCTCGTCGGCCGTCGACTTCGACTCGAGCTGAATCTCGCGGGACACGTGCTTGATACCGATCTTGATCTCCACGGGACCCACCGTAGCGGTGTGTCGGGTTGGATCGGAGCGCGTGGGGTCGGTTGCGCCGAAGGCGGAGCCGCCTGATGTCCGTCAGTCCACGTGAGCCAGGGCGACGGTGATGTTGTCCCGTCCACCTTGCTGACAAGCCCACTCGGTGAGGGTCCTGGCCACGTCGCGCAGGTCCGTGCTGGCCCCCGCGGCCACTCGGCCGCCGCCGACCTCGGCAAGGGTCCGGCCGACGAGGTCACCCATCGCCTCGGGCGCCGAGGCGTAGTTCCACAGCCCGTCCGAGCAGACGACCAGGATGCCCGGCGCCTCGGCGCGGAAGTGCCTCATGCGCGGGTTGAGTTCCGGGGCGTCGGGTCCGATCCAGCGGGTGATGGCGTGGGCCTGGCGGCTCGACTCGGCCTGCTCACGGCTGTAGCCCAGCTCGATCTGGGCCTGGGCCAAGGAGTCGTCCACGCTCAACTGCACGGTCGCAGGTGCCGGCGCACCCGGGGTGGGGGCGTCGGGCACCCAGTAGGCGCGGGTGTCGCCGATGTTCCCGAGATGGATCTCACGCCCGTGCACCAGGGCAGCGACCAGGGTGCACGAGCCGACGGGTGAGCCGTCCTCGCCCAGCGCCAGCACCGCGCGCTGGGCCGCCTGGTAGGCCGAACCGAAGGTGGCGTCCCAGTCCCGGTCCGCGTCGGGCCCGACCGCGTCGAGCAGGGCATTGCGGACCGTGGTCGCCGCGACCTGGGAGGCCCGTTCAGCGCCGATGGAGCTCGAGACACCGTCGCAGACCACCAGCGCAGCCCAGTCACCGCTCACGCCGGCGGAGTAGGCATCCTGGTTGGTGCGGTGCCGTCGTCCGATCTCCGTGGCGACACCGACCCATGCGGCCGGGGCCTCGGCGTGTCGGGTGCGCTCGGGCGCCTCCTGGGGACGCTGCAACACCCGGGTCGGTTCGTCGGCCTGGTGTTCTGGCGGTGGGGACTGGTCGAACATCGTCTGCTCTCCATTAGTCGAGGGGCGATGGACGAGGCACAGTCCATCACGAACGGGGTCCGACGGCGTCCGGCGCGCTGGCCCCGGGGTGGCCGACTTTCACTGCTCGGGTGCGACGAACCGGGGCAGCGGTGCGGCGACCTCGGGGTCGAGCAGATGTTCCCACACGTCACCCAGCGTGGCCACCCGCTCGGGGACGTCCCGGATCGTGAAGTGCAACTCATCGCCGGGACCGACTGCCGCCACCTCGTCCCAGGTCAGGGGTGTCGACACGCGTGGTTCGGCGCGTCCGCGGGCCGAGTACACGCTGATGGTGTTGCGGTCGGCCCGGTTCTGCAGGTGGTCGACGTAGATGCGCTCGGGTCTGGCCGCCTTGTTCATGGTGATCACGAACAGGTCGGGGCGGGCGCGGGCCAGGCGCAGACCCAGGATCCGAACCTGGTCGACCACCTCCCGCCAGGCCGACGGTTCGATGGGCGCCATCACCTGCAGGCCCTTCGAGCCGGTGGTCTTCACGAAGGGAACCAACCCCTCCCCGGCGAGTTCGGTGGCCGCCATCATCGCCGCAGCCGCCAACTGGTGTGCGCTGATGCCCGGTCCCGGGTCGAGGTCGACGACCAGGGTGGTGGCCCGTACGGAGTTCTCGCCGTCGAAGCCGATCGGTTCACCCGCACCGGTGGGGGAGTCGCCGAGCCGCCACTGCGGGGTGTGCAGTTCGATGGCCGCGAGGTTGGCCAGCCAGACCAAGGTCGCGGCGTCGTCGGCGACCACGTAGTCGATCCGTGAACCGGCAGCCAGCACCTGCTGGATGTGCACCCACTCCGGGGTGCCGGCCGGGGCGTTCTTCTCGTAGAACGACTCGGCATCGGCACCGTTGGGGAAACGCAGCCGGGTGATGCATCGCCCAGCCAGGTGCGGCAGCAACGTCGGCGCGATAGCGACGTGGTAGTCGATCAGCTCGGCCTTGGTGGTGCCGTCGGGGAACAGGACCTTGTCGAGATTGGTGAGGGTGAGCACGTGGCCGTCGACCTCGGTGCGCAGCCCCTCTGATTCGGCGGGCATTCCCGCAGCGTAGCCGTCGTGGGGTGACGCGGTCAGGCTCCCTGCCGGCGGTGCGGCCTCGGTGCCTCAGCACGGGGCCCGACGGGATGGGGGAACAGACAACGGGGCCCGTCCGTGTGGACGGGCCCCGTTGGGAAGTCTGGAGTCCAGACGGGTGATCAGCCGATCACGCGAACGTTCTCAGCCTGCTGGCCCTTCTGGCCCTGCGTCACCTCGAACTCGACGGCCTGACCTTCTTCGAGAGTCTTGAATCCCTTGGTCTCGATCGAAGAGTAGTGAACGAAAACGTCCTCGCCTCCGCCATCGATCGCAATGAAACCGTAGCCCTTGCCGGCATCGAACCACTTGACGGTTCCCTGTGCCATGTAAATCTCCTCGTGCACCGATCGGGGTGGATGCATTACCGCCCCCTGCTGCCATCGGTCTTTCCGTTGGCTGCAGTGTGACCACTCTTGCACAATCTGAGGCCAACCCCCACACCGGAGGGCCACGAATTTGTCAGATCGGGCTGATTGGATGTCCCTGTGACCCCAACGACGCCCCCCTCAGCCGTCCCAGTCGCCGGTGGCGACGGCACCAGGCAGGCGTCGACGAGGCCGCGAAGGGTGGTCCTGCCGCAGGCGCCGGCGCCCCTGGTGCCCGATCCCACCCAGGTCGCAGCCCTCTCGGCTGCCGCCACCACCGACTCGCTTCTGGTGCTCGGAGGCCCGGGCACCGGGAAGTCGAGCCTGGTCGTCGAGTCGGTGCGCCGCTCGGTCCTGTCGGGTGTGGCGTTGGAACAGTGTCTGGTGCTCGCCCCGACGCGCCCTGCGGCGCAGGCCCTGAGGGCCACCATCGCCCGAACCCTTGGGGGTTCGCACCTGCGCCCCCGGGTGATGACCGTCCACGCCCTGGCCCACTCGATCCGAGACCTGGCCGAGTCGCGTCACGACGACCCGTCCGGAGAGGGCGGGCGGGCACGTCTGTTGACGGCCCCCGAGGCCGAGTTCCGCATCCGGGAGCTGTTGCTCCGCCACGATGTCACCGGTTGGCCGTCCCACCTGCGCCACGCATCCAGGACCCTGGCCTTTGCCCGGGAGGTGAGGCAGGCGATCTCACGCGTCCGTCAACTCGGACTGGATCCCGAGCGGGTGGCAGCACTCGGTCGCGAGACCGATCGTCCCGAGTGGGTGGCACTGGCCGAGTTCTTCGAGGAGTACCTCGACGTGCTCGACTCCGAGCAGGTGCTCGACTACGCCGAGATCGTCCACCGGGCTCGCCTGGCCTTGCTCGACGACGACACGCTGGCGGCGGTCAGGCGCCCGATCTCCCGGGTCTGGGTCGACGACCTCGGCGAGCACGACCCAGCCCAAGTTGCCCTGCTGGTCGAGGTGGTCGGAGCCGCCATCCCGATCCTCGCCACAGGTGACCCCGGCACCAGCGTCTTCGGGTTCCGGGGTGCGGACGCCCGCGTCCTGGCCGACTTCGAGCAACTGTTCGGCGCAGCGGGCAGGCAGGTGGCGACCCTCATCCTTGAACACAACCACCGCAATGCGCCGGAGGTTGCCGCCGCGGTGACCCGGATCGAGGCCAGGCTGCCACGCCCGGTGGCGTTTCGTCCCGCATCCCGGGCCGCCGAACCACCCACTGCGGTCCGCCCCGGAACTGTCCGTGCCCGCGTCTTCGACTCCTTGGGCGCAGAGGCCGAGCACATCGCCCACACCCTGCGCCGGGCCCGACTCGAGGACGGCGTGCCGTGGGAGGGGATGGCAGTGATCACCCGCAGCGGGCGAGGCCTGCTGCCGCTGCTGGCGCGCACGTTGGCGGTGCAGGGGGTGCCGGTACGACTCGGCGCCGATGACATGCCGCTGCACGAGTCCGCCGCTGTGCGCGCCCTCCAGCACGGACTGGAGGCTGCCTTGGCGCTCTGCTCGGCCAGTGGCGGCGGCGCCGAGCAGGAGGCGGCTGCCGGCCCGGATCTGGCCCCCGATGTTGTCGACGCCCTGCTCAGGTCACCCCTGGGTGGGCTCGACGGACTCGCCCTGCGGCGACTGGGTCGTCAACTGCGCAGCCAGGCGGACGACATGCACGTGGACGTGTTGTCGTCGCAGGCCTGGCGCGCGGCTCTGGTCAGTCACCCGGACGAACTCCCGCACGTGGGTCCATCGCCGGAGGTCGACGCGGCGCGCAGGCTGGGTCGTCTGCTTCGGTCCGTGGCGGAGGTCGTGCGACGCGACGAGAGCTCCGCCGCGGCCCTGTGGGCGCTCTGGGAAGGAACTGGGTGGCCCACCGCACTGGAGCGTCAGGCCTTGGCCGAGGATGACGGGTCGGCCACCGCTCACCGCGACCTCGACGCCGTGATGGCCTTGTTCGATGTCGCGAACCGTGATTCCTCCCTCGTGGGTGCACGGGCGGTGCGTGCGTTGGTGGCCGAGATCGATGCCCACGACATCCCCGCAGACCATGCCCGCGAGACCGGGCCCCGAGCGCGGGGGGTTCTGCTCACCACGGCCCATCGCGTCAAGGGCGAGAGCTTCGACGTGGTCGTCGTCGCGGGCGTGCAGGAGGGCCAGTGGCCGACGACCAGGCGGGTGGGCACGATCCTCGACGCCAACCAGTTGACCGAACACGGCGTCACCGGGCTCGAGCCCTTCTCGGTGCGGGTCAACAACGAACGCCGACTGTTCCTGTTGGCGGTCAGCCGGGCGCGCACCCGCGTCGAGGTCACCTGCAGCACCGGGGTCGAGGGTGAGGCGGACCAGCCGTCCCGGTTCCTGGCCGAACTGGTGGGTGCTGAGCCTCAGCGCGTGGTGGGCCGCCCTCGACGTCCCCTCACGATGACCGCCCTGGTGGCCGAGCTGCGGCGCACGGTGGAGGATCCCCATGCCTCCCCGGGGCTGCGCGAGCACGCCGCTGCCAAGCTCGCCTCACTCGGCCGCGCCCGCGGTGCCCACCCCGACCAGTGGTGGGGGATGCATGACTACACCCAGTCCGCCGCGCCGGCCAGCGACCGGACCCGCCCCGTTCGGCTCACCCCGTCCGAGGTCGAGAGCCTGCTCGGCTGCGCCCGGCGCTGGTTCCTCGACAGGCGCGCACGTGCCGAGTCCAGTCGGGGATCAGCGGCCAGCCTGGGCTCGGTGATCCATGTGCTGGCTGAACACGCCTCGGCCGCCCAGATCGGCGCCGGAGAGCTGATGGAGCGGCTCGACGAGGTGTGGGACCGCATCCCCTTCGACGCCGCGTGGCTCTCCCACTCGGAACGGGTGGTGGCGGAAGAAGCACTGGAGCGGTTCGCGCGTTGGGATGCGCGCTCGACCCGCACCGTGGTGGGAACCGAGGTGCCCTTCCGTGTCGTCGTTGACGTCCCCGACGGTGACAGCCTCGACCGGGTCGAACTGGTGGGCAAGGTCGACCGGCTCGAACTCGACGCCGAGGGACGACTGCACGTGGTCGACCTGAAGACGGGGCGGATGGTGCCCAACCAGAAGCAGGTGGACGAGCACGCCCAACTCGGGGTCTACCAACTGGCTGCCATGCAGGGGGGCTTTGCTGAGGTCGTCCCCGAGCACAGGGACGTGGGCGGGGCCGAACTGGTCTACCTGCGCAAGGCCGACTCGTCGGGCGGTCCGACCGTACTGCGCCAAGGATCACTGCAGAACCATCCCTGGACGGCCACCACCCCCGACGACGGATCGGCCGACAACTGGGTGCGGCACAAGCTGGCCCGGGCTGCGGCCACGGTCCGAGCCGAGCAGTACCCGGCCACGGCCAATGACATGTGCCGATTCTGTTCCCACGCGGGCTCGTGCCCGCTCTGGACGAACGAGCGCGGCACCATCCAGCCAGGGAGACGATGATGCGCACGTTCCATGACCCGGGCGAGCTCGTCGACGCCATGGGCATCCCCTTCTCGGCGCAGCAACTGCGTGCCATCACCGCCCCCCTGGAGCCGGCCGTGGTGATCGCCGGGGCAGGGTCGGGCAAGACAACGGTGATGGCCGCGCGGGTGGTGTGGCTCGTGGGAACGGGGCAGGTTCGTCCCGATCAGGTGCTCGGCCTCACGTTCACCCGCAAGGCCGCCGCCGAACTGGGGCATCGAGTGCGGGCCGCGCTGCTGAAGGCGGGGGTGATCACCGCCGGCGTCGACGAGCAGGGCGAGGAGGTGGTGATGACCTATGACT
This sequence comes from Aestuariimicrobium sp. T2.26MG-19.2B, assembly GCF_950101875.1. Lineage (NCBI taxonomy): Bacteria > Bacillati > Actinomycetota > Actinomycetes > Propionibacteriales > Propionibacteriaceae > Aestuariimicrobium > Aestuariimicrobium sp. T2.26MG-19.2B. The sequence continues at coordinate 566,675 of NZ_CATNLW010000002.1, read as the reverse complement.
CGTTCGCGGGTCGACTCGTCACCGAGCACGGCTCCAGGATCGGTGTCGAGAATGCCTCGGCGCTGATCACCGGCGCCGCTCGGTACCGGTTGGCCTCGCGGGCCGTGAACCGGGCGCCGGGCCCCTTCCAGCACGCCTCCAGACTGCGCCCCGACTCGCTCACCGAGCGGGTACTCGGTCTCGAGGCGATGATGAGCTCCCATCTGGTCACCGCGGAACAGATCAGGGAGCACGCCCTCGTCCACGAACGCCGACTCGACGAGGCCCCCCGCTGGAGGGGAAACCCCTACAAGGCCATCGAGCAGGCAGCGGCCACGTCCGCGGAACGGGTCGAGCTGCTGGGTCTGGTCGACGACTACCGAAGCCTCAAGAACTCCCTGGGGGTCACCGAGTTCGCCGACCAGATGGCGGTTGCTGCCCAGTTGGCCGACCAGGTGCCCCACGTCGGACGAGTGCTGCGCGAACAGTTCCGGGTCGTGCTCCTGGACGAGTACCAGGACACCTCGTCGGCCCAGGCGCAGCTGCTGCGAGCGCTCTTCTCCGGCGACACCCCCGCCAACGGGCTGGGCCACCCCGTCACCGCGGTGGGAGACCCCTTCCAGGCCATCTACGGATGGCGCGGCGCCGCGGCCAGCAACATCCTCGCCTTCCATCGCGAGTTCCCCCGCGTGGCCGGCACGGGTTCGCAGCCCGCGGCTGCCTACCAGCTCACCGTCAACCGGCGCTCCGGGCCGCACATCCTCGAGGTCGCCAACGACATCGCCGGATCACTGCGGGGCGACCCGGTGCTGCTCAAGCACGACCCCAGCGGTGCGCAGACGCCGGGCGCGCTCGTCGCGCCCGATGATCGACCCGGCGGGGTGGTGCGGGTGGCAAGCTTCGACACCTGGCCGGAAGAGGTTGCCCACATCGCCGACGACATCGTCCGGCTGCATCGGGAACGGCCAGACCTGGACTGGAAGGACTTCGCGGTGTTGCTGCGGAGGAACGCCGACTCGGGTGATGTGCACCAGGCCCTGGTCGGGCGAGACGTGCCCGTCGAGATCGTGGGCCTCGGTGGTCTGCTGGGCCTGCCCGAGGTGGCCGAGGTGGTCGCGACGCTCAGGCTGGTCAACGACGTCACGGCGAACCCCGAACTCGTGCGCCTGCTGACGGGGCCACGGTGGCGGATCGGTGCGCGTGACCTGGCGCTGCTCGGAGCCCGGGCCCGTGAGTTGACCCACCGCGAGGGCGCGGGGCAGGAGGTGCCCGACCTGTTCGGCGAATTGGCCGAGGCCGTCTCCGACACCGACCCCACCGATGTGGTCAGCCTGCTCGATGCCACCGGCGACCTGGGGGAGGGACCCTACTCGCCCCAGGCCCGGGAACGGTTCTCTGCCTTCGCGGCAGAGATGGCACGACTCCGCCGACACTCCAGCGAGCCCGTGCTGGATCAGGTGCGCCGGGTGATCACGCTGCTCGGCCTGGACATCGAGCTCAACACCAGTGGACGCATCGGCGCCTCCGACCAGCTGGCTGCGTTCATCGACTGCATCGCCGACTACGTCGACGTCGACGGTGACTCGTCGCTCTCGGGCCTGCTGGCCTGGTTCCAGGCGGAACTCGACCACGGTGTGGGACTGGAGCAGGCCACTCCCAGTGCCCGGGACTCGGTCAAGCTGCTCACGGTGCACCGGGCCAAGGGTCTGGAGTGGGAGGTCGTCTACCTGCCGGCGTTGGTCGACAAGACGTTCCCCTCCGACCGGCTCACGGACAACTGGGTGACCACGGCCAGCGCCCTCCCCGCCGTGCTGCGCGGTGACGCCGACTCGATCGACCAGTTGCCCGAGTCCCTCACCAAGCAGGCACTCGATGACTACGCGGCGGCGCAGCGGGCCTCCAACCGGCTGGCCGAGGATCGGCTCGCCTACGTGGGGGTCACCCGGGCCAGGGAGGAACTGGTGGCCACCTGCCATGTGTGGCGACCGGCCCAGGCCAAGCCCAAGGAGGCCAGCAGCTACTTCACTGCTGTCGCCGCGCAGGCGATCGAGCAGGATCGCGTCGACCATCTCGCGGGCCCCACGGCTGATGTCAACCCGATGCTGGGCGGGGCCGAGACGACCGCGTGGCCGGTTCCGGTCGACGACGCACAACGCGGCCGGCGCATCGACGCGGCCGAACGGGTGATGCGAAGGATCGCCGACCCCGACGCGCCGTTGCCCGATCTGTCCACCGAGGACGCGAACCTGCTGGCGTCGTGGGACGCGACCCTGGCCGCCCTGGAGGACGAGCGCGCGGCTGATCTCGCCGACCGTGACCAGGTGACGCTGCCGGGCTCCCTGTCCGTCACCCAGGCGATGCGGCTGGCAGCCGATCCGGCGGAGTACCTCAAGCGGATCCTTCGACCGATGCCAGCTGCGGCCTCACGCTCGGCGAGCCTCGGCACGCAGTTCCACGCCTGGGTGGAGTCGCGACTGGGCCAGCAATCGCTGCTCGAACCTGAACCCGAGGACTCAACCGACGACGGTGACCCCGCCACCACCGCCAGATTGGCGGCCCTGCAGCGGGCGTTCGAGGCATCATCGTGGGCGCAGCGCACGCCCGTGGCGCTCGAGGTTCCCTTCGTCCTCACCGTCGGTGACGGATCCGCAGAGGGCGGAGCCGTGCAGCTGCGGGGTCAGATCGACGCCGTCTACCCGGGAACCGATGAGCACACCGATGCTGTGCTCGTGGACTGGAAGACCGGGCGCGGCGCCGCGGACGAGAACCAACTCGCCATCTACCGGCTCGCTTGGGCTCGCGCCCACGGGCTGCCCGTCGAGCGGGTTGCTGCGGGGTTCGTCTACGTGGGCAGTGGACGAGAGCACTGGTCGCAGCGTCACCTCGACGAAGCAGGCATCCTGTCGCTGATCACGGCTGCCCGACGTGATTCCCAGGACAGCACCACCTCGTGACGGGCACGAGGTGTCGGCCGCGGCGAGTGGACCCGCCGGGGGGTCCGGATCGGGCGGATAGGGTCGGGGCGTGGCCAGCATTCCTCGTAGCACCCGCGTCCTGCTCGACCGGCAAGCAGACTTGCGCTCCGACCATGGAGCCCTGGTGGGCCTGTGGCAGAAGGAGACCTCGCGACTGGTGGGGATCGACGCCTCGGGGGCCCTTCGCGGGGGCTTCGAGCGCCGACCCACGGGCGAGTTCGACCCCCAACGACACGTCTTCCTCGGGGTGGGTGGAGGTCGTGAGTGGTTCGCCGTCGAGGTCGGGGTGGACGCCGACACCTCCTCCATCCACACCCTGAGGGAGGGCACGCTCCACAACCTCGAAGAGGAGGTGGTTGCCACAGCCGCCGCCGTGCTGGGCTGGCACCGGCGCGAGCCTCGCTGCGAGAAGTGTTCGGGGACGACGTCGGTGGCCGAGGGCGGATTCGTCCGGTTGTGCAACGACTGTGGGGCGCAGGTCTTCCCCCGCACCGACCCAGCCATGATCGTGGTGCTGCTCGACCCCGCCGACCGACTCCTGCTCGCCCACGCGGTGGGGTGGCCCGAGCGTCGAATGTCGCTGTTGGCCGGCTTCGTCGAAGCGGGCGAGTCCCTGGAGGCGGCGGTGGTGCGCGAGGTCGATGAGGAGGCGAGGCTGCGGGTGACCCACGTCGGCTACCTGGCCAGTCAGCCCTGGCCGTTCCCGCGGTCATTGATGCTGGGCTGCGTCGCCCGGGTGGAGCCCGGGGAACCGCGCGTGGACGGGGTCGAGCTCGACCAGGCCACCTGGTTCAGCCGGGCCTCCATGGACGACGCTGTCGCCTCCGGGGACCTGGTGTTGTCACCGATGGGATCCATCGCACGCAGGATGATCGAGGCGTGGCGCGCAGGGTCGGTCAGTGCTGCGGACGCGGCTGTTGCGGTGGTTCGAGACGCAGGCCGCTGACCCGTTCGGTGTTGCGCAGGACGGCCGCGCGGACGGCGTCGGCTGTCCCGACCAGACGCACCCGATGGATCGCCCTGGTGACTGCCGTGTAGAGCAGTTCCCGGGTCAGCAGGGGCGAGGTCTCCGGTGGCAGCACCATGGTCACGGAGCCGAACTGTGACCCCTGCGACTTGTGCACCGTCAGCGCGTGCATCGTCTCCAGTCCGTCGACGAGTGAGGGTGCGATCAGACGAGCGCCCTCGGGGGTGGGCAGCGCGAGCAGGGTGGCGGGATGCCGTGCGGTCGCGGACCCACCGGAGGCCGACGGACCACGGATCGCCCCTGGGGTCGACTGGGGCGCGACGATCACTCCTGCGTCACCGTTGAACACCCCGATGTCGCGGGAGTTGGCGGTCACCAGGATCGGCCGGCCCGGATACCACTCCCCGGCCACGCCGTAGCCCTCGATGCGATGGCGCAGCAGGTGCTGCACCTGTCTGGTCCACCCGCCCACGCCGTGTCGTCCCTCGCGGTGGGCGAGAAGGATGCGATGGGCGTCGAGGGCGGCGAGCGCGGACGTCGCGTCCCCCGCCAGGGCCGCGGCATGCATCGCCTCGCCCTGGCTCACGAGTTCGTCGACCAGCCCGGGCACATCGGTGAGGTCTGGTCCGTCGGCACCGACCCAGGTGATCGACTCGTCCGAGCACCGCAACAGCCTCACGACCTCGTCGGCATCGCCCGCTTTGATGGCTTGGGCCAGGGTGTGGATGTCTCCGGGGTTGCGCCAGTTGCGCTGGAGTTCCACCACCGCCGACTCCTTCGAGGTCGCGGCGGTCGTCAACCCGCTCACGGCGACGTCGGCGAGCACCCGTCCGGCGTCCACGCTGCTGAGCTGGTGGGGGTCACCCACGACCACCAGCCGCGCCGTCGGACGCAGGGCCGAGAGCAGGGCCGAGAACATGGCCGTGTCGACCATGCTGGCCTCGTCGAGCACCACGACGTCGTGCGGAAGGGGATTGCCCGGCCCTCGGGTGAAGCCATTGCCCAGCCCGCGTGCCCCCAGCAGGGAGTGCAGCGTCTGGCCGGACGGGATGTCGGGCAAGGGCAGGGCAATCCCGGCCGCTTCGGATCTGACTGACTGCTCGAGCCGGGCGGCGGCCTTGCCACTGGGGGCGGCCAGCGCCACGGTGAGGTGCCGCTCGGTCTGGCTGGTCAGGACCGCCAGCAGCCGGGCCACCGTCGTGGTCTTGCCCGTGCCGGGGCCGCCGGCGATCACCGAGGTCCATGACCTCGCCGCCACGCTGGCGGCGAGCCGCTGCAGGTCGACCTCGCCGGGCTGGAGACGGTCACGGGCGAAGAGCGCGTCGAGGGCCCTTTCGAGTTCTTCCTCGTCGATGCGAGGGGGTTCTGCCGACTGACGCATCGTCAGGGCATGGCCGATCTCGCGCTCGTGGGTCCACCACCGGTTCAGGTAGAACAGCGTGCCCGCCAGCCAGTACGGACGGCGGGGGTCGTCGTGCCCCGGCTCGGCGCGACCCACTGACTCCGATCCGGCGATGGAGACGGCCCATGAGGCTGGCTCGGGCCACGGCAGGGCCTGTACCGCGGCCAGTCGATCCGCCGACGTGGTGTCGTCGCTCTGCCCGTCGCCATCGGTCACCTCAGCCAGCACGCGGTCGCGGATGGTCGACAGGTCAACGCAGACCGAGCCCTGGCGCAGTTGGCGGACAGCCAGCGCTGCGGCCAGTTGCACCTCCGGTTCGGTGATGGCGCACAGGCGGCAGATCACCTGAGCGAGTTGCACGTCGGGAACCTGCAGCACTCCGGCCTGGTTGAACAGTGCCAGGACGCCGGTGGCGCTGATCACGGTCCGAGGGTCGTGGGGGACCTCAGCGGAACTGAGCCTGGCTGCCGTGTTCACATCGACTCCTCGGAGCGTGCAGTCAGGAGTGCGTCAGCGGCCAGGACGAGAGCCGCCGAGGGCCGCCAGGCGAACACCCCGTACGGGGACGATGGTGTGCTGGCGGCGTCGGGACCGGCCATACCGCGGACGAAGAGGTAGCCCACGCCCCCCAGATGGATGGTGGGGTCGTAGCCGGGTTGCCGCCATCTCAGGAACCGGTGCAGGGCCACGCAGTAGAGCAGCGCCTGCAGCGGGTAGTGGGCCACCACCATGGCGTCGGTCATGGCCTCGGTCGTGTAGTCCTCCACGCGCAGGTCGCGGCCCGCAGGCAACCAGATGCGGTTGGTCTTGTAGTCGACGACGAGGTGGCGTGATTGGCCACCCTCGCCCGGGATCCGTAGCACCGCGTCGATGGAGCCGGTCAACCAACCGCTGAGTCGTTCCTCGGCGGCCGGACTCTCGGCCAGCGCCCGACCGTATTCGGCCAGCGGGTCGTCGGCCGGAACCAACGCACGGTCGTCGAACAGCCCCGCCAGGTCGGCGAGGGTGGCAGCACGGTCGGAGTGGGCGGCCATCGGCAACTCGAAGTCGAGTTCGGTGAGTCGGTCACGCAGGGGGATGTCGACGAGGGCTCGCCCGGCGGCCAACTGCCCCAGAGGAGTCCGCACGACGAGCCCGAGGCCGGCCGACAGCTCCGCCAGCCCCACGTCGGGGACCGGGTGCTGGGCATGGGTCTGCGCCACCACCCGCGCCAGCTCGGACGGCAGGTCGTCGCTCGTCCAGTCCAGCTGCTCGAGGGCGAGGTGCACCAGGCCTCCGAACTCGGTTCCGCCGGGCAATCCGGTCAGGGGCTGCGGGAACCGGGTGGCGGGGACATCCGAGGACGGCTCGGCGTCCGGCCGGGCTGAGGGTCCGGCGTCGGACAGGTCGGACACGGCCGGGTCGAGCAGTTTGTCGCTGCCGGCGCCTTCGTCGGTGGCCGGTTCGTCCTCGGTGGGGAGATCGCCGACCGGAATGCCGTGCGCGTGACGGGTGAGCCCGGTGTAGGAGGTGCGTCGCCACTCCTGGTCGAGTTGGCGCGTCCATGAGCGGGCCCGCTCGGGCAACACCGACAATGCCGTGCCCACGGGTGGCAACGGGGGCGGGGCCGACTCGCCCACCAGTTGCACGTCGATCAGGGGGGACCACAGCTCGTGGATCTGCTCGGCACGCTGCCGATCGGCGGTCACGTAGGGGGCAGGGACGCCGGGGGCGTCCGGCTGGTGCAGCAGCCGGTTGATCGCCGATTCACCGGTGCTCGGGTCGGCGCTCCACCAGATGCGCAACAGGTACTGGGGCCGGGTGGCGGCGACGTAGGCCAACCGCAGGAGTTCGTCGCGGTCATCGGCATCGATGCGCTCACGCTGCGCGGGCGTGGGCGCGGCCGCGATCACGGGTTCTCCCGTCTCGTGCAGCACCTGGGGGTGGCTGCGCTCCGGCTTGCGGCGAGCGGCTGTGGTCAGGTCGGGCAGGAACACCACCGGCAGGCTCAGACCCTTGGCCCGGTGAATGGTCATGACCTGCACCGCACCGCCATCTGCCTCGAGTCGGCGCGTCTGCTCGTCGGCCACCGCACGGTCATGCATCCGCTCGTCGAGCCACCGGGCGAGGTGAACCGCCAGGTTGGCCCGCGGCTGCGATGCCCCGATCACCGACGCTTGGGCGTGCAGGAGTTCGGCCAGGTGGCGCAGGTCTGTGAGCCGCCGTTCGCCACCGCGCCTGGACAGGAGGCGAGCCGGGACGCCACGTCGGGTGGACAGTTCCTCGAACATCGCTGCGACCGAGCCCTGCTCGAGACTTCGTGCGGCGCGACGCAGGTCGAGGCCGATGTCGGCCAGCTCGGCGTCGCTGACGCGGGCCAGGTCGGGGACCTCCAGTCCGAAGAAGTCCGTCAGCGCCGACCTGCGCAGAGTGGCCGAACCCGGTCGGACGAGAGCCTGCAGCAGCGCGGCCCAGTCCGTCGCAGCAGGCGAGGTGAACACGGAGTCGGCGCCCGCGAAGACCACGGGAACACCGGCCGAGGCGAGGTGTTCCCTCACCTGCTCGGCCCGCCGGTTGGCCCGCACGACGATGGCGACGTCCTGGGGACGGATGCGTCGTCCGGGCTGGTCGGCGGGCAGGTCGGGTTCCCGGACTTCTGCATTCGCCAACACCGACTTGACCTGCTCGGTGAGATCGCGCAGCACGATGGGCCACTGCTGACCGTCCCGATCGAACTCGGTGCCCTGGTCGGGCACCACCAGCCGCAGTTGCAGCGCCGGGACCGGCCCACCGTCGATGCCCCGCACGACCGACGAACTGCCGCCCGTGGCAGGGGGGCAGGTGATCTCGCGACCCAGGTCTCGTCCGCGGAACAACCGGTCGACCTGCGACACGAGCTCACTGGTGCTGCGCCGGTTGGTGCGCAGGGTGAACTGCTGGTCGGACGCGGCGCGGGCCGTCAGGTAGGCGTAGACGTCAGCCTGTCGGAAGGCGTAGATCGCCTGTTTGGGGTCGCCGATCAGGAACACCTGGCTGTGGTGGTGGAAGGCTGCCCGCACGATCTGCCACTGCAGGGAGTCGGTGTCCTGGTACTCGTCGATCATCACCAGCCGGAATCGACGGCTCAGCGCGTTGCGGGCAGCGGCCGCCGTCGGTGGTAGCCGGTCACGGTCGGCGGCATCCACCTCAGCCTGCAGGGCGCGATGGAGCCTGACCACCATGTCGTCGAAGTCATAGCTGCGCGACTGCCACTTGCGTTGCTCGATGCCTTCCCGAAGATCGGTGCCGAGGGCGACCTTCTCCAGGGTCGACGCTCCCGAGGGGGTGTCGAACCTGGCCTCACCCGACCGGACGAGGTCCATGAGTCGCCTGGCGTAGCTGAACCACGGCACGTTGGTGGTCTCGGCGGCGTGGTAGCGACGGGTGTAGGTCTCGTGCAGCACGTCCTCGAGCAGGTCGGCCGGATTCTCGACGAACTGGGCCGTGGCATCGAAGTCGGCGAGCACCCCCAGTTCGGCCAGCATGGCGTGGCAGAACTGGTGAGTGGTCGCGATCGTCGCCTGGTCGAAGTCCTGTCGTGCCCGCTGGAGTCGTTCGAGGCGCAGACGGAGCACCTCCGGTGGGCCGGCGAGCAACAGGTCACGCACACCATCGTGGAGCACTCCCGCCGTGGCGGGCCGCCTGCCGTCCAGTCTGGCCTCGAGCCCGTCAACCGTCTGCACCAGCCGGTCATGCAGCCCGGTGCGCAGTTCGCTCGCAGCCCTCCGGCCGAAGGTGACGAGCATCACCTGCGGCATCTCGTACCAGCCCTCAGCCAGGGCGCGGGTGGTCAGTGCGGCGATGGTGGTCGTCTTTCCCGTGCCCGCGCTTGCCTCGATGAGGGTGGTGGACATCATCGGCGCCATGGACAGGGGGTCGAAGTCTCTGACCTCGCTCATGGCAGCACCATGGCCTTCCGGATCGGTGCGAAGAGGTGATCGCCGAACTCGGCCACGGTGAACTCCAGGTCGGCGTGCACGGGGGCCTGCAACAGCGACGTCTGTGTCGGAGGCAGGAATCCGCTCCAGTCGTCGTCGCGTTGCAGAGTCCGGAACTCGCGAGCGATCTGCTTGTCGAGCTGGGCGCGTTCCTCCGATGGCATGGCCGCCGACCGCTGGCCGACCAGGTGGAGCAGCCTGACCGGTGACACCAGGATCGAACCCAGCCCGAGCGACCGCCACTCGAGGAGGTCGACCAGCAGGTCGCGACAACGTGCTGGACTCGGGGCCTGCAACACCATGGTGCGACTGTCGAGGTGCAGGCTGCGGGCGCGAAGGGGGGAGTCGAGTGCGACCGAGACGGCCAACAGCGTCAGCCATGACTCGAGCAGGGCGGCGCCGTTGAGTCGGGCGTACGAGACGGAGAACACCGTGTCGTGCCGCATCCTTGCCACTCCGCTGAGTTGCCAGCGCCCCAGGCTCAATGACAGCGGTTGGTCGAGCGGCTCGCCGGGCACCTCTGAGGCTGCCGCGGCGAGGTCTGCCGCCGTCTTCATCACCTGCTGCAGGGAGGCTCGTCCCAGCTGCCCCGGCGGTACGTCGCCACCCAGGGCGGCCGCCGTGCGCACCTGCTCGGGGGTCGCCCCCGCCAGCAATTGCTCCAAGGCCTGCTGTCCCACGCCGAACTCCGTCAGTCCCCACAACTCAAGGGGCACCTGCCGGCTGGACTGCCGCCCGTCGCGGTTGAGGCTGGTACCGATGGCGTGACGGAGCATCGCCCGGGCGGGGTTGCGCCAGAAGCCGGTCAGATCGGCCAGGGCCACCGCCCCGGGTGCCACGTCGGGGAAGCGCCACTGCAGGGGTGTGGGCTCCGCGGGTGCGGGTAGTTGCTGGGCTTGCGCCAGGGCCTGCGCGGCGGCGAGGGCCTCACCATCGAAGCTGAACGGATGCTCGTCGGTCCGCGGGTCGGAGACGAAGTTGACCGGGCTGTGGGGTTGCAGCGACATCGAGCGGGCCTTGAAGCCGGGGCAGACACGTTGCAGGGCCGCCGTCAGCTGGGCCACCGCCACGGGCGGTTCGACAGGTGCCCCGGTGCGCGGGTCGGATCCTTGGTGCACGACCAGCAAGCGCTGCCTGGCTGCGAGCAACGTCGTCAGCAGCGCTCCCTGCGACTGCACCCGGGGGTCGTGCTCGGCATCGAGCTGGCTGGCCAGCAGGTCGTCCCCCCAGCGCCTGGCGTGTTGCGGGAAGACCCGTTCGTCAAGTCCCAGCACGGCAACCACCCGATGCGGGATCCCGCGCAGTTCCTCCCACCCGACCGCGTGCACCGCACCGTTGCCGAACGCCGGCCTGGAGGGCCAGTCGGCGGCGAGGGTGCGCATCACCTGATGGACGTCATGCTGGTCGAGCGGGGCGGAAGAGGCAGCGGCGGAGGCCCAACGGCGAACGGCAGCGACGGTCGCGGTGATCGCTCCCTGCTGGTCCCACGGGAGATCGACGAACAGTTCGACAGCCCGCTGGATCCGTTCGGCCCACACTGGTGCGGTGGCAGCCTGCCGGAACTCCTGGTCGAGCCAACGCACGCGCGAGACCAGTTCGGCCAGCTGACCCACCAGCCGCAGGTCACCCGCCTCGACGTGGGAGATCGGCAGCGCGGTGCCGACCCAGGTGAGGGGCCTCTCCGCGAAGGTCGCACCCGCAACCATGCGCTCGATGGCATTCACCCACGTCCCCTGGGGAACCCCGGGCATCCCCAACTCCGCCCGCGTCCGGGAGTCGAGCCCCCACCGCAGCCGGGCACGTTCCACCAGCGCGCGAATGCGTTCGTGGTCGTCGTGGGAGAAGCCGAACCTGCGCGAGACGGGAGGAAGGGACACCAAGGTGTTCAGGTCTTCGGCGCCGGCCCGTCCGATCACCAACGCGAAGAGTTGGTCCACCACTTCGTGCACGGGGCCGCCCGTGCCGGAGCGCTGGGGCACCTGCACCCTCAGCTGGTGGCCGGGGTGCACGAAGCCGTCACTCTCCCTGGCCCCGAACGAGGCCTGCAGCAACGGTGCGTAGGTGGGCAGATCGGGGCAGACGATCACCACATCACGGGGCTCGAGGGTGGGGTCGTCCTCGAACAGTCCGCACAGGGCGTCCCGCAGCACCTCCACCTGTCGGTCGGGCCCGTGGCTGCGCAGCACCTGCACCGAGGTGTCGGGAGGACCCGTGCGGGAGTCCCCGGTGAGGATGGCCTCGCCCAGACGCCCGAGCACGGTCGTCGGTGCCCGGTCGACATCGTGGGCGGGGACCACCGCGGCGCCCAACTCGACCCAGCCGGCGACGGCGACCTGCTGGGCCTGCTGCAGCGGGTCGAGAACGGGGTGCTGGCCCTCGGATCGGGTCACGAGCTGGAGGCAGCGCAGGGGAGTGGCCCTGGCCAGGGCCACGGTCACTTCTCGTTCGTCGTGCCGCAGGGGTGAGAGGGCCGCGACACAGATGCGTTCCCAGTCGAGAGTGACCCGGGTCAGCCCCTCCAGCAGGGACTGGTGCTGGGCGCGGGGATGGTGCTCGCCGATGCGCTGGGCGCAGCGTCGCATCAGTTCGAACTGCCAGCGTTCGTGGTCGGCCAGCGGCTCGCCCGTCACCGTGACCGGGTTCCCGAGGCTCCATTCCTCGATCATCGCTGGTGCCAACCGGGAGTACCGGTGCACCAGACGCGCCCACCGATGGGCGGTCGCCCACAGGCGTCCGGGGCGCTGCTGCACTGGTGAGGGGCCGGGGCGCAGGTGTGCGCGCAGGGCGTCTGCCCAGCCGGGAGGGGTCGGGTCGTCGAGCACCTCGCACAGCACCTCACAGGCCGCCAGGGCCAGAGCGGGGACCGACCACGGGTCGCCGTCCTCGGTCAGGCCGAGCCGGTCGCGGAGATGGTGTCGGACCTGGTCCATCGACCAGAAGTCGACGCCCGCCGTGATGCCGAAGGTCAGTGCCACCTGCTGGGAGAGCCAGCGTGCCTGGCCCGGACTCGAGACGATGACGAGTTGACGTGCGAAGGGGTCCCGCAGGGGACCACCGACCCATGAGGCGACCTCGGACGCCACCGTCTCGCCCCGCGTGCACAACTGCACCTCGAATCCGGGGGACGGGTCTGTGGCGTGCGGCACTGTCATGATGCACCTGACCCTAGAGGCAGGCTGCGACATTTCCGTGGCCGGCCAGGTGACTGGGACGGGAGTGCGATCGAGGGCCCGATCGGGGGAGGACGACCAGGGGGTGATCCAACCGGGTCGAACTTGTCGGTGGCCGTGGCTACAGTCGCTCGGGTGAACCCGACCATCGCCACCGTGCTCGACGCACTCGATCCGGAGCAGCGACAGGTGGCTGAGGTGCTCGACCGCCCGATGGTGGTGATCGCTGGTGCCGGGACGGGCAAGACCAGGGCCATCACCCACCGCATCGCCCACGCCTCGCTCATCGGCGCCAAGGATCCTCGGCGCACCCTGGCGGTCACGTTCACCACGCGGGCCGCGGGCGAGATGCGCTCCCGGCTCGACCAGCTGGGTGTGAGCGGGGTTCAGGCCCGCACCTTCCACTCCGCTGCCCTGCGTCAACTGCAGCACTTCTGGCCACGCGCCCACCGGCGCGAGTTGCCACCTGTGACGGCCAACACGTTCTCGCTGGTGGCCGAGGCCGCGGGTCGCCACCGCCTGCGCACCGACACCGGCCTGCTGCGCGACCTGACCGGCGAGATCAGCTGGGCGAAGGTCACCAACGTCGCCCCGGGGGAGTATCCGCGGCTGGCCCGCGCAGCCCACCGATCCGTCTCCGGGCTCGACGAGACCACGGTGGCCCGAGTCCTGACCAGCTATGAGCAGGTGAAATCGGAGCGTGACCTGATCGACTTCGACGACATCCTGTTGCTGACCGTCGCACTGCTCGGCGAACACCCCGAGATCGCAGACGAGGTGAGGGGCCGTTACCGCCACGTGCTGGTCGACGAGTTCCAGGACGTCTCCCCGCTGCAGCGCAACGTGCTGGCCGCGTGGCTGGGCGATTCGGACGACCTGTGTGTGGTGGGCGACCCGCATCAATCCATCCACGCCTTCGCAGGGGCCCGGCCTGCCTATCTGACCGATTTCACGCTCACCCATCCCGATGCTGCCGTGGTCAGGCTGGTCCGTGACTACCGGTCGACGCCGCAGGTGGTCGGTTTGGCCAACGCCGTGCTCCGCACGGGCTTGGACAAGGCCGTCCCCCGCACGGGGCTGGACGGTTCCGTGCTCCGCACGGGCGACCCGCTGGTCAGCGGTGTCCCGACCCTGGTGGCCCAGCAACCCGACGGACCGCCACCCGAGGTGGTCGGTTCGGCGACGGAGGCCGACGAGGCCCACGACGTGGTTCGGTGGCTCCGCTCGCGCCACAGCGACGGAGTGCCGTGGGACGAGATGGCCGTCCTGTTCAGGATCCGCGCGCAGTCCCCGGCGATCGAGGCGGCGCTGGACGATGCCCGGATCCCCTACGTGGTGCGGGGGACTGAACGCTTCTACGAACGTGCCGAGATCCGTCAGGCGCTCGGTCAGGTGATGGCGCAGGCAGCACAAGGGCCTGACCAGCCCGGGCTGAGTGCCCTCAGTGGCATCCTGGCCGGCTTCGGTTGGCGCGAGACGGCACCGGAGGGTGCTGGCTCCGCACGCGAACGGTGGGAGTCGTTGACTGCGCTGCTCGACCTCGCCCGTGACTTCGACGACGAGTACGACGGCGTGACCTTGGGCGTGCTGGCCGAGGAACTCCAGAAGCGGGCCGACCTGCAGCATGCGCCCACCGCCAAGGGCGTCACCTTGGCCACCATCCACTCGGCCAAGGGTCTCGAGTGGGACGCCGTCGCGGTCACGGGCGTGCACGAGGGGAGCCTGCCTTTCGTCCTCGCGACGACGGACGAGCAGCTGGCCGAGGAGCAGCGCCTGCTCTACGTGGCCGTGACCCGGGCCCGCTTCCACCTGCGGGTCAGCTGGTCGCGCAGTTCGACGCAGGGACGCGGCAGCCGCAACCCGTCGAGGTTCCTCGGCTCGCTGGCGCCCCGGGTGAGTGCGCCCGAACGGGTGCGGGGAGCCGGACGCAAGCAGCGCGGGACGGCCCAGAGCGAGGTGTGCAGGGTCTGCGGCGAAGGGCTGCGGACGGGCTCGGACCGCAAACTGGGGCGTCACGTCGATTGCGCCAATGATGTCGACGAGATGTTGTTCGAGGCGCTGAGAACGTGGCGCAAGCAGGTGGCCGACGAAGCCTCGATGCCGGCCTTCGTCATCTTCACCGATGCCACCCTGATCGCTCTGGCTGAGCGGCGCCCCACGGATGGGGACGACCTGCTGAAGGTGCCGGGAGTGGGTCGTGCCAAGGCCGACAAGTTCGGCGAGCAGGTGCTGTCGATCATCGCGGCTGCCACCAGCTGAGCCTGCTGCGTTCCTGGCGGAGCGGGACGTGGCAGATCCGGGGGCGCGCTGGCAGACGGAGGCGACGGCCCACCCTCCGGAACTTCTGCCGGAAATGTGTCACTGCTTGCCATAAATGGGTTGCCAGCCAGAGGACCGTGCAGGGTAGTCTTCTCGGCAGGTCATGGGGTCCCATGTCCGTACGGCAAACAAGCTGCACCGCACGGTGGAGCGAGCACTGAGAGGAGGGCAACAAGATGTCGAACATCACAGGCGAGTCGAACCAGATCGTGGTGACCCGGAACGTGGTTGTTCTGCGTCCCGCTGCGCGCGTTGCCCTCACCACCACTGCGTCTCGCTTCGGCAAGCCCTTCGGCGCCCTCTATGGCGCCTGGATCACTGCCAACCCCACCCCTGCGGATCGCCGCTTGAGCGGAGACACCTGCTGACAGGTCTCTCTCCAGTCAAGGCTCAGGCCGTGAACCCGCCCCGGGATTCACGGCCTTCGTGTTTTCCGGACTCCGCCACTCCATCCCGGAAGAAACCACCTCATGAGCCTCGACATCCTGCTACCCGACCTGGCAGCCGATGACTTCGACCTTCCCTGCCATCGTGTCGACCCCGAACTGTTCTTCTCCGACGTACCCACCACTGTCGAGGAGGCCAAGGCCATCTGCGGGCCCTGCCCGCTGCGCGCCGAATGCCTCACCGGCGCCATCGAACGGCGTGAACCGCACGGTGTATGGGGTGGCGAACTGTTCGACAACGGGGTCGTCATACCCCGCAAGCGTCCCCGTGGGCGTCCTCGCAAGCACCCCCTCCCCGGCGAGGTGGCTGCCTGATGGGCACTGATCCCGCGGGCATCGACCCGACCAGAGAACCTGGCCTTCCCATGGGAGGTCAGGTTCTTTGCTTGTGCGGGCGATCGGCGCGCCGGGTCCCATGGGGGAGAATCGTCGCCATGGCTGAACTCCTGTTCGTGTGTTGGGGCAACATCTGTCGCAGTCCCATGGGGGAGGTGATCGCGCGGAACTGGGCCCGGCATCAGCGCATCGATGTGGACGTCGCCAGCGCCGGGGTCAGCCGCGAGGAGGAGGGTCGTCCCATGGATCGACGTGCCCGAGAGGCGTTGGTCGAGCACGGTTTCGACGTCGGGGGCACCCGTCCGGCCCGCCTCGTCAGCCAGGACATCTTCTCCGCGGCCCGACTGGTGGTTGCCGCCGAGGCCTCACACGCCAGGCGGATGGAGCGGTTGTCGAAGGCTTCGCCTGACGTCTCGGTGAGATTGGTCAGCGATTTCATCCCCGGTGCGGTGTCCGGCTCAGCGCTGGACGACCCCTGGTACGGCGACCTGGACGACTTCCGAGACACCAGGGCCGCCCTGATCGACGCCATGCCAGGTGTCTTCGCCGAACTCGACGCCCTGAGGGCGGCAGGGATCAGTCGACGCTGACCGAGCCGGTCACCGGTAGGGCGGTCTGGCAGGGGCAGTCCGGATGGGCCAGCCATTGACGGCACCACGGGCCGGCGGTCGACGACGCAGACCACACCGTCGCGGTGTCGACCCCATCCCCGGCCGGTGGGAGAGCCTGTGGCGACCGGGGAGCGCCAGCCGAGGTGACAGCGCCGACCAGGAGGGATGCCTGCCGCGCGGCCCAGCCCACCATCGCCTCGTCAGTGGACGCTCGCGTACGGGAGAGGGTGGCCACCGTCGTCGGCCACCGTGGGTCCCCGGCGGCCTTAACGATGTCGTCGCAGCACAGGCAGGGGCCTCGTCCGGGAACGACCATCGGTCCCACGTGGGCGGCCGCTCGGTGCTGGGTGACGATCAGATGGGTGAGCCCGCTGCGCTGGAGGTGATCGGTCACGGCACGGTCGGGAAGCACGGTGGGGGTGACCACCACGGCCACGTCCACGCCCTCGGCGGTGAGGTCGGCCCAGTGGCCTCCCACCACGAGGGTGCGTGGGGAGTCGACCCGCGAACGCAGCCACTGGTGCAGGGCACCGGCGCCCGTGGAGTCCCGGCTCCTGGGGTAGAGCCCTCGGTCCGGCGCGGACACGTCCACCAACACCAGGGTCGTCCCTGCTTGACGGCACGTGGCCAGACAGAACTCCTGGGCGAGTCGACCCGAGCCGATGACCGCGACCGTGCGCGGCCGGGGCTGGGTGTGGAGCGCGCCTGCGGACGCCAGTGCCCCGCACAGGTCCAGCCATTCGTCACGCCTGTGGGCTGGGAGGGTTGCTGCCAGTGCCACGGCACCATCGGTGCCCGTGCAGCGTCGCAAGGTGCTGACCAAGGTCGCGTCGAGGTCCCCGAGGTGCCAGATGCGCCCGACATCATCGATCAGCCTCCAGCCTCCGTCGTGGACGAGGTCGCCGGTCAGCAGGACTGGGGGGTCAGCGGTCATCCCCTCATCCCACCCGGCGATGAGTTGCCGGGGAGCCAGCGGGGGGTTCCGGACAACACCGGGACAACACCGGGACGACGCCGAAACATCGCGCCGCCTGCGACCTGCCCCGGAAACCAGAACGGACGACCCCCACCGGGGGTCGTCCGTCGCGGTGAATGGAGTTCTCAGGCCTTGCCGAGGATGCGGTTCAGGTTGGTGCCGCACTCGGGGCACTTGGCCTTGGCCATGCGGGTGCCCTTGTCGTTGACGACGACATTGCCCTCGGCGGTGCGCTTGGCCTTGCACTTCACGCAGTAGAACTCGCCGTTGTAGGTCTCGTCTGCCACTTTTCCTCCTTGTGTATGGGTTGACCCACTCGTGCCTCTCACAGAGTCCCGAGCGGGCAGCTACCGGATCACTGTAGCCAAGCCGGTGGCACTTGCCGGCGAACACGCGCTCGACGTGGCCCCTTTCCGGGCGAAGAGAAACCCCCGGAACCGGCTCGCTTGCCTTCCCCTGCACGCGATCGGCCCTCCGGGGGCTTCACGAAAAAGGTAGTGGGCACGTGGATCAGGCGTCAAGCGCCGCATCCGTCGCGAGGCTGACCCGACCAGGGCCGTGACCCGCGGGTCAGCCTTCGGCGTGATCAGCCCTCGGGCTTGTCCGACTCCTCGGCGAGCAGCTGCGCCAGGGCGCGGTCCATCTCGTCGCCCTCCGCCGGGGCCTCCGCCTCGGGAGTGGCGAAGCCCATCGGGTCGTCAAGGGCTGCCGCTGTCGGCAGGAGGTCGGGATGGCTCCAGAGGCGATCCCGTTCGTGCTGCCCACGCAGTTCGGTGACGGCCGCCCACAGGTTCGCCGCGTCACGCATCCGACGCGGACGCAGCTCCAGTCCCACCAACGACGCGAAGACCTCCTCGGCCGGACCGCCCGCACCCCGCCGCCTGCGCCACGACTCGGCGAGCGCCGCATGGTTGGGCATGTAGCGACCGGCAGCCTTCGCGACCAGTTCGTCGACCCATCCCTCGGTCAGCGCCAGCAGGGTCTCCAGACGACCGAGCACCTCGACCTGCTCGGGCGTCCGACTGGGTTCGAACAGCTTGCCCTGCAGCTGCTCGGAGAGCTCCTGCATGCGTTGCGGGGTCATCTGCTCCATCTCGTCGAAGTCGAACACGCTCTCGACAGCGGCTTGGTCAATCCGCGTCTCACGGGCGTAGTGCTCCACATAGGCCAACAGCTGGGGGCCCAGCCAACCGACGTGGGCGAACAGTCGCTGGCGTGCCGACTCGCGCAGGGTCAGGTAGAGACGCACGTCGTCCAGGGGCAGTTCGAGTTCCCCGAACTGGTCCTGGACATTCTTCGGCAGGATAGTCACCCGCGGCTCAGCCAGCAGCTGGAAGCCGATCTCGGCGCCGGATACGACCTTTCCCGAAAGGCTGGCGAGAGCTTGGGCGAACTGCAGCTGGTACATGCCGGCCGCCATCTGCTTCATCATGGGCGCCAGCATCTGGGTGAGGCCGGCCATCGGGTCATCGGCGGGAAGTTCGGCCTGCTGCTGGGTGAGCAGACCCATCATCGCGTCGGCCAGCGAACCGATGATCGGGTCAACGATCGGTTTCCACGACGCGACAGTCGACTCGATCCACTCCGCCCGGCTCCACGCCTGAGGGGTGCTCGCCACCTGGGGGAACTCGCACACCTCGTCCAGCCACAGATCGGCCAGCCGGACCGCGGACTGGACCGCGGACTGGTCGTGCAGGGTCGGGGTCGGGTCCGGACCCGCTTGGGCGGAGAGTTGCCGGGTGAGCTGGCGCACCTGCGTCCAGTTCAGGGATCCACCCTCGGGCTGCTCACCCGCGCCGGTGGAACCGGGCATGCCGGACAGTCCGGGAAAGCCCCCGAACCCGGGGAACGGCCCACCAGCCAGCAGGCCACCTGGGAACTCGCCCCCCTGGGCACCCAGCATCTGCTGCAGCCGGGCAGCCAACTCGTTGAAGTCGACCTGGCCACCGGCACCGGTCAGACCCAGTTGTTCGAACAGGGCCTCGAAGGGGTCCTTGGGCTGGTCGTCCCCGCCCGGGGTGGGCGAACCTGGGGTGGTCGGCGGTGTCAAGGGATCCTCCTGGCTGCTGCAGACCTTGCGGTCCGTGTCTGCTCCATTGAACCGCAGCGCGTCCCTCGACCCAAGGCCCCTGCGTCGCTGATGGCCCGGTTCGGGGGCACGGTAGGGTTCAGGCCATGACGGTCGGGCGCGGGACACCTCATCGGGTGGTTCGTGCCCTGGGACGGCGCCGTCGTGCCGCGCACGATCCCTGGTCGTCGAACAGCATCACGGCACTGGTGGCGGCCGTCGCCTTCGTCGGGCTGGGGCTGGTCATCTTCCTCGCGCCGATCCCCTTCGTGGCGTGGGCCCCGGGCGGCACCCTCGACGTCGCCGGTAAGGACCAGTCGGGCAAACCGCTGATCCAGGTGGGGGGAGTACCCAGCCAACCCGAGAACGGTCGGCTCTTCATGACGACGGTCTCGGTCACCACCGTCGACGGCCACCTCGGACTGGCAGAGGCCCTGGCCGACCACTGGCTGCCGCGCCATGACGTGCTTCCCCGTGAGGTCATCTACCCGCCCACCAAGTCCGACCAGCAGGTGAAGGCCGACGAGGTGGCCATGATGGACACCTCGCAGCGCGATGCCGTCGTCGCGGCTCTGAGGGCCGCGGGCCAACCGGTGCTGGAGTTGCCGCAGGTCCAGGGGGTGAGCGTGTCAGGGCCCTCCAACCAGAAGCTCCAACCGGGTGACCTGATCCTCAAGATCGACTCGGTGGCCGTCCAGACCAATGAGGACGTGCGCAGCCGCATCCGTCGCCACAAGGTGGGGGAGCAGGTGGTCTTCACCGTCGAACGCGCCGGCAAGCAGCTCACGGTCACCATCACCACTGCGGCCTCGGCGAAGGACGCCACCGTGCCGATCGTCGGGATCACCACGGCCACCGGCTACAAGTACGGCGCCACGGTGCAGTTCTCGCTCGATCCACGCATCGTGGGGCCCAGCGCCGGGCTGGTGTTCGCACTGGCCATCTACGACCGGATCGACCCCTCCGACATGCTCGCGGGTCGCAGTGTCGCCGGCACCGGCTCGATCGGACCGGACGGCAACGTCGGGGCGATCGGGGGCATCCAGGAGAAGATCGCCGGGGCCGAACGGGCCAAGGCGACGATCTTCCTGGTGCCGGCCGACAACTGCAAGGACCTCGCCGGTCTCGAGACCGATCTCCGACTGGTCAAGGTGGCCACCCTGCGCGACGCCATCTCGGCGCTGGCGCAGTTGCAGCAGGATCCATCCGGCAAGGAGGTGCCTCGCTGTTGAGCGAGCAGACCAACACCCTGATCGCGGCACTGGCCGAGATCGAACGACATGTCAGCCGCGCGGGTTGGGACCAGCCGGCACGGCTGTTCGCGCTCGTGCGCACCGATGTGCTCATCCAGCAGGAACCCAGCCTCGCCGCACACCTGACGGCAGGATCACCCGACTCCCTGTCGAGCATCGAGCAGGAGGACTTCGTCCTGGGTGACAGCCTGTTCGCCACCCTGTCGCGCATCCAGTGGCCGGCGACCGTCGCCGGGTGTGCCCTGGCCCTCGAACGGTCGTTCCTCCCGCCGGCGCTCGACTCCCAGATCCCGAGCGATCCGGCGGCCGCCGAGGAGTTCGTCCACCACCATCCGCAGCGCCAGGACGCACGCGTCGTGGTCGGCGCCCTGCGTGACGGCACGCAGCACGGTCTGGGACGACTGCTGAGCCATCCCGACGAACTGCTGGGCGGGGATGACTTCGTGCCCGGTCTGGCCACGGCACTATTGGGGACACTGAGATGACGACCGCAAGCATCCGCCACCCGGCCAAGACGGAGCACCGCTCCCGGTTGGGGTGGGTGGTGCTGGCCGTGGGTGTGTTGGTGATCGGCTGGCTGGTCGCGAGCCGGATCACCACGTCGGCGATGTGGTACTCGTCGGTGGGGGTGAGGTCGGTCTACGTGACCCGGCTGGTGACCTCGCTGCTCCTCTTCCTGGTCTTTGCGCTGGTGATGGGGGTCTCGGTTGCCCTGACCGTCATGGTCGCCCACCGCATGCGTCCCAAGGTGCGCACCCCAGCCGCCTCGCCCGTGCTGGCCCGCTACCGCGAACTCATCGAACAGCGGTGGTGGACGACGAGTCTGCTGCCCGCGGGCGTGCTCGGACTGCTCGCCGGGCTCGCCGCCGCCGACCAGACCGACAGATACCTGGCGTGGCGCAATGCGACGGACTTCGGCACCCGCGATCCCTACTCGGGGCTGGATGCCTCCTTCTTCGTGTTCGCCCTGCCGTGGTGGATGTTCGTCGTCGGGTTCGTGATCGCGGTGCTGGTGGCCTGCCTGGTGGTGGCGGGTGTGACCCACCTCGCCAACGGGGCGCTGCGGGCGATGGCTCCCCGGCTCGGGGGCCGCCCGGGCACGCGCCAGGCCTCGTCGCCGTTCGACTCACCCGCCCAGGCGCACCTGTCACTGCTGATGGCTGCCCTGCTGGTCGCCTACGGGGGACTGCAGTTGCTCGAGCGATTCACCTACCAGGTGAGCCCCAACTACCTGTTCACCGGTGTCGGCTACGCCGACGCCCATGCCCGCATCACAGGCAAGCTGGTGATGGCGGTGGTGTCTTTCCTGTGCGCCGCCGGGCTCGTCGTCAATGCCAAGTTGCGGCGGTGGCCCCTGGTCGGCTCGACCCTGGTGGTGATGCTGGTCACCTCGATCGTGGTGCAGGGGATCTATCCAGCGGCCCTTCAGCGACTGAGTGTTCGTCCGAGCTACCAGTCCAAGGAGTACGACTACGTGGCGGCCAACATCAAGGCCACCCGTGACGCGTACGGCATCGCGGGCACCGAGATCACCGACTACCCCGCCGTCACCACGGCCACAGCCGGCCAACTGAGGCAGGACGCGGAGGCACTTCCGTCCATCCGACTGATGGATCCGGCCGTCATCTCGGCCGCGTTCGAGCAACAGCAGCAGGTGCGCGGCTACTACTCCTTCCCCTCCGAACTCGATGTCGACCGCTACACCCTCGACGGTCAGACCACCGACGCGGTGGTCGCCGCCCGTGAGGTCGACGTGGACAAGTTGGCCGACAAGTCGTGGAACAACCTGCACACCGTCTACACCCATGGCTACGGCCTGGTCGCCGCCTACGGCAACCAGCGGGAGTTGAACGGTGAGCCGGTCTGGCTCGAGGGTGACCTGCCCTCCCGCGGCAAGTTGGGGGTCGAGCAGCCGCGCATCTACTTCGGCGAGGAGTCCAGCCAGTACGTGGTGGTGGGCGCACCCTCGGGCACGGCTCCCGTGGAGCTCGACCTGCCCACCAGCGGTGACCTCGGCAAGGACCAGAAGGTGACCTACTCCGGCGCCGGAGGGGTGTCGCTGCGCAACTGGCTGGTGCGGCTGATGTTCGCCACGACGAACGTCGACGCCAACCTGCTGTTGTCGAACCAGGTCAACGCGGACTCGAAGATCCTCTTCGACCGCGAGCCACGGGTGCGCGTGCAGCAGGTGGCGCCGTGGTTGACCGTCGACCAGGACCCGTACCCCACCGTTGTCAACGGACGAGTCGTCTGGGTCGTCGACGGCTACACCACCAGTGACTCCTACCCGAACTCCCAGCGGGTCGACCTCCGGGCGGCCACGACTGATTCCCAGTCGATCGGCGTCGCCCAGAAGAACGTCAACTACCTGCGCAACTCCGTGAAGGCTGTCGTCGACGCCTACGACGGCACGGTCACGCTGTACGCCTGGGACGAGACCGACCCGATCCTGCAGACCGAGATGAAGGTCTACCCGGGGGTGGTGAAGCCCAAGTCGGCCATCCCCAGCGCGCTGCTCAGCCACCTGCGCTACCCGCAGGACCTGTTCAAGGTGCAGCGCCAGGTGCTGGGCAAGTACCACACCACCAATCCGCTGACGCTGATGCAGAACTCCGACCTGTGGCGCGTGCCGGCCGACCCCACGCAGAGCGGAGGCAAGCTGGAGCCCCCGTACTACCTGACGATCAAGTGGCCGGGCGACTCCTCACCGGTGTTCAGCCAGACCTCGGTCTTCGTCCCCGACAAGCGCGAGAACCTGCGCTCGTACATGGCCGTCAACGCCGACGCGACCAGCGCCGACTACGGCAAGATCCGGATCCTGCGGATGGACGACTCGCAACAGATCCCCGGCCCCTCCCAGACGATGAACGCCATCACCACCAACACGGTCGTGGCCGAGAAGCTGCGTCCCTTCCTGAACCAGGGCAGCGCGCAGGCCATCTTCGGCAACCTGCTCACGCTCCCCTTGGGGGGTGGCCTGCTCTACGTGCAGCCGATCTACACCCAGCGCCAGTCGAGCGCCAACGGGGGATACCCCGCCCTGCAGTTCGTGGTGGTGCGGTTCGGTGAGCACGTGGGCATCGGTGACACCCTGCAGGAGGCGCTCGACGCGGTCTTCGGTGGTGACGCCGGTGGACAGACCGAGGAGAAACCGACCAGCCCGACCACCAATCCCACGACCAATCCCACCGCCGCGAAGCTGCTGGCCGAGGCCCAGGCAGCCTTCACCGCTGCCGACTCCGCCCTCAAGCAGGGCAACCTGGCCGAGTACCAGAAGCAGTTGACCATAGCGCGCACCAAGGTCGAGGAGGCCCTCAAGGTCGTCAAGTAGCTCGCGGGATGGCGTGGGCCTCGGCCCGGCTGCTGACGATCAGTCGTCGGCCCGGTGGGGGAGCACGGTGAACCCGCGGGCCTTCAGGGCGGGTCGCAGGGCATCAGCGGGGCCGACCATGACGGTCTGCTGGCTCTGCGGTGTGACCACCCGACTGAAGACCGCGGTGGCCTCGTCGGGGTCGGTGGCCGACATGCGCGCGAAGTAGCGGTTGATCCAGTCGACGTCGAGCCCGTCGGTGGCGATGGCCGCCGCCTGCCCGACGATCGCCGAGGCGGTCTCGTAACGCAGCGGTGCGATGGTGACGAGTTGGGCCCGGGCATCGTCCACCTCGCGATCGGTGAGCGGGTGGGACCCGAGGTCGAGCAGCGGGATGGTCTCGGCCAGGGCATCGGCGGCGACCTCGGTGCGCACGCTGGTGCTGACCTGCCAGCGCGAACTGCTGGACGAGGGTCGGTGGCTGAAGCCGATGCCGTAGGTGTAGCCCAGGTCTTCCCGCAGCCGCTCGTTCAGTCGGCTGAGAAAGCTGCCACCCACCGCGACACCGGCCAATTGCAGGGCGGGCAGGTCGCGGTCGCGCCGTGACAGCCCCACCCCACCGATGCGGAGGTCCACCTGCACGGCCTCGGGACGATCCACGAGGTGCACCACCCCCGCGCCCGCTGGGGGCAGGGCTGTGGGAACCTCGGCGGTGGTGACGGCGGGTGTGGTCGGGCGCACCCAGTCACCGAGCGCCTCGGTGACCAACCCGATCAGGTCGGGATGGTCGCCGGCGATCACGACCCGGGCGACGTCCGGACGCCAGGTGCTGGCGTGGAACGCGGCCAGGTCGTCGCGGGTGATGCGATGCAGGGTCTCGGCGGTGCCCCCGCTCGGACGGCCCCGTCGCTGGTCGCGGCCCCACATCAGTTGCCGGGTCGACCGGTTCGCGGTGGCCGGCCCGGAGACTCGCTCCTGCTCGATCTCGGCCAGGCGCAGGGAGACGTGACGGGAGAGGTCAGCCGGGTTGTGCTCCGGGGTGGTGAGGATCTCGCGGAAGAGGTCGAGGGCCGTCTGGATGCGGGTGGTCGGTGCGTCCAGGCTGCAGCCCGTGAAGTGGTGGTTGATCGCGCCGTCGTAGGCGGCGCCCGCCGACTCCAGGGCTTCGGCCAACCGGGGGCCGGGATGGTCGTGGCTGCCCTCGTCCGAGGTGCGCAGGGCCATGGTTGCGATGCCCTCCAGTTGCCTGGGCTCGACGGAGAGGTCGATGTCGAGGGTGAGGTCGAGCGCGATGACGTGCTGGCCGGGCAGGTTGTAGGCCCAGACCTCGAGGCCGTTGGCCAACCGGGCGATCTCGGGAATGGGGAACAGCCAGGGGTTCGCCGCGATCACCGACGGCCGCAGGTGGCGGGCGGTGGTGGGCTCGGTGATCGGGGTCATCGACGGGCTTCCTTCTCCGAAGCGGGCAGGGGGTTCGAAGCGGTCAGGTAGTCGAGGGTGAAGACGTCCTCGGGGGCGAGGTGCGTGCCCAGCGCGCGGCTGACGTCGTCGGCGTTGACCGCCGACAGGTCGGCCAGGTGGCGGTTGATGGCCGTCGGGTCGCCCGTGGTGGACGTCCACTGGTTGATCTCGTCGGCGCGAGCCTCCACGGTCGCGAGTTCTTCGAGCCACTCGCGCTCGGTCTGGGCATCGGCCCGATCGAGTTCCTCGTCGGTGGGCCCTTCGGTGGCGAGTGCCACGATCTCGGCCAGGAGCAGGTCGCGCACCTGCGCCGCTGACGACTCCGGACGGACGCGGGCGCTGACCAGGGCAAGGTTGGTGCCCGCCACCAGTCCCAGGGTGGAGGCGCTCACACCCTCGGCCACCTCGAGTTCACGGACGAGTCGCTGGTGCAGCCGGGCCGACTGCCCACCTGAGAGCAGGCCGAGCGCCACGTCGAGGGCGAGGTCGTCGCCGGAGTGCTGGGGGGGAACGGGCCAGACGAGGTGGACGGTGTCTCGGGGGACGTCACGGTGTACGACATGCCTGGCACCCCGCAGGTCGACCTGGGGAAGGCCAACGGTGGCCCGGGTCGGGCGCTCTCGCGCGGGGATGGCACCGAAGTGGTGCTGGGCGCGGGTCAGGGCCTCGTCCGCGGTGATCTGGCCGGCCAGGACCAGGACTGCATTCGACGGGCAGTACCAGTGGTCGTAGAAGGCCTGCACGTCGGCCAGGTCGGCGGAGTCGAGGTCGGCCATCGAGCCGATCGGGGTGTGCCCGTAGGGATGGTCGGCGCCGAAGGCCAGGGAGGTCAGCAACTCGAACGTGTCCCCGTAGGGCTGGTTGTCGTAGCGCTGACGCTTCTCCTCCTTGACGACCTCGCGCTGGGTGTCGAGGTTGGTCTGGTCGACCTTGAGGGCCTCCATCCGCTGCGCCTCCAGCCACAGGGCCAGATCGAGGGCCCCCGGGGTGACGGTCTCGAAGTAGTTGGTGCGGTCGAAACTGGTGGTTGCATTGGCGCCGCCACCCGTGGCTTGAATGGCAGCCAGGTGCTCGCCCACACCCACACCGGTCCAGGTGCCCTGGAACATCAGGTGTTCGAAGAGGTGGGCGAAGCCCGTGCGCTGGGCGACCTCATCGCGTGACCCCACCTGGTACCAGAGGTTGACGGCCACCCCCGGGCTGGAGGGGTCGGGGTTGACCACCACGCGCAGCCCGTTGTCGAGGGTGTGGTCGATCAGGTCGTAGTGCAGTCCGGACGAGGCCATGGGGTTCAGCTTGGCACAGGTGGGCCAAGGGTGCCCTTCGCCCGTCGGCGGGCCGACCGGTGCTCAGCTGAAACGACCGGTGGTGAAGTCGTCGCCGTCCGTGGGGCGGGGGAGCACGGGCGGCTCCTGGGCGAGGCAGCGCTTGGCCGTTGAACGGCTCGCCCTCGCTTCTGCCGTCAGGTCGTGCAGGGTCTCGACCAGCCGGCCGACGCTGAACGGCGTGGCTGCGATCACGGCTTGGAGGCAGATGCGGTCATCGACCACGGAGTAGTCGAACGGCCATGCCGAGGCGTTCAGCCGCTCCACCGCGATCGCGGCCCGGCCGGGA
Organism: Aestuariimicrobium sp. T2.26MG-19.2B; assembly: GCF_950101875.1. Lineage (NCBI taxonomy): Bacteria > Bacillati > Actinomycetota > Actinomycetes > Propionibacteriales > Propionibacteriaceae > Aestuariimicrobium > Aestuariimicrobium sp. T2.26MG-19.2B. The sequence continues at coordinate 539,832 of NZ_CATNLW010000002.1, read as the reverse complement.
TCGACCAGATGGGCGAGCACCGTGGAGCGCAGGACCACCCGTCCGAGATCGTCGCTCGGGCGAACCGAGACAGGCACCGACCCCCACATGCCCTGCACCCAGCCATCGGGCGAACGGTGGAAGGCCTCACCCTTGAAGTCGAAGGCACACTCGATGAGCATGTCGAGGTGGTACCTGTCGACGATCTCGACCTCGTCGTCGGCCTCGCGGGGCAGGGCGGGCGCGTCGAACGGCTCGACCGCCCGGCTCTGGATCAGCGGCTGGGCGAGCAGGGCCGGGTGGAGCAGTCCGTACGACTCGCGCAGGGCCGAGCAGACGTGGTCGGCCGCGCGGGTGCCATTGGACAGCGCGAAGACGCGCACGTAGTAGCCCGGCAACTGCCGGAGGTGTTGGAAGCCGAGGGCCCGGAGGTGGGCCATGCCGGCTGGGGTCAACCGACGCGAGGCCGGCAACAGCTTGTTGTCGAGGGCCAACACCGTCAGACCGGTGGCCGTCTTCGTCACCTCCATCAGCTTCTGGCTGCGGTGCCCGGCCAGCTGACGGATCGTCACCTTGCTCTCGAGTTCGAGCGTCTCCAGGCTCACCTCGAGCAGTTCCGCGAACTCGTCGAACGCCTCGTCCGTCGCGGCATCCAGGTCAAAGAAATCTGCGTTCATCGCCATCCCCCTTCGGTCATTCCCACGTTCATGACCATAGGAAGGGGCTCTGACAATTTCTGGGCAGAACGAAAGGCGGCCGTGGGAGAGAACCGACGGTATGTCAGCATCCTATTCCTGATTCGTACAGATGTCCAATACCAGGAGCTGTTCGAGCTTCTCCATCAGCCCTTTCGCGGGCGGGTCCGGCGTCTACACTCACGGCGTGAACACACCCGCGTCCAGCCAGAAGGACGACTCCCCGGGCACCGAGAGCATGGTCACCGTCGTGATCGCGCTGGTGGCCAACACCCTCATCGCGATCGCCAAGTCGGTGGTGGCCCTCCTGACGGGCTCCGCCTCGATGGTCGCGGAGGCGGCTCACTCCTGGGCTGACACCGGCAACGAGATCTTCCTGCTGGTGGCCGAACGCCGATCGGCCAAGGAGGCGGACGACTCCCACCCCTTGGGCTACGGTCGCGAGGCGTACGTGTGGTCGATGATCGCAGCGTTCGGATTGTTCGGGGCGGGGTCCATCGTCTCGGTCTGGCACGGCATCACCGCACTGAGCGCGCCGGAAGCAGAGGCGAACTACACGTGGGGGTATGTCGTCCTGGGCATCTCCTTCGTGCTGGAGGGCATCTCGTTCCTGCAGGCCCTGCGGTCGGTGCGAAGCCAGGCGCGCAGCCTCAGCCTTCATCCCCTGCACTTCGTCAGTTCCACCTCCAACCCCACGCTGCGGGCTGTGTTCGCCGAGGACGCCGCTGCCCTGGCCGGTCTGCTGATCGCGGCTCTGGGCATCGGCCTCCACCAGGCCACGGGCAATCCCGTGTACGACGCGGTTGGCTCGATCCTCGTCGGGGTACTGCTCGGGGTGGTCGCCATCTTCCTGATCGCGCGCAATCGTGACTTCCTCACCGGGCAGGCGGTCAACGAGAAGACCAGACAGGCCGCGATGAACATGCTGCTGGAGCAGACGCTGATCGAGCGCGTCAGCTTCCTCTACCTGGTCTACGTCGGTCCCGGCAAGGTGTTGCTGATCGCGGCGGTCGACCTGGCAGGGAACCTTGCCGAGTCCGACCTCGCCCACGAGTTGCAGGTGATCGAGGATCGCCTCAACAACCATGGCAACATCGAGCGCGCCATCCTGACGCTGAGCGCGCCCGAAAGGGCAGGGCTCTGAGTCGCCTGTTCTGACCCCCTGTTCTGGGGTCAGGTCTTCTGTGTGGCCGATGCGGGCTTTGTTCCCAGGAGCAGGTTGAGTCCCCATCCTGCGGCCGTGATGAGCAGGATGGCCCCGACCATGGACAGCAGTTGGCGTGGGGTCGTCAGGATGCCGAGGCTCACGATCAGCGTCGTCGCTCCGGCTGGTGGGTGCGGGGTGCGGAGCCAGGTGAGCACCAGCGTGGTGAGCGCGACGGAAAGGGCGCCAGCGGCCACGTGGGAGGGCGTGAGCCCACCGACCGGCGCCGACGGTGTGTGCTGGAGCCTGAGCGCATACAGGCAGACGACCCCCATGATGAGCCCGGTGCCGTGACCCACCACGGCGTTGACCGGACGAGAAGAGGGCTGCTCGGGTGATTCGAAGAACAGCATCACGGTGGGGCCGAGGCTCGGGAAGAGCCATGGCAGACGTAGCGCGATCCCGACGGCACCGGTGAGACCCAGGACGATCAGCGAGAGCGCGGCTGCGTACAGCGCGGGCCCCAGTGTGGTCCGTCGTGACGTGAGCCGTTCCAGCAGCGACGGGGTCATCATGTCAGCGCGCTGCGACAAGGGCCTGGGGTGCCGCCTGCTTCATGCGGGTCTGCAGCCAGCGGAGCTGGACCGAGGTCTCGTGGTCACAGTGGGCCACCACATCCAGGAGTTCCTCGTCGTGAAGCGCCGAACCGGCCTGCTTGAGCATGGTCCAGGTCACGTCGACGAAGCTGCCCAACAGGTAGAGGTCCTGCAGGTCGCGAAGCAGTCCCAGTGGGCCTTGGCGCGTCGTGGACAGACCCTCGGCGTGGAGGCGTTCCGGTTCGCCGTCGGACGCTTTGCCGTAGCGCTCGACCACGGGCTGCAGCCGATCGCTGTGTTCGTCACATTGTTTGGCCAGGGTGTGACACAGGGCGTACACATCGGGTTCGGAGGCGTGGCCATCCGCGACCTGGCGGAACGACTCCGCCAAAGTCGTCTCGGCGCGGTGGAGCATTCCCAGGTAGATGTTCACGTTCATGGCCGGCCCTCCTGCCCTTGACGTGCGCCCGAGAACGCGGCGCCTGAGGCGCCGGGCTTGATCGCCTCGGGGAAATGTGGCGGGGGTGCCGCATCCACCTGTTCCGTCGCGTGCGCGTCGCTGCCGCCCACGGTCGGCCTCATCCGGTTCCTGGCTGCGGCGACCGGGCGTGACGCGGTCGTGGTGGGTGCCGGAGCGGGTCCGCTGGCGTCGCCGATCTTCTCCACCTTCACAGCCGCATTCTTGAACACGGGCTGCTTCGAGACGGGATCCCACTCGGTGAGCGTGAGCTCGTTCGCCGCCGTGGGGTGGGCGCCCGGGGAGCCACCGGCGTCCCAGTACCCGTAGTGGAACGGTGCGAAGACGGTGTTGTCACGAATGTCGCTGATGCGTACCGGCACCTCGATCTTGCCTCGCCGTGAGGTAACGCGCACCAGGTCGCCCTCCTGGATGCCGAGCCGCTGGGCGTCGTTCGGGCTCAGCTCCACCCAGGCGCTCGGAGCGGCTTGCCGGAGAGGCCGAGACCGTCCCGTCTTGGTCCGGGTGTGGAAGTGGTAGGCGGTCCTACCGGTCGTGTAACGCATCGGGTAATCCGAGTCGGGCTCCTCGTGGGGCGGGGAGTAGTCAGCCGTCTTCAGGATGGCGCGTCCCGCCGGCACGGTGGCGCGGAACGCCTCGGAGCCGACGGTCGCGCCCGTGAGCAGATCGTGGCCGTAGCTTTCGCAGTAGTCGGGATCCGTGGCGAACACACCGTCCTCATACAGCCGTTCGCGCCCGTCCGGGTTCTCCTCGTTGCAGGGCCACTGGATGCCGCTGCCGCCTCGTAGCCGGTCGTAGCTGATGCCGGTGTAGTCACACGGACGACCACGCGAACACTCCTGCCAGGCACGGAAGCCGTCCTCGGGACCTGACCAACTCAGCAGGGGAGCACCGCTCAGGTTGGTGAACCCCATCCGCTTCGAGTAGTCGAGGAAGATGTCCAGATCGGTGTGCGCCTCCCCGGGAGGGTCCACCGCCTTGTCGGAGAGGTGGACGGTCCGGTTGACGTTGGTGAAGGTTCCTGTCTTCTCGCCCCAGCCCGCGGCGGGCAGCACGACGTCGGCGACCTGTGCGGTCTCGGTGAGGTAGAGGTCCTGCACCACGACGAAGAGCTCGGGCTTCTCCAGGATCCTGCGGATCCGGGAGAGGTCGGGCATCGAGACCGCAGGGTTGGTCGCGGAGATCCAGAGGAACTCGATGGAGCCCTGCTCCGCGTAGCGGAAGATCTGCATCGCATGCGTCGGCGGTGCCCAGTGGGGGATGGTCAGGGGATCGACGTCCCAGAGGTCGGCGAGTTCCTGCACGTGGTTCGGGTTCTCCCAATTCCGGAACCCCGGCAGGTCGCCGTCCGCCCCGCACTCGCGATTGTTCTGCGCTGTGGGCTGGCCGTTCATCTGCAGGATGCCGCAACCCGGACGCCCCAGCAGCCCCCGGAGCAGGTGCAGATTGTTGACCTGGCAGGACGACGCGGTGGCCTGCGCGGACTGGTAGAACCCCTGCAGGACGGTGGACAGGACCCGGGCAGAGGTGCCGAAGATCCGCGCGGCTTCGCGGATGTCGTCGGCACCCACGTCGCAGATCCCCGCCGCCTTCTCGGGCGTCCAGGCCGCCACGGTCGCCTTCAGCTGGTCGAGGCCCGTCGTGTGCGCCTGCACGTACTCCTCGTCCCACCAACCGTTCGCCAGGACCTCGTGGATCAGCGCATTCATCAGCGCCATGTTCGTGCCCGGTCGCACGGCAAGGTGAACGTCGGCGTGGCGGGCCACCTCAGTGTCACGCGGATCGACGCACACGACCTTCGGTCGGTCGGGTCCCTCGATGCGGTCGAGCACTCGCGACCACAGCACCGTCTGCGTCTCGGCCATGTTGTGCCCGTACAGGAAGATCGCGTCACAGCTGTCGATGTCGGTGTAGGACCCCGGCTGTCCGTCGGCGCCGAAGCTCTCCTTCATGGCCGCTGCAGCTGTGGCCGTGCAGAGGCGGGTGTTGCCGTCCATGTGGGGGGTCCCGATGCCCGCCTTCCCGATGATGGCGAGGGCGTAGTACTCCTCGATGAACAGCTGGCCGCTGGTGTAGAAGCCGTGGCTCAGCGGGCCACGGGTCCGCAACAGCTCCCGGCTGCGTTCGGTGATGCGGTTCATGGCGGTGTCCCAGTCGCATTCGACCAGTTCGCCGTTCTCGCGGATCAGGGGGCGCGTCAGACGGTCCGGATGCGACATGCCCTGCCAACTGGCGAACAGGCCCTTGGGTCCCAGGCGGCCATGGTTGACCAGGTCCCCCGCGCGCCCCCGGATACCCACCATCGCTCCGTCCTTGACGGCGATGTCGCAGGCGCAGCCGTTGCTGCACAGCACGCACGCGGACTGCACCCACCGGTCGATGTCGGCCTCCGTGACGCCCTCGGCCAGGGCTTGGTCGACGCGTACCGGCCACAGTCCGTCTCGTGGGTAGGGAGTCCTGGTTCCCCAGATCTCGGCAATCCGATCAACCACGATCGTCTCCTCCTCCATGCGAGGCCCAGAGGTCCCCGGCCGGCACCGTTGCCGGGACCAGACTTACCACCGGGCCCCGGTGGAGTAAAGCGATTCGGCCACGGTGGTCGCGCGAGCAGTCACGCTGGTTGTGGAGGGCCTCGCACGAGGGCTCCAGTCCTGCGCCCGGACTTCTGCGCGCTCCCGAGGCGAGGATTCCGTCCACACGGCCCTCGTCCCACATCCCTGGTCTGGTTAGCATGGCGCATGACCAGACCGGTGATCCGAGCGACCGTCATCACGGTGTCGGACGAGGTGGTGAACCACACCGACGACGACCGGGCGGGGGCACTCGCCGAACGTCTGCTGGCGGCCTTGGCTGTCGACGTGGCGCGAATGGTGGTCCCCGACGATCCGACACAGCTGCTCGCTGCGGTGAGCTCGGCGATCGCCGACGGATCTCGGCTCGTCATGACCTGCGGAGGGACGGGAATCGGACCCGCCGACCGGACGAGCGATGCGGTGGCCGAACTCCTCACCTTCCAGATCCCGGGCATCGCCGAGGAGATCAGACGCCGCGGCATCGCCCACGCCGCACCCGCGGTGGTGTCACGCGAGATCGCGGGAGTCATCGTCCGGGCAGGTGAACCCTCGGTCTTCGTCCTGTGCGCTCCCGGCTCGCGGGGCGGGGTGCAGGACGCGGTCGACGTGATCGGTCCGGTTTTGCCCTACATCTTCGCGGAACTGGACGGGCGCTAGGTGGCTCGTCGCGAGCGCGGTTCTTGGCGGAGTCGCCCTCGTCCCTCACCCGGTCTGCCGCCCGGAGGCACGTGGGACCGGCGCTACTGCGGTAGGTAGAGGTCGAGATTGCGCATCATTGTCCTCAGGAGTTCGCGCTCGTGAACCTGTTCACCCCGGTCACTCCCGAGGCCAAGGCCAAGTTCGGGGTGTAGCTGTAGCCGGGGGAACCAAGAAGGCCTTGCGAAACCGGACATGAATCCAGTTTCACAAGGCCTTTTCGTAGCGGGGACAGGATTTGAACCTGTGACCTCCGGGTTATGAGCCCGGCGAGCTACCGAGCTGCTCCACCCCGCGTCGGTACTTGTAGAAGCTTACACAGACTCCGGCGAGAGCTCAAATCGCGGCGGGCTCCTCCCCGAACGGGTCCCCTCAGGACTTCTCGGCGAGGGCCTTGAGGCGCTCGATCGATGCCAGCAGGGCCTCGGGCTGCAACCTCTTGCCGTAGTCCACACGTCCGGGGTGGCTCTGCTGGGAGTAGTCGTAGCTGTGCGTCACGCGGGTGCCGTCCTGGACGCGCTCGAAGTCCCAGCGCCAGACATGCCCGGTGGGCTCCTCCCCGGCGTCAGCGGGGGCCCAAGCGATCGTCCGGCCCTCCTCGAACGCGACGACTCGGTTGTGCTTGACCTTGCCCGAGGTGTTGTTCATGACGAACACGTCGCCCACGGCGTGCACTCTCTGGCCTTGGTCGGCGTTCGAAAGGTTGTCGTTACCGTCCCACGAGGGCTGCTTGGCGGGATCGGCGACAAGCTCGAAGATGACCTCAGCGGGTGCCTGGACGACGGCCGAGGCACTCACGGTGCTGTCTTCGAGGCTCTTGCTCAGATGCTTCTCGTTCTGGGTGTTCTCGCTCATGGACACCATGGAACCATCTGCGGCCTCATCCCGACAGGGTGGAGGACGAAGCCGTCAGGTACCGGGGATCTTGACCAGGACCGCACTCAGTTGGCCGATCGGCAAGGAAGCGGTTGAGTCCGTGGTCACGCTCTCCACTCCCGACTGACCCAGCGCTGTCCACGTGACCCGCCAGGTGGCCCGGGTGGTCACTCTGTAGCTGCCCTCCGGCAAGGAAGCCTTCGTGTACGCGTGACCGCAGGTGGGGGAAGCCTCCCCATGCGGAGCGCGAGCGGCGGAGTAGGGAGTCGTGGCGGTGCAGTGGACGACGGTTCCGTCGCCCATGTCGACGTCGAGGGCTGTCCGGCGGGCGTGCAGGGTCACTGTGTAGCCGCGAACGGTGGTCGAGCTCGACAGGGTGCCCGACGTGTCGGTCCACAACCAAAGGTTGTAGTGGACCGGGATCATGCCCCACTCATTGCCCTCGGGGTCGGGTCCGAAGGAAGTGGTGGGCGCGGGCAGATGAAGGTTCGTGACGGCCTCGAGCCCCAGCAGTGCCGGGTTGGGAGGCGGCGCCTTCTGCTTCGGGGGAGCGAGGGGTAGTCCCGGGGCGCACACCTGCCGATAGGTGTTGTTGAGAGCGATGCTGCCCTCGGCGCTGAGCAGGTTCTTGGTGCGCAGATCGGTGAACATGGTGTCGCAGCCGGACGCCATGTTGTTCCACGTATTGGTGATGGACGACTTGGTGCGGGTGCGCGAGTGGCCGTTGGTGAGCTGACCACCAGTCCCACCTGCGTCGCTGTTCTTCGTCTTGATCCCCACACTCACATCAGCGCCGGAGGTGGACCTGTGGTCGTCATACCTGATGGCGGTCTCTCGCTTCTTGTCCTTCGCCTCCGCATGCGAAGCCACGCTGATGGTCAACGCTGCGCACAAGGCTGCCGCGAGCAGCGAACGAACTAGACGCATGACTTGACCCGCTCGCTCGACCAGTCGGAAACCTTAAGCTCTCCTGCTGAATCCCTCTTCACATACACGACGTACCTTGCAAAGGTGCCTGTCTTCGTCGAGCCATCTGGGTACTCGAAGGTCCATTGCGATGCGTCACGGCAGGAAGAGACAGCTACCAGAGCCCCGTCCGGATCATCGGCGAGCTTGGTCCCAGACATCCTTTGTCGGCTATTCGAAGTGGCATGAGCCCCGTCCTCCCAGACCTTCCAAAGGATGTTCAGCCTTGCCTCTAGGCCGTCGCCAGGCAGCATGATGTCGGTGATGGATTTCGGGCGGGTGCCACGAGGGACCCCGCTCCTTTCCAGCGCCGAGACGACATCGAACTCCTTCTGGTTCAGGGCCAAGGCCTCCTTCACCAGCGCCGCATCCGGACTCCCCGACACCATGGTTGGCGACCCTGACACCGAACTCGCGGTCGACGCCGCGGGACTCGCGCTCGTCCCCGTCGCCGTGGGACTCGAGGCGCTGGGTGTCGCGCTCCTGGGTGCCGAGACACTGGGCGTCTCCGTGGGACTGCCTCCACCACTCGTGCACCCGGCCAGCAGAACTCCGAGCGCCAGCATGGGCGCCACCACCCGCAGGGGGAACGTCGGCGTCATCGGGCCTCCTTGCGCGGGGCGCGTCCTCCGCGCCCTTCCTCACGCCGTCGACACTCTCACGCAGAGGGGTCGGAGCTCGAGGGCCTTCGAAGATCTGTGGACAACCCCGTCAACCGCCCACGAGCTGTGGACAAGACCCGTCAGTCCATCTCGGGAACCAGTTCACGGGCATCGGGATAGTCCAGCCCCGTCAACTCCAACAGGTCGACACAGATCGATCGCAACTGGGCCACCACCACCGACGACGACAGCGAGCCCAACTCGAGGTGGCTGGTCTCGCGCGCCACGGCCACGATCCGCTCGCGAGCCCGCTCCGGCAGCCTTCGTGCCCGCAGTTCGGCAGCACAGAACTCCGTCACCGAGGCCACCTCTCCCATCAGCCTGAGGTGCTCGTCCGAGATCTGCTCCTCGCGCCACACCAGCACCACCGCGCGGCGAGCCAGCACTCGGAGGTTGCGGGTGAGCCGGTCGAGCGGCGCGACGAGGTCGGCCACCTGCTGCACGTGGTCGCGCTCCCCGCGCTGGAACGGTGAGTAGCGCACCACCGCGACTCCTTCAGCCGCCGCAGCCGACAGCGCCGACAGCGCGCGCTCGGAGCCCCGCGCCTGGATCAGGGTGCGCTCCGCCGCCTCCTGGTCGCCGGCGGCCAGCGCATCCCGGGCCGCATGCAAGGTCTGGGCCACCTCGGTGAGCACCTGCGCCGCCCTGATCCGGGGCCTCTGCACCGGCGAGGTGGGTGCGACCATCGCGAACGCCAGGGCGATGGCACAACCGAGCAGCGCGTCCACGAACCTGCTGCCCGCGCGGGTGGGGTCGGGCAACAGGGTCATCACGGTCGCGGCCTGGATGCCCGCCTGGTTGATCATCAGCGGACGAGCGCCCACCCAGGTGGCCACGCTCATTGCCGCGAAGATCACCAGCGCCACCTGCCACCAGCCGGTGCCGAAGACCACGATGAACGCATCGCCCATCAGCACCCCGATGGCCACCCCCAGGCACACCTCCAGCACCCGACTGGTCCGCTGCCCGAACGACATGCCCAGCGCGAGCATGGCCGAGACGGGGGCGAAGACCGGCAGGTAGCGGTGCATCACGTCGTTGGCGATGAACCATGCCAGCGCTGCCGCGAGGGCGGACTGCGCGATCATGAAGGCGCGCCCCCGCCACCGCAAGACCCGGGTGCGCTGCTCGGCCAATGACCAGCGGGCCGTCCGCTCGCTGACGTCGAAGGCTCGCAGGGTGATGCGTCTGGCGGCCACCGCCGCCCGGTTCGGCCGCGGGTCGGGGTCGGGCGTGCTCATGGGCCCAGTGTCCCAGCCCTGCCGTCCTGACCGCCCGCCGGGTGGTCACGCCCTCGCAGCGGTTCGGCTTGTAGACTCTTGCCCGTCTCTGGGCCGACCGGGTCAAGGGCAGAGGGAAGGAACCCCACCGGATGGGTCAGAATTCTTGGGGACGGACCCAGCTGGGGCGCCGCAGCCTGATCGCGGGAGTGGCGGCGGCCGCCGTCGTCGCGGCAGCCGGCTGCAGCACGTCGAAGACCGGCGAGCAACCCTCCTCCTCCAATCCCGGGCGGAGCCTGTTCATCGGGGCCGTGACGATGCCTGAGACCTTCGACCTGGTCACCAACAACGATGCGGCCATTCCACAGGTGTTGCTCTACAACGTCTACGAGACGCTGGTGAAGATCGACGGTGACGGCCAACTGCGTCCCCTGCTGGCGACCGCCTGGACCGTCTCGGATGACCGGCTCACCTACACCTTCACCCTGCAGAGCGGCGCGAAGTTCGCCTCCGGCACGCCGGTCAACGCCGACGCCGTGATGAAGTCGCTGAACCTGCTGCGCCAGACCGGCAACGCCGTGATCAAGGCGCGTCACCAGATGGTCGAGACGATCGAGGCGACCGACGACAAGACCCTGACGGTGACGCTGTCGAAGCCCAGCCAGGAGTGGCTGTACTCGTTGACCTCGAGTTCAGGCGTGGTCATCGACCCCGACGGGTTCACCACCCTCGCGACCAAGCCGATGGGCTCGGGGCCGTTCGCGTTCGACTCCTGGAACAAGGGCTCCGACATCACCCTGGTCAGGAACGGCAGTTACTGGGGTACGGGCACCCGCTTCGACAAGGTGACCTGGCGCTATTTCAAGGACGCCAACGCCATGAACGCCGCCATGCTGTCGGGTGATCTCGACATCATCTCCAACGTGGCGGCTCCGCAGACACTTCCGCAGTTCTCCGACCCGGCCAAGTTCACGGTGCTCGAGGGGACCACCAATGGTGAGGTGGTGCTCGGTTTCAACCACGACACTCCGGCGCTGAAGAACCTCAAGCTGCGGCAGGCGATCTGCCACGCCATCGACCGTCAGGCCGTCATCGACACGGTGTGGGGTGGCAAGGGAACCCTGATCGGCTCGATGGTGCCTCCCACCGACCCCTGGTACGAGGACCTGTCGAACACCTACCCCTACGACGTCGAGAAGGCCAAGCAGTTGGTCGCCGAGTCGGGCATCAAGAACCCGACCCTGCGCCTGCGGGTGCCGAGCCTGCCCTATGCGACGGGTGCGGTGCAGTTGCTGACCTCACAACTGAAGGCCGCCGGCATCACGCTGAAGTCCGACGTGCTGGAGTTCCCCGGACGCTGGCTCGACGTCGTCTACACCAAGGGTGACTACGACCTCACCATCGTCGCGCACGTCGAGTCACACGACCTGGGCAACTGGGCCAACCCCAAGTACTACTGGCACTACGACAACCCGACCTTCCAGGCGTTGATGGCCGAAGCCGATGCTTCCGACGAGCAGACCGCCATCGAGAAGTACAAGCAGGCTGCCAAGATCCTCGCGGACGATGCGGCCGCGGACTTCTTGTTCCTGTTGCCGAACCTGATCGTCACCAAGCCCGACATCCACGGCGTCTCACCCAACGCCACGTCGTTGAGCTTCGACCTGACCACGGTCACGTCCAAGCTGACCTGAGACAGTCGGCCCATGTTGCCACTTCTCGGGGAGACCGGGCGTCTTCGACTCGTGCTCGGTCGAGTGGCTGTGCTGGTGGCAAGTCTGCTGGCAGCGTCCGCGATCGTGTTCTGGCTCGTCAACGCGCTGCCGGGCGACGTGGCGCAGGTGATGCTCGGCAACTCCTCCGATCCCGCGTCGGTGGCGGAGTTGCGGGCCCGACTGGGGCTCGATCGTCCCCTCCTGGTGCGCTACGGCGACTGGCTCGCAGGGCTGGCCACCGGTGACCTGGGCCACTCGGCCTTCACGGGTGAGCCGGTCGGTGGGCTGGTGGCTCGTCCGTTGACGGTCACCTTCTGGCTGGTGGCACTCGGCACTCTCGGTTCGCTGGTGGTCGCCGTCCCGGCAGGTCTGTGGGCGGCGCACCGGCGCCGTCACTGGGACGGCTTTGCCGTCAACGCCCTCAGCCAGGTCGGTATGGCGGTGCCGGCGTTCCTGGCCGGCATCGCCCTGGTGCTGCTGTTCGCGGTCAACCTGCGCTGGCTGCCCGCCAACGGGTACGTGTCGTTCGGGTCAGACCCGGCGGGCTGGCTCCGGACGATGCTGCTGCCGGTTGTCTCGATCTCGGTCATCCAGGGCGCGGCCCTGACCCGCTACGTGCGCTCGGCCTTCGTCGAGGTCGGAACCTCCGACCACATCCGGACGGCCCGCTCGATCGGCTGGGGCCGGTTGTCGGCGTTGTGGCGCCACGGTCGCAGGGAGGCCTCGTTGCAGGTGGTGACCGTGCTCGGGCTGCAGGTGGCGGCCGGTTTCGCGGGCGCCATCGTCGTCGAGCAGGTCTTCGTGCTGCCCGGACTGGGCTCGATGCTGATGAACGCCGTTGCCAGTCGCGACCTGATGGTGGTGCAGTCGGTGGTGATGGTGCTGGTCGCCATCGTGTTGGTCGTGATGGCGCTGCTCGACCTCAGCTACGTGGCCCTTGACCCCCGCTTGCGCACGCGTTGCGATGGACGAGGAGGCCAGTGATGCGCCGCGCCTCGCTGGTGATCGGCACCACCCTGGTCGCCCTGACCGTCCTGTCGGGGCTGCTGTCACTGGTCTGGACCCCCTTCGACCCGGTCGGCGTCGACCCTCGCTCCGCCCTGCAGGCACCCAGCGGCGCCCACTGGATGGGCACCGACCAACTGGGCAGCGACGTCTTCTCCCGGTTGATCAGCGGCGCGCAGATCTGCTTGGTCGTCGGACTGGTCTCAGTCGGCATCGCGGCCGTGGTCGGTATCCCGCTGGGAGTGCTGTCAGGCATGGGCCCGGACTGGTTGTCACGCCTGGTCGTCCGCGTGACCGACGTGCTGTACGCCTTCCCGGCGGTGCTGCTCGCCATCTTGTTGGCCGCAGTCCTGGGCGGGTCGACCGTCACTGGCCTGATCGCCATCGGCGTGGCCACCATCCCGGTGTTCACCCGGGTCACCAGAGCGGGTGCCCTGCAGGTGATGAGCCAGGACCACATCACGGCGGCCAGGGTCGCCGGGATCGGCTGGTTCACCATCGCGCGCCGACACGTCCTGCCCAACATCGCGCCGCTGCTGGGGGTGCAGGCGTCGGTGAGCTTCGCGATGGCTGTGCTCGCCGAGGCCGCGCTGAGTTACCTGGGCCTGGGTACCCAACCGCCGACGCCGACCTGGGGGCGGATGCTCTACGACGCCCGCGTGTTGCTGTTCTCCCACCCGGGCCTCGCGCTGTGGCCCGCGGCCGCGATCGCTGCGGCGGTGCTGGGGTTCAACCTGCTCGGTGACGGGCTGCGCGACCTGCTCGACCCCCGCCTGCGGGAGGTGCGCTGATGCCCCCGATGCTGCAGGTACGAGACCTCACCGTGCGGTTCGGACGTCGCCAGCAGTTGGCCGTCGAGGGCCTCGACCTCGACCTCGACAGGGGAGCACGGGTCGGTCTGATCGGCGAGTCCGGCTCTGGGAAGTCGGTGACGGCCCTCGCCATCATGGGGCTGCTGCCCGAGAACGCCCTTGTGACCGGGTCGATCCGGCTCGAGGGCACCGAACTGGTCGGCAGGTCCGACCGGCACCTCACCCGGCTCCGCGGAGACGCCCTCGGCATGGTCTTCCAGGAGCCGATGACCGCTCTCGACCCCACCATGAAGGCCGGTCGGCAGGTGGCCGAGGTCTATCGCCTGCACGGCCGTGGGGGTGCCAAGGGCCACGCCCGGGAGGCCGTCATCGGTGAACTGGCAGCCATGGGGCTGGACGAGCCCGAACGGGTGGCCGACTCCTACCCGCACCAGCTCTCCGGTGGCCAGCGGCAGCGGGTGCTGATGGCCATGGCCCTGGCCAATCGCCCGAACCTGGTGATCTGCGACGAGCCCACCACCGCCCTCGACGTGACGGTGCAGGCACGGGTGCTGCAGACCCTGCGACGGCGGCTCGACGTGGTCGACGACGCCCAGCAAACCGGTGCGGCGTGCCTGTTCATCAGCCACGACCTCGCCGTCGTCGCCAGCATGTGTGACCACCTGCTCGTCATGCGGAACGGACGGGTCGTCGAACGGGGATCCCTGCACCAGGTCATCTCCGGCCCGCGCCACCCCTACACCCGCGGGCTGATGGCCACCAGCCGCCTCGACCTGGCCACCCCCGGCTCACGGCTGCCCACCATCGAGGAGGGGGCATGACGGCTCTGTTCACGGCCAGCGACCTGGTCGTCCGCTTCGGACGCACCACCGCCCTCGACGGGGTCACCCTCGCCATCTCCGCGGGTGACCGTCTCGGCATCGTGGGGGAGTCCGGATCGGGCAAGACGACCCTGGTCCGGTGCCTGCTGGGCCTGCAGACGCCCAGCGCTGGCGCCCTCACCCGAACCCCCGACGCCCAGCTCGTCTTCCAGGACCCCCGTAGTTCGCTCGACCCGCGCATGCGGGTGCGCGACATCGTCGCCGAACCGCTCACGTCGCGCCGGTTGCGGTCGCAGTACCCCCGGGCGGTGCGCCGGGCGCGAGCCGCCGAGGTGCTCACCCAGGTCGGACTGCGACCTGACGAGGGGGACCGCTACCCGCACGAGTTCTCGGGAGGCCAGCGCCAACGGATCGCCATCGCGAGGGCGCTGGCGCCTCGTCCGACCGTGCTGTTCGCCGACGAGCCCGTGTCGGCCCTGGACGTGTCCGTGCGGGCGCAGGTGCTGAACCTGCTCACCGACCTCGTCGACACCGAGCAGCTCACCCTCGTACTGGTGAGCCACGACCTGGCGGTGGTGCGCCACCTGTGCGAGCGGGTCGTGGTGATGAGAACGGGCAGGATCGTCGAGCAGGGACCCACCGAGCAGGTCTACGGCGATCCGAGGGAGGACTACACCCGCGAGCTGCTGGCGGCCGTCCCCACCCTGGGATCGCTGGATGAGCGTGGACCAGCCGATGGGCTGCGGCGCTGAGACTCCCGCCCGTGCCTTCCCCAGCGCTCCTAGGATGGCCCCGTGAAAGCGCTGCTCCTCGAGAACATCCATCCTGAAGCCACCCGCATCCTCACCGAAGCGGGATTCGAGGTCGAGAACCGGTCGGGCGCACTGGCCGAGCAGGAGTTGATCGACGCCCTCGACGGGGTCGATTTCGTCGGCATCCGTTCGCGCACCTACGTCACCGAGAAGGTGCTCGCCGCCCGCGGCAGCACCCTGCAGGCGATCGGGGCGTTCTGCATCGGCACCAACCAGATCGACCTGGCCGAGGCGGCCCGCCACGGTGTCACCGTGTTCAACGCTCCCTACTCGAACACCAGGTCGGTGGTGGAGCTCGCGATCGGGGAGATCATCATGATGGCCCGCCACCTCGGCGACAAGTCCTCGATGATGCACGCAGGTGTCTGGGACAAGTCGGCCAAGGGTGCCCACGAGGTCCGCGGACGCACCCTCGGGATCGTCGGGTACGGCAACATCGGCTCCCAGCTCTCGGTGGTCGCCGAGGCCTTGGGCATGCGGGTCATGTTCTACGACGTCGCCGACAAGCTCGCGCTGGGCAACGCGCGCAAGGCCGAGAGCCTCGACGAACTGCTGGGGGAGTGCGAGACCATCACCCTGCACGTGGACGGGCGTCCCTCGAACGCCAACTTCTTCGGGGCGGCCGAGTTCGCCAAGATGCGTCCGCGTTCGCTGTTCCTCAACCTGTGCCGTGGCATCGTCGTCGATCACCACGCCCTGGTGGAGAACCTGCGATCCGGCCACATCGCCGGTGCCGCGATCGACGTCTTCCCCTCCGAGCCCAAGGCACCCGGGGAGCCCTTCGTCTCGGAGCTGCAGGGACTGCCCAACGTCGTGCTCACCCCCCACATCGGTGGGTCGACCCAGGAGGCGCAGACCGACATCGGACGATTCGTGGCCGGCAAGCTGGTCGACTTCCACCGCTACGGTGCGACGGGCATGAACGTCAACCTGCCGCAGATCGTCGCGCCCGCCCAGGACGGTAGCCGGGTGTTGCACCTGCACCGCAACGTGCCCGGCGTGATGGCCCGGCTCAACCAGTTGTTCGCGGAGCACGGTGCCAACATCGGCAGCCAGCAGCTGTCGACCAAGGGCGACTACGGCTACTCCGTCACCGACATCTCGGACGTCGACACCGATCTCGTGCAGAAGCTCGAGCAGATGCCCGAGACCATTCGGGCCCGCATCCTCTGAGCCCGTCGGGCGTCAGTCGGCGTCCTCGGCCAGCCTGGCCAGCACCTCGTCGTGCAGCAGCCCGTTGGTGGCCAGCGCCCCGGGACCGCCGACCCCGTCGGCTCCGTCCACGTTGGTGAACCGGCCACCGGCCTCACGCACGATCACGTCGAGGGCGGCCATGTCGTAGAGCTCCAACTCGGGCTCGGTGGCGATGTCGACGGCTCCCTCGGCCACCAGCATGTAGCTCCAGAAGTCGCCGAAGGCGCGGGTGCGCCAGCACTCGCGCATGAGGTCGACGAACTGCTGCCCACGGCCGGTGCGCACCCAACCGTCGATGCTGGCGTAGCTGAGCGAGGAGTCCTCGACCCGCGAGACCTTCGAGACATGGATGGGGGCACCGCGCAACAGGGTGGTTCCCGAGAACGCGCCGCCACCCTTCGAAGCCCACCAGCGTCGCGACAGAGCGGGAGCCGACACCACCGAGGCAACGATCTCACCGTCCACCGACAGCGCGATCAGGGTGGCCCAGACGGGCACCCCACGGACGAAGTTGGCGGTGCCGTCGATCGGGTCGATGATCCAGCGACGAGGCCCCCACCCGGTGTCGTCCCCCTCCTCGCCGTGCACGGCGTCGCGGGGCCGAGCCTTCTTCAGCGTCGCCCTGATTCCCTGCTCCACGGCGGTGTCCGCATCGGTGACGTGGGTCATGTTCGGCTTCATGGACACCTCCAGGTCACGGGCCTTGAAACGGCTCATCGTGATCGAGTCGGCGTTGTCGGCCAGCAAATGGGCGAGTCTGAGGTCGTCGGTGAAGTCTCCAGCCATGCGGGTCAGCCTAGACCGTGGCGGGGTGGGGTCAGTGACCGGCCAGTTCCATGCGTCGGTACGACTCCACCCTCGCTGCGGGCAGTCGCCCCTCGGCAACTGCCTCGTCGAGGGCGCAGTCGGGTGCATCGGCGCGGTGGGTGCAGCCGCGCGGGCAGTTCTCGGCCACCTCGGAGAGGTCGCCGAACGAACCCAGCACCGACTCCCGGTTGACGTGGCTCAGCCCGAAGGACCGGACCCCGGGCGTGTCGATCACCCACGACTCGTCCCCGTTCAGCGTGGGCAGCACCAAGGCGATGGCCGAGGTGGACGTGTGCTTGCCACGACCCGTCACCTCGTTGACCTCACCGATGGAGCGGTGTGCATCAGGGATCAGCGCGTTCACCAGCGTCGACTTGCCCACCCCCGAGTGGCCCACGAAGACGGTCACATGACCGGCGAGCAGAGCGCGGATCGTGTCGAGGTCGGCGCCCGGTTCGGTGACCACCACGCGCACGTCGAGCGGCTCGTAGGCGGCGATCAGGTCGGCGGGGCTCGCCAGGTCGGCCTTGGTCAGGCACAGGATGGGGTCGATGCCGGCATCGAATGCAGCCACGAGGATGCGGTCGATCATGCCCACCCTCGGTGGCGGGTCCGCCAGGGCGGTCACGATCATCAGCTGGTCGGCGTTGGCGACGATGGGCCGCTCCCACGGGTCGTTGTCGTCGGCCGTGCGGCGCAGCACCGTGGTGCGCTCCTCGACCTCGACGATCCTGGCCAAGCTGCCCTGGTCGCCGGAGACATTGCCGTCGAGGCGCACCTGGTCACCGACGATGGCTGCCTTGCGTCCCAGCTGGCGCGCCTTGGTGGCCGAGACCATCACCTCGCCGACCAGGCACCGGAACCGGCCCCGGTCCACGGTGATGACCCGACCGATGGGCAGCGCGGAGTAGTTCGGACGATCCTTGGTCCGTGGTCGGGTGCCCTTGCCCGGTCGTCCGAACGAGGCATCGTCCTCGTCGCGGATCGAGCCACGCACTGCCCGGCTCAAGCGTGGGCTCCGACGTGGTCAAGCATGCCGTCCCACAGGCCGGGGAAGTCACGAATCGTCTTGTTGGTGCAGGTGACGTCGCTCAGCACCATCCCGTCGACGACCAGTCCGGCGAGCGCCCCGGCGTGGGCCATGCGATGGTCGGCGTAGGTCTCGAACCTGTCCGGAGCCCTGAGCCCCGCACCGTGACGTCCTGTGCCACGGATCACGAGGCCGTCCTCGGTCTCGCGCACCTGGGCGCCCAGTTTGGTGAACTCCGTGCGCAGGGCCGCGAGCCGGTCGGTCTCGTGGCCACGGATGTTGGCGACCCCCCGAATCGTGGTCTGGCCGGTGGCGAACAGGGCGACCGCGGCGGCACAGGGGGTGAGGTCTGCCCCGTCGCGGAGGTCGAGGTCTGCGCCCTGCAGGTCCCCGGACGAACGAACCGTCAACCCCACCGGGGTGAGGTCGGTGGTGCACCCGAACGCCTCCAGCACCGTGCGGAACAGGTCCCCCGACTGGGTGGTGTGGCGGGGCCACCCCTCGATGGTGAGTTCTCCCCCCACGATCGCGGCGGCCGCCAGGAAGACGGACGCGCCCGTCAGGTCGGGTTCGATCTGCGTGTCGAGGGCCGCGACGGGGCCAGGCAGCACTCGCCAGGTGCGGTCGTCGATGCGTTGGGCGTCGACGCCCCGGTCGCGCAACATGGCGACGCTCATCTGGATCGGCGGGATCGAGGGGAACTGTGCCCCCGTGTGGTGCACCTCGACCCCGTGCGGGAATCGGGCGGCGCACAACAGCAGCGCCGAGATGAACTGGCTGGAGCCCGTCGAGTCGATCTCGACCCGCGGGCCCGCCAGTCCTCCAGCGGGCGCGGTGACGGTCAGCGGCAGGTGGTCGGAGTCGATGCTGCAGCCCAGTTGGCGCAGGCCGTCGAGCATTGGCTTCATGGGTCGCGCGAAGGACTCTTCGTCGCCGGTGAAGGAGGTGGAGCCCCCCGCGGCGGCGGCCAGTGGCGGCACGAACCGCATCACCGTGCCGGCGAGACCGCAGTCAATGGCGTGCTCGGGCTGGAGGAACTCGGCCGGTGGGGTGACCACCCACGGCTCGCGGGGGTCTGGCGACACCTGGATGTCAACCCCGAAAGCTTCGAGGGCGCCCCGCATGAGGTCGGAGTCGCGGCTGTCGAGCGCTCCGCGAAGTCGGGAGGGTCCATGGGCCAGAGCGGCCAGGAGCAACGCCCGGTTGGTCTCGGACTTCGAGCCGGGCACAGAAACGTGCGCACGGATTTCTCCGTGCGCACGCGGTGCAGACCAGGGGAGGACGTGGCTCACGAAACCGCCTTCGCGATCTGCTTCTTGGCTGCCTTGGCCTCCTTGGCGATCTGCTTCTTCCGCGAGGAAGTCTCCTTGGACAGCTTGCGCTGTGCCTGCTCGGCGCGCCACCCCAGGCCGGGGCGGCCCTGGGTGTCGCCAGCGGCGATCATGGCCGCGCCGAGCAGGGCGACGTTGCGCAGCAGCAGACTGCGGGCGTGCGCCCGCTCCTCGGCGTTGGCCCCCTTGGGTGCGCGGGAGGCGATCACGTGGGGGACCATCGACAGGGCCAGCACTCCCGCACCCAGCTGCCGTCCGATGCCCGTGGCCAGCATCAGACCACCGGCCACCTGGGCGCCACCGGAGATGCGCACGAGGGTCTCGGTGTCGTCGGGGATGTGGTTCGCGACGCTCGGGGGCGCCAGCCGCTGGGCGAGGGGCACCACTTTGGTGGCAATCGGCTCGGCGCTCTCGACGAGCTCCTGTGGCTTGGTGAACGACTTGATGCCGTTGGCCACGAAGAAGCTGGCGAGCATGGTTCGACCTGCGAAGCGGAGAAGACTCATGGGCCCATTCTGCCCTGTTGGGGGCAGGGGTGCGAGGAACTAGGGTCTTCACATGTGCGGACGATATGCGGCGTCGGCCAGCGCCGACCGGCTGGTCGAGACCTTCGAGGTGGACGAGGTCGTCGCCCCGGGACCCGATCCAGCGCCCTGGCTGCTGCCCCGGTGGAACATCGCGCCCACCGATCCGGTGGCGGTGGTGATGGAGCGCGCGGGCAAGCAGAACGGTGAGGTGACCCGAAGGCTCGCCGGACTGCGCTGGGGGCTGGTACCGAGTTGGTCGAAGGGGCCCAGGTCCCAGGCCCCCCTGATCAACGCTCGCCTCGAGACCGTCACCGAGAAGCCCAGCTTCCGCAAACCGATGGCCTCCCGCCGCTGCATCCTGCCCGCCGATGGCTACTACGAGTGGTACGCCCTGACCGAGCCTGATGGCAGCCCGGTGCTGACCCCACGCGGCAAGCCGAGCAAGCAACCGTTCTACATCCACCCGGTCTCGGGGCCGATGGTGATGGCGGGGCTGTACGAGTACTGGCGCGACCCCTCCAAACCACCGGAGGACGAGGATGCGTGGGTGGTCAGCACCTGCATCATCACCACCCGCGCCGTCGACGAGTTGGGCCACATCCACGACCGCATGCCGGTGCAACTCGAACCCGGACGGATCGACGCATGGCTCGACCCGACCCTCACCGATGCGGCGGCGGCGGTCGAATTGCTGCACCTGCCCGAGCCCGGGGAGATGACGGCGCACGCCGTGTCGACGGCGGTCAACACGGTCAAGAACGACGGCCCCGAACTGGTGCAACCGCTGCCGGACGAGGACTTCGTCCAGGAGGGTCTGCTGTGACCGAGGAGTTCGTGGTCGACACCCCCGAGGGACCCGGCCTGTGGACGATCAGCCCGGCCGCTTCACGCGGTGGCACCGTGGTCGCGCTGGGCCATGGTGCCGGGGGACAGATCACCGCCAAGGATCTCGTCGTCCTCTCCCGACTGCTCCCGGCGCACGGCCTGCACGTCGCCCGGTTCACCCAGCCGTGGAAGGTAGCCGGACGCAGGATCACCGCGGGCGCGCCAGCACTCGATCGGGCCTGGCTGGCCGCCGTGGAGCAGGTGGTGGCGCACGTGGGTGCCGACAGGTTGGTCAGTGGCGGCCGCTCGAACGGTGCCCGGGTGGCCTGCCGCACCCAGGTGGAGTCGGGTGCCGTCGCCGTGGTCTGTCTGGCCTTCCCCCTGCATCCGCCGGGCAAACCGGCCCAGTCACGGGCCCAGGAACTCCTGGCCTCCCGCTCCCCGACACTCGTGCTCCAGGGCTCGACGGATCCGTTCGGCTCCGCCGAGGAGGTGCGCGCCGTGCTGCCCGAGGGCTCGCCCGTGCGCGTGGTCGAGGTCGGCGGAGCACCCCACAGTCTGCAACCGCCTGCTCGGGTGCGCTCCGCGGACGAGCACTGGCGCTGGCTGGGGGACGAGGTGCTCGCCTTCCTGGGGTTGCTGGCCTGATCGGGCGCGCCGACTGGACCCGCGCGGGACAATGGCGCCATGTTCACGTGGACGATCGTGCCGCTGGGCCCCGAGACGCGCCCGCTGCACGACGAGTTGGTCGCAGCTAACGGTGGCCACGTCGGACAGTGCTGTCCGGACGCCCGGGCAGCGCTGGTGCTGGATGCGGACGGGAGCTGTCTGGGGTGGGCCAAGTACGGCACGCCCGAGGAGGTGCCCACCCTCAGGCACGGCCGTGGCTACCCGGAGGGTGCCCTGCCCACACCCGACTGGAGGATCAGCTGCGTCTTCGTGGGTCGCGGTTTCCGCAAGCTGGGGGTCGCCCGCGCTGCCGTCGAGGGTGCACTCGATCTGATCGCGGCCGAGGGTGGCGGTGTCGTCGAGGCGATCAGCGATCCCACCGACGACCACGAGGTGCAGCCACGATCCTTGCCGTGCGCCACCGTGGAACTCTTCGAGCGGCACGGTTTCAGCCGTGTGCTGCGGGTGGGCGCCCACAGTTGGGTGGTGGTGCGAACCGTGGAGCCGCGTGATGACTGAAGCTGCGCCGGGCCAACTGTGGGACCGGGTGGCGCCGCACTACGACCGCACCTCGGCATGGCTGGAGCGTCGGTTCATGGCGGGTGCCCGCCAGTGGGTGTGCGAGCGAGCCAGCGGACGAGTGCTCGATGTCGGCGTCGGGACGGGCGCCAACCTGGGACTGCTGGGCCACGCCGACGGGGTGGTCGGCATCGACCCTTCCGAGGGCATGCTCGAGGTCGCACGGGGCAAGCCCGCATCGGCAGGGGTGACCCTGCTGCGTGGGGTCGCCGACGACCTACCGTTCGCGGACTCCAGTTTCGACACCGTCGTGATCACCTTCGTGCTCTGCGGCGTGCCCGACGTCGGCGGGGCCCTCAGGGAGGCGGCCCGGGTGCTCCGTCCTGGAGGGAGCCTGCTGTTGGCCGACCACGTGGCGTCGACCACCGCTCCACTGCGCTGGGGGCAGCGCCTGCTGGAGTCGATCACCGGACCGCGCCAGGGGGAGTGGTGGACGAGGCGTCCCTTGCCCCTGTTGCCCGAGCGGGGCTGGGCGGTGAGGGAGTCTCGCCGCCGTCATTTCGGCATCATCGAGAGCGTCTGGGCCTCCCGGGAGGACGCCAACTCGTCCGGGGAATAGCACGGGGAGTCGTCGGTGTTGTGTCAGGCATGAGCGCACCCGCAGTGATGGATCGTCCGGTCGTCCCGGCGACCGCCGTCCTGCCCGGCAGCACGCGTGAGTGGGTAGGATCGTCCCTTGTGACCCTGAATCACGCAGAAACCATCCCCGATGTCTCGAACGAGACGCCCGAAGAACGGGCCGCACGCTTCGAGGCCGACGCGATGCAGTACCTCGACCAGTTGTACGGCGCGGCGCTGCGGATGACCCGCAACCCGGCCGACGCCGAGGATGTCGTGCAGGACACCTACGCCAAG
The DNA here is from genome assembly GCF_950101875.1 of Aestuariimicrobium sp. T2.26MG-19.2B. Lineage (NCBI taxonomy): Bacteria > Bacillati > Actinomycetota > Actinomycetes > Propionibacteriales > Propionibacteriaceae > Aestuariimicrobium > Aestuariimicrobium sp. T2.26MG-19.2B. Next base: position 516,965 of record NZ_CATNLW010000002.1, on the reverse strand, counting down.
GCCTTCCAGTCGTTCGGCCAGTTCACTCCCGGCACCAACCTCAAGGCGTGGCTCTACCGGATCCTGACGAACACCTACATCAACACCTACCGCAAGGCGCAGCGCCAGCCCAAGACCAGCGGCGCCGGTGAGGACGTGGAGGACTGGCAGCTCGCCAAGGCCTCCCAGCACGACTCCACCGGTCTGCGCTCGGCCGAGGTGGAGGCGCTGGAGTCGCTGCCCGACCAGGACATCGTGGCGGCGCTGAACGAACTCTCCCCGGACTTCCGGCAGGCCGTCATGCTGGCCGACGTCGAGGGGTTCGCCTACAAGGAGATCGCCGAGATCATGGGCACGCCCATCGGCACGGTGATGTCGCGGCTCAACCGTGGACGGTCCCAGCTGCGGGCACTGCTCGCCGGGGTTGCGCACGAGCGGGGGATCGGGCTCGACCACGATTCCCAGGGGAGAAAGATCCAGACCACTCAGCGGGGCAAGGAAGAGCAGTCATGACCGCCGAACGCCACACCGACGCTGGTCACCCACACGAGTCGGCCGAGCACAATGCCTGCCTGAGTGCCCTCTCGCAGCTGCAGGAATTCTTGCACCACGAACTCGCGACCTGCGATGAGGACGCCATCCGGGCCCACCTCGCAGCCTGCGACAAGTGTCTGGAGACCTTCGACATCGAGCAGACCATCACCATGCTCGTGAAGCGCTGTCATCCCGAACAGCAGGCCTCCGCCGACCTGCGCATGCGCGTCATGAAGCTCTCGGTCACCATGCACGATCCCCAGACCTGACCCGCTCGGCGCACCTGCCCTGACATGCACACACCCCCGACCTCGGACGAGGTTCGGGGGTGTTGGTGTCTGGGGCGAACGACGGCTCAGGCGTTGGGACGCTTGCCGTGGTTCGCTGCGTTCTTGCGACGAGCGCGACGCTTGCGTCCACCCTTGCCCATGGCAGCCTCCTGAGTTGTTCGATGTCAGTGCAGGGACTGCACCGAGGGGTCATTCTGCCAGATGCGAGCACCCATCCCCAACCCGCACCGCCCGGGGCCGAGGGCCGGAGGGCTGCCCCTAGAATCCTGCGCATGGCATCCCTCGGGCAGATCCTCGCCGACCACACCACCTTGGCGCCGGCCGACGCGGACTGGCTGAAGGCGTTCGTCAACGAGTGGCACCTGCTGGCCGACACGTCCTTCTCCGACCTGATCCTGTGGGTCCCGGACGTGGACGACAACATCTTCTGGGCGGCTGCCCAGATCCGTCCCAACACCGGGCCCACCGCGCTCGAGGACGACGTGGTGGGCGAGAGCATCAGCTACGAGCCGGAGCACCTGGTGCTCGAGGCCTACCTGTCCGAGGAGATCTGCGAGACCTCCGACAACCAACTGCGCGCCGGCATCCCGGTGGACGTCTGGGCGATCCCGATCATCCGCAACGACCGGGTGATCGGCGTGGTGGAGCGCCACACGAACCGGATGGGCGTGCGTGCACCCGGTGCCCTCGAGGACGCCTACCTCGAGACCGCCGACATCCTGTCGGGGATGGTGTGGCAGGGCACCTTCCCGGTGTACCCGCCCTCCGACCCCTCGCTGAGCCCCAAGGTCGGGGACGGCATGGTGCTGACCAGCGTCGCGGGGATCATCAGCTATGCCACGCCCAATGCGGTCTCTGCCTTCCGTCGGATGGGCTACGTCGGTGACCTCGAGGGCGACGACATCCGCCAGATCATCCAGGACGTGCTGGCCCGCTATCCCCAACTGGGTCAGACCATCACCGCCGACCTCACCGGCACGGTGGTGCGCGAACTCGACCTCGAGTCGAACCAGGCCACCATCCGGATGCGCGTCGTCCCCCTCTCGGACGTGGACGGCGGCCTGGGCACCATGCTGTTGGTGCGAGACACCACCGAACTGCGCCACCGGGAACGGGCGTTGGTCACCAAGGACGCCACCATCCGCGAGATCCACCACCGGGTGAAGAACAACCTGCAGACGGTCGCTGCCCTGTTGCGGTTGCAGTCACGGCGCATGCAGTCATCCGAGGCCCAAGGTGCCCTGAAGGACGCCATGAGCCGGGTGCAGGCCATCGCAGTGGTGCACGAGATCCTCAGCCAGGCCTTCGACGAGACGGTGGTCTTCGACGACGTCGCCGATCGCATCCTGCGGATGGTCGGAGACGTCGCGGCCGCGCAGGGGAGCGTGGACGCCCGACGCGAGGGCAGCTTCGGCATGGTGCCCGCAGCGTTGGCCACCAACCTGGCCCTGGTCATCACCGAGCTGTGCCAGAACGCCGTCGAGCACGGCCTGAACCAACGATCGGGCCAGGTCCGCGTGCTGCCGACCCGGGTCGGTCAGCAGCTCACGGTCGAGGTGCGTGACGACGGTGAGGGCGTGCCCGAGGACTTCTCGATCGAGACCTCGCCCAGCCTGGGGCTGAACATCGTCAACACCCTCGTCCGTGACATGGGCGGCACGTTCAGCCTCGCCAATGCCAGCGACCGTCCCGGCAACGGGAGGGGAGCGGTCGCCACCCTGCAGTTGCAGATCAGGGAGTGACTGTCGTTCAGGAGTTGCGCAGGCGGGAGCGGGCCTGACGCCGCTTCATGGCGCGACGTTCGTCCTCGCTCAGACCGCCCCACACTCCGTGGTCCTGACCAGCCTCGAGGGCCCAGGCCAGGCACTGCTCACGCACCTCGCAGCGACGGCAGACGAGCTTGGCCTGTTCGATCTGCAGAATGGCCGGGCCGGTGTTCCCGATGGGGAAGAACAGCTCCGGGTCTTCGGTGAGGCATGCCGCGCGGTGGCGCCAGTCCATGACAGTGTGACTCCTTCTCGATGCTGGGGCACCGTGACGTGCAAGTCCCAAGAGTGGGCTCGCCGGACATCCCATGTGACGGGCTCGGGCTCACGCCACCCTACCGCCGACTCCTGGCCGGCGAGCGGAAACGGTACCGAGCGCATGGGAACAACGCTCTAGAGTATCCCGGTGACCCCCGTGCAGACCACCCCTGAGCATGTCCGCCGTCCGCTGATTGTCGCCGGTGGCCTGACAGGAGCGGCCGCTGCTGCGCTGGTGGTGCTCGGGGTGGTGGTCGCGGCCCAGCGCCACGGCATCTTCTCCGTCGGGGTCGGCATCATGCTGCTGCTCTACGGGCTGCTGGTGGGCGCGGTGGCGTGGTGGGCGCTTCGCGGACGATTCTGGACCACCGGTCCGATGGTCGCCGCCGCCCTGCTGCACCTGTTGGTGGTCGTCGCCATCGCCCCCGACGCCAGTGCCTGGTGGTGGGCGCTGGTGCTGCCCCTGGCCGTGACGGCGGCCGTGGCGCTGGTCGCGCGCGTGCGCGCCCAACGCGTCGAGGTCGACTGACCCCCCGCCACTAGAGGATTCTGCGCGCCCCGGCTGCGGGGGTGGCCGTGAACCAGGCAGGGGCGCCGTAGCCGGCGTCGGCGAACGCCCCGGCGATCGTCTGCCCGATGGTGTCGCCCTCCCCGGCGCGGCACAGGGCAATGATGCAGCCGCCGAACCCGCCACCGGTCATGCGGGCACCGAGTGCCCCGGCCGCCCGGGCCCTCTCGACGGCCAGGTCGACCGTGGGAACGGTGATCTCGAAGTCGTCGCGCATCGAGGCGTGGGAGGCGTCGAGCAGGGGGGCCAGGGCCTCGAACTCGCCGGCCTGGGCCAACTCGGCCGCGCGGAGCACCCGCTCGTCCTCGGTGACGACGTGCCGCACCCGCTTGGTCAGCAGTTCGGCATCGTCAGCGGTGGCCAGCTTCGCCAGCGCCTCGTCCAGGTCGGTCACGTCACGCAGGGCCGGGACGCCGAGCAGCAGCGCCGCCCGTTCACAGCTGGCGCGTCGTTCGACGTACTCACCGTCGACGTGGCTGTGCGGGGTCTTGGTGTCGAACACGAGGATCTCGAGTCCAGCGGCCCCGAGGTCCATGGGCACCTGCTCGGTGTCGTGGGTGCGGCAGTCAAGAACCAGGGTGTTCCCCTCGGTGCACAACGTCGAGGCGGCCTGGTCGAGCAGTCCCGTGGGTGCACCGACGTAGGCGTTCTCGGCCTTGCGGGCCAGGGTGGCCCGTTCCAGGGGGGCGATGTCGAGACCGAACAGGTCACACAACCCCCCGATCATGGCGCACTCGATGGCGGCTGAACTCGACAGACCCGCGCCGAAGGGCACGTCGGACGACAACACCACCGTCACCCCGGTCGGAATGCCCCCGATGGCCCAGATGCACCCCGTGAGGTAGTCCCACCACCCGCGCTCGCCGGCTTCGGGATGGTCGAAGGGACGAAGTTCGTCGAGACCCACCTCGTGGCGTTGGTCGAGGTCGAGGGCCTGGACGAGTACCCGGTCGTCGTCCCGCTTCGAGAGGCTGACCAGTGCGCACTGTTCCAGCGCGAAGGGCATCACGAAGCCGTCGTTGTAGTCGGTGTGTTCACCGATCAGGTTCACCCGACCCGGCCCGGCCCACACCAGTTCGGGTTCGACCCCGGCCAGTTCACGATGGGCCGCCAGCAGCACCTGGATGTCTTTCATGTCAGGAGTCCTCATCATCGTCGTCGAGTCGTGCCAGCCAGGTGGCCAGCCGCTCGACCGGGGTTTCGAACTCGGGATTGAGGTCGACGAACGTGCGCAGCTGCTCGGCCAGCCACCCTAGGCTGACCTCCTCCTCGCCGCGGCGCCGATCGAGTTCCTCGATCCCGCGATCGGTGAAGTACACGGCTCAGCCCTCGACTGCGTCGAAGGCGCGTTGCAGCAACTCGGCCTCCTGGGCCTGGTGAACCTTCGACAGGCCCACCGACGGCGCAGAGGCCGGGGGACGGGTGATGCCCGTGAACGAGAGTTCGTAGTTGCTCATGTGCCGCGCAACAGCCGCGGGCAGGTGCAGCTTCATGAACTCGTAGGCACCCTGGTTCTCGGGCTCGTCCTGCACGAAGCGCACGTCGTCGACGTGGCGGTAGCGCCCCAGGATGGCGGCGAGTGCCTCATCGGGCAGCGGGTAGAGCCGCTCGAGCGAGACGATCGCGACCTGCCCCTCGAGCCCGCGGCGCTTGCGCTCGGCCACCAGGTCCCAGCGGATCTTGCCCGAGCACAACAGCACGGTCCTGACCGAGGCCGGATCGGTGATGGTCGGGTCGTCGAGTGCCGGCTGCCAGGTGCCCGTGGTGAACTCCTCGGGCATGGACGTCGACAGCTTGTTGCGCAACATCGACTTGGGGGTGGCGATCACCACGGGACGGTGCCAGTTCACGTAGGCGTGCTGACGCAGCAGGTGGAAGTGGCTGGCGGGTGTCGAGGGCTGGCAGACCGCCAGGGCACCCTCGCTGCACAACTGCAGCCAACGCTCGATCCGGGCGGAGCTGTGGTCGGGACCCTGCCCGTCATGCCCGTGGGGGAGCAGCAGGACGACTCCGGACTTCTGGGTCCACTTGGCCGCGCCGGAGCTGATGAACTCGTCCGCGATGGTCTGGGCGCCGTTGGCGAAGTCGCCGAACTGTGCCTCCCACAGCACCAGCGCCTCGGGTGCGGCCACGGAGTAGCCGTACTCGAAGCCCATCACGGCGTACTCGCTCAACAGGGAGTCGAACACCTCGAAGGTCGCCTGGTCCTCGCTGAGGTGCTTGAGCGGAACCCACGAGTCGTTCGTGTGCCGGTCGACGATGGCCGCGAAACGCTGGACGAAGGTGCCGCGCCTCGAGTCCTGCCCGGTCAGGCGCACCGGCCTGCCCTCCAGCAGCAGCGAGCCGAAGGCGAGCAACTCGGCGGTGGCCCAGTCGATGGGCCCCTCCATGATCGCCTTGGCGCGACGCTCCAGCTGGGGCAGCACCTTGGGATGGACGGTGAACCCGTCGGGGAAGCTGGAGTGCACCTCGGCGACCTTGGCCAGCACGTCGGGAGTCGTGGCCGTGCCCTTGAACCCGCCCGGCTTGACGGGGTAGACCGGAACCTTCTTGTACTCGTCGGCGTCGGGAGCGGCCTCGCGGACCTCCTTGAAGACGTTCTCGAGACGGCTGCGGAAGCGGTCCATCACCTCTTCGGCGTCCGCGACGGAGATGTCACCGCGTCCGATCAACGACTCGGTGTACAACTTGCGGGTCGAGCGCTTCTGCTCGATCAGGTCGTACATCCTGGGCTGCGTGAAGCTGGGGTCGTCACCCTCGTTGTGGCCGCGGCGGCGGTAACAGATCAGGTCGATGACGACGTCCTTGTTGAACTTCTGGCGGAACTCGTAGGCCATCCGCGAGGCCTCGACGCAGGCGTCGGGGTCGTCCCCGTTGACGTGGAAGACGGGCGCCTCGATCACCTTGGCCACGTCGGTGCAGTACACCGAGGTGCGCGACTCGCTGGGCGAGGTGGTGAACCCGACCTGGTTGTTCACCACGAGGTGGATCGTGCCACCGGTCTTGTATCCGCGCAGTTGGCTCATCTGCAGGGTCTCGTAGACCACGCCCTGACCGGCGAACGAGGCGTCACCGTGCATGAGGATGGGCACCACGGGGTAGACGCCGCCGCTCGAGCGCAACCGGTCGAGCTTGGCCCGGGCGATGCCCTCGAGCACGGGGTTGACCGCCTCGAGGTGTGAGGGGTTGGCAGCCACCGAGGCCTTGACGGTGGCGCCGGACAGTGCCGTGAACTGGCCCTCGGCTCCGAGGTGGTACTTGACGTCACCGGTTCCCTGCGAGTTGCGGGGGTCCATGTTCCCGTCGAACTCGGCGAAGATCTGGCCGTACTTCTTGCCGATGATGTTGGCCAGCACGTTCAGGCGTCCACGGTGGGGCATGCCGATGCACACCTCGTCGAGGTTGTCATTGGCCGCCTGCTCGCAGATCTCGTCGAGTGCGACGATCGCCGACTCGCCACCCTCGAGCGAGAACCTCTTCTGACCCACGAACTTGGTCTGCAGGAAGGTCTCGAAGATCTCGGCCTCGTTGAGCTTGTCGAGGATGCGCAGGTGCTCGTCGCGGGGGAGCGCCACGTGGGGCTTCTCCATCCGCTCCTGGAACCAGGTGCGCTGGTCGGGATCGGTGATGTGCATGTACTCGACGCCCAGGGTGTGGCAGTACGAGTCGCGCAGGATGTCGAGGATCTCGCGCAAGGTCAGGTAGGCGCGGCGGTTGCCGCCGAACCGGCCGACCGCGAACTCACGGTCGAGGTCCCAGATGGTCAGCCCATGGGTCTCGAGCTGCAGGTCGGGGTGGCTCCCGACGCGGTACTCGAGCGGGTCGATGTCTGCGGCCAGGTGGCCAAGCGATCGGTAGGCCTGGATCAACTCGACCACCCGGGCGGCCTTCGCCACTTGGTTGGTGCGGTGGCCCGAGATGTCGTTGGCCCAGCGCAACGGGGCGTAGGGGATGCGCAACGCCTTGAAGATGTCGTCGTAGAAGCCGTCCTGCCCGATCAGGAGCTCGTGCAGCTTCTTGAGGAACTCACCCGACTGGGCGCCCTGGATGACGCGGTGGTCGTAGGTGCTGGTCAGCGTGGTGAGCTTGCCGATGCCGAGGTCGTTGAGCCTGGACTCGGAGTTGCCCTGGAACTCCGGCGGGTAGTCGATCGAGCCGACTCCCAGGATGGTGCCCTGGCCGTTCATCAGCCGGGGAACCGAGTGGTTGGTGCCGATACCGCCGGGGTTGGTCAATGAGGCGGTGGTGCCGGCGAAGTCGTCGACGGTCAGTTCGCCCCTGCGCGCCTTGGCCACGACCTCCTCGTAGGCGCCCCAGAACTGGTTGAAGTCCAGCGACTCGCAGTTCTTGATGTTGGGCACCAACAGTTGGCGGGTGCCGTCCTTCTTCGCCACGTCGATCGCCAGACCGAGGTTGATCGACGGGTTGGTGACCAGGGCAGGCTTGCCGTCGACCTCTGCGTAGGCGTTGTTCATGGCCGGGACGGCCTTGAGGGCCTGCACCATGGCGTAGCCGATGAGGTGGGTGAAGCTGACCTTGCCGCCCTTGCTGCGACGCAGGAAGTTGTTGATCATCGTCCGCTGGTCGATGACCAGTTTCATGGGCACGGAACGCACCGAGGTGGCCGTTGGCATGGTGAGCGACGAGTCCATGTTCTTGGCCGTGCGCATCGGTGCACCCTTCATCACCGTCGTCACGGGAGCAGCGGACTCCACGGTCGGGCGGCGGGTGGGGTTGGGTGCGTCGGCCGACAGGCCGCCCGAGGCACCGGGCACCGAGGGGCGGTTCGGACGGTTCTCGGGAACCTTGCGCGGTGAGTTGGCGGCGTTGGGGGCCGGCTTCGGATCGGCCGGGATCGCCTCGGGTGACTGCCCGGGCGTGGGCCTGGACGGATCCGGCTGGGGTGTCTCAGCCGTCGCCTTGACCGGGGCCTGGCCGTTGGGGGCCGGCTTGGTCTGGGCGGGCTTGGTCTGGGCGGCGGCGGTCGGCTCGGGGCTCACCGATGCGGGGGCAGACTGGTGGTTCGACTCCCGGTCGAAGTAGGTACGCCAGCTGGGGTCGAGCTCGTCCGGGTTCTTCTCGTACGTCTCTCGCAACTCATCGATCAGCCAGTCATTGGCTCCGAAGTCACTCGCCTGGTCGTGGGACATGCTGTCTGAGGTGGAGGGAGCCACCATCGCCTTCTTCCGCTGAGAGCCGCCGCCAGGCTTCCGTGCCTGATCCTCTGACAAGGCTATCGAAAGCCAACGGCCTGACCAACACACACGCACGGACTGGTGCCGCCCCCGTTCGGGCTCAGCGACGCCCGACCCTGCGCAGCAGCACGACCACCGCCGACACCTGGGTCGCCACCCAGACGGCCACCATCAACAGGTTGCGAGCCACCAGCACGGAGGTGGCCGCCGAGGAACTGTGGGGGTTGCCGATCAGCCCGGCGTACTGCACGGGATAGACCTGCTGGGTCAACCACGCCAGCACGATGCAGGTGACCGCAACCGCGGCGGCCAGCAGGTACATCAGTCGGGTCCTGGCCTCGACCAGCAGGGCCGCCACCGGGGCAGCCAGCCAGACCAGGTACTGGGGCGAGAAGGTCTTGTTCGCCACCAGCATCCCGGCGACCACTGCGACCATCATCAAGGTCAGCACATCGGCGGGCAGCGACCGGTGGAGCAGGGCCATCAGCCCCATGCCCACGGCACAGATGACGACGACGGCCATGGCCAGGTCGGCTGCCCTCAGCCACGCGTCCACGCCCGGTCCGTAGATCTCGAAGGCGTTGTGGGGGCTGAACTCCACCTTCCACTGCGACGAGGTGACCCGCTGCGCCATCAGCCAGGTGGCCGGCACCGCCTCGATCTGCAACCCCCGGTCTCCCTGCCAGGTCAGGGGCGAGACCAGTCGCGCCGGCGACGAGCTGATGAGCGCCAGCAGCGCCAGGGCCAGTCCGGTGAACGCGAACCACACGACTCGCTGCACACCCGCGCGATGGCGCCCCGCCAGGGGGGCGATCAGGAGCGCGGGCCACAGCTTCAGACCGGCACCCAGCGCGACCAGAGCACCGCTCACCCGTGGATGCCTGGTGACGTAGAGCGCCGCCAGGCCCACCACGAGCGCGGGCACCATGTCGTAGCGGAACCAGATGAGCCCACCGAAGGCGAGCACGAAGACGGTCCAGAACATCACGGCACGGGTGGATCCACGGCGGTGCAGCGCGATCGTGAAGACCGCGTCGAGGGCGGCCATGGTCAGGCCGAACAGCACCACGTAGTCGTTCACCTCCCGTGCCGGGAGCACGATCAACCCCAACACCCACAGCACCGGCACGGGGTACTCCACGAGACGGTTCATGCCCAGGTCGGGTTGTGACATCCACGCGTAGTAGTAGCGGACGTCGTTCCAGATGAACCGGGCGTGTGCCGACCACTGCGAGAACATGTAGGCCCGGGTGACGATCCACACCACCGCCCACAGGGCCCCGTGCCGCCAGACCCGCACGAGGTCGTCCCGCAGTTCGCGGGTCAGCCCCCTCACCGCTGGGCTTTCTGCAACGGCTGGGCCTTCTTCGCCGGGGGTCGCAGGAACGTCCACAGCCAGTGCAGCACCCACACCAGCAGGGCGACGATCCCGAAGTTGCGGGCGGCCAGCACCAACGTGACCGCGGTCATGCCCAAGGATCCCTTGACCAGCGGCGCGTATCCGATCGGGTACACCAGTTGGGTGGCCAGGGTCAGGGCCAGGAGCACGGAACCGGTGCGGATCAGCCGCCGCTCGTCGGCGAGGCGCCGGAAGGTGGAGGGGTCGTCCGCTGAGGAGATCACGCTCAACCCTGCCGCCAGCGGCCCGCCGAGCCAGATGATGTACTGCGGCGAGAAGGTCTTGTTGGTCACGATCATGACCAGGATCACCATCAGCATGAGCACCACCGCCTCGATCCGTCGGCGGGAGTGACCCGGTCGGAGCCACGCCAGGTAGACCCCGACGGCCAGCGCGTAGCCCACGTAGGTCGAGATGGTGGCCATCGCCAGCAGGGCGTTGGCCCCCGGTCCCCAGATCTCGAAGGCCTGGAAGCTCGAGATGCCCACCCAGTAGTCGTGCCGGTGCAGGATCCGCCACAGCATCGCCGGGGTAGCCCAGACCGACTCGATCTGCAGGTGTCGTCCCGACTGCCAGGTCAGCGGCGACAGGAGCCGGTCCCACCCCGCCCAGAGGAGGCTGGCCAGGGCCAGTGCCCCGCCCAGGCCGAACATGGCGGCGGTGGCCTTCACCCGGGCCCGCGCATCCCCGCGGAGCAGGGCCGGCCACAGCAGTGCCGGCCACAGCTTCGTGGCCGCACCCAGGCCGATGAGCGCCCCGGCTCGTCCGTGGTGCCGGTTGACCAGGGCAAGCAGCGCCCAGGCGGCCAGGGCCGAGGTGACCAGGTCGAAACGCAGGTAGGCCGTGGGTCCGATGAACGCCAGGAAGACCACCCAGAAGACGACCGCCTCACCGCGCAGACGGCCGCCGTTGATCCACAGGCTGCGGCAGATGGCGGCGTCGATGGCCAGCATCACCACCACGAAGACGATGATGTAGCCGACCTTGGTGGTGAACCCGAGGTAGTAGGGGACGAGCATCAACCAGATCACCGGCGTCGGGTACTCGACCAGGGTCTGTTGGGGACCGACGTCGAACAGGGCGCGTGTCTTCTCGAAGTAGTAGACGACATCGCCCTGGGTGCTGGGTGCCGCGATCAGCCACAGCGCGAACACCAGGCATCTGGCGATCACCCACAAGGTGGCGAGGAAGCGAGGACTGTCGAGCTGGGCGCTGGTGAACCAGGTGCTCCACGCCCACCAGCGGCGTTTCAGGGGCAGTCGACGAGGCGCCTCCGTCTCCACCACGAGGCCTCCTGACACCGCGCCGCGCCGGGCGCGACACCCGCCCCTGGGTCCTGACTGGTCGATCCTGCTGGCGCCCCCGGCAGGATTCGAACCTGCGCTCCCGCCTCCGGAGGGCGGTGCTCTATCCCCTGAGCTACGGGGGCCTGGTGGCCTGGGGCCTGCCCCACACTAGCAGCCGTCGGAGGGTCTCGACACGCGCCGCCCGCCGCCCCTCCAACTGGACGGCATCGGGCCGATCCTCGCCGACATGGCACGCTTGCCCCATGACCCACATGCACGTCGCAGGTGTCACCCACGCCGATGTCTGGGGTGCTGGCCCGCAGTGGCTGGAACGCCCCACCGATCCCAATGCCCTCGACACCCAGTTGTGGTCGTCCACGACCAGGCGCGAGCCCTCTGGTGAGGTCACCATCGGCGGGCTCGGCGTCACCGGGATCGTCGAGCAGACCCAGACACCGGTCTACGTGATGGACGAGGTCGACTTCCGCGCCCGCGCGGCCGCGTTCAGGCAGGCCTTCGCCGACTGGGACGTCTACTACGCCGGCAAGGCGTTGCTGACCCGGTCGGTCGCCCGCTGGGCCATGGAGGAGGGCCTCCGACTCGACGTGTGCAGCCTGGGTGAACTCGTGACCGCCCTGCGCGCGGGGGTTCCGGCCGCCGACATCGGGCTGCACGGCAACAACAAGAGCGTCGAAGAACTGCGGCTGGCCATCGAACAGGGAGTGGGCCGTATCGTGGTCGACTCGCTCGACGAGGTGGCGCGCATCGAGCGGCTCACCGAGGAACTCGACCTCACCGCCCATGTGATGGTGCGTGTCACGGTCGGGGTCGAGGCGCACACGCACGAGTACATCGCGACCGCCCACGAGGACCAGAAGTTCGGCTTCTCGATCGCCAATGGGGCCGCCATGGTCGCGATGGTCAGGTGCCACTACAACCCCCGGATCGACCTGCGGGGAATCCACAGCCACATCGGCTCGCAGATCTTCGCCACCCAGGGCTTCGAGGTGGCGGCGCGCCGCACCATGAAGCTGTTGGGACAGTTCGTCTCGGCGACCGGCTCCCAGTTGCCCGAGCTGGACCTCGGGGGCGGTTTCGGCATCCGCTACACCAGTCAGGACTCGCCGGCGACCCCCGACCAGTTGGCCAGCGACCTGCGCGAGATCGTCGAGCACGAGTCCCGCGCGTTCGGTCTGACGGCGCCGAGGATGTCGATCGAGCCGGGCCGGGCGATCGTCGGACCGGCGGGTACCGCGCTGTACACCGTCGGCACGGTGAAGACGGTCGAACTGGACGGTGGCCAGAGCCGGGTCTACGTCTCGGTCGACGGAGGCATGAGCGACAACATCCGCACCGCCCTGTACGCGGCGGAGTACTCGGCCGCGTTGGTGAATCGCGCCAGCACCGCCCAACCCGTGCTCTGCCGCGTGGTGGGCAAGCACTGCGAGGCAGGTGACATCGTCGTCCGGGACGTCTTCCTGCCCGGGGACATCACCCCCGGTGACCTGATCGGAGTGCCCGCCAACGGTGCCTACTCACGTTCGATGGCCTCCAACTACAACCACGCCACCAAGCCCCCGGTGGTGGCGGTGCGCGACGGGCACCTGGTGACCATGCTGCGCCGCGAGACACTGGACGACCTGCTGGGACTGGACGTGGGCGCATGATCAAGCCTGCAGACCTGAAAGAGGACACCGTGAAGGAACCGCTGAAGATCGCCCTGTTGGGGTGTGGGGTCGTCGGTACCCAGGTGGCCCGACTGCTCACCCAGCAGACCGCCGACATCGAGGCCCGGATCGGCCGGGAGATCGAGTTGGTCGGCATCGCGGTACGCGACCTCGACCGGCCCCGCGAGGGGCTCGACCCTGCGTTGTTCACCACGGACGCCACCGCCCTGGTCAGCCGGGACGACCTGGACGTGGTGATCGAGGTGATCGGTGGTATCGACCCGGTGCACGCCCTGGTGCGCGCAGCCATCCAGCACGGTGCCTCGGTGGTCACCGCCAACAAGGCGCTGTTGGCCGAGCACGGCCCGGAACTGGCAGCCCTCGCCGAGAGTGAGGGGGTCGACCTGTACTTCGAGGCGGCCGTCGCCGGTGCCATCCCGATCATCCGCCCACTGCGGGAGTCGTTGGTCGGTGACGAGATCACCACGGTGATGGGCATCGTCAACGGCACCACGAACTTCATCCTCGACAAGATGTCATCGGAGGGCGGATCGTTCGCCGACGTGTTGGCCGAAGCCCAGGAGCTGGGCTACGCCGAGGCCGACCCGACCGCCGACATCGAGGGATTCGACGCCGCCGCCAAGGCGGCCATCCTCGCCTCCCTCGCCTTCCACACCCACGTGCGCGGTTCCGAGGTCTACCGCGAGGGGATCACGAAGCTTGCCAGCGACGACATCGCCGCCGCCCAGCGGATGGGCTTCGAGGTCAAGTTGGTCGCCATCGCCCACCTCAACCAGGACGATTCGGTGACCGTCAAGGTGCATCCGGCCATGGTTCCGCTCGACCACCCGCTGGCCGCGGTCAAGGGTGCCTACAACGCCATCTTCGTCGAGTCGAGGGAGGCCGGACGCCTGATGTTCCTCGGCCCCGGCGCCGGAGGAGCGCCGACCGCATCGGCGGTGATGGGTGACCTGGTCACCGTGGCCCGCAACCGCGTGCGTGGGGTGGCGGGTCCCGCCCAGACCAGCTACACCCAGCGCAAGGTCGCCCCCATGGGTGCCTCCGTGACCCGCTACTTCATGCGGTTCGAGGTCCGGGACAAGCCGGGCATCCTGGCGGCTGCGGCCCAGATCTTCGCCGAGCACGAGGTGTCGGTGCAGACGGTGCAGCAGTCGACCATCGAGGCCCTCTCGAGGGGCGACGAGATCTCAGCCACCCTGGGCATGCTCACCCACGCCGCCACGGAGGAACAACTGCGCGCCTGCGTGCAGGAACTGGAGGCGAGCGACTTCGTGCCCGGCGCCGTGCGGGTGCTGCGCGTCGAGGGGGTGTGATGGCGGCCGTCACCGTACGGGTGCCGGCCACCTCGGCCAATCTCGGCCCGGGTTTCGACGCCATGGGTCTCGCGCTCGACGTCTATGACGAGATCACCGTCACCCCCGCCCACCGGCTCGGCTTCGACCTGAGCGGCGAGGGTGCCGATGACGTGCCCCGCGACGAGTCGCACCTGGTGATCACGACGATCCGCCAAGGCCTGGTCGACCTCGGGCACCACGATCCGCACCAGGGCCTGCACCTGCGCGCCACCAACGTCATCCCGCACAGCCGCGGTCTGGGCTCGTCCGCCGCCGCCATCGGCGCGGGTCTGGTGGCGGCCTGGGCGCTCGCTCGTCCGGGCACCGAACTCGACCGCGAGTGGCTGCTCGACCGGTCGTCGCGCATCGAGGGGCACCCGGACAACGCCGGTGCGGTCGTGCACGGTGGTGCGGTGCTGGCCTGGATGGACGCCGACCGGGTCGGACTGGTCAACCTCGCCCTCGACCCACGCATCGAGGCCCGCGTGTACGTGCCCGCCACGACGCTGCCCACGGCCAAGGCGCGTCGGGTGCTCCCCGGCACCATGCGGCGTGCGGCGGTCATCAACCAGGCGAGTCGGGCGGCGCTGCTGGTGCACGCCCTGGCCGGGGCGCCGGAACACCTGTGGGAGGCGACCCGCGACTGGATGCACCAGGAGCAGCGGGCAACCCTCATGCCCGAGTCCCACCGCCTGCGCCTGCGCCTGCGCGGGGTGGGGGTTGCCGCGGCGGTGTCGGGGGCCGGTACCACCATCATCGCCCTGGGCACCCCGGAACAGTTGGCGGCCGCTGACGCGGTCGACTGTGAGGGTTTCCAGGAGCACCACGTCAAGGTCGGACGAGGCGCCCATCTCGTCGGCTGACCGTTGGCACCGGCGCGTCAGAATTCCCCAGTTGTCGCCACGCTGCTATGGTTGACGCTGACACGAGACGATGTCATACAGCCGAGGACTCCGGCAGCTTCCAGCAAGCACGCGGACCCCGCCACCAGCACCTGGTGCCGGCCCGCTGCAACCCAGACGATCACAACTGGGAGAAGTCCGAATCTTGGGTGACCGGGTTCGTCCCGTGAGCTCACATGCACCCCTTGAAGGGACCTTCGTGACCGAATCCACCGCCGGCCTGTCCGGCAAGCTCCTGCCGGAGCTCAAGTCCATCGCCGCAGGCATGGGCATCCAGGGCACCGCAAAGATGCGCAAGGCAGACCTCGTCGCCGCCATCGGCGCCCGCAACGGCGGGGGAGGGGCGCCGCGTCAGTCGGCCGCCCAGACCTCAACCGGCCAGGGCGGGACGGGCCAACCCGAGACCCAGCCGCGCCAGCACCGCTCGGCCCGCCGTGATGCCGGGGCACCCGCCCAGAGCCCAGCGGAGTCGTCCGGTGTGCACGTCGCACCCTCGACCGTCGACGAAGTGGGCGCCCGGCTGGCCCAGCTCGCCGCCGAGAGCGGCACCCCCGACACCCAGGACGGTGGGGGATCCCGCCGCCGCAGGCGTCGTGGTGACCAGGCCGACCAGTCCGAGGGCACCCAGCCCTCTGAGAACCAGCCGGACGACTCGGGCTCGAACGACTCGCAGGGCTCGGAGGGACGACGCTCCCGCGGTGGCCGCAACGATCGCCAGAGCGGTGATCGCCAGAACGGTGACCGCCAGAACGGTGATCGCCAGAACGGCCAGAACAACGATCGCCAGGGCTCTGGTCGCCCGGGCGGCCAGAACAACGACCGCCAGAACAACAACGACCGCCAGAACAACGACCGGCAGAACAACAACGAGCGGCAGTCGCAGAACTCGGGCGGGGGCTTCGAGTTCGACGACGAGCCGGGCGGTCGGCGCAGCCGTCGTCGTCGTCAGCGCGACCGACAGGGCCGCCGTACCCGCCCCTCGGGTGGCCAGGGTCTGGCCGACGAGCCCACGGTCAGTGATGACGACGTGCTGGTGCCCGTCCGCGGCATCCTCGACGTTCTCGACAACTACGCCTGCGTGCGCACCCAGGGCTACCTCCCCGGGCCCAACGACGCGTACCTGTCGCTCTCGCAGGTGCGCAAGTACGGCCTTCGCCGCGGCGACGTGGTGACGGGCCAGATGCGCGCCGCCCGTGAGGGTGACCGGAGCCAGAAGTTCTCGCCCTTGGTCTCGGTCGAGTCGATCAACAATGCCGAGCCCGAGTCGATGCGCAGTCGTCCCGAGTTCAACAAGCTGACGCCGCTGTACCCCCAGGAGAGGCTGCGGCTCGAGACCACCCCGACCAACATGACCGGCCGCATCATCGACCTCGTGTCGCCCATCGGCAAGGGTCAGCGTGGCCTCATCGTCTCGCCGCCGAAGGCCGGCAAGACGATGATCATGCAGAACATCGCGAATGCGATCGCCACCAACAACCCCGAGGTGCACCTCATGGTGGTGCTGGTCGACGAGCGACCCGAAGAGGTCACCGACTTCCAGCGCACCGTCTCGGGCGAGGTGATCGCCTCGACCTTCGACCGGCCCGCCGAGGACCACACGATGATCTCGGAGTTGGCCATCGAACGGGCCAAGCGCCTGGTCGAGCTGGGTCATGACGTCGTCGTCCTGCTCGACGGCATCACCCGACTCGGTCGCGCGTACAACCTCGCGGCGCCCGCGTCGGGACGCATCCTGTCGGGTGGTGTCGACTCGGCCGCGCTGTACCCGCCGAAGAAGTTCTTCGGTGCTGCCCGCAACATCGAGGACGGCGGTTCGCTGACCATCCTGGCGACGGCGCTGATCGAGACCGGCTCACGCATGGACGAGGTGATCTTCGAGGAGTTCAAGGGCACCGGCAACATGGAGCTCAGGCTGCAGCGCCAGTTGGCCGACAAGCGCATCTTCCCGGCCATCGACGTGGACGCCTCGGGTACCCGTCGTGAGGAACTGCTGCTGGGGCGCGAGGAGCTGGCCATCATGTGGAAGCTTCGCAGGGTGCTGTCGGGTCTGGAGGACCAGGCCGCCCTCGAGATGCTGCTGTCACGGTTGCGCAAGACCCAGACCAACCACGAGTTCCTGGCCGTCATCTCGCGTACCACACCATCCTCGGAGAGCTGATCCCGGCCCCCTCCAAAGGCCCTCGGGGAACCGATTTCGGAGAACCGATTCTGTAGCCCCTGACAAGTACCGACGCCCCATCGTGACCCGGTGGGGCGTTGGTGTATGTTCACGATTGGGTCACGGTTCGGTGAACATCCTCGCGGATCTCACTGAATGGTGGTTCAGTTAAGCGATCCTGACACTCGGGGGGCGGTGCAGCCCACTCGTTTCGAAGGTCAGCCCTTCTGGTCGAGGACGACCAGTCAAGGACTCACAGAGCATGCAAAGGAGCATCATGAACAATTCGTGGACGCCGACCCGTCGCGGGTTCCTGGGACTGGCCGCTGCGGCCACCGCGGGCCTCGCGCTGACGGCCTGTGGCACGGCCACCAACACTCCGGGGGGTGGGAGCACCAACAAGTCCTCCACCACCGGTACCGGCGCCAAGCCGATCCGCACCGGGGCATCGGCCGACACCTTCTTCATCGCCGGCTTCCAGTGGGGCCCGCCCACCAGCTTCAGCCCCATCAACGCCTCGCCCGCCTTCGGCGCGGCCCTGAACACCTTCGACATCATGTTCGAGCAGTTGGTGCACTTCAACCAGCTCGACGGCAAGATCGAGCCCTGCCTGGCCAAGGAGCTCAAGCAGACCGACACCGGTTTCGAGCTGCCGCTGCAGGACACCATCAAGTGGTCCGACGGCACCGACCTGACCGCTGACGACGTGCTCTACACGTTCGAGATCGCCAAGAAGGCGCAGGTGAGCTTCTCGTCCTTCTGGACCTACGTCGACAAGGTCGAGGCCAAGGATCGCACCATCGTGATCACCCTCAAGAAGGATCCCTTCAACCCGCTGATCGTCAAGGACATGCTCTGCACCGTCCCGATCCTGCCCAAGGCGTACTACGGCAAGCTCTCGGACGCCGACCTGACCAAGGACGCCAACCTGAAGCCCGTCGGCTCGGGCCCGTACATGCTCGACAAGTACGACGCCACCCAGGTGATCTTCAAGCGCAATGACGACTGGTGGGGCAACGACGTGTTCGGCAAGCCCGCGCCGACCGCCATCGTCCACCCGATCTTCAAGGCCAACAACGACGGTGACCTGCAGCTCGAGGCCGGCCAGCTCGACGGCAGCCAGCAGTTCACCGCCCAGATCTGGAAGATGTGGGAGGACAAGAAGAAGCCGGTCGGCACCTACCTCAAGGAGAAGCCGTACTACCTGCCCGGCGCCATGCCCTCGTTGATCTTCAACGTCGCCAAGAAGGGCCTCGACAACGTCGGCGTCCGCAAGGCCATCGCCTACGCGATCAACTACGGTGACATCGCCTCGAAGGCCATGAGCGACTACTCCGACGAGATGCAGGCCTCGATCGTGCTGCCGAAGGGCTCGGAGGAGAAGTACTTCGACAAGGCCGCCGTCGAGAAGTCGGGCTGGAAGTTCGACAAGGAGAAGGCCGTCAAGATCCTCGAGGAGGAGCTCAAGTGCAAGAAGGGCTCCGACGGCATCTACTCCCTGCCTGACGGCACTCGTCTGGGCCCGTGGAAGCTGCAGACCCCGACCGGCTGGACCGACTGGAACACCTCCTGCGAGATCATCGCCAAGTCCTGCAAGGACATCGGCATCGACGTGCAGACCAACTTCCCGCAGGCCGCCACCATGATCGACGCCATGCAGAACGGCAACTTCGACCTGGTGCACTACAGCTACGCCTCGGTCGGCTCCGCCACCCCGTGGCAGCGCTTCCGTGACTACCTCGGTGACGAGGGTGTCGCACCCGTCGGCCAGCGTGCCTTCTGGAACTACGGCCGGTTCAAGAACGCCGACGTCACCGCGCTGCTGAAGCAGGCGGCGGCCGAGACCGACGAGGCCAAGGCCAAGGAGATCTACGGAAAGTTGGACGAGATCTTCCGTACCAACGTGCCGGCGATCCCCGTGATGTACCGTCCGAGCCAGTTCTACGAGTTCAACCAGGGAACCTGGACCAACTTCCCGACCGAGGCCAACCCCTACGCCCCCCCGACCTGGAAGGGCGCGGGACGCAAGTTCCTCTGGAACATCAAGAAGGTTGGCGCCTGAGTCACCCCTGGGTGACTCCCTCTCCCCGGAAGGACAGACATGGGCCTCGGCCGCTACTTGCTGCGGAAGGCTCTGTGGTACGTCGCTGCACTGTTCGTCGCTCTCCTGCTCAACTTCCTCCTCCCGCGACTCATCCCCGGCAACCCGGTGGATGCGCTGGTGGGGAAGTTGGCGCAGGGGGGCGCCGGCAGCGACCAACTGCAGACCATCTACGAGCACTACGTCAAGGAATTCGGCCTTGACAAGCCAATGTGGGAACAGTTCCTGGTGTACCTGCAGAACACCTTCACCGGGAATCTCGGTACCTCATTCATGCAGTACCCCGCCTCGGTCAACAAGCTGATCGGAGACGCCCTTCCCTGGAGCCTCGCGATCCAGTTGCCGGCCGTCATCATCGGATGGCTGGTGGGCAACCTGCTGGGCGCCGTGGCCGCCTTCAAGGGCGGCTGGTTCGACAGGGGAGCCTTCGTCGGCTCGCTGTTCCTGTCGTCGATGCCGTACTACTGCCTGGCCATCCTGCTGCTGTTCGGCTTCGCCGTGTGGCAGCCGGTCTTCCCGCAGGGCCGGGCCTACTCCATCGGGCTCACCCCCGAGTTCTCGATGCCCTTCTTCATGGACGCCATCAGCTACTGGTGGTTGCCGTTCTGGTCGCTGGTGCTGATCTTCATCGGTGGCCAGGCCGTGGGCATGCGCTCCATGGCCATCTACGAACTGGGTTCCGACTACGTGAACTACGGTCGCGGCCTGGGCATGCGCGACAGCCAGATGGTGCGCTACATCTTCCGCAACGCCATGCTGCCCCAGATCACCGGTCTGGCGCTGTCGCTGGGTGGTCTGGTGGGTGGCGCACTGATCACCGAACTGGTCTTCAACTACCCGGGCATGGGCTCACTGTTGTTCACCGCCATCTCGGCGAACGACTACCCCGTGATCCAGGCGATCACGTTGATCATCACGGTGACGGTGCTCGTCGCCAACTTCGCCGTCGAAGTTCTCTACGGCCTCATCGATCCCCGCATCCGGGCCACCCAAGGTGGTGACAAGTCATGAGATTCTCCGTCCGTTTCTACGTCGCGGCCGGTCTGGTCGTGCTGGTTCTGCTGGCGGCACTGCTCGGCCCGTTCCTGATCGGCGTCGACCCGAACACCTCCATCGGTGGTCTGTACGACAAACCCGGGGTCCACCCCGGCTTCGGCGGCATCCTCGGCACCGACAACGAGGGCCAGTCGGTGATGTCGAACCTGCTGTACGGCACCCGCACCTCACTGCTGGTCGGCCTGATCGCTGGCATCGTCGCCTCTGCGATCGGTCTGGTCATCGGCCTGATCGCCGGCTATGCCGGTGGT
Source organism: Aestuariimicrobium sp. T2.26MG-19.2B (assembly GCF_950101875.1). Classification (NCBI taxonomy): domain Bacteria; kingdom Bacillati; phylum Actinomycetota; class Actinomycetes; order Propionibacteriales; family Propionibacteriaceae; genus Aestuariimicrobium; species Aestuariimicrobium sp. T2.26MG-19.2B. The sequence continues at coordinate 496,200 of NZ_CATNLW010000002.1, read as the reverse complement.
CTGGTGGAGGAGATCCTGATGGGCCTGACCAACATCATGTTGGCCATCCCCAGCATCGTGATCGTCATCCTGTTGTCGGTGTCACTGCCGCAGCGCAACATCTTCACCCTTGCGCTGGTCATCGGGATCACCTCGTGGCCCTGGACGGCACGAGCGGTTCGTGCCCAGGCAACCTCGGTTCGCACCCGCGAGCACATCGAGGTCGCCAAGATGTCGGGTGCGAACTTCTGGAGCATCCTGGTCTGGGACGTGTTGCCCTACCTGCTCAGCTACGTCGTGATGGCCTTCGTCCTCCAGGTGGCCAGTGCCATCCTGACGGAGTCCTCGTTGTCGATGCTCGGACTCGGCCCCTCGAACATCGTGTCGATCGGCATGATGCTCAACTGGGCACTGGCATGGGGGTCGATCCGGGTCGGCGCCTGGTGGGCCTTCATCCCCCCGACGTTGATGTTGACCCTGATCGCGTTCTCGCTCTTCCTGCTGCAGTCCAGCCTCGACGAGTTGTTCAACCCGCGCCTGCGCCGAGGCAAGAAGGTCAAGGCCGGCGCTGTCACCCCTGACCAAGACGACGAGTTCCTGCCCGAGGCAGGTTCGGCGGCCGGTCCCGCAGCCCTGATGGAAGCGGCCGCCGTCGAGAAGACTCGTGAGGAGGCCCGACCATGACGAAGCGCCTGTTGGAGGCCAAGCAGGTCACTGCGGCCTACCACACACCCGACGGACGTGAGGTGCGCGCCGTCGACAATGTCAGCGTGTTCGTGGACGAGGGCGAGATCCTGGGCTGTGCCGGTGAGTCGGGGTGTGGCAAGTCCACCCTCGGCAACGTGCTGGCGCTGACCGCTCGACCGCCGCTGTACCCGATCAGCGGCACGCTGAACATCGACGGCCAGGTGCTCGAACTCGGGCAGAACAACAAGGTGCCCCGCACCTGGCGCGGTTCGGTGGTCTCGATGCTGCCCCAGGGAGCGTTGAACTCGCTGTCGCCCACCGCCAGGATTCGCGGGCTGGTGGTCGACGTGCTCAAGTCGCACGGCACCAAGTTGTCGAAGGACGAGTGCCTCGACCTCGCCAGGGACAGGATGAAGAACCTCGGACTTCCCACCCGGGCCCTCGACTCCTACCCCCACCAGCTGTCGGGCGGTATGAAGCAGCGCGTGATCACGGTGATCTCGACCCTGCTCAACCCGCGACTGCTGATCGCCGACGAGCCCACGTCGGCGCTCGACGTGTCGAGCCAGCGGGCCTTGGTCGAGATGCTCCGGGAGATGCTCAACCAGGACATCATGAAGGGCGTCATCTTCATCACCCACGACCTGCCGTTGCTGAAGACGATCTCCGACCGGGTCGCCATCATGTACGCGGGGCAGATCGTCGAGGTGGCCAACGCCGAGGACATCGCGGAGCGGCCCCGTCACCCCTACTCGAAGGCCCTCCTCAACGCGGTGCTCGCACCCGAGGAGGACACGCTTGCGAAGCGGGTGGAGGGCATCAAGGGCTCCCCGCCCAGCCTGGCCAAGCCACCGTCGGGATGCCGGTTCCACCCTCGCTGTGGTCTGGCGATGGACATCTGCACCCAGGTGATGCCGCGTGCCCAGGGCAACGAGCTGCAGTTCGCCAAGTGCCACTGGTCGCAGCAGCACCCCCACGAGCCCATCCGCATCGAGGACGTGTTGCGTCGCAACGACGAGATCGAGGCCCCCGTGCTGATCAAGAAGGAGGCCTGACATGGCACTGTTCGAAGCCGACAACCTGTCCAAGACCTTCGGCGGCGGCAAGGGGGCGGTGCACGCCGTCAAGGGAGCCACCTTCGGGCTGGAGCCGGGAACCATCACGGCAGTGGTGGGGGAGTCCGGTTCGGGCAAGTCGACGCTCGCCCGACTGGTGCTGGGGCTGCTGCCCTCGTCGGGTGGGACGATGACCTTCGACGGTCGTGACGTCACCCGGATGAGCTTCCTGCAGTCGAAGAAGTACTGGCAGGACGTGCAGGCGGTCTTCCAGGACCCGTTCAGCGCGTTCAACCAGTTCTTCACGGTCGAGCGCCTGCTCGATCGTTCGGCGAAGCTGATCGACAACAAGGCTGAGGCGAAGACCCGCATGGAGGAAGCCCTCCACCACGTGGGGTTCGAGGTTGCCGACGTCATCAAGAAGCACCCGCACGAACTCTCGGGTGGGCAGCGGCAGCGCATCATGATCGCCCGAGCACTGATGATGCGACCCAAGTTGCTGTTGGCCGACGAGGCGACCTCGATGTTGGACGCCTCACTTCGTGTGAACGTGCTCAACGTGTTCAAGGACCTGCGGGACAACCTCGGCACCACCATCATGATCATCACCCACGACATCGGCCAGGCCACCTACGTGGCCGACCGCATGTTGGTGATGCAGAAGGGTGACATGGTCGAGCAGGGCACGAGCCAGGACGTGGTGTTCAATCCGCAGCACGAGTACACCAAGCAACTCCTGGCCGACGTCCCGAAGCTGCACGGCGAGCTGGGCGAACTCGTCCACTGACCCGCGCCCGTCCCACCACTCGGGACGAGGCAGTCGACCCTGAGGGGGTGAGCAGCCGCTCACCCCCTTTTGGGTGGTCAGGTCAGGGTGGGGGTGTGAGCTGTGCTTGGATGTCCTGCGTGACCCGACCGAAACTTCATGACGAAACCTTGCGCGAGGCCCTGATCGAGGAGGCCTCGAAGGTGATCGCCAGGCACGGCCCGGACAGCCTGAACCTTCGCCGGGTGGCCACGGCCACGGGTACCTCCACGACCGCGATCTACTCGTTGTTCGGGTCGAAGGACGAGCTGGTGAGCGCGGTCACGATCACCTCATACGAGAGTCTGGCGGCTTCCCAGGCCGCCGTGCCCACCACGGACGATGCCTTCGCCGACCTGTGCGAGATCGGTCGCGACTACCGTCGCTGGGCACTGAAGCACCCCCACTTCTACGTGGGCATGTTCCGCGAGCAGGCGCTCAGCCTGTCGGCCTCCACTCCCACGGCCATGGACCCGGTCAAGGACTGCATCCGCCGCTGCATCGACGAGGACCTCTTCCGAGGCGACGTCTACCTGCTGTCGATGCTCTTCTGGTCCATCGTCCACGGCTTCGTCGTCCTCGAGATCGAGGGCCACTTCGAGATGCTCCCCGACCACGATGCCCTGTACGAGACCCTGCTGCTGGCCAATGCCGCCGGCTGGGTCACCGAGGCCCACAACGCCGAGCCCCGATCGAGCGACTGGCTCCACCAGTTGTCGATTCGGATGCAGCGCCCTTCCGTGGCATAATCAATCCTCGGTCCCGGTTCACGCACTCCTGCGACCCGGGGCACCAACCCAAGGAGAATCATGAAGCAGGGCATCCACCCCGAGTACGTCGACACCACGGTCACCTGCACCTGTGGCGCCACGTTCACCACCAAGAGCACCGCGAAGGGCGGCCAGCTGACCGCTGACGTCTGCTCCGAGTGCCACCCGTTCTACACCGGCAAGCAGAAGATCCTCGACACCGGCGGCCGCGTGGCCCGGTTCGAGCGCCGTTACGCCAAGAAGTGACGCTGCCGACCGTCTGATGGCCCACGCTCGTGCGGCCTCCAACGACCCCTCGCGTTCACGCGGGGGGTCGTTCTCGTCCGGGCCAGACCCGCGACCATCGATCAGTGCCGACGCAGGGGAGAGGATTCATCCGTGGCCGATCTGGCTGAAGGCCTGCGGGCCGAGCACGCCGACCTGGAACGTCAACTCGCCGATCCCGCGGTGCTGGGCGATGTGGCCCGTAGCCGAAGGGTGGGTCGGCGCTACTCCGAACTGACCGGCATCGTCCGGGCCCTGGACGATCGGGACGCCCTGCTCGCCGACGTACAGGCCGCCCGTGAACTCGCCGAGGAGGACCCCGACTTCGCCGCCGACGCGCAGACGCTGGCCGAACGACTCGACCAGGCGCAGCGTCGAGTGGCCGAGTTGTTGGCGCCGCGCGACCCCCATGACTCCTTCGACGCCCTGGTCGAGATCAAGGCAGGGGAGGGTGGGGAGGAGTCGGCCCTGTTCGCTGCCGACCTGTTCTCGATGTACTCCCGGTATGCCGAGAGGGTCGGGTGGAGGATCGCGGTGCTCGACTCCCAGGACACCGATCTGGGGGGACACAAGTCGATCACGTTCTCGGTGCAGGCGACCGCTGCCTGCCCGCCCGACCGACTGCCCTACGGGGTGCTGAAGTTCGAGGGAGGGGTGCACCGGGTACAGCGCGTGCCCGTCACTGAATCCCAGGGAAGGATCCACACCTCGGCTGCCGGGGTGCTCGTGATGCCCGACCTCGAGGCCGACGAGGTCGACCTGCGCGAGTCGGACCTGAGGATCGATGTCTTCCGCTCGTCGGGGCCCGGCGGACAGGGGGTCAACACCACCGACTCGGCCGTACGCATCACGCACCTGCCGACCGGCATCGTGGTCAGTTGCCAGAACGAACGCAGCCAGTTGCAGAACCGCGAGCAGGCGATGCGCATGTTGCGGGCGCGGCTGGTGGCTCGAGCCGACGAGGAGGCGGCCGCGTCCGCATCGGCGGCACGGCGATCGCAGGTGAGGACGGTCGACCGCTCCGAGCGAATCCGCACCTACAACTACCCCGAGAACCGCATTGCCGACCACCGGATCGGCTTCAAGGCGCACAATCTCGACGCGGTGCTGGGCGGTGACCTGGAGGCGGTCGTCGAGGCACTCCAGTCCGCAGACCTCGCCGAACGTCTGGGCCAGGCGTGAGTGTCCTGCGCCGCCTGACCCGTCAGCTGGCGGACGCAGGCTCGCCCAGCCCCGAGGCCGAGGCGCGCACCCTTCTCAGCCATGCCACGGGCGTCCCGCTCGATCGCCTGTTCCTGGTCGGCGAACTCTCCGAGCAGCAGCAGGCCGCCCTGATGGCTGCAACCCGACGGAGGCTGGCCGGCGAGCCCGTGCAACACATCACCGGTGAGGTCTGGTTCCGTCACGCCCGGCTCCGGGTCGGGCCCGGAGTCTTCGTGCCCCGCCCGGAGACCGAACTGCTGGCGGGCTGGGCCATCGACCAGCTGCGGGGCACCCGCGGTCGGGTGGTGGTGGAGCTGTGTGCCGGGTCGGGGGCGATCAGCCGGTCGATCGCCGACGAGGCACCGGGTCACCACCAGTACGCAGTCGAGATCAGCGAGACCGCGCTCACCTTCGCCCGGACGAACCTCGCGGGAACCGAGGTGGACCTTCGGGCCGGTGACATGGCGGACGCCTTCCACGACCTCGACTCCGGGGTCGACCTGCTGGTGGTCAACCCTCCGTACGTACCGGGCCCCACCCGGGTGCCGACCGAGGTGCACCACGACCCCGCGGCTGCGGTCTTCGCCGGCGAGGACGGGCTCGATGCGGTGCGGGTGGTCGCCGAGGTGGCGGCCCGGCTGCTGCGTGACGGTGGTGTGCTCGGCTGCGAGCACGACGAGTCCCATCCCGAGGCCGTCCGTGGACTGTTCGAGCGTGCGGGACTGACCCGGGTCGAGACCCACGCCGATCTGGTGGGTCGTCCTCGGTACACGACCGCCGTGGCAGGATGATCGCGTGAGCGTGAACGAACCCGAACAGTCCCCCCTTGACGAGTCGACCGGCGACCAGCTGCCCGTGGCTCCCGTGGAGCCCACCTGGCAGCGCCACACGCTGGGGATCGATGACGAGGCCGGGCTCGACGCCGCGGTGAAGGCAGTGCGTGCCGGCGAGGTGATCGTCATCCCGACTGACACCGTCTACGGGGTCGCCGCCGACGCCACGAGTTCTCAGGCCGTGCAGCGCCTGCTCAATGCCAAGGTGAGGGGTCGTGACATGCCCCCGCCGGTGCTGATCTCGGACGCCATCATGCTCGGCTCACTCGCCGACGAGGTGCCCGACTCGGTGCACACGCTGACCGCTGCCCACTGGCCGGGGGCGTTGACGGTGATCCTCAAGGCCCAGTCGAGCCTGGGCATGGACCTCGGGGAGACCGAGGGCACGATCGCGGTGCGTGTGCCCAACCACGACGGTGCCCGCGCCCTGCTGAGGCGCACCGGTCCGTTGGCGGTGAGCTCGGCCAACATCTCGGGCAATCCCGCCGCCACCACCGTTGACGAGGCGATCGACCAGCTGGGGGAGTCGATCTCGGTCTATCTGGACGGCGGGCCGACCCCGGGACTCGCACCCTCGTCCATCGTCGACTTCTCGACGAACCCCGACGGCCGGCTGGTGCGTCTGGGTGCGTTGACGATCGAACAATTGACCGAGCTGCTGCCCCAGCTGGACCTGGGCGAGTTCGCGCCCCAACCCAGCGAGGATCCCGAGACGCCCGTCGAACCTGCCGAGTCGGACGACGACGCCACCAGCGAGGACGAACCCGTCCGCTGACATGCGCGAATACCTGCTGGTGCTGCTGACGGCGGCCATGACCACCTACCTGCTCGCAGGCATGTGTCGGCGCGTGGCGCTGCGTGTGGGCGCACTGGCGATGGTGCGGGACCGCGACGTCCATGCCGTGCCGATCCCGTACTTCGGCGGGGTCGCCATGCTCGGTGGCGCTGCGGCAGCCTTCCTGCTGGCCGCCCAGCTGCCCTTCCTGGGCCGCTTCGCACTGGTCAGCCATGACGCCATGACCATCCTGCTGGCGGGCACCGTCATCTGCGTCGTCGGGGTGGTCGACGACATGATCGACCTGCCCGCCCTGGCAAAGTTCGCCGGTCAGATCCTCGCGGCGGCCATCGTGGTGACCAACGGCGTGCGGATGTACTGGATTCCCCTGTCGAGTTCGATCTTCGCCCTCGACCAGGCCTCCTCGATCGTGATCACGGTCTTCTTCATCGTGTTGTGTGCGAACGCCGTCAACTTCGTCGACGGGCTCGACGGTCTCGCCTCGGGAGTGGTCGCCATCGGTGCCGGAGCGTTCTTCATCTACACCTACCTGCTCGCCTACGAGCAGGACATCACCCGCGCGACCACGGCGAGTCTGGTGACGGTCGGCATCACGGGCGTGTGCTTGGGGTTCCTGCCCCACAACTTCTCGCCGGCGCGCATGTTCATGGGCGATTCAGGGGCGCTGCTGCTCGGACTGCTGATGGCCTGCTCGGTGATCTCCCTGACGGGACAGATCGACTCGTCCGCACTGTCGGCCACCAACGGTTCGCTGGTGCCGAGCTACCTGCCGATCGTGCTCCCCTTCGCCATCATGGCCATCCCCCTGCTCGACCTGGTGCTGGCCTACGTGCGGCGCACCATGAACGGCAACTGGTGGTTCGTCGCCGACAAGCAGCACCTGCACCACCGCCTGCTGCAACAGGGTCACAGCCAGGCGGGTGCCGTGGGCGTGATGTACCTGTGGACGGCCATCCTGAGTTTCGGCACCGTGGCCATCGGGATGCGCACCAACGCCTGGACGATCGGGGGCACGGCTGTCGCGGTGGCCCTGGCGGTCGTCCTCACCCTGATCCGTGGCCGTGGGGCGCGGGCGGCATGAACCGTGCCGGACAACGAGTGAGCGTCAGCGCGAGGCTGCTGTCGTCCATGATGCGCGGGTCGCTGCTGTTCGCCCACGCAGCCCTGCTGATCGCGCTCGGTGTGGGATGGCTCACATCTGGGGCGGCCGGTCTGGCCAACGCGGCCAGCGGGGGAGCGATGGTGGTGCTCTTCTTCGCGGCCGGCCAAGGGGTGCAGGTTCTGGCCGGGGAACTCGACCCGCGCGCCGGTCTGGGACTGACGCTGCTCAGCTACCTGGTCAGGGCAGCGCTGCTGGCCGCGGCGCTGCTCGCGGTGCAGAACTCGCAGCAGGTCGCCGATGCCTTTCGTCCGGTGCCCTTCTGCTGGGGGGTCGGTCTGGTGCTCGCGGGGTGGCTGTCCGGCATGTTCTGGGCGCACGCGCGTCTGCGGATCCCTGTCTACGACACCGACGATGTTGGCCCCGACGAGGGCAGCGACCGCGTCTGAGGGCTGGACGCCGCAGTGTGACCCGCACTGACTTGTGCTGATAGAGTCGCCAGCGACATGGACGACGAGAGTTCGAAGAAGGCTCCGCCAGTCAGATCCGGCAACGGTGAGGACGGCATGGTGGTGCTGAGCTATGTCTTGTCGGGAATCCTCCTCTATGGCGGACTCGGCTGGGCAGGTGCTCACTTCCTGGGCCAGGTCTGGATGCTTCCAGCCGGCCTCATTCTCGGACTCGGACTGAGCCTTTTCTTGATCGTCAAGCGATACGGGAGCCCGACACGATGATGAGCACCGCGGAGCGGCCATGCTGATCCCCTTCCTGCCCCTCGAGACCGCCGGTCACGGTGGTGGCTATCACGCGCCCTCGGTCGAGGACTTCTACTTCGAGAACCTGTTCGGGGTGGCCCAGGTCGACCGCGTGATCTTCCAGGCCGTTCTGGGTGCCGTGATCGTGGTGGCGTTGTGGTGGTTGGCGGCACGCCGACTGAGGACGGTGCCGACCAAGTCGCAGTTCATCTCGGAATACCTCTACGACTTCGTGCGCAACGGCATCGCACGCGACCTGTTGGGTCACGACTACCGCAAGTTCCTGCCCTACCTGCTGGGCCTGTTCAGCTTCATCCTGGTGAACAACCTGTTCGGGCAGTTCTTCCTGTTCATGTTCCCGACCTTCTCGCGAGTCGGGTTCGCCTATGGCCTGGCCCTGCTGACGTGGCTCATCTACATCGGCGCGGGCCTCAAGCGGCACGGGCTCACCTACATCAAGAACTCCCTGCTGCCCTCGGGCGTGCCGTGGTACCTGTGGGTGCTGATCATCCCGCTGGAGTTCCTCTCGAACTTCATCACCAGGCCGATCACGTTGGCCCTGCGTCTGTTCGCGAACCTGTTCGCCGGACACCTGGTGGTCTCGGTCTTCGTGGTCGGCGGCGCCTTCCTGCTGCAGTACCAGGACAACCTCTTCTACAACATCTCCGGCGGCGTCTCGCTGCTGTTCAGCTTCGCCATCCTGTGCCTGGAGCTGTTCGTGGGGTCGCTGCAGGCCTACATCTTCACGGTGTTGACCGCGCAGTACATCTCCAGTTCCCTGGCCGAGTCCCACTGACCCGGCCCGACCACCCCCACCCCAGAACTTCTCCACGCCAGTGGAGAGCAATCCGAAAGGAAACCACATGACCCCCATGGAAATCGGCGGCTCGATCAACATGATCGGCTACGGTCTGGCGACACTTGGACCGGCCATCGGTGTGGCCCTGATCTTCGCGGCCGTCATCAACGGCACCGCTCGTCAGCCCGAGGCTCGTGGCGCGATGATGAGCACCGCCTTCATCGGCTTCGCCGTGGTTGAGGCCCTCGCCATCATCGGCATCGCCCTCGCCTTCGTCCTGGCGTGACCTCGATGGGCCCCAACGTGTGGGCGCCCCTCGAAATCGACCTTGGGCCGCTCCTTCCGCACTACGTCTCGGAGATCATCGTCGGCATCGTGCTGATGGTGTTGATCTGGCTCGTCATGCGCTCGAAGGTCGTTCCTGCGTTCGAGAAGATGTACGCGGAGCGTACGGACTCGATCCAGGGCGGCATGGAGCGGGCCGAGAAGGCCCAGGCCGAAGCTGAGGCGGCGCTCGCTGAGTACCGCACCCAGCTGGCCGAGGCCCGCGAGGAGGCAGCCAGGATTCGTGAGGACGCCAAGAACCAAGGCGCCCAGATCATCGCAGAGATGCGTGACCAGGCGACCGCCGAGTCGGCTCGTATCGTCGAGCACACCCGCGCTCAACTCGAGGCCGAGCGGGCTCAGGCCATGCAACAGCTGAAGGTCGAGGTGGGCGGCTTGGCCACCACACTGGCAGGCAAGATCGTGGGCGAATCGCTCTCGGACGACGCCCGTGCCCGCCAGACGGTCGACCGCTTCATCGCCGAACTCGAGGCCGCTGACGCCGAGGCGGGGCAGCTGTCGTGAGTGCAGTGACCGAAGGCCGCGCACGCCAACTCGACTCCGTCCTCGACCAGAGCCAGGTCACCGAGGCAGTTGCCGACGACCTGTTCGGGGTCGTGGACGTGCTCGGTGAGGCCACGGCACTGCGCCGCGCCCTCAGCGATCCCGATGCCACGGCCGGTGCCAAGACCGATCTGGTCGAACGGCTGTTCGGGGCGCGACTCTCGGCCCCTGCGGTGGCCGTCGTGAAGGAGGCCGCATCGTTGCGCTGGTCGTCGATGGGGGCCCTGGTGGCCGGCATCGAGCGGCAGGCGGCCCGAGCGGCCCTGAAGCAGGCGGAGGCGGCGGGTCAGCTCGACCAGGTGGCCGACGACCTGTTCCACTTCAACCGGATCGTGGCCGACGACGACGGGCTGCGCGAAACCCTGACCGACGCCCGGATCGACCGCACCGCTCGCGAGCAGTTGGTCGACCAGTTGCTGCAGCATCGGACCAGCCCGGTGGTCGTGGTGTTGGCCAAACGAGCACTACGTGCACGCCACCTGGCCGACGCGCTGGCCGGGTACGGCAGCCTGGCGGCACAGTTGCGTGACCGCAGCGTGGCGAAGGTCGTCGCGGCGGTACCCCTCAGCCCTGAGCAGGAGGTGCGTCTGCGTGCAGCCCTGGTCAAGCAGGTGGGACGTGAGGTCGACCTCCAGGTGCGCATCGACCCCAGCGTGCTGGGTGGGCTCACGGTGCGCATCGGCGACGAGGTCATCGAGGGCACCGTCGCACATCGCCTCGAAGACGCCCGACGCCAGCTGGCCTGACCAGCGACAACTTCAACCGGCGGCTGCCGTCGCCACCCAGTAATTCTTGAGATGAGGACGCTATGGCGGAACTGACGATTCGTCCGGACGAGATCCGCGACGCTCTGGACACCTTCGTCCAGAACTACACCCCTGAGGCGGCCAGCCGCGAAGAGGTCGGCACCGTCGTGACCTCCGGCGACGGCATCGCCCGTGTCGAGGGCCTGCCCTCGGCCATGGCCAACGAACTGCTGAAGTTCGAGAACGGCACTCTCGGCATCGCGCTGAACCTCGACGTGCGCGAGATCGGCGTCGTGGTGCTGGGCAACTCCGAGGGCATCGAGGAGGGTTCGAGCGTCACCGGCACCGGCGAGGTGCTCTCGGTGCCGGTGGGCGACGGCTTCCTGGGTCGCGTCGTCGATGCCATGGGCAACCCGATCGACGGTCTCGGTGAGATCACCGATGTCGACGGTCGTCGCGCCCTGGAGCTGCAGGCAGCGGGTGTGATGGATCGCCAGGAGGTGCGCGAGCCCCTCCAGACGGGTCTGAAGGCCATCGACGCCATGGTGCCGATCGGCCGGGGACAGCGGCAGCTGATCATCGGCGACCGCAAGACCGGCAAGACCGCGCTTGCGATCGACACCATCATCAACCAGAAGACCAACTGGGCCTCCGGCGACCCGAAGAAGCAGGTGCGCTGCATCTACGTCGCGGTCGGTCAGAAGGGCTCCACCGTCGCCGAGGTGCGCGGTGCGCTCGAGGCAGCCGGGGCACTGGAGTACACCACCATCGTCCACGCCCCCGCGTCGGACCCCGCCGGGTACAAGTACATCGCCCCCTACGCGGGTTCGGCCATCGGCCAGCACTGGATGTACGCGGGCAAGCACGTCCTGATCATCTTCGACGACCTCACCAAGCAGGCCGAGGCGTACCGCGCCATGTCGCTGCTGCTGCGTCGTCCCCCGGGCCGTGAGGCCTACCCCGGCGACGTGTTCTACCTCCACTCCCGTCTGCTGGAGCGTTGTGCCAAGCTCTCCGACGAGCTGGGCGGTGGTTCGATGACCGGCCTGCCGATCATCGAGACCAAGGCCAACGACGTGTCGGCCTACATCCCCACCAACGTGATCTCGATCACCGACGGCCAGATCTTCCTGCAGTCCGACCTCTTCAACGCCAACCAGCGCCCGGCCATCGACGTCGGCGTGTCGGTCTCGCGTGTGGGTGGTGCGGCGCAGATCAAGGCCATGAAGGGTGTCGCCGGCTCGCTGAAGCTGAACCTGGCCCAGTACCGCGACATGCAGGCCTTCGCCATGTTCGCCTCGGACCTCGACGCGACCACTCGTCGGCAGCTGGACCGGGGCGCCCGCCTCACCGAACTGCTCCGTCAGGGGCAGTACGCGCCCTACCCGGTCGAGGACCAGGTGGTCAGCGTCTGGGCCGGCACCACCGGTGAGTTCGACGACGTTCCCGTCGACGACGTGCTCCGCTTCGAGCAGGAACTGCTCGAGCACCTGCGCCACAACACTCCCATCCTGAAGACGATCGCCGAGACCCAGGTCTTCGACGACGACCAGAAGCAGGCTGCCAAGGAGGCGATCGCCTCGTTCAAGCAGGGCTTCCGCACCTCAGCGGGCAAGCTCCTGCTCGGTCATGAGGAGGCGGAGCCGATGGCGGAGGAAGAGATCGGCCAGGAGACCATCGTCAAGCAGAAGCGGGGCTGATCGACGTGCCAGCCAGTCTGCGTGAACTCAGGCAGCGGCGGAAGTCTGTCCAGACCACCAAGAAGATCACCCGGGCCATGGAGCTGATCGCCGCCTCGCGGATCGTCAAGGCCCAGCAGGCTGCCGCAGCCGCCGCCCCGTACAGCCGTGAGCTGTTCCGGGCGGTCTCGGCGGTCGCGACCTTCTCGGACGTCGACCATCCGCTGACCAACGACGTGGAGTCGCCGCAGCGATCCGCCGTGCTGCTGATCACCTCCGACCGGGGGCTCGCGGGGGCGTACTCCTCGTCCGTCATCAAGGCGGGGGAGCAGTTGACCGCTCGCCTGCACCATGAGCAGGGCCAGGAAGTGCTGCCCTATCTGGCGGGTCGCAAGGCGATCGGTTACTACGGGTTCCGCAAGCGCCAGGTGGCCCAGCAGTGGGACGGGTTCTCGGACTCACCCACCTACACCCAGGCTCGCGAGATCGCCGACGCGCTGATCGAGGCCTTCCTCACCCCGACCGAGGAGGGCGGTGTCGACGAGATCCACATCGTCTTCACCCGTTTCGTCTCGATGATGACCCAGACCCCTACGGTGGTGCGCCTGCTCCCGCTCGAGGTCGTCGAGGGCACCGAACCCCCGGCCCCGGGTGAACTGTTGCCCGAGTACGAGTTCGAGCCCGACCCCGAGACGGTGCTCGACCGGTTGTTGCCGTTGTACGTCGCCAACCGCGTGCACTTCGCCCTGCTGCAGTCGGCAGCCTCGGAACTGGCGAGCCGTCAGCGGGCCATGAAGTCGGCCACCGACAATGCACAGACACTGATCGAGACCCTGACCCGCCAGGAGAACCAGGCGCGGCAGGCCGAGATCACCCAGGAAATCAGCGAGATCGTCGGCGGCGCCTCGGCGCTGGCCGAGTCCGCACCGCAAGCGTGACGACCACGGAAATTTGGAGACACAATGACTGCCACTGAAGTTGATCCCCAGGCCTCGCGCCCTGCCGGTGCGACCGGCGGAGTCGGCCGGGTCAGCCGCGTCATCGGCCCCGTGGTCGACGTGGAGTTCCCCGCTGACCAGATGCCCGACATCATGAACGCGCTGCTGGTCGAGACCGAGGTGATGGGCGACAAGCGCACCATGACCATGGAGGTCGCGCTGCACATCGGTGACAACACCGTGCGTGCTATCGCGCTGAAGCCCACCGACGGCATGCAGCGCGGGGCCGAGGTGCGCGACACCGGTGCACCGATCTCGGTGCCCGTGGGTGACATCACCAAGGGCCACGTCTGGAACGTGACCGGTGACGTGCTCAACGCCGATCCCGCCACCGTCGAGATCACCGAGCGCTGGCCCATCCACCGCGATGCGCCCAAGTTCGACGCCCTCGAGTCCAAGACCGAGATGCTCGAGACCGGTATCAAGGTGCTCGACCTGCTGACCCCGTACGTGCAGGGCGGCAAGATCGGTCTGTTCGGCGGTGCCGGCGTGGGCAAGACCGTGCTCATCCAGGAGATGATCTACCGCATCGCCCACAACTTCGGTGGCACCTCGGTGTTCGCCGGTGTGGGGGAGCGCACCCGTGAGGGCAACGACCTCATCCACGAGATGGACGAGGCCGGCGTCCTCAAGGACACCGCGCTCGTGTTCGGCCAGATGGACGAGCCGCCGGGCACCCGTCTGCGTGTCGCCCTGTCGGCGCTCACCATGGCGGAGTACTTCCGCGATGTGCAGAACCAGGACGTGCTGTTGTTCATCGACAACATCTTCCGGTTCACCCAGGCCGGCTCGGAGGTGTCGACCCTGCTGGGCCGCATGCCCTCCGCGGTGGGCTACCAGCCCAACCTGGCCGACGAGATGGGTCAGCTGCAGGAGCGGATCACCTCGACCCGTGGACACTCGATCACCTCGATGCAGGCGATCTACGTTCCCGCGGACGACTACACCGACCCGGCCCCGGCGACCACCTTCGCCCACCTCGATGCGACCACCGAGCTCAGCCGCGAGATCGCCTCGCGCGGTCTCTACCCGGCCGTCGACCCGCTGACCTCGACCTCGCGCATCCTCGACCCCCGCTACGTGGGCCAGGAGCACTACGACACCGCGGTCAGGGTCAAGCAGATCCTCCAGCGCAACAAGGAACTGCAGGACATCATCGCGATCCTGGGCGTCGACGAGTTGTCCGAGGAGGACAAGATCATCGTAAACCGGGCTCGTCGCATCCAGCAGTTCCTGAGCCAGAACACCTACATGGCCGAGAAGTTCACCCAGATCGAGGGTTCGACGGTTCCGCTGAAGGACACCATCGAGTCGTTCAAGATGATCTGTGACGGTGAGGTCGACCACATCGCCGAGCAGGCCTTCTTCAACGTGGGTGGCATGGACATGGTGATGGAGAACTGGTCGAAGATGCAGAAGGACGCCTGATCGTGGCCGAGCCATACCAGGTTGAGGTGGTCGCGGCGGATCGTCGGGTCTGGGAGGGGCGCGCGGTCAATGTGATCGTCCGCACCACCGAGGGCGACATCGGCATCCTGCCCGGCCACGAACCGCTGCTGGCCGCCCTGGTGCCCTGCGCTGCCGAGATCGTCACGGCCGAGGGCGGACGTGAGGTGATCGCCCTCGACGGTGGGTTCGTCTCGGTGACTCCCGAACGCGTCTCGCTGCTGGCCCAGTACGCCTCGTTGGCGACCGAGGTGAAGCCCGAACAGGCCCAGCGTGAGCTCGACAAGTTGCAGGTCCTGATGGATTCCGGTGACGCCACCGACGAGGAGCAGCACCGGTACCACCTCGCCGTGGCCCAACTGGCCGTGCTCAGGCGACAGGGGAACGAGCCTCACTGAGGCCACCCCCGACGCCCGCTGACGCCGAGGCCCCGTCCACATCCGAGCACGATGTGACGGGGCCTTCGTCGTTGGCTATCTTCTGAACATGAACGAGTGGGAGCTTCCGGTCGAGATCGCTCTCGCGGTCTTCGTGATCGTGGTGCTCCCGCTGGTCTGGCTGTTCGTCCGCCGCCGCTGGCTGACCGGTCGAGGAGGTCTGTTCGACTGCTCCTTGGCCAGGGGCCAGAGTCATCGGTGGGCCCTGGGACTGGCCCGCTACGAGGCAAACACGCTGCAGTGGTACCCGGCCCTGGGTGTCAGCCTGCGTCCGGCGCTGACCCTGGACCGGACCGAGACGACATTCGAGTCACAGCGGGAGCCAGACGTCTCGGAGGCGATCCAGTTGTTCAGCCATGACGTGGTGGTCACCCTGCGCAGCACTCGCCCCGACCAGTCCCACCAGTTGGCGATGACCCCCGCCTCCCTGATGGGTCTGCTCAGCTGGCTCGAGGCCGCCCCCCCGGGGGGTCTGCGCTACCCCGGACTGGAGTAGGGCTCAGCGTTCCGGACGCGGACGGTCGCCGCCGGGCACCCACAGGACCTCGCGCTCGGGGTGCGCGCCGGACTCGGTGGTGACCGAACGACTCAGGATGAACAGCAGGTCGGAGAGCCGGTTCAGATAGGTCAACGCCAGCCCGTGCAGCCCACCCTCGGTCTCGAGGCCGTGGGCCTCGGCCGCCTGCCAGCCGGCGCGCTCGGCCCGACGCACGACCGTGCGTGCCACGTGCAACTGCGCGCCCGCAGGCGACCCGCTGGGCAGGATGAACGAGCGCAGGTTCGGCAGCGGTTCGGAGAACTCGTCGCACCACGCCTCGAGTCGGTCGATCGACTCCTGCTCGATGCGCAGCGGCGGCCACGGCGGTGACTGCTGGATGGGCGTGGACAGGTCGGCGCCGACGTCGAAGAGTTCGTTCTGGATGAGCGTCAGCACGCCCGCCACGGCCTCGGGGAGGTCGGCCGCGGCCAGCACCACACCCAGCAGCGAGTTGGCCTCGTCGACGTGACCGTAGGCGGCAACCCGCAGATCGGTCTTGGACGCGACCGAGTTGTCACTCAACCGGGTCTGACCGGCGTCGCCGGTGCGGGTGTAGATGCGTGTCAGATTGACCATGTACACACCCTAGTGAACAGTGGAGCAGTGGCTTCCTCCCCCCGCCCCTTGACCCTGTTGGTGGCTGCGCTGGCCCTGGTCACCGCAGGCTGCAGCGGTTCACCCTCCGCCGCCGACCATCCCGCGCCCGTCGCCTCGGGGAAGCAGTCCCGGTGCGCCTACCCGGTGGGTGGACGCGAACCGGCTCGTCCGGTCGACCCGCCCAGCACCGATCGGGTGCCCACCACGGGCACGGTCACGGCGACCGTGAAGATGGCCGCCGGCACGGTGACCATCACGATGGATCGAGCCAAGACGCCCTGCACCGTCCACAACTTCGAGTCGTTGGCCTCCCAGCAGTTCTTCGACCACACCAAGTGCCACCGACTGGTCGACACCGGCATCTTCATCCTGCAGTGCGGTGACCCCAGCGGCACCGGCACCGGTGGCCCCGGCTACTCCTTCGCCGACGAACTGACGGGCAAGGAGACCTACCCGCGGGGCACGGTGGCCATGGCCAACGCCGGCCCCGACACCAACGGCTCCCAGTTCTTCCTGGTCTGGCAGGACAGCCCGCTCGACCCGAACTACACGGTCTTCGGGCAGCTGGACGAGGCGTCGCTGAACGTGGTGGCCTCGATCGCCTCCCAGGGTGTGGACGGCACCGATGGGGTCTCGCCGATCGCGGATGCCTCGATCACGTCGGTCACGCTGGGCTGAAGAAGGCCTTCACCACCGCGACGAAGGCGGCCGGCTGCTCGGCGTGCACCCAGTGGCCCGCGTTCTTGATGGTGACCAACCGCACCTGCGGGAAGAGACTGCGCATCAGCGGCCGGTCGGCATCGGTGATGTAGTCGGAGTTCTGCCCGGCCAACCAGAGAACAGGGCCCGGCCAGGGCGTGAACTGTTCGTCCGGCCAGCCACCGATCGCCGGCAACTGTTCCGCGAGCAGGTCGAGGTTCATCTGCCACCGCCACTGGGCGGGACCGTGCTCGCCGGGGATGCGGCGCAGGTTCTGCAGCAGGAACCCCCGCACCGTTGCCGAGGGCACGGCCTCCCGCAGGGCGTCGTCGGCCTGACTGCGGGCCGTGAGCCGGTCGAGGTCGATGGCCTGCATCGCCTCGATGTAGGGGGCGAACGCGCTGACCCCGGTCGACTGACCGGGTGAGATGTCGGCGACGACCAGCCGCTCGACGAGTTCGGGATGCCGCAGGGCCACCAGCATCGCCACCTTGCCACCCATGGAGTGCCCCACCAGGGTCGCTCCTCGTCCACGGTCGACCGAGCCGGTGTGCGTGCGCATCCAGGTGGCGATCTGGTCAGCCAGCTGAGGGTAGGAGAGGTCGACGGTCCACGCCGAATGGCCATGGTTGGGCAGGTCGAGCAGGTGGACCGTGACGTCGCCCAGCTCGTCGGCCAGAGCCCTGGCGACGGTGGAGAAGTTCTTCCCCTGCCCGAAGAGGCCGTGCAGGAAGACCACCTGGCGGGGTCCGGAGCCGTGGTGCAGGGCGTGGATCGGTTGACTCACGGCGACTCAGTGCCTGGTGGTCCAGCAGTGCCCGTGCCAGTGGCGCCGGACGTCGGAGGCGCGCTCGACACCCCAGTCCGGTTCGGCGGGCCAGGCCACCACGTGGGCGGTGCCGGCCGGGATGGTGCGGTGGCAGCCGGGGCAGGTGTAGGTCTTCTGCGCGGCGGTGCCGGTCACGGTGCGGACGATCCAGCGGCCGTCAGATTTCTCGACCACGCTCGCCAGACTGCCGGTTGACAAGGGACGATGCGCCCGCTGATGTTTGCTGACTCGTCGTGCCACCCGACCAGCCTAGCGTCGGTTCGCTAAGGTGTCGGCGTGCGAATGGTGATAGCGGAGTGTCAGGTCGATTACGCGGGCCGGCTGACCGCCCATCTGCCGATGGCCAAGCGGTTGATCCTGGTGAAGGCCGACAACTCGGTCTCCATCCACGCCGATGACCGTGCCTACAAGCCGCTCAACTGGATGAGCCCGCCGTGCACCTTGGTCGAACGTGAACCGGAGGCAGACGAGGCGGCAGCCACCGTCGACGTCGATCCGAGGATCACCCGCGTCTGGGTGGTCGAGGGCAAGAACGGCGACACGCTGCAGATCTCGCTCGGAGAGGTCTTCCACGATTCCAGTCACGAGTTGGGCGTCGACCCCGGGCTGCAGAAGGACGGTGTCGAGGCGCACCTGCAGGCGTTGCTGGCCGAGAACCCAGCGACCTTCGGCACGGGGTACACCCTCGTGCAGCGGGAGTACATGACGGCCATCGGCCCCGTCGACCTGCTGCTGCGCGACGACCGGGGCGCCTACGTGGCCGTCGAGGTGAAGCGCCGGGGGGAGATCGACGGCGTCGAGCAGTTGACCCGCTATCTCGAGCTCATGAACCGCGACCCCCTGCTGGGGCAGGTCAGCGGTGTCTTCTGCGCCCAGCAGATCAAACCGCAGGCGAAGACCCTGGCCACCGACCGTGGCATCGCCTGCGTCACCGTCGACTACGACGCCCTGCGTGGACTCGACCACGCCGAGGACCGACTGTTCTGAGCCGATTCGCCCGATCAGGCCTTCCGGTCCGCGGACGACGAGGCCGCCGGTTCGGAAGGGGGATTGTTCGGGTCGAGGACCATCGTGGGTTCTGACTCGGGAGTCTCGAAGGGGTCGGCGTCGGGGAAGTCGCCGACCGACTGACCGGCCAGTTGACGAAGGTTCGACAACTGGGCCAGTACGGACTGCTTGCGCTGCAGCAGGGTGGCGACCTCCCGCTCCAACTGCTCCTTGCGCCAGGCGAACTGCTCCTCGAGCCGGTCCTTCATCATGGCCGCCTGGCGATGGGCGGCAGCGATCTGCTGCTCCGACTCGCGGGCCGCCTCGACCTTGATGGTCTCGGCCTCGGTCAGGGCGTCGCTGCGCAATTTCTGCGCGTTGTCGGTCTCGGTGGTCAGGTGCGCCGCGGCCGCCTCCAGGTGACGGGTGGCGTCGGCCAACATCTGCTGCGAGCGGTCCTTCGCCTCCAGATGGTCGGACTGGGCCTTCGAGATCAGCTGTTCCGAGTCGTTGCGGGCCTGCAGCATCGCGGCAGCGGCATCCCTCTCACCCTGGGCACGCAGGGTGCTGCCCTCGGCCTTCGCTGCCTCGATCAGGGAGGCGGCGGTGCGCTCGGCGGCGTGCACCTTGCCCTCGGCCTCACGCCGCGCTGCCGCCACCAGGGAGGCGGCCTGTGACTTCGCCTGCCGCAGGGTCTGCTCGTGCACGGCCTCGTGCTCGGACCGGAGCTTGCGCAGGTTGGCCAGTCCGGCCACCCGAATGTCGTCGGCCTCCGCCTGGGCATTGGCGCGCAGGTCGGCCGCCACCCTCCGGCCCTCCTCCTTGATCCGTTCGGCTTCGAGTCCCGCCCGGCTGACCAGATCGGCAGCCTGGGCCTCGGCGGCCTTGAGCAGCCCCTGGGCATGTGCCCCGAGCCGCGTCAGGTCGGTGGTGCCGTGGGCCTCGTGGGCGAGTGCCACCTCGCGGCGCAGCTGTCGGGCCAGCTGCTTGAGGGTCGACAGTTGCGTCTCGATCTCGCGGACATAGCGGTCGACCTCCCGGCGTTCGTAGCCCATCATGGCGCTCGGGAAGGTGCCAGCGGCACTGGCCTGGTCGTCGAACAGGTTGAGCCCGGTCTCTTCGCCGAGGTCACGCACCTGCAGTTGGTCGTTGTCGCTCATGAGCCCTCCAGAACACGTTCGTCCCCGAGGCTACCCTGCCAGTGGCGGGGTGCTCGGGGACGACTCGGCGGGTTGACCGCGGATTGTGGGTGGCGCTCAGTGAGCGGCTGCGGCCGGGGGCTCGGTCAGCTCGAGCAGTACGCCTCCGGCGTCCTTGGGGTGCACGAAGTTGATGCGCGCGCCCCCGGTGCCGGTCTTCGACTCGGGGTAGAGCAGTCGCACACCTCGCTCACGGAGCACCGCCGAGACATGCTCGAGATCTGCGACGCGGTAGCAGAGCTGCTGCATGCCCGGACCGTTCTTGGTGAGGAACTTGCCGATCGCCGAGTCCTCGCGCAGGGGAGCGAGCAACTGGATCTGCGCGCTCTCGGGAAGCTGCGAGCCGGTGCCGATCATGGCCTCCTCGACACCCTGTTCCTCGTTGGTCTCGCGGTGCAGCAGACGCCACCCGAAGACCTCGGTGTGGAAGCGGATCGCCTCGTCGAGGTCGGGCACGGCCAGACCGACGTGGTCGATGCAGATGAACAGGTCCTGGGGGAGGGTGACTGGGGTGTGTGCGCCGTTTTCCATGTGCCCATCGTCCCAAACGGGACGGCCTCGCGTCGGGGCGGGGCGCCCATTCCCACTCCGGTGGCTGCGCCGAGCCCTCGGCGCGCCGCCTGCGAGCAGGCAGCCGCGGCGGGCATCATGTGAGCTGGAGTGGAGACCGATCGTTCGGTGTGCCATGATCCCGTGACCTTCCCCGCCACTAGGAGATGACCATGCCAGGCTGGCTCAAGAAGACCCTGTGGGCGCTGCTTGCTGCCTTCGCGCTGTACTACATCTTCACGCAGCCGGAGCAGACCGCCACCGTCGTCCGCAACTTCTTCGGGGGCATCTTCACGTTGTTCCGCGCCCTGGCCTCCTGATCACAGCGGTGCCGCAGCCATGAGTCTGCTGACCCGTTTCGTCGAACCGGACATCGACCGCCACCTGCTCACCCAGGAGGGTGAGTACGTGATCGACGAGGTGACCAAGCACTGGGTCACCATCCTGTGGCCCACCCTGGGTGTGGTCGCCTGCATACCGATCTTCCTGGCCATGATCTGGATGGGCCCGTGGTTCTGGTTGTCGTTCGTCGTCGGTGTGCCCCTGCTGGTGATCTGTCTGGTCCGGATCCACGTGGAGTACATGGACCGGTTCGTGGTCACCAACATGCGTGTCTTCAGGGTGCACGGGGTGCTGAGCCAGCACTTGGCGACCATGCCGATGACCCGCATCCTCGACATCTCGGTCTTCCAGCCGTTCCTGGGCCGGCTGGTCGGCTACGGGCACTTCACCTTCGAGTCGGCCGCCCAGGACCAAGGGCTGCGCGACATCCGCTTCGTCCCCGATCCCGAGGGCCGCGACCTGACCATCCAGCGGACGATCCAGCGCGCCGGTCTGCGGGCCTCCTTCAGCCGACAGACCAACGACGACGCCGAGGACGGCAACTGAGCCGACGTGTGGTCAGGCCAGTGCGGCGTCGACCACCTGCTTGGCCTCGGCCAGCACCTGCTGGAGGTGTTCTGGGCTCTTGAGTGACTCGGCGTAGATCTTGTACTTGTCCTCGGTGCCCGAGGGTCGGGCAGCGAACCAGGCGTGCTCGGTGGTCACCTTGATCCCGCCGATGGCCGCCCCGTTGCCCGGTGCATGGGTGAGCACGGCGGTGATCGGCTCACCCGCGAGTTCCGTGGCGGTGACGTCGTCGGCGGAGAGCTTCGACAGGCGCGCCTTCTGCTCCCGGGTGGCGTCGGCGTCGACCCGGGCGTAGGACGAGGCACCGTAGCGGGCCTCGAGGTCGGCGTAGTGCTGGCTCGGGGTCCGACCGGTGACAGCAGTGATCTCGGAGGCAAGCAGGTCGAGCACCAACCCGTCCTTGTCGGTGGTCCAGGTGGAGCCGTCCATGGCGAGGAAGGAGGCCCCCGCCGACTCCTCGCCGCCGAACCCCATGTCTCCCGAGATCAGTCCGGGCACGAACCACTTGAAGCCGACGGGCACCTCGACCAGTTCCCGGCCGATCTCGGCGGCGACCTTGTCGATCATCGAGGAGCTGACCAGGGTCTTGCCCACCTTGGCGTCGGCCGACCACCCGGGGCGATGGGTGAACAGGTACCAGATGGCCACGGCGAGGAAGTGGTTGGGATTCATCAGTCCGGCGTCAGGGGTGACGACGCCGTGACGGTCGGCGTCCGCGTCGTTGCCGGTCGACAGGTCGAAGGCGGTGCGGTTGCGGATCAGCGAGGCCATGGCGTTGGGGGAGGAGCAGTCCATGCGGATCTTGCCGTCGGTGTCAAGGGTCATGAAGCGCCACGTCGGGTCGACCTCGGGGTTGATCACCGTCAGGTTGATCCCGTGCGTGTGGGCGATCGCACCCCAGTACTGCACCGAGGCTCCACCCATCGGGTCGGCCCCGATCCGCAGCCCCGACCTCTGGATGGCCTCGAAGTCGATGGCCTGGGCGAGGTCGGCGACATAGGCCGTGCGGTAGTCGTAGCGCGTCACCGAGGACGAGGCCAAGGGGTAGGGGGTGCGCGCGATCGCCCCCGCGTCCTCCCTCAGGTCGGCGAGCAACTGGTTCGCCCGGTCCGCGATCCAGCCCGTGGCGTCGGAGTCGGCCGGCCCACCGTTGGGCGGGTTGTACTTGAAGCCTCCGTCACGCGGGGGGTTGTGGCTGGGGGTGACCACGATGCCGTCGGCCAGGGCCTCGGGGTGTTCGCGGTTGTACCGGATGATGGCGCGGCTGACGGCCGGGGTGGGGGTGTACTCGTCCTCCCGCTCGGCGAGGACGGCGACACCGTTGGCCACCAGCACCTCGATGGCGGTCGTCCAGGCGGGCAGGGAGAGGGCGTGGGTGTCCTTTCCGATGAACAGCGGTCCGGTGGTGCCCTGACCCGCGCGGTACTCGATGATCGCCTGCGTGGTGGCGGCGATGTGGGCGTCGTTGAACTTGGTGTCCAGGCTCGACCCGCGGTGCCCGGAGGTGCCGAAGACCACCTGCTGGTCGGGGTTGCTCGGGTCGGGTACCAGCTCGTGGTAGGCGGCCAGCACCTCGTCGACGTTGATCAGGTCCGCCTCGGTCGCGGGTTGGCCCGCTCGTTCATGTGCCATGGCCCCATCCTTGCGGATAGTCGGGATTGGTGCAGGGCGAAGGTTTGGTTGAATGGGAGCCATGACCGACGCTCAGTTCTCCCGTCCCGGTGCCGTTGACCTCTCCTCCCTCACGCAGGCCGCCCAGACATCGCCCGCGGCGGCCCCCGGTGGCGACACCTGGGTGACCGACCTCACCGAGGCCAGCTTCAACGACTTCGTCCAGTTGTCGATGCAGTACCCCGTGGTGCTCGAACTGTGGTCCCCCCGCGCCCAGGGCGGCGAGCAGTTGGCCCGGGACCTGGCCGAACTCACCGACGCCGCCCGCGGCTCGTGGTTGCTGGGCCGGGTGAACGTCGACGCCGAACCGCGCATCGCCCAGGCGCTCCAGGCCCAGGCGGTGCCCTACGTCGTGGTGTTGCTGGGTGGGCAGGTGGCCCCGCTGTTCCAGGGCACCCGTTCGAGGGACGAGGTGAAGGCGGCGCTCGACCAGATCGGCCAGGCGGCGGTTGCCGGGGGCATGGTCGGCAAGGCCCAGCCGCTGGGACGCACCGCCGCCGCCTCGGCGGGCAGCCCGGACGAGGCGCCCGCCAATCCCCGGTTCGCGGCCGCCGATGCCGCCCTCGAGCGGGGGGACTTCGCCGCCGCCCTGGCCGAGTTCGACAAGTTGGTTGCCGAGACGCCGCGGGACGCCGAGGTGGTCGCCGGGCGCGCCCAGGCCGCCCTGCTGGTCCGCGCCGGTGCCTACGACCCTGCCGAGGTGCTCGCCGCAGCCCAGGCCAACCCCGACGACCTGGAGGCCCAGTTCCGAGCCGCCGACGTCGAGTTGATGAACAACCGCGCCCATGAGGGATTCGACAGGCTGCTCTCACTCGTGCGGATCCTGTCGGGGGACGAGCGCGAACAGGTGCGCCTGCGACTGTTGGAATTGTTCAGTCTGCTGGGCAATGGTGACCCGCGGGTGTTGAAGGCCCGGCGGGAACTGTCAACAGCCCTGTTCTGAGCCGCGAGGACACCGGTCAGTCGACGACGGCGTTCGAGAGTGAGGTCAGCCGTCCGTCGTACTTGAGCCAGACCGAACCCAACGGGGGCAGGCACACGCTCGCCCCGGCCATGGCCCCGCGCCCACCCGGGATCTCGCGTGCGATCACCTGGCCCATGTTCCCGTAGCTGCCCGTGCCCTGGAAGTAGGCCGAATCGGTGTTCAGGATCTCGGTCCAGACCCCGGGCTTCGGCAGCCCCAGTTGGTAGTGGTCGTGCGGGGTGGGGGAGAAGTTGGTGATGCAGGCCACCAACTGCCCCTCGCCGTCGGAGCGCAGGAAGGCGAACACGTTCGCGGCCGAGTCATCGGCGTTGATCCACCGGAAGCCAGCCGGGTCGTTGTCGAGCTTGTGCAGTGCCGGCAGCGAGCGGTACAGACCGTTCAGGTCCCGCAACAGCAGCTTGAGCCCGTGGTGTCCGTGCTGGTCGGCCTGCCACCAGTCGAGGCCGCGGGTCTCGGAGAACTCGGCCGACTGCCCGAACTCCTGCCCCATGAACAGCAACTGCTTGCCCGGGAAGCTCCACATGAAGGAGTAGAAGGCACGCAGGGTGGCGAGCTTGCGCCAGTCGTCCTGGGGGATCTTCCCGAACATCGAACCCTTGCCGTGCACGACCTCGTCGTGGCTGATCGGCAGCATGAAGTTCTCGGAGTAGGCGTAGACCATCGCGAACGTCATCAGGTGGTGGTGGTGGCGCCGGTTGATCGGGTCTTCCTCGAGGTAGCGCAGGGAGTCGTTCATCCAGCCCATGTTCCACTTGAACCCGAACCCCAACCCGCCGTGGTGCACCGGCCGGGTGACCCCCGGGAAGCTGGTCGACTCCTCGGCGATCATCAGCACCCCCGGTTCACGCTCGTAGAGGTGGGTGTTGACGTAGCGCAGGAAGTCGATCGCCTCGAGGTTCTCGCGGCCACCGAACTGGTTGGGCACCCATTCGCCCTCCTTGCGCGAGTAGTCCAGGTAAAGCATCGATGCGACGGCATCGACCCTCAGGCCGTCGATGTGGAACTCCTGGATCCAGTACAGCGCGTTCGAGACGAGGAAGCTCTTCACCTCGTTGCGGCCGTAGTTGAAGATGTAGGTGCCCCAGTCCATGTGCTCGCCCTGGCGGGGGTCGGAGTGCTCGTAGAGAGCGGTCCCGTCGAAGCGACCCAGGGCGAAGTCGTCCTTGGGGAAGTGGCCCGGCACCCAGTCGAGGATGACCCCGATGCCGGCCTGGTGCAGGCGGTCGACCAGGTACCGGAACTCGTCGGGACGGCCCAACCGGCTGGTGGGGGCGAAGTACCCGGTCACCTGGTAGCCCCAGGAACCCTCGAAGGGGTGCTCGGCGACCGGCATGAACTCCACGTGGGTGTAGCCCTGCCAAGTGACGTACTCGACCAACTCCTCGGCCAGCTCCAGGTAGGTCTTGCCGCGCCGCCATGAACCCAGGTGCACCTCGTAGACGCTGATCGGTTCCTGATGGGCCTGACTGGTGCGCCGCTTGGCCATCCAGTCCTCGTCCGCCCACAGGTACTTGCTCTCGTAGACGATCGAGGCGGTCGACGGTGCGGCCTCGCAGAAGCGGGCCATCGGGTCGGCCTTCTCGATCCACCTCCCGTCGGCGGTGAGGATCTTGTACTTGTACACGGTGCCGGTGTCGATTCCCTCGACGAAGCGTGCCCACACCCCCGAGCCGGGCACGAGCGTGAGCTCGTCGCCCTGCCACCCGTTGAAGTCGGCGATCACCATCACGCGCTGCGCGTTCGGTGCCCAGACCGAGAAACGGGTGCCCCTCACTGACCCGCGCTCGTCGTCGTGCACGTCGGTGACGACGGCTCCCAGACGCTTCCAGCACTCGGTGTCGCCACCGGAGTGGAAGCCCTCCAGGTCCCAGCCGGTGAGTCCACCGGAGAAGTCGTGTGCCACGTCAGTTCCTTTCGGTCAGCTGCTGCAGGGCGAGCAGAGGAATCCCAACCCACGTCGGTCGGTTGCGTGTCTCGTAGACCACTTCGTAGATCGCCTTGTCAGCGATGTAGGCGGCAAGGATCCGGCGCTGCTCGGCCGTGATCTGTGGAGCGTAGGCGCCGAGGAAGGCCGCCGTGGTGCGGTCGAGCCAGCCTGCGGCCGTTGACGGGTCGTCGGCTGCCGAGGTGGCGTAACCGAAGGAGCGCACCATGCCGGCGACGTCACGCCACTTGGAGTCGGGCAGGCGGCGCTCCTCCAAGGACTTCATGGGTTCCCCCTCGAAGTCGATGATCCGCCAGCCGCCGGGGGTGTGCAGGGTCTGGCCCAGGTGGAAGTCGCCATGGGTCTGCTGGGTGTTCAACTGCAACCCCACCAGGCCCTCGAACAGCGAGGTCAGCGCCGTGACGTGCGGCTCGAGCACCGGTGCGGCCAGCACGGCCTGGTCGAGCCGCGCCCGCATGGTCGCCGCCACGGTGGCACCGTCGACGCGTTGCGCCGGGAAGGTGTCGGCCAGTGCCCGGTGCACCTGGGCCAGCGCACTGCCCAGGGCGGCCGCGTGGTCGGTGAAGTCGGAATCGGTGCGGGCCGCCTCGCAGGCGAGCCCCCAGCCGTCGACGGCGTCCTGCAGGCGTTCGACGATCATCGCCAGGTCGCAACCACCCAGTCCGGGCACCGGTGCCGTCGACTCGACCCAGCCGTAGAGTCGCGCCACCGCACCCGACCCGGCCCGGGCGAGGGCGTCGTGCACGGCGATGTCGAGGTTTCGTCCGGCCTCCAACTTGCGGAACAGCTTCACCAGGGCGACGCCGCCGACCTCGAGGTTGGTGTTGGACTGCTCGCCACCGAAGACGGTGACCTCGCCCGACAGCGCCTCGGGGTGGCTGACGACCGATGACCACGTGCCCGACTCCCCCCCGCGCTGAGCCATGGCGGACACCATGGCCCGCAGGGCGGCGGGATCGCGGGTGGCGTCGTGGGCGTGGCCCTCGTTCGTGTGGCCCAGACCGCCGGATCCCAGCGCCTGGGGCCGGTAGCTCACCACCACCTGGTAGAACTCGTGGCCGCCGTCGTCGTAGGTGACGGTGACGATCTCGCTGCGCACCGACAACTCGTCGGAGCGTACGTACCAGTCGAGGGGGACGAGGGCGGTCAGGCGACCGCCACGGCCCTTGCCGGAGAACCAACGGGCCCCCAGCACGTGGTCGGACAGGGCGGGGCTCTCGAGCAGCGTGGTCACGGGCGACACCTCACTGCTGGCGGGCACTGAAGATGTGGGCGGGCGTCGCGGGCGAGAGCTTGACGAAGTTGGTCTGCCCCCAGCTGAAGGTGGACCCCGTCAGTTCGTCGTGCACGCGCAGCACCGCCCCGGCATCGAAGCCCAGACCGGCCAGGTCGAGGGACACCTCGGCCGACTGCTCCAGGTTGGGGTCGAGCGAGACGATCACCAGCACGACGTCGTCACCGTCGCGTTTGGCGTAGGCGAGGATCGCCTCGGAGGTGGTGTGCTGGAAACTGGTGCGGCGCAGTTGCTGCAGGGCCGGGTGCCGGCGCCTGATGTCGTTGAGCAGGCCGATCAGCGCGTTCAGGTTGGGCTCCGCGTTGTGGTCACGGGGCCGGTACTCGTACTTCTCCGAGTCGAGGTACTCCTCACGACCGGGTGCCAGGGGCAGGTGTTCGAACAGTTCGAAGCCGGAGTACACCCCCCAACTCGGCGCGAGGGTGGCCGCCAGGATGGCCCGGATCGCGAACTGGGCCTGGTTGCCCGACTGCAGGGCGAAGGGGTTGATGTCGGGCGTGTTGACCCAGAAGCTGGGCCGGTAGCAGTCGGCCCACTCCGTGGCCAGTTCGGTGACGTACTCGGTCAGTTCGTGCTTGGTGTTGCGCCAGGTGAAGTAGGTGTAGCTCTGCTGGAACCCGGCCTTGCCCAGGGCCTGCATCATCTGGGGGCGGGTGAACGCCTCGGCCAGGAACACCACCTCGGGATGGGCGGCGTTGACCCGCCCGATCAGCCACTCCCAGAAGTCCACGGGCTTGGTGTGGGGGTTGTCGACCCGGAAGACGGTCACCCCCTTCGAGATCCACAACTCCAGCAGCCGCAACGACTCGGCATAGATGCCCTCGGGGTCGTTGTCGAAGTTGATGGGGTAGATGTCCTGGTACTTCTTGGGAGGGTTCTCGGCATAGGCGATGGTGCCGTCCAGCCGGGTGGTGAACCACTCCGGGTGCGAGGTCACCCACGGATGGTCGGGCGATGCCTGCAGGGCGAAGTCCATCGCCACCTCCAGCCCCAGCTCCCGGGCTCTGCACACGAAGGCCTCGAAGTCGGCCATGGTGCCCAGGTCGGGATGGATGCTGTCGTGGCCGCCGGCCGGGGAACCGATCGCCCAGGGAGAGCCGGGGTCCTGTTCGCCGGGGGTCAGGGTGTTGTTCCTGCCCTTGCGGAAGGAGGTCCCGATGGGGTGGATGGGTGGCAGGTAGACGATGTCGAAGCCCATCGCGGCCGCTGCCTCGAGCCGCTCGTGCGACGAGGCGAAGGTGCCCGAGACCCATCGTCCGGTCTGGGCGTCGATGTGGGCCCCCTGGGAACGGGGGAAGAACTCGTACCAACTCGAGAACGCCGCGAGCCGCCGCTCGACCCGCACCGGGACGGGGCTGGTGGGGGTCACGAGACCGCGTACGGGGAACCTGGCCATGGCGTTGGAGACGGCCCGGGTCTGCACCGTCTCGAGCAGTTCGGCCGGGTCACGTTCGGGCAGCAGGGTCGCGGCGACGGAGTCGAGCACGGTGGCGGTGGTGGTGTCACCGGCCGTGCGGGCCAGGTCAGCGGCCCGGGTGAGCACGTCGCGTCCCTCGAGGCAGACCAGCGCGACGTCGATCGCCAGCGGCAGCTTCGCCTCGGCGTGGTGCAGCCAGGTGTTCCATTCGTCGGCCCAGCCCTCGACGTGGAGGGTCCAGTCACCCTCGGCATCGGGGCGAACCCAGCACTCGAAGATGTCGAGCCCCATCGGCTCCACCTGGACCATCGCAGTGGTCAGTCGTCGACCGTCGGGGGCGGTCAGCACCGCGGTCGCGGCGACCGCGTCGTGCCCCTCGCGGAAGACGTGCGCTCGGACGAGCACCTGCTCCTTGACGACCGCTTTCGTGGGGTACGCGCCACAGTCGACCAGCGGCTCGGTGAGCCGCACGGGGATACGTCCCATGGCGGCCGGGTGAGGGTTGCGTTCGAGGGTGATCGCAGCCACGGCGGGAGCCGCGGTGGTGGCAGTGTCGGCCTGGACGGCCGAGGGTTCGGTGGCCTTCTGGGCGGGCTTCTTGCTGGGAGTGCTCACGCCTCCAACGTATCGGCTCCGGCCTTGCTGGGGGCCAGATGCACGCGCACCACCAGTGAGGATCGTCCCGGGATGGTCAGCGTCTCACCCGGGGCCAGCACCGTCGGAGCCGACCCGGTCGTGCCGTCCGTTTCCGGTGCCGACCAGGAGTCGAGCAGCACCTCGTGGCCGGCTCCCCATTCGGCGGGCGGCATCACCAGGTCGAGGGGTTCCGGGCCGGCGTGCAGCCAGACGATGAACGCGTCGGTCTCGTCGGAGACGTACATGCCCAGGGTGCGGCGTCCGGCGTCGGCCCAGTCGGCGTCCCCCATCTCCCCGGCCCCGCCGTTGAGCCAGGCGAGGCGGTGGCGACCGGTCGGCTCACCGTCGGCATCGAGGATCTCGTCGTGTCCGCTGAACTCGGGCCGGCGCAGGAGCGGCTGCTCGGCCCGCAGCTTGAGGGCGCGCGCGGTGAAACTGGTCACGTCGGCCCAGTCGTCTGCCATCTCCCAGTGCACCCACGAAATGGGGGAGTCCTGGCAGTAGGCGTTGTTGTTGCCCCGCTGGGTGCGTCCGATCTCGTCACCGGCCAGCAGCATCGGCACGCCCACCGCCATCACCTGGCTGAGCATCATGTTCTTGATCTGTCGGTGGCGCAGGTCGAGCAGGGCCTCGTCGTCGGTGTCGCCCTCCCACCCGTGGTTCCACGAGTGGTTGTTGTCGGAGCCGTCGCGGTTCGACTCGCCGTTGGCGTCGTTGTGCTTGACGTCGTAACTGACGACATCGCGCAGGGTGAAACCGTCGTGCACGGCCACGAAGTTGATACCCGCCGTGGCATCGCGCCCCGGGGTCTGGAAGATGTCGGGGGACCCGGCCATGCGGGTCGCCAGTTCGCGCACACCGTGGGTGGCGCCACGCCAGAAGTCGCGCACGTGGTCGCGGAAGTGGTCGTTGTGCTCGGCCCAGCCCGGCCCCCAGTTGCCCACTTGGTAGCCGAAGGGGCCCACGTCCCACGGCTCGGCGATCAACTTGATGTCGGCGAAGACCGGATCGGCCGCCAGTGCCTGCTTGAACGGGTGGTTCTGGTCGACGTGGTGCTGGGCGTCGCGGATGAGGGTGGTGGCGAGGTCGAACCGGAACCCGTCGACCCCCATCTCGGTGACCCAGTAACGCATCGAGTCGAGCACCATGTCGAGCACCGCCGGGTGGGAGGTGTCGACTGAGTTGCCACAACCGGTGACGTCGTAGTCGTTGTGCAGGTCCTGTGTGAGCCGGTAGTAGGCCCCGTGGTCGATGCCGCGGTAGCCCAGGGTGGGTCCTTCGTGACCGCCCTCACCGGTGTGGTTGTAGACCACGTCGAGGATCACCTCGATGCCCGCCTCGTGCAGCGTCGAGACCATCTGCTTGAACTCCAGCACCTGTTCGCCGGTGGTCCCCATCGACGAGTAGGCGGCATGCGGTGCGAAGAAGCCCAGCGTGTTGTAGCCCCAGAAGTTCGTCAGTCCCTTGCCGACCACGAACGGCTCCGAGACGAAGTGGTGGACCGGCATCAACTGCACCGCTGTGATGCCCGTCCTCACGAGGTGCTCGACCACGGCGGGATAGGCCAACCCGCCGTAGGTGCCACGCAGGTGCTCGGGGACCTGCGGGTGCTGATGGGTGTAGCCCGACAGGTGCGTCTCGTAGATGACCGTCTCCGACATCGGACGACGCCGGGCGAGCGGGGTCGGCGCCGGTCCGTCGGCCACCACCACGGCCAGGGGCACCGCCGAGGCACTGTCGCGGGTGTCGGGCTGGTAGTTGGACTCGGCGGTGTGGTCGCGGATGGGTCCGGCGTAGTCCACCCCGGCCGTGATGGCGCGGGCGTAGGGGTCGAGCAGCAACTTGGCCGGGTTGAAGCGCATGCCCCGGTTGGGGTTCCACTCACCGTGCACCCGGTAGCCGTAGAGCTGACCTGCGCGCACACCCGGCACGTGCACCAGCCAGGTGCCGTCTGGTTGCTGGGCCATGTCATGGTTCTGCTGGCTGCGGTCGAGTTCGAGCAGGGAGAGTTCCACCCGCGTGGCGCGAGGCGCCCACAGGGAGAATCGACAACCGTCGTCGACGAGGTGTGCCCCCAAGCTCGATGAATCCTGGGCTCGACGGGACTCAGCAGCGCTGATCTCGCTCAATTCACATCCTTTGGTTGACCGGCGACTGATTGTAACCGCCACGGTAAGTTGACCGACATGAACAGAGCGGACGTCGTGGTCGAGCGTGTCGGACGAGTGGCGGTCATCCGGTTGGATCGTCCGCCGGTGAATGCCCTCTCGATGGCGATGCAGGACCGCCTCGGTGAGATCGCCCATGACCTGTCAGCGGATGCCGGGGTACGGGCGGTCGTGGTCACCGGCAACGGCAAGAACTTCGCCGCCGGTGTCGACATCAAGGAGATGTCGCAGCTGGGCGTGACGCAGATGTCCTCGCGCGTGAAGGTGATGCAGGAGTGTTTCACGGCCGTGGCGAAGATCGGCAAACCGGTCGTGGCCGCCGTCAACGGCTACGCACTGGGCGGGGGCTGTGAACTGGCCCTGTGCGCCGACCGCCGGATCGCGGGGGAGTCGACCACCCTGGGCCAGCCCGAGATCCTGCTGGGCATCATGCCGGGGGCGGGTGGCACCCAGCGGCTGCCGAGGCTGATCGGCTCGTCCGCGGCCAAGGACCTGATCTTCACGGGACGCCGGGTGCACGCCCAGGAGGCACTGGCGCTGGGCCTGGTCGACGAGGTGGTGCCCGATGCGGAGTTGGTCGACCGGGCCGTTGCGTGGGCCGCGCAGTTCGAGAACTCGCCCTCGTGGGCGATCAGCTGGGCCAAGGAGTCCATCGACACCGGCCTCGAGACCGACCTCGACAACGGACTGACCATCGAGGCGACCGGGTTCGCGTCACTGTTCGGCACCGAGGACCGTCGGATCGGCATGAAGAGTTTCCTGGAGTCCGGGCCCGGCAAGGCCGTCTTCCGTGGCCGCTGAGGCGACCCGACACTACTTCGACCACGCGGCGCACTCGCCGCTGCGGCCCGCTGCCCGGCAGGCGTGGCTGCAGGCCGCCGACCTGGTCGGCAACCCGGCCGCCCTGCACGCCTCAGCCCGGCGCTCCCGGGCCGCGCTGGAGGACGCCCGCGAGTCGATCGCGGCTGATCTGGGGGCGCACCCCACCGAGGTGGTGCTGACCTCCGGCGGGTCGGAGGCCGACACCCTGGCGGTGTGGGGTGGTGTGCGTGGGCGCGCGTCGTCGGGCCGCGATCTGGTGGTGATCTCGGCCGTCGAGCACCCCGCGGTCGGCGAACTGGCCCGACAGTGGCCGGGCACCCTGATCGCCGGTGTCGACCCGACCGGCTCGGTGATGATGGACGAACTGGCCCGTCTGGTCGGTCCGTCGACGGCGGTGGTGAGCGTGCAGACCGTCAACAACGAGGTCGGGGTGGTGCAGCCGGTGGCCGAGGCCGCCGAGATCGCCCACGCGGCCGGCGCCTGGTTCCACACCGACGCGGTCCAGGCACTGGTCTCACCCGGGCTTGACTTCTCAGCCAGCGCGGCCGATCTGGTGTCGGTCTCCGCCCACAAGCTGGGTGGCCCCGTCGGGGTGGGGGCGCTGCTCGTCCGACGTGAGGTGGCCCCCGCCGTCACCGGACTGGGAGGGCGCCAGGAACGGGACCTGCGCTCAGGCACTCAGTCCGCGGCGCTGGCGGCAGCCTTCGCCGCGGCGCTGCACGAATCGGTGGCGAGCCGAGAGGCCGAGCGCGTCCGGATGGCTCGACTGAGGGCTGAACTGCTGGCCGGTCTGGCCGCAGCAGGCCAGGGAGAGGGGGTGCGCGTGAACGGCGGCGAGGTCGTCAACCCGGCCATCGTCCACCTCACCGCCCCCGGGGTACGCGCCGACGATGTGCTCCTGCTGCTCGACCGGGTCGGCATCGACGCCTCCGTGGGGTCGGCGTGCCGGGCGGGGGTGCACCAGCCCAGCGAGGTGGTGTTGGCGATGACCGGCTCCACCCAGGACGCCCTGTCGAGCCTGCGCTTCTCGATGGGTTGGTCGACCACCGACGACGACGTCGCGGCGCTGGTGAGGGAACTGCCCCGGGCGCTGGCGCGGGCGCGGGGAGTCTGAGGCCGCCGGGCCATCGAGGGCGGCGGGGTAGACTCGTCCGCCGTGAGAGTTCTGGCAGCCATGAGCGGGGGAGTGGACTCCGCCGTCGCCGCTGCCCGCATGGTGGCCGCAGGTCACGACGTCACCGGCGTGCACCTGGCGCTGTCGAAGAACCCCGAGTCGTATCGCAGCGGTGCGCGTGGGTGCTGCTCGCTGGAGGACTCCCATGACGCCCGCCGCGCCGCCGACAAGCTGGGCATCCCCTTCTACGTCTGGGACTTCGCCGAGCGTTTCCATGCCGACGTCGTCGAGGACTTCGTCGCCGAGTACGCCGCCGGCCGTACCCCCAACCCGTGCCTGAGGTGCAACGAGAAGATCAAGTTCGCTGCCGTCCTCGACCGCGGGCTGCAGTTGGGATTCGACGTGGTGGCCACCGGGCACTACGCCAGGTTGACCCGCTCGTCCGCCGGCCAGGTGGAACTGCGCCGCGCCGCTGACCCCGCCAAGGACCAGTCCTACGTGCTGGGCGTGCTGGACGCACACCAACTCGCGCACTGCGCCTTCCCGCTCGGCGACACCCACAAGACCGACGTGCGCGCCGAGGCCGCAGCCCTCGGGCTCGGAGTGGCCAAGAAACCCGACAGCCATGACATCTGCTTCATCCCCGATGGTGACACCGCGGGCTTCCTGACCCGCCAGCTCGGTGAGCGGGTCGGCGAGGTCGTCGACACCGCCGGACGGGTGGTCGGCAGCCATGCGGGCCATCACCAGTTCACCGTGGGCCAGCGGCGTGGCCTGCACCTGGGCGTGCCCGCCGATGACGGACGACCGCGGTTCGTGCTGTCCATCGAGCCCGTCCAGAACCGGGTCACGGTGGGTGCGAGGGAGAACCTGGCAGTCGGGGTGATCGACGCGATCCGGCCCATCCTGGCCGTTGCCGCCGCGCCCGGACGGTGGCGCGGGCACGTGCAGGTGCGGGCGCACGGCGCACCGATGCCTGCCACCGTCGAGTTCAGCGCCGACGCTCTGCACGTCGAGCTCGACGAGCCCTGCGAGGGCATTGCCCCCGGCCAGGCCGCCGTCGTGTACGCCGACGACCGCGTGGTCGGCAGCGCCACCATCAGTGGGACCCGCTGACATGTTCGCCACCCATCTGGGATCGCTCCCGGGCACCGACTTCCGCGCAGCCGTGCGACTGGTCCGTGACCGGCTCGGTCGGGCCGACCTGCCCGAGCTGCCCGCCCGTGGGGTGGGTGCCCAACTGGTCGGGCGAGGGGCCTCCCTGCTCGACGGGTTGGCCGTCGACCTGCAGCCTGCAGGGTGGCGGCTGACCGACCACCCCGGACGCGACCAGCGGCGCGCCCTCGCCCTGTTCCGGCGTGACCTCGACGACCTCGAGGAGGAGTGCTCCACCTTCGCCGGCCCCGCGAAGCTGTCGGTGGCCGGACCATGGACACTGGCCGCCGGTGTCGAACTGGCCCGCGGTGAACTGGTGCTCGCCGACGCGGGTGCGACCCGCGACCTCGCAGCCTCGCTCGCCTCGGGACTGGCCGACCTGGTCGGCGAACTGCGCCGCAGGTTTCCCGCCGCCAGCTGGACGGTGCAACTGGACGAGCCCTCCCTTCCGGCCGTGAGCTCCGGTGCCCTGCGCACGGCCTCGGGTTTCGGCCGCCATCGCGCCGTGGACGAGTCCGTCATCGGTGGTGGGCTGACGGCGGTCGCGTCGGCGGTGGCCGCCGCGGGTGCCCAGGTGGCCCTGCACTGTTGCGCGCCCGGACTCCAGCTGCAGTGGTTGGAGCGCGCCGGGATCGGCACTGTCGCGCTCGACGTGGCCCTGCTGACCGATCACGACCTGGCTGCCCTGGCCGGCTGGCTGGAATCGGGCAACCAGGTGTGGTGGGGCGTGCAACCCACCCAGGTACCCGACCTGGTGCTCAGCCGGGACCAACTGGTGGCCACCCACCGCCGGGTCGTCGATCGGCTCGGGCTCGACCCCGTGGTGGTGGACGAACGCTCGGCGGTCAGCCCTGCCTGTGGGCTGGCCGGGTGGAGCGAGGGCACCGTCCCACGCGTGTTCGACTCGCTGGTGTGGCTGGCCGAGGCCGCTCTCGAGTCAACCACCTGAGCGGTACTGTGGGCCGGGTGCGGATCTTCACCAACCTGAACCTCAACGGCACCACCCCGGCCCGGGTTCAGCCCAAGGTGGGGGAATGGGGACCGACCAAGGTGCCCACGACGGCCGCGAAGAAGCGGATGCGCATCTGGGTGAGCATTGCGTTCGTGGTGGTGCTGGCCGTCCTGGTGTTCGTGGGGTGGACGTTCTTCAAGGCCTTCACCCAGACCGCTTGACGCCGGCGCTCAGCCGAAGATGCCCTGGAAGGCTCCCATGGTGCCCAGTGCCAGCACGATGCAACGCACGAAGAACCCGACCAGCATGACCAGGCTGAAGGCCCAGAAGTTCATCGCCGTGGTGCCCGCGACCAGCACGACACCGTAGACCGGGGGCGCCCCGGTAGCCGATGAGACGAACAGGATCGGCATCCCCCACCGTGGGTTCTCGACCAGACGCGCCGTACGGGCCGACCAGCGGCGCCACCGGGCCCGCCACGATCCGGCGGGCACCTGGACCGGTTCACCCCGGTTCAGCCACGGCAGCTTCTTGCCGTGCCTGACCGCCAGGAACATCACCTGCTTGCCGATGGTGTGGCCGATGGCCAGTCCCACCGACAGTTCCACCGGGCCCAGCAGGTTGGACGCCGCCGCGGCCACGATGAATGCCTCGGTGTGGAACACGGGGACGATCGACGACAGCACCCCGTATCCGATCGACGAGATCACCTCGAGCCACTGGTGCCAGCTGATCAAAGGGTCATCCCTGCCAGGTGCTGCAGCCGGCGCACCTCCGAGACCAGATAGGCGGGCCCTCCCTGACGGCCCAGCACCAACGCGGATCCGTTCTGGAGGGGCGCGAAGGCGATGGTGGTCTCGCCCCAGCCCGGCAGCCACCCCTCGGGCAGGTCGCGGGTGGCGGCCTCGTCGAGGGGACCGAGGGCGCTGATCGCCTCGTCGTCCAACTCGGGGGCCAATTGGCTGGTCGTCGACGAACCGTCGGCGTTGACCACGGCCGCCCACTGGCTGTGGAAGACCACCGGCGCGTGGGCCGTCAACGTCTCGCTGGCACGGGCGGGGTCGGCCGAGATGCGGTCGAGCAGGTCGATGTCTGACTCAAGCCCCCAGTTCTCCGGGTACCGCGACAGCCACAGCACCTGTACCCCCGGCAACTCGTTGCAGGCGCTCACCAAGGTGTCGGGAAGACTGTTGGGAGGCATCGTCAGCATGAAGTCGTTGATCACCGAACCCTGCTGCTTCTCGACGATCTCGATGGCGGAGATGTCGGCACCCACGGTGCCCATAGCGGTCGCCACCTGGCCCAGGGAGCCGGGACGGTCGGGGAGTTGGACTCGGAGCAACAGCACCCCCCCAGTGTGACCGACGGCGGCGACGAGCCCAAGCCGACCGTGTTGCAGTCCTGTTTCACCCCCTAGGATGGGGTGGCCCCGTGCGGGTCGGTCCCGCACATGCCCGGGCTGCAGGAGGTTTCGTGGCACTCACCGAACGAGAGGTCGCTCGGCTCGCCGAGTTGGCCCGCATCGAGTTGACCCCCGAGGAGCTGCGCCTGTTCGCGCCGCAGCTCGACGTGATCCTCGACTCCGTGGCCAGTGTCGCCCAGGTCGC
Organism: Aestuariimicrobium sp. T2.26MG-19.2B; assembly: GCF_950101875.1. Lineage (NCBI taxonomy): Bacteria > Bacillati > Actinomycetota > Actinomycetes > Propionibacteriales > Propionibacteriaceae > Aestuariimicrobium > Aestuariimicrobium sp. T2.26MG-19.2B. The sequence goes on along the minus strand of NZ_CATNLW010000002.1, from coordinate 458,888 downwards.
CACCGACGACGTGCCGCCCACCTCGCACGCGATGGGTCTGACCAATGTGTTCCGCGACGATGTGGTGCGCCCGGGCCTGACCCCGCAGCAGGCGCTCGCGATGGCACCCGTCTCGGAGGACGACCGGTTCCGCGTGCCCCGCATCCTGGACGAGGAGTGATCGTGTCCCAAGCCGACCTGAACGCGCGGATCATCACCGCCACCGCCGCCGAGATCGGACGGGCCATCGCGGCCGGCACCTGGACCTCGGTGCAGGTGACGACCGCCTTCCTGGCCCAGATCGACGCCGTCGACGACCGGGTCAACGCCTTCGTCACCGTCGACCGGAAGGGGGCGCTCGCAGCCGCCCGCCGGGTGGACGAGAGGATCGCCGCCGGGGAACGACTGGGTCCGCTCGCGGGCGTGCCGATCGCGGTCAAGGACCTGCTCTGCTACCAGGAGCTGCCCACCACGGCCGGCTCGAGGATGCTCGAGAACTGGACACCGCCCTACAACTCCACCGTCGTGCAGCGCCTGCTCGACGCCGGGCTGGTGATCCTCGGCAAGACCAACCTCGACGAGTTCGCCATGGGCTCGTCCACGGAGACCTCGGCCTTCGGCGCCTCCCACAACCCGTGGGACCTGGATCGGATCCCGGGCGGTTCCGGCGGCGGATCGTCCGCGGCCCTGGCGGCCTTCGAGGCGCCGCTGGCCATCGGCACCGACACGGGTGGATCGATCCGCCAGCCGGCGTCGGTGACCGGCACGGTCGGGGTGAAGCCGACCTATGGTGGCGTCAGCCGCTACGGCATCATCGCGATGGCCTCCTCGCTCGACCAGTGCGGCCCCTGTGCCCGCACGGTCGAGGACGCTGCGCTGCTGCACGAGGTGATCGCGGGGCACGACCCGATGGATGCCACCTCCATCGACCAGCCGGTGCCCGCCGTGGCTGAGGCCTCACGCGCGGGCGATGTGCGGGGGATGAGGATCGGCGTCGTCCGCGAACTCGGCGGCGAGGGCTATGCCCCCGGTGTCGAGCAGCGCTTCGACGAGGCCGTCGAACTGCTCAGGGCCCAAGGGGCCGAGGTGGTGGAGGTCTCCTGCCCCCACTTCGACCAGTCGCTGTCGACCTACTACCTGATCATGCCGGCCGAGATGAGCTCGAACCTCGCCCGCTACGACGCCATGCGCTACGGCCTGCGGGTCGGCGACGACGGCCAGAACTCGGCCGAGCAGGTGATGCGGCTCAGCCGCGGAGCCGGTTTCGGGTCGGAGGCCAAGCGACGGATCATCATCGGCACCTATGCCTTGTCTGCCGGTTACTACGACGCCTACTACGGCTCCGCCCAGAAGATGCGCACGCTGATCACGCGTGACTTCGACGCTGCCTTCGCGCAGTGCGACGTGCTCGTCTCGCCGTCGACGCCCACCACCGCGTTCAAGCTGGGGGAGCGGATCGACGACCCCCTGGCGATGTACAAGGCCGACCTGTGCACCATCCCCTCGAACCTGGCCGGCAATGCCTCGGCGTCGTTCCCCTGCGGCACCGCACCCGAGGACGGGTTGCCCGTCGGTTTCCAGGTGATGGCGCCCCCGATGGCCGACGACCGCCTCTACCGCGTCGGCGCCGCCCTCGAACGGGCGCTGGCCACGTGTGGCACCTCCACCGTCATTCCCCAGCTGCCCGGCAGTCTGGCCGAACCTTCACAGGAGGCCTGAGATGAGCGCATCCGCCGACGAGCTGATGGACTACGACGAGGTGCTCGACCGCTTCGACCCGGTGATGGGGCTCGAGGTGCACGTCGAACTCAACACGGCCACCAAGATGTTCTGTGGCTGCCCCACCACGTTCGGCGCCGAGCCCAACACCCAGGTCTGCCCCGTCTGTCTTGGCCTGCCCGGGTCAATGCCGGTGGTCAACGGCAAGGCCGTCGAATCGGCCATCCGGATCGGTCTGGCGCTCAACTGCGAGATCGCGCAGTGGTGCCGGTTCGCCCGGAAGAACTACTTCTACCCCGACATGCCCAAGGACTACCAGATCAGCCAGTACGACGAGCCGATCGCCTTCAACGGCCACCTCGACGTCGACGTCGAGGGTGAGACCTTCCGCATCGACATCGAGCGCGCCCACATGGAGGAGGACACCGGCAAGTCGCTGCACGTCGGCGGTTCGACCGGTCGCATCCAGGGGGCGGAGTACTCGCTGTTGGACTACAACCGGTGCGGTGTGCCGCTGATCGAGATCGTCACCAAGCCGATCGTCGGCGCCGGGGCGAAGGCACCCCAGGTGGCCCGGGCGTACGTGGCGCACCTGCGCGAACTGCTGCGCGCGCTCGGCGTCTCCGACGTCCGCATGGAGCAGGGTTCGCTGCGCTGCGATGCCAACGTCTCGCTGATGGCCAAGGACGCGACCGAGTTCGGCACCCGCACCGAGACCAAGAACGTGAACTCCCTGCGTTCGGTCGAGAACGCCCTCGCCTTCGAGATGCGGCGTCAGGCCATGGTGCTGGCTGGGGGAGGACGGGTGAAGCAGGAGACCCGTCACTGGAACGAGTCCCAGGGCAACACCTCACCGGGACGCTCCAAGGAGACCGCCGAGGACTACCGCTACTTCCCCGAGCCCGACCTGGTTCCCGTGGCCCCCGCGACCGCCTGGGTGGAGGAACTGCGGGCCACCCTGCCCGAACCCCCCGCCCAGCGCATGCGACGCCTCGCCGAGCAGTGGCAGCTGGGTGAGCTCGAACTGCAGGCGGTGATCAGCGCCGGCGCGCTCGACCTGATCGACGCCACGGTCACCGCCGGCGCCAGTCCGCAGGCCGCCCGCAAGTGGTGGACCGGTGAGCTGCTGCGCCGCGCCAACGAGGCCGGCGTCGACCTGGCCGACCTTGGCATCAGCCCGGCCCAGGTGGCGGCCGTCCAGGGTCTGGTCGAGGCGGGAACCGTCAACGACAAGCTGGCCCGGCAGGTGATCGAAGGCGTGCTGGCCGGTGAGGGCGAACCGGCCGAGGTCGTCGAGTCACGAGGCCTGGCCGTCGTCTCGGACGAGGGCGAACTCTCCGCCGCCGTCGATGCCGCCATCGCGGCCAACCCCGACGTCGCCGCGAAGATCCGCGAGGGCAAGGTGCAGGCGGCTGGAGCCCTGATCGGCTCGGTGATGAAGGCCATGCGTGGCCAGGCCGATGCGGCCCGGGTGCGTGAACTCGTGCTGGCCAAGCTCGCACAGTCATGACGGATGCGTGGGTGAACGGGGTCGAGCGGCTGGCCACGGCCGCACGCTGGCTCGAGGGACCCTGCTGGGTGCCGGCTCGGCGCAGTGTCGTGATGTCCGACATCCCGGGCAATCGGGTGCTCGAATGGCATGCCGAGACCGGTGAGCTGACCGTGTTGGAGGACCGGTGCGAGTTCACCAACGGACGCACGTTGGCCGCCGACGGCTCGTTGCTGGAGTGCAGCCACGGCCGCCGCGCGGTGCAGCGCCGACAGTTCACCGAGAACGGGTCGTCCACCGAGGTGCTCGTCGACCGTTGGCACGACCACCGGTTGAACTCGCCCAATGACCTGGTGGTGAGCCGCGACGGAGCGATCTGGTTCAGCGACCCCAGCTACGGCATCGATCTGCCCGATGAGGGGCACCCCGGTGAGCGCGAGTACGGCGACCGCTGGGTCTTCCGGCTCGACCCCACCGGTCGACTGAGCCCCGTCGTCACCGACATCGTCGCTCCCAACGGGCTGGCGTTCTCACCGGACGAGACCCTGCTCTACGTCGCCGATTCCGACGTGGCCGCCCAGATCAGGGTCTACGACGTCGTCGATGGCTGTCGGGCCAAGAACGGACGCTGGTTCGCCACCGTGCCGGCGGGCGTGCCCGACGGGATCCGGGTGGATGCCTCGGGGCGGGTGTGGTCGTCCGCGGCCGATGGGGTGCACGTGTACGACACCCTCGGCACCCACGTCGGGTTCGTGGGGGTGCCCGAGGTGGTCTCGAACCTCTGCTTCGGTGACGACGACTGGGTCTATGTCACGGCCTCGACCAGCCTCTACCGGTTCCGGATCCACGACCTGCCTGGCTGAGGCAAAATCAGGCAAGCGCCTCCGTTCGCTGCGCGGGCGGGCAAGGCCGGACGTAGCGTGGATGCATGGCCCCCGGTGGGCCCCGCTCCCACGAAAAGAGTGCTGCACCATGTCCGCCCCGACCCTGGAACTGACGCCGTCCACCACCTCCCAACTGCCGCGGTCGCGGATCTTCTCCTACGCCCTCGGCGACGTGGCGAACAACCTGAGCTTCCAGCTCACGTCCATGTTCCTGATGATCTACATGACCGACATCGTGGGCATCTCGGCCGGGGTGGCGGGCACCATCTACGCGATCACCAAGATCTGGGCCGGCGTCGCCGACCTGATCGCCGGTTCCACCGTCGACCGTGCGCGCACCAGGTGGGGACGGCTTCGTCCGTGGCTGTTGTGGTGCTCGACACCGCTGGCCGTGGTCTTCGTGTTGCTCTTCTCGGTGCCGGCGGGACTCAGTCCGGCCGCCTCGGTCGCGTGGATCTTCCTGTTCGACGCGCTCTTCCAGCTCTTCTACTCCTTCGTCAACATTCCCTACGGTTCCCTGTCAGCTGCCATGACCCAGGACTCGGTCGACCGCTCCCGACTCTCCGGTGCCCGGGCGATCGCCTCCGCGCTGACCGGGGTGGGATTGGCGGCCGTTGTCGCCCCACAGTTCAAGGACACCGCCGCTGACGGGGTACGGCTCACCTTCACCCTCACCACCATCGTGCTGGGCGCCATCGCGCTCGGACTGCACCTGGTGTGCTTCCGCAACACCCGTGAGGTCGTGCCACGCGGCACGGCACGGATCAACCTGCGCAACACGCTGGTGATGGTGCGCCGCAACCGGCCCCTGCTGGTGCTCTGCCTGGGGGCCCTGTTCCTGCTGGCCGCGAACTTCACGATGAATGCCGTGGCCATGTACTACACCCGCTACGTGCTCGGCAACGCCTCGTGGTTCACCTGGCTGATGCTGGCGCAGACCGTCGGGACCATCGCCGCCGCCTCCCTCGTGCCCACCCTGACGATGCGGTGGGGCAAGCGCCGGGGCTACATCGGTTTCGCGGCCGTCGCCGTGATCGCCTACCTGCTGGTCTTCCTCGTCCCCGGCGGCGAGGGCAGCCTGTTCATCGCGATGATCGCCTGGCTGCTGCTCGGCATCGGGATGGGCGGCACCAACGCGCTGATGTTCGCCATGCAGGCCGACACCGTCGACTACGGCGAGTGGCGCACCGGCATCCGGTCCGAGGGAGGCTCGTACTCGATCCTGTCGTTCGTCCGCAAGGTCGGCCAGGGTGTCGGTGGGGCGGTCGGTGGGGCCGTGGTGGGTGCGTTCGGTTACGTGGCCCAGGCGCCTTCACAGAGCGCCCACGCGTTGACCGGTATCAAGCTGTCGGCCGGGCTGGTGCCGGCCGGGCTGGCCGTGCTGGCCGCGTTGGTGATCATCTTCTACCCGCTCACCGCCGACCAGCACCGCTCCCTGGTGCGTGAACTCAGTGACCGTCGCACTCGCGCGGCAGCCGCCGAACAGGGCGTGGACGAGGTCACGATCACCGGTGTCGGCGACGGTCGCGACACCATGGTCACCGTTCCCCCCGCGACGCTTGGTGCGCAGGTGCCGCCGATCGTCACGATCTTCGCCCAGTACGGCTCGGGCGCCTCGGTGATCGCACCGGCGGTGGCCGAACGGCTGGGGGTGCGCTTCATCGGGCAGGCCTTCAGCCACGAGCAGATCGCCGATCCCACGGGGCGCAGCGACAACCCAGGCATCTGGGACCGGTTCCTGCAGACCTTCCAGGACGCGGGGTCGTCCGACTCGGAGATCTCGCGGGCCGCGCACCAGAGCCTCGACCACACCATGGTGGTGCGCAACACCGACGAACTGCTCGCCGGGGTGCAGAACGGTGCCGTGGTGCTCGGCCACAACGGTCAGGCCGTGCTGGCTCGTGCCGTGGGGGCGCTGCACGTGCGGCTCACCTCGCCGGTCAGCATGCGTACCCAGCGCGTGGCCTACCTGACGGGACTGCCCGAGGACCAGGCGCTGGCCAGGCTGCGCAACGACGACAGGCTCCGCGCCGAGATGTCGATCAGGCTGCACCAGGTCGACCCCAACGACGACACCTTCTACGACCTCGTGCTGAACACGGCCACCTTCACCTTCGACCAGGCCGTCGATGCCATCGTCGACGTCTACCGGACGAAGTACCCCACGGCCGTGCTCTGAGGCAGATGTCGGTGCGGCTTGCCATGATGGGCCCATGGCTCGCATCCTGCCCCCGACCGAGGAATGGTCGGACTCCGAACACCCCGTCATGAAGGCGCTCCACCAGACCCTGACCGACGAGGACGTGGTGCTCGTCCACCTCAACCTGATGGAGGCCGACCGTGACCGCGAGGTCGACTTCCTGGTGATGATGCCCGGCACGGGTTTCGCCGTGGTCGAGGCCAAGGGAGGGCTGGTCAGCCACGACAAGGACGGGCAGTGGTGGACCAGGTCGAGGGGCAGCAGGTTCGCGAGGGTGGACCCCGTCGACCAGGCCAGGCGCGGCAAGTACGCCGTCATCGAGCGGTTGGAGCGAGCCCCCCGCTGGGGGCGCAGGGGACGGATCGCATTCGTGCACAGTGTCGCCGTTCCCTTCTCGGAGTTCCCCGACACCTGGCACTCCGCTGACCTGTCCCGCTCAGCGCTGCACGACAAGGCCGACCTGCCCCAGATCGGCGGACGACTCCGGCGCCTGGTCGCCGAGCTCCGCCCCGGCGACCGGGTGCCCGACCACGACGACATCGAGGTGGCCGTCGAGATCCTCCTGGGCGGCGAGGTCTGGCAGGACGGTCCGCGACCCGAGGCCGACCTGCGGGCCGGCCAGGTGGCGCGGCTCACCACCGAGCAGTACTCCCTGCTGGGCGTCACGCGGCTGCTGAACCGGGTCGAGGTACGGGGGAGCGCCGGGTCCGGCAAGACCACGTTGGCCCTCGAGCAGGCCCGCCAACTGGCCGGCGGACGGCAGGGACACCCCGCCCAGAAGGTGGCGGTGATCTGCTACACCCACGGCTTGGCCGAACACCTCAAGCGTGAGGTCGCCAGCTGGCCCCGACGCTCCCGGCCCGCGTTCGTCGGACGCTACGACGAACTCGCCGAGGACTGGGGCATCCCACCCCATGACCGCGACGACTCACAGTGGTGGGAACAGGAACTCCCCGCGCAGATGGCGGAGGCCGCCAAGCAGCTCGACGAGGTGCAGAAGTTCGACGCCCTCGTGGTCGACGAGGCACAGGACTTCGCGGATGCCTGGTGGACCCCGCTGTTGGGCTGCCTGCGGGACCCCGACAGCGGTGGCATCTACACCTACGCCGATCCTGACCAAGGGGTGTTCGGGCGTCGTGGGACGCCCGGGGTGCCCATGGTTCCGCTGGTGCTCGACCACAACCTTCGCAACAGTCGTCAGATCGCCGAGTCGCTGCGCCCTTTCGCCCCTCACATCCGCCCACGCGGGTCGGACGGGCCGGCGGTCCGCTTCGTCGCGGCCGACCCCGACCAGGTGGTCGGTGTGGCCGACGACCTGGTCGACGAGCTGCTGGGCGAGGGCTGGGCCCCGGGCGATGTCGCCCTGATCACCACCGGCAAGCGGCACGAGGTGCAGCGGGAGCTGTTCGACCGGTACGGCAACCAGGGGTACTGGGCGAGCTTCTTCGCCGGCGACGAGGTCTTCTACGGAACCGCCCTGGGGTTCAAGGGCATGGAACGCACCGTGGTGGTGCTGGCCGTCAACGACGGGCGAATGGATCCCGAACGGGCGCGGGAGCGCCTCTACGTGGGCATGTCGCGGGCGACCGATCTGCTGGTCGTCGTGGCTGATCCCGATCACATCGTCCGCGTGGGAGGACGCGACCTGGCCCACAAGTTGGGGGTCACCACCCCCCACCGGTGAGGGTCACAGGCTGATGGCGGCGGCCTCGAGGGCTGACTGGCCCTCCTCGTCGGCGATCACCGTGACGTCGGCGTGGGCGCCGCGGCCGTAGCCGGCCAGCAGCAGTTCGCTGGCGCGTCCCTGCAGGGTGACGGTGTGGGTGCCGGGGCGGACCCGCAGCGACTCGCCGGGGGTGCCGTCGGCGCCGACGCGTTCGAGCACCAGCCCGGCGTCCACCTTGCGGAAGATGGCGCGGGCCAGCAACTTCAGCCGCTTCCAGCAGAACTCCTCGACCTCCTCGGGCAGTTCACGCGGCGGCAGTGGCGGTGTCTGGGCCCGACGGACGTCCTCGCAGTGGATGAAGAACTCCATGGCGTTGGCGCCCTCATCGACCCCGGGCACCCGGAACGGGCTCCATTGCCCGGGCCCACGCCGCAGCCTCTCCACCACCTGCGTCCACGGTTCGGCCGCCAGCACCTCGGTCATCCGACGTTCGGTGTGCGCGGCCAGCGGTTTGAGCACGATCCCGCCCGCTGCGATGGGGTCGTTCTCGCGGACGATCAGGTGCGCGGCCAGGTCGCCGGTCGTCCAGCCCTCGCACAGCGTCGGCTGGTCGGGGCCCAACTGGTCGAACAGGTCACAGATCAGGGAACGTTCCTCGGAGGCGATGGTCACCTGCCCCACCTTAGGCCCGGGCGAGCAAGCCGGGCCATAATGGGCGCCATGCCTTCTGCCGACCCCCGGTCCGGACTGGACCCCGCCCTCGCTGGCCGCCTCAAGCGCAACGAGGCAGGACTGGTGGCCGTGGTCACCCAGGACGCGACCTCCGGCGAGGTGCTGATGCAGGCCTGGATGAACGACGAGGCCCTGGCGGCGACGCTCGCCACCCGCCGGGCGACGTACTGGTCGCGCTCGCGCGACGAGCTGTGGGTCAAGGGACTGACCAGTGGTCACACCCAAGTCGTGCGCGAGGTGCGACTCGACTGCGACGGCGACACGGTGCTGCTGAAGGTCGACCAGACCGGCGTAGCCTGCCACACCGGCGACCGCACCTGCTTCGACTCCGATCTGCTGCTGGCCGACCCCTCGCCCGCCACCCACGTGCACCACCTGTCCGATCAGCAAGCCATGGAGCGCCCGTGACCATCACCCCCTCGCTGCACGAGTTCCGGCGGCTGGCCAGCCAGCGCCGGGTGATCAGCGTGCACCGACGCGTCCTGGTCGACGACCTGACGCCCATCGGCATCCACCAGACCCTGTGCGGTGACCGCGTCAACACCTTCCTGCTGGAATCAGCCGATGCCGGGGTCTGGTCGCGGTGGTCGTTCATCGGGGTGAACTGTTCGACCACCCTCACCGAGACCGACGGACAGGCCGTCTGGCTGGGTCGTCCCATCGCGGGGTTGCCGACCGAAGGTGACGTGCTCGAGGTGCTGGGCGCCACCATCGACGCGCTGCACACCGAACCTGCTCCCGACCTGCCCCCGTTCACCTCGGGTCTGGTGGGTTACCTCGGCTACGACTGCGTGCGCCATCTCGAGAAGCTGCCCGAGACGACGGTGGACGACCTGGGGATCCCCGAGCTGATGATGCTGGTGACCACCGACCTCGCCGCCTATGACCACCACACCGGTGAGTTGTGGCTGATCGCCAACGCCATCAACTTCGACGACTCGGATGCCGGCGTCGACGAGGCCTGGCGTGACGCGGTCAGCCGGGTCGACGCCATGGCCGACGTTCTCGCGCGTCCCCGTGGACGACGCCTGCGCGAACGCTCCAGCCAGCCCGACCTGCCGATCCACTGGCAGCGTGGCGCGGGGGAGTACCAGCAGATGGTGCGCGACGCGGTCGAGGAGATCCGGGCTGGTGAGGCCTTCCAGGTCGTGCCTTCCCAGAGGTTCGAGTTGGCCACCAACGTTCCCGGCATCGACGTGTACCGCGAGCTGCGGCTGATGAACCCCAGTCCCTACATGTACCTGCTGACGTTGCCCGGTTTCGAGATCGTTGGCGCCTCACCGGAGGCCCTGGTCACCGTGGTCGACGGGCGGGCCGCCACCAACCCGATCGCGGGCACCCGCCCGCGTGGCGCGACCATGGCCGACGACCAGCGCAACGAGGAGGAGTTGCTCGCCGACCCCAAGGAGCGCGCCGAGCACATCATGCTGGTCGACCTGGGTCGCAATGACCTGGGCCGGGTCTGCAGCCCCGGCACCGTCGAGGTCACCGAGTTCATGAAGGTGGCCCGCTACTCCCACGTCATGCACCTGGAGGCACGGGTCGAGGGAGAGGTGGCCGAGGGGCGCAACGCACTCGACGTCACCCTGGCCTGTTTCCCCGCCGGCACCCTGTCGGGTGCACCCAAGGTGCGCGCCATGGAGATCATCGACCGGCTCGAACTGACCAGGCGCGGCGTGTACGGGGGCGTGGTGGGCTACTTCGACTTCGCCGGCAATGCCGACACCGCCATCGGCATCCGCACCGCACTGTTGAAGGACGGGCGGGCCTATGTGCAGGCCGGTGCCGGGATCGTGGCCGACTCCGTGCCCGACACCGAGAACGACGAGACCCAGCACAAGGCCCGGTCGGTGGTGAACGCGGTGCGCCGCGCTGCCGGGGTGAGCCGGTGAGGCGCTGGTACGCCGCCGTGTCGTGGGCCGTCGCCGCGGGGCTCTCGGCCGTCGCGGGTCAGCGCACCTGGGCCCATGACGGGGTGCTGTCGGTGTCGGGTGCCGACGCCACCGGGGGCCTGGTGACCACCCTGGCTTGGGCCAGCGCCGCACTGGCCCTGTTGCTGCTCGTGGTGCGACGACGGGGTAGCAGGGTGGTGGGCGCGCTCGCCCTGGTGCTGGGCATCGGCGCGCTGCTGTCGGGACTGACCGCCTCCTTCCCCGCCCAGGACCTGCCCGCCGCCGTCGCCGCCCAGGCCAACCGGGATCCGTGGCGCTTCGCGTTCGCGGGGGCCGGGCTGCTGTTGGCACTCGGTGGCGTGGTCGCCCTGGTCACCGCGGGGCAGGCGGGTCGTCGTCCCGATCGGTACAGCCGACGCGCCGAGGCGACCGATGCCGACCTGTGGAAGGCCATGGACGCGGGACACGACCCCACCGAGGACCCGCGATAGGCTGCGCTCACGCTCACATCCCAGGGGCACGACCACGAGAGGACGACCATGGCTGACACCACCGAGGCCATCACCACCGCCACCGCGGGTCGCCGCAGCAAGCCGGTGCGTCACTACCACCATGGCCGCAGCCCGGCTGCCTGGACCGGCGTCGTGCTGGCCAGCGTCGGATTCCTGCTGGCGGCCATCGCCGCCGTCACCGGACCCAACTGGGTGCTGGCCATCGTCGGTGGGGTGCTGATCGTGCTGAGCCTGGTCATCAGCGGCATCCTGAAGGCCGCTGGCTTCGGCAACGGCTGATGAGTGTCCTCGACAGCATCGTCGCCGGTGTGCGGGAAGACCTGGCCGTTCGTGAGCAGCTGACCCCCCGGCGCGACCTCGAGGCCCTGCTCGACCGGGCGTCTGCCCCCCGGGACCCACGACCCGCGTTCCGACGGGCGGGTGTCCAGGTGATCGCAGAGGTGAAGAGGTCGAGCCCCTCGAAGGGCGCCCTCGCCGACATCCCCGATCCCGCCAGCCTCGCCGCCCTGTACGAGGCAGGCGGCGCCGCCGCCATCAGCGTGCTCACCGAGAAGCGGCGCTTCGGTGGCAGCCTCGCCGACCTCGACGCCGTCCGTGACCGGGTCGACCTGCCGGTGTTGCGCAAGGACTTCATGGTCACCGAGTACCAGCTGGTCGAGGCGCGGGTGCACGGTGCCGACCTGGCGCTGCTGATCGTCGCCTCGCTGGACGACGCCGAACTGCGTCGCCTGCACCGGCTCGCCCTCGACCTGGGACTCACCCCCCTGGTCGAGGTGCACACCCCGGACGAGGCGAAGCGGGCAGCCGACCTGGTGTCCGAGGACCCGGCCGGGGCCGTGATCGGCGTCAACAACCGCAACCTGGTCACCCTCGAGGTCGACATCTTCCAGTTCGGCTCCTTGGTCGCCGAACTCCCGGCCACTGCCATCAAGGTCGCCGAGAGCGGCCTGACCGGGCCACAGGACGTCGCCCTGGTCGCCCAGCAGGGGGCCGACGTCGTCCTGGTGGGAGAGGCGCTCGTGCGCCATCACGATCCCGCCCACGCCATCGAGGCGATGCTCGCCACGTCAACCCCCACCACGGGAGGAAACCTGTGACCGAACCGCGCGCCACCCATCCGTCCGGAGCCCCGCTGCCCGACACGGGCGGCCACTTCGAGGAGTTCGGGGGCAAGTTCGTCCCCGAGGCCCTCTATGCCGCCCTGGCCCAGCTCGAGGATGCCTTCGACGCCGCCCAGCAGGACCCCGACTTCGCGGCCGAACTGAGCCGTCTCCAGCGTGACTACGCCGGCCGTCCCACCCCCATCACCGAGGCCACCCGGTTCTCGGAACACTGCGGTGGTGCGCGCATGCTGCTCAAGCGCGAGGACCTCAACCACACCGGCAGCCACAAGATCAACAATGTGCTGGGCCAGGCCCTGCTCACCCGCCGGATGGGCAAGCGCAGGGTGATCGCCGAGACCGGCGCCGGGCAGCATGGCGTGGCCAGCGCCACCGCCGCGGCGCTGCTCGGGCTCGAGTGCCGCGTATACATGGGCAAGGTCGACACCGACCGGCAGGCCCTCAACGTGGCCCGCATGCAGATGCTCGGCGCCGAGGTGGTGGCGGTCAAGGCCGGTTCGCAGACCCTCAAGGATGCGATGAACGAGGCCATGCGCGACTGGGTCACCCATGTCGACGACACCCACTACCTGATCGGCACCGTCGGTGGCCCGCACCCGTTCCCGAGGATCGTGCGCGAGTTCCAGCGGATCATCTCGACCGAGTCGAGGGCGCAGGTGCTGGAGAAGTACGGACAACTGCCCGACGCCGTCTGCGCCTGCATCGGTGGGGGTTCCAACGCCATGGGCATCTTCGCCGACTTCATCCCCGACGAGGGTGTGGGCCTGTACGGCTTCGAGGCCGGGGGAGACGGGGTCGACACCGGACGCCACGCCGCCAGCATCACCGCGGGTTCGCTCGGCGTGCTGCACGGGGCCCGCACCTACGTGCTGCAGGACGAGGACGGGCAGACCGTCGAGTCGCACTCCATCTCGGCCGGGCTCGACTACCCGGGGGTGGGTCCCGAGCATGCCTGGCTGGCCCGTACCGGACGGGCCACCTACCGTCCCATCACCGACACCGAGGCCATGGACGCCCTGATGCTGCTCACCCGGACCGAGGGCATCCTGCCGGCGATCGAGTCCGCCCACGCCGTCGCGGGTGCCCAGAAGTTGGCGTTGGAGTTGGTCGAGCGTCCCGAGTTCAGGACGAAGCCACCGACCATCCTGGTCAACATCTCCGGACGCGGTGACAAGGACGTGTCAACCGCGCTCGAGTGGTTCGGCATCGACGGTTCCGTCGACCGAGAGACCGAGGAGGTCAGGTGAGCAGCAGTGCCCAGGCGCTCCTCACCGCCCGGACGCAGAACCGGGCGGCGCTGGTGGGCTACCTCCCCGTCGGGTACCCCGACGTGGCCGGGTCCATCGATGCGCTGCGCGCGATCACCGAGGGATCCGACGGTACCGGCGTCGACCTCGTCGAGATCGGCGCACCGTACTCCGACCCGGTGATGGACGGACTGGCGATCCAGCACGCCGCCACCCGGGCTCTCGAGCGTGGGGTGAGGACCGCGGACGTCTTCCGCGCCGTCGAGGCCGTCACCGCCACCGGTACGCCGGCCGTCGTGATGACCTACTGGAACCTGGTGGAGCACTACGGGGTCGAGCGCTACGCCCGCGACCTCGCCTCGGCCGGGGGATCGGGACTGATCACCCCCGACCTCACCCCCGACGATGCCGAGCCGTGGATCGCTGCCAGCGAGCAGCACGACCTCGACCGCATCTTCCTGATCGCACCGTCGTCGACCGACGAGCGGATCGCGCTCACCACCCGCGCCTGCCGGGGATGGGTCTACGCCACCGCCGTCATGGGTGTCACCGGTGCCCGGCAGCAGACGTCCACGGCCGCTCCCGACCTGGTGTCGCGCATCCGAGCCCAGTCCGACCTCCCCGTCGGAGTGGGACTGGGGGTCTCCAACGGTGACCAGGCCGCCGAGATCGGGGCCTATGCCGATGCCGTGATCGTCGGTTCGGCGCTGGTGAAGGAACTGATCGACAACGAGCGCACCGGATCGTCCGACCTGTCTGGTCTGCGCGCGGTGGTGGACGACCTGGCCGCCGGCGTGCGCCGCGCGCGATGAAGCTCTCCAGACGCGCGCTGCTGGGTTCGGTGACCGCTGCCGGGGCTGCCGTGGCCGTGTCGGGTTGCTCGTCATCGGCGCCAGCCACCACCGGTGGTCGTCCGGGCGGTTATGCGGCCGGTACCGAGATCACCTCGACGGGCTGGAAGCTGCCCACGGCCGAGCTCACCGACACCACGGGTGCGGTGGCACCCCTGAACTCACACCACGGGTCGGCGGCCACCCTGGTCTTCTTCGGCTACACGAACTGCCCCGACGTCTGCCCCGGCATCATGGCCGACCTGGCCAGCGCCCTGCAGCGGGTCGACGCGCGGGTGCGTGAGCAGGTCAAGGTCGTGATCGTGACCACCGACCCGGCCCGGGACACCCCAGCGGTGCTGAAGGCCTACCTCGACCGGATCGATCCCGGTTTCGTGGGCCTGACCGGGAAGCTGTCGGTGATCGTCAAGGCGGCCTCCCAGATCGGTCTCAGCATCGATGACGCCAGGAAACTGCCCTCGGGCGGTTACGAGGTCACCCACTCCACCCAGGTGATCGGATTCGGCAGGGACGAGACCGCGGCCGTGCTGTGGTCGACCGGTACCAGCGTCGCCGACTACGTCACCGACATCACCCGTCTCGTCAACCAACAGAAGTGAGCCACCCGATGCCCGAACTGGTCTGGCTGTCGATCCCGAGCCCTTCCTGGAACGGCTTCAACCTGGGGCCGCTGCGGGTGCACGCCTACGCCCTGTGCATCCTGGCGGGGGTGGTGGTCGCCTGGCTGCTGGTCCGGCACCGCTACCGCGTCCGGGGAGGAAATCCCGAACAGGTCGAGTCGCTCACCCTGTGGGCGGTGCTGGCAGGCATCATCGGCGCGCGGATCTACCACGTCATCACCGACCCGGAACTCTACTTCGGGCCGGGCCGGGACTGGTACCGAGCCTTCTTCATCTGGGAGGGGGGGCTCGGCATCTGGGGTGGTGTCGCCGCGGGTGCCCTGGTGGTGTGGTGGCTCTGTCGCCGCTGGCAGGTCAACTTCGGTGCCGTCGCCGACGTGATGGCACCAGCCCTGCTGATCGCCCAGGCCATCGGACGACTGGGGAACTGGTTCAACCAGGAACTCTTCGGAGGGCCGACCACCCTGCCCTGGGGACTCGAGATCGCCCCCCAGTACCGTCCCGTCGGATATGAGCAGTTCGCGACCTTCCACCCCACCTTCCTCTACGAACTGCTGTGGTGCCTGCTCGGTGCCGCGCTGTTGCTGGTGCTGGAGAGGCCGTTGCGGCTGGGTCGAGGCAAACTGATGACCGGCTACGTCATCTGGTACACCCTGGGTCGCTTCTTCATCGAGGGCGTGCGGATCGACAAGGCCAATCAGTTCGGGGGACTGCGCGTCAACGAGTACGTCTCGCTGGTGGTCTTCCTGGCGGCGGTCGCACTGCTGGTCGTCCAGTTCGTGAGGTACCCCGGGCGCGACCCGCAGCCCTTCGTCCAGATCCCGGACGAGGCAGAGGCAGCCAGTCCTGCTGTGTGAGATTGAACCGCTTGCCACCCGGGCACGCGTGAGCCGATTGGAGTCAACGATGGTCTTTGGCCACCACCCCAAGCAGGGTCTCTACCGTCCGGATTTCGAGCACGACGCCTGTGGTGTCGCCTTCGTGGCGCAGCTGAACGGTGTGCCCAGCCACGCCATCGTCGAGCAGGGACTCGAGGCCCTGCGCAACCTTGACCACCGTGGTGCCACCGGCGCCGACGAGGCAGCAGGGGACGGTGCCGGCATCCTGGTGCAGGTTCCCGATGCCTTCCTGCGCGCCGCGGTCGACTTCGACCTGCCGGCCGCCGGCGCCTACGCCGTCGGCATGGCCCACCTTCCCGTGGACGAGGCCGAACTCGCGAACGCCCGCACCTCGATCGAGCGGATCGCCGCCGACGAGAACCTGACCGTGCTGGGCTGGCGAGAGGTGCCGGTGGTCACTGACTCCTTGAGCCCCGTGTCGCTCGCCGTGATGCCGCACTTCGCGCAGTTGTTCGTCAGCGCACCCCCGCCCAAGTCGGGCGAGCCGGTGACCGGACTCGCCCTCGACCGGCTCGTCTACGGCCTGCGTCGCCGTGCCCAGCACGAGGTCGACGTCTACTTCTCGTCGCTGTCGTCACGCACGCTGGTCTACAAGGGCATGCTCACCACCGACCAGCTGGAGCAGGTGTACCCCGAGCTGCACGAGGAGTCGTTCACCTCGGCGCTCGCGCTGGTGCACTCCCGCTTCTCGACGAACACCTTCCCCGCCTGGGAGCTGGCCCACCCGTACCGGTTGATGGCCCACAACGGCGAGATCAACACCGTGCGCGGCAACCGCAACTGGATGCGTGCGCGTGAGGCCCTGCTGACCAGCGACCTGCTGCCCGGCGACCTCGAGCGGCTGTTCCCGATCTGCACCCCCGAGGCCTCCGACTCGGCCAGCTTCGACGAGGTGCTCGAACTGCTGCACCTGGGCGGTCGCAGCCTGCCGCACGCGGTGCTGATGATGATCCCGGAGGCGTGGGAGAACCACACCGAGATGGATCCCGCCCGTCGCGCCTTCTACGAGTTCCACTCCTCGATGATGGAGCCCTGGGACGGCCCCGCCTGCGTCACCTTCACCGACGGCACCGTGATCGGCGGGGTGCTCGACCGCAACGGGCTTCGTCCGGCGCGCTACTGGGTGACCACCGACGGACGGGTGATCTTCGCATCCGAGGCTGGTGTGCTGCCCGTCGAGCCCGACCAGGTGGTGCAGAAGGGACGCCTGCAGCCGGGCCGTATGTTCCTGGTCGACCTCGACCAGCACCGCATCATCGGCGACGACGAGGTGAAGTCGGCGCTGGCCGCCGAACACCCCTACCAGGAGTGGTTGCAGAACAAGCTCCGCTTCGACGACCTGCCCGAGCGCACCCACATCGTGCACTCCCACGCCTCGGTCACCCGGCGCCAGCAGTTGTTCGGCTACACCCACGAGGAACTGCGTCACCTGATCGCGCCGATGGCCAACGACGGTGCCGAGGCGATCGGCTCGATGGGTACCGACACCCCCATCGCCGTGCTGTCGGAGCGGCCACGGCTGATCTTCGACTACTTCGCGCAACTGTTCGCGCAGGTGACGAACCCGCCGCTCGACGCCATCCGTGAGGAACTGGTCACGTCGCTGGCCAGCACCATCGGGCCCGAGGGCAACCTGCTCAGCCCCAGCGAGGAGTCCTGTCGACAACTGGTGATCCCCTTCCCGATCCTCGACTCCGAGCAGTTGTCGAAGCTCATCCACATCTCCGACGGCGGGGTGCACCCCCACCTGGCGGCCCATGTCGTGCGGGGCCTCTACTCGGTCGACGGGGGCGGCGACGCGCTGCGCGCCCGGCTGGACGAGATCCGCGCCGAGGTCAGCACCGCCATCGCCGGGGGAGCCCGGGTGATCGTGCTCTCCGACCGCCACTCCACCCGCGAGTTGGCCCCCATCCCCTCCCTCCTGCTCACCTCCGCCATCCACCACCACCTGGTCAGCGAGAAGACCCGCACCCAGGTGGGCCTGATCGTCGAGGCCGGTGACGTGCGCGAGGTGCACCACGTCGCGCTGCTGATCGGCTACGGCGCGGCAGCCGTCAACCCCTACCTCGTGCTCGAGTCGGCCGAGGACATGGCCCGCAACGAGCTCTACGTGGGCGTCGACCCGCAGAAGGCGATCAAGAACGTCTACAAGGCCCTCGGCAAGGGCGTGCTCAAGGTGATGAGCAAGATGGGCGTCTCGACCCTGGCCAGCTACACCGGTGCCCAGATCTTCGAGGCCGTCGGACTGCGCAGCGACTTCGTGGACGAGTTCTTCACCGGCACCACCAGCCGGATCGAGGGGATCGGTCTCGACGAGATCGCCGAGGAGGTCAACCTTCGCCACCAGCAGGCCTACCCCCTGTCGGGGGTGCCGAACGCCCACCGCACGCTGCCCGTCGGCGGCGAGTACCAGTGGCGTCGCGAGGGCGAACAGCACCTGTTCGACCCCGAGTCGGTGTTCCGGCTGCAGCACTCCACCCAGACCGGCCGCTACGACATCTTCAAGCGGTACACCAAGCTGGTCGACGACAACTCGGCGCGGCTGATGACGCTGCGCTCGTTGCTGACCTTCAACTCCGACCGCGAACCGATCGACATCGACGAGGTGGAACCCGTCTCGGAGATCGTCAAGCGGTTCTCGACGGGAGCCATGAGCTACGGCTCCATCTCGATGGAGGCCCACCAGACCTTGGCCATCGCCATGAACCGGTTGGGTGGCAAGTCGAACACGGGCGAGGGCGGTGAGGACGCCGACCGACTGCACGACCCGGAGCGTCGCTCCGCGATCAAGCAGGTCGCCTCGGGACGGTTCGGGGTCACCTCCGACTACCTGACCAATGCCACCGACATCCAGATCAAGATGGCCCAGGGCGCCAAGCCCGGCGAGGGCGGGCAGCTGCCGGGGGCCAAGGTGTACCCGTGGGTCGCGAAGACCCGCCACTCCACCCCAGGAGTCGGTCTGATCTCGCCACCGCCGCACCACGACATCTACTCGATCGAAGACCTCAAGCAGCTGATCCACGACCTCAAGTGCGCCAACCCCTCGGCGCGGGTGCACGTCAAGCTCGTCGCCGAGATCGGCGTGGGCACGGTGGCCGCGGGTGTCTCGAAGGCCAAGGCCGACGTGGTGCTGATCTCCGGACATGACGGTGGCACCGGGGCGGCACCTCTGACCTCGCTCAAGCACGCCGGCGGCCCCTGGGAGCTGGGGCTCGCCGAGACCCAGCAGACCCTGCTGATCAACGGTCTGCGTGACCGGATCGTCGTGCAGTGCGACGGGCAGCTCAAGACGGGACGCGACGTCATCATCGCCGCCCTGCTGGGTGCCGAGGAGTTCGGTTTCGCCACGGCGCCGCTGGTGGTCTCGGGATGCATCATGATGCGCGTCTGCCACAAGGACACCTGCCCGGTCGGCATCGCCACGCAGAACCCGGAACTGCGCGAGCACTACCACGGCAAGGCCGAGCACGTCGTCAACTTCTTCACCTTCATCGCCGAGGAGGTGCGCGAGTACCTGGCCCAGCTGGGCTTCCGGTCGATCGAGGAAGCCGTGGGCCACGTCGAGGCGCTCGACTCGTCCTCGGCCGTCGACCACTGGAAGGCACGGGGGCTCGACCTGTCGCCGGTGCTGCACCAGGTCGGGCTCGCCGCCGGCTCGTCCCTCCACCACACCACCGGTCAGGACCACGGCCTCGACACCAAGCTCGACGTGCAGTTGATCGAGGCCGCCCGTCCCGCCCTCGACCGGGGGGAGCGGGTCGAGGCCAGCTTCGGCATCCGCAACATCGACCGCACCGTCGGGACGGTGCTGGGCCACGAGGTCACCAAGGCGACCGAGGGTCGCGGGCTGCCCGAGGGCACCATCTCGCTGACCTTCACCGGCACGGCCGGGCAGAGCTTCGGCGCCTTCCTCCCCGCGGGGGTCGATCTCACCCTGATCGGTGACTCCAACGACTACGTCGGCAAGGGACTGTCGGGTGGCACCGTGGTGGTGACCCCGGCCGACGAGGTCAGTTTCGATCCGCACGACCAGATCGTCGCCGGCAACGTGATCGGCTACGGCGCCACCTCGGGCAAGCTGTTCCTGCGCGGAGTGGTGGGGGAGCGGTTCTGCGTGCGCAACTCCGGGGCCTCGGCGGTCGTCGAGGGTGTGGGCGACCACGGTTGTGAGTACATGACCGGGGGTGAGGTGCTGATCATCGGTCCCACCGGGCGCAACTTCGCCGCCGGGATGTCGGGTGGCCACGCCTGGGTGCTCGACCTCAACCGTGACCGGCTCAACACCGAACTGGTCGACGCGGTCGAACTCACCGCGGACGATCTCGACCGCGTGACCGAGTTGCTGACCGAACACCGCGACCGCACCGGCTCGACCAAGGCCGCGGAACTGCTCGAGGCCGGTCGCGACCACCTCGCGCAGGTGTTCACGAAGGTGGAGCCGCGCGATTTCGCCAAGGTGATGCGTGCTCGCGCCGAGGCCATGCAGAAGGGCCTCGACGAGGCCGCCACGACCGCACTGATGATGGAGGCCGCTCATGGCTGATCCCAAGGGATTCATGACCACCGACCGTGAGGTTGCACCCCGCCGGCCCGTGCAGGAGCGCCTGCACGACTGGAAGGAGGTCTACCCCGGCGGACCGGGGCGGGCGCTGCTGCCGATCATCACCCAGCAGGCCGGCCGATGCATGGACTGCGGTATCCCGTTCTGCCACACCGGTTGTCCCCTGGGGAACCTCATCCCCGAATGGAACGACCTGGTCTGGCGCGACGAATGGGTGAACGCGCTGGAGCGGCTGCACGCCACCAACAACTTCCCCGAGTTCACAGGCCGGCTGTGCCCGGCACCGTGTGAGACCGCCTGCGTGGTGGGCATCACCCGTGAGCCGGTGACCATCAAGAACGTCGAGGTCGCCATCATCGACAAGGCGTGGGACGACCTCCGGGTCACCCCCCAGCAGCCCGAGTGGCACTCGTTGAAGACCGTCGCCGTGGTCGGGTCGGGTCCCGCCGGTCTGGCGGTCGCCCAGCAGTTGACCCGCACCGGCCACACCGTGGTCGTCTACGAGCGTGCCGACGCCATCGGCGGGCTGCTGCGCTACGGCATCCCTGAGTTCAAGATGGAGAAGGCGGTGCTCGACCGCCGACTCAAGCAGATGAAGCTCGAGGGCACCGTCTTCAAGCCCGACACCAACGTCGGCGTCGACATCACCGGCGAGCAGTTGCTCGAACGGTTCGATGCCGTGGTGCTGGCCACGGGTGCCACCAAGGCCCGTGACCTGCCCGTCCCCGGGCGCGAACTCGCGGGGATCCACCAGGCCATGGAGTTCCTTCCCCAGGCCAACCGCGTCGCGTTGGGTCAGACCGTCGACAACCAGATCACGGCCACCGGCAAGCACGTGGTCATCATCGGTGGCGGCGACACCGGGGCCGACTGCCTGGGTACGTCGCTGCGCCAAGGGGCTGCCTCGGTCACCCAGCTCGAGATCATGCCGATGCCTCCGGAGGCCCGTCCGGCCCATCAGCCGTGGCCCACCTACCCGATGATCTTCCGGGTGAGTTCGGCCCACGAGGAGGGCGGTGACCGCGTCTACGCCAGCTCGACCTCGCAGTTCCTCGGCGATGACGAGGGCAACCTGCGGGCCCTGCAGCTGTCGGAGGTCGAGTTCGTCGACGGCAGGTTCCAGCCCGTGCCCGGCACCGAGCGCGAGATCGAGGCCGACCTGGTGCTGTTGGCGATGGGCTTCACCGGTCCCGAGACCGACACCGTGGTCAGCCAGTTGGGCTGCGAGATCGACGAGCGCGGCAACATCAAGCGCGACGAGTCGTACCAGACCACCGTGCCGGGCGTGTTCGCCTGTGGGGACGCCGGACGTGGCCAGTCACTGATCGTGTGGGCCATCGCCGAGGGTCGTTCGGCTGCCCAGGGTGTCGACTCGTTCCTGTCGGGCACCGCATCGGCGCTCCCGCGGCCGATCGGGCCGCAGGTGCGCCAGATGCTGGCCTGAGTCCACACCAGGGTGGTGTGGGGCTGGCTTAGCCGCCCCACACCATCCGGGCCCCGGAGTCCCCGGTGAGCACGATGGTCACGAGTACCGCCAGCCCACCGAGCACCATCAGCACGTGACCCAACAGGGCCACCCAGCCCGGCTTCAACCGCGGGCCGAAGCCGGTACCCGGGCGGGTGAGCAGCGCCAGCAGGATGCCGAGTCCGAAGACGGAGCCGGCGGCCACCAGCAGACTGGAGTACTGCTCGTGCACCGCCACCTGGGCGGCCTCGCCGGGGAACCTCTGGGCCAGGTCCTCGCCGGTCGTCCGGGCGACCAGGGTGGCGAGGAAGGCCACCAGGGCAGCGACAGCGGTCGGCCACAGCAGGTGACCACGCCAGCGCTTGACCACCACGTGGACGATGCCGGCGATCGCGGCGAGCGGGAAGAGGACGACCGGCAGGTGGACGAACAGCGGGTGCAGCGGAAGGTTCATGGGCGAAAGCATGTCAGGTGATCACCAGGAATGACCGGCCATCCACCAACCCAGGTGTCGATCATCGGGGGAGCGCCGGCGTCGATAATGTGCTGACGGTGTCCGAACCCACGCCCGTCGCCCGGCTGCCCTACCACGCCCTGATCTGGCTCGCGGTGGCCGGATTCTCCACCGGCATCGACGGGTACGTGCTCGCGGGGCTGTTGCCCACCATCTCGACCGACCTCGGCGTCAGCAACGCCCTCGCCGGGCAACTCGTCAGCGTGTTCGCGCTCACCTCCGCCTTCGCCGGACCCCTGCTCGGCACCTTCACCAGCGGATGGGAGCGACGGCGCACCATCACGGTCGCGTTGGCGGTGTTCGTGGTCGGCAATGTCATCGTGGCGCTCGCGCCCGATTTCTCGGTGGCGCTGGCCGGCCGGGTGGTGTCGGCCCTGGGTGGCAGCCTGCTCAGCGCCGCCATCACCAGCTACGTCATCCACCTCGCCCCGCCCGACCAGCGCGGCCGGGCGCTGTCGTTCGTGCTCGGGGGCTGGATGACGGCAACCGCCCTCGGGGTGCCCGTGGGACTGCTGCTGGGTCAGTCGAACTGGCGGTTCCCGCTGGTGATGGTGGCCGCTGTGGGAACCGTCGCCCTGCTGGGGATTCTGGCCCGACTACCCCACCTGCACCTGCCCAGCACCACCCTGGCCGAGCGCCTCGCCCCGCTCCGGCAGCCGCGCCTGGTGGTGGCGCTCCTGGTCACCATCGGGATCCTGTCGTCCAGCTACGCGTGCTTCACCTTCGCCGCGCTGATCCTTCGTCCGTACTTCCCGTTGGGCTGGGCGATCATCCTGATCATGTTCGGCTACGGCGCGGCCAGCATGCTGGGCAACGCC
The DNA here is from genome assembly GCF_950101875.1 of Aestuariimicrobium sp. T2.26MG-19.2B. Taxonomy (NCBI): domain Bacteria; kingdom Bacillati; phylum Actinomycetota; class Actinomycetes; order Propionibacteriales; family Propionibacteriaceae; genus Aestuariimicrobium; species Aestuariimicrobium sp. T2.26MG-19.2B. The sequence continues at coordinate 435,719 of NZ_CATNLW010000002.1, read as the reverse complement.
TTCACCGGACGTCTGGCCGACCGTCACACCCCGGTGCGGGTGCTGACGGTGGTGCTCACCGGTCTGCTCGTGAACGCGGTGTTCGGTTCGGTGGTGTTCCTGCTGGGAGCCCGGCTGGGGGCGGGACTGGGGTTGGGGGTGCTGGGGTTGGTCTGGTTCTTCGTGTGCGGCATCGGCAATGGGGGAGCCGCGGTTCCCCAGCAGGCCAGGCTGGCGGCGATGGCGCCCCAGTCGGCCCCCATCGTGATGGCCCTCAATGCCAGCGCCATCTCGCTCGGCAACGCCCTGGGAGGGGGTCTCGGAGGCCTCACCCTGGCGGCCGGGGCCGGACCCGAGCACCTCCCGGTCGTGTCCGCGGTGATCCTGGTCGGGGCGTTGGTCGTCCATCGGGTTGTCAGCGGTCGGCACTACAGTGGGTCTCTCACCCTTCGCCGCCCCTCTGACCGGAAGGCCGCCATCGATGGCTGACAACTTCGTCCACCTGCACGTGCACACAGAGTACTCGACGCTCGACGGGCTGGCGAAGAACAAGCAGCTGTTCGCCGAGGTCGAACGACTCGGGATGCCTGCGGTCGCGATGAGCGACCACGGCAACATGTTCGGCGCCTACGAGTTCTTCCAGACCTCGAAGAACCATGCGGTCAAGCCGATCATCGGCATCGAGGCCTACGTGGCACCCTCGTCCCGCTTCTCCCGGGTGCAGGAGTACTGGGCCGACGGCGGACGCCGCGATCCCTCCGATCCTGACGCCGAGGGCGGCAAGGACGTCTCCGGTGGCGGCCGCTACACCCACATGACGATGTGGGCGAAGAACGCCTCTGGGCTGCACAACCTGTTCCGGTTGTCGTCCTTGGCCAGCTTCGAGGGCTACTACATGAAGCCCCGCATGGACCGGGAACTGATCGACACCCACCACGAGGGCATCATCGCCACCACCGGCTGTCCCTCCGGTGAGGTGCAGACCAGACTCCGGCTGGGTCAGTACGACAAGGCCCGCCAGGCCGCCGCCGACTACCGCGACATCTTCGGCGCCGAGAACTACTTCATAGAACTGATGGAGCACGGGGTCCCGATCGAGCGCGAGGTGCGCGAAGACCTGATGCGCCTGCACCGCGACCTCGGCATCCCGTTGTTGCTCACCAACGACTCCCACTACGTCACCGAGGAGCAGGCCAACGCCCACGACGACCTGCTGTGCGTGGGGGTGGGCCGCAACAAGGACGACGAGAAGCGCTTCCGCTTCAACGGTTCGGGCTACTACATCAAGTCCTCCCAGCAGATGCGCGACCTCTTCCGGGAACTGCCCGAGGCCGCCGACAACACCCTGCTGGTCGCCGAGATGATCGAGCCCTACGACGAGGTCTTCGCCCACGTCGACCGCATGCCCCAGTTCAAGGTTCCCGAGGGCGAGACCCAGAACTCGTGGCTGCGCAAGAAGGTCGACGAGGGTGTGAAGCTGAGGTTCGGCGACAACCCGTCACCCGAGGTGCTGGAGCGCATCGAGACCGAGTTGGCCGTGATCGAGCCGCTCGGCTTCTCGGCCTACTTCCTGGTGGTCTCCGACATCTGTCAGGCCGCCCGTGACATGGGCGTGGCGGTGGGCCCCGGACGAGGGTCCGCGACCGGTTCGATGATCGCCTACCTGACCCGCATCACCGAACTCGACCCGATCGAGCACGCCCTGCTGTTCGAACGCTTCCTCAACCCCGAACGCATCAACCCCCCCGACGTCGACCTCGACTTCGACGACCGCCAGCGCGACAAGATCATCGACTACGTCACCACCAAGTACGGCGCCGAGTTCACCAGCCAGGTCAACACCTTCTCGACCATCAAGGCCAAGGCAGCCATCAAGGACGCCAACCGCATCCTGGGCCACCCGTTCTCGCTGGGCGAGAAGATCACCAAGGCCATGCCGCCCGCGGTGATGGGCAAGGACGTGCCCCTGAAGGACCTGTTCAACGAGAAGCACGAGCGCTACGCCGAGGGTGCGGAGTTCAGGGCCCTGTTCGACACCGACCCCGACGTGCGGCAGGTGGTCGAGACCGGGCTGGGGCTCGAGGGCGCCATGCGCGGCACCGGCGTGCACGCCTGCGCGTTCATCCTCTCGTCGGCGCCGCTGCTCGACCTGATCCCGCTGCACCGCCGCGACAAGGACGGCACCATCATCGCGGGCTTCGCCTATCCCCAGCTCGAGGAGATGGGGCTGATGAAGATGGACTTCCTCGGCCTGCGCAACCTCGGCATCATCGACCACGCCCTGTCGATCATCCGCGCCAACCGGGGCATCGACCTCGCCTGCGAGAACATCCCGCTGGAGGACGAGAAGACCTTCGAACTGCTGGCCCGCGGTGACACCCTCGGAGTCTTCCAGCTCGACGGTGGGCCCATGCGCAGCCTGTTGCGGCTGATGGCGCCCACCCGATTCGAGGACATTGCCGCCGTGTTGGCGCTGTACCGGCCGGGTCCGATGGCCGCCAACGCACACATCAACTACGCGGCCCGCAAGAACGGGCGCCAACCGATCACTCCGATCCACCCGGAGTTGAAGGATGCGCTGGAGCCCATCCTGGGCACGACCTACCACCTGATGGTCTACCAGGAGCAGATCATGGCCGTGGCCCGTGACCTCGCCGGGTACACCCTCGGCGGCGCCGACCTGCTGCGGCGGGCGATGGGCAAGAAGAAGCCCGAGATCCTCGCCAAGGAATTCGACAACTTCAAGGCCGGGATGAGCGCCAACGGATGGTCGCCCGCCGCCACCCAGGCCCTCTGGGACGTGATGCTTCCCTTCTCGGGCTACGCGTTCAACAAGTCGCACACCGCCGGTTACGGGCTGGTCTCGTACTGGACCGCCTACCTGAAGGCCAACTACCCGGCCGAGTTCGGCGCCGCTCTGTTGACCAGCGTCGGCGACGACAAGGACAAGATGGCCATCTACCTGGCCGACACCCGTTCGATGGGCATCAAGGTGTTGCCGCCCGACGTGAACAGCTCCGAGGCCGAGTTCTCCGCCGTCGGCGACGACATCCGCTTCGGGCTGGCCGCCATCCGCAACGTGGGTGAGAACGTGGTCGCCTCCATCGTCGAGGCCCGGACCGAGCACGGTGAACCGTCCGACTTCAACGCCTTCCTCGACCAGGTGCCGCTCAGTGTCTGCAACAAGCGCACCGTCGAGTCCCTGATCAAGGCGGGTGCCTTCGACTCGATGGGCCACCCGCGACGCGCCCTGATGGAGATCTTCGAGGGTGCGATCGACGAGGTCACCGACCTCAAGCGCAACGAGGCCAACGGCCAGGACTCCTTCGACTTCGGCTTCGGGCTGGACGAGGCGACCGACACCCCCAGCGGGTTCTCGGGACGTGCCATCCCCGAGGTCGAGGACTGGGACAAGCGCACCAAACTGGCGTTCGAGCGCGAGATGTTGGGCCTCTACGTCTCCGACCACCCGCTGCAGGGCCTCGAGCACGTGCTGGCCGCGAACCGGGACACCACCATCGCCAGGGCGCTGGACGAGGACGGTCCCGCAGACGGCTCGACCCTCACCGTCTGCGGACTGGTCACCTCCGTGACCCGACGGCAGAACAAGCGCGGCGAACTGTGGGCGGCGGTCACCCTCGAGGACCTGGAGTCGGGACTCGAGGTGCTGGTGTTCAACAAGGCCTTCCAGCAGTACGCCCTGCTGCTGGCACCCGACACCGTGCTGCGGGTCAAGGGACGCATCCGTCGCGGTGAGGATCGTGTCTCGTTGTCGGCCATCGAGATCTCGGCTCCCGACGTCGACCAGCAGGCCCACAACGGACCCCTGACCGTGCAACTGCCCACCGTGCGCTGCACTCCCGAGGTGGTGGGCCGTCTGCGTGAGGTGCTGGGTCGCCACCCGGGCATGTCGGAGGTGCGGCTGCGGCTGGTCTCCCGCGAGAAGGTCACCACCTTCAGGCTGGACGAACGACTGCGCGTGCATGCCTCGCCGCCCCTGGTGGCCGACCTGAAGGCCCTGCTCGGTCCTTCGTGCGTGGCCTAGGGTGACCGGTGTGAGCGAGTCCGACCTGCCCCCGCGCAGCCTGCTGACCGAGCAGGCCGAGGCGCCGCGAGCCTTCGTCGACCCGCAGGGCCAAGTCTCGCGGGTGGCCCGCGGGTTGGGACTGTTCGCACTGGTCTGCCTGGTGGGCGGGTTGCTGGCCGGGTTCGTCTGGAATGTGGTGGTGGTCCGACCCGTCTACGTGATGGGCAACGACTCGGTGGCCACCACCACCGAACGGGGGCTCGCGCAGTTCTTCGGCGCCGACGCCTGGTTCTCGGTGATCGGTCTGGTCGGTGGTGCCCTGATCGGCTGGTTGGCCTGGATCCGACACGGACGACAGGGCTGGCCGGTCGTGCCCCTGGCCGTGGTGGGGTCCTGTCTGGCCGGCCTGTTGGCGTGGGGGTTCGGGATCTTCCTCGACTCCGGTGACTTCGCCTCGCGGATCGCCGCCGCCAAGGCCGGCGACCAGATCCCGATCGAGTTGGCCCTGAGGGCCAAGGCTGCGCTGGCCGTGTGGCCCTTCGGCGCGGTGCTGCCGGTGCTGGCTGCGTCCTCGCTGACCGATGACGAGTCCGGGCCGGGACCGCTCACCCGACTCCGCCTGCGCCGGGCCCACCGGCGGATGACGGAGGCGCTGATCGTCCAGCAGCAACGGGCGAACCAACGACGCCAGGTCGAGGCCCCCGGTTCAGAGCAGGCGCGCGAGGCTGAACAGCAGCGGCGCCATCACCAGGCCGGGGGTCAGGTCGGCAACCCGTACCTGCCGGATGTCGAGCAGCCGTAGCCCAAGTCCCAGCAGGATGACCCCTCCGGCGATCGACAGGGAGTCGATCTGCGCGGCATCCAGCAGACGACCCAGCCACCATCCGCCAGCAGTGAGCAGTCCCTGCACGACGAGCACCCCCGCGGCCGAGAGGTACACCCCGGCACCCATCGCCGAGGCCAGCGCGATGGAGGCGACACCGTCCATCAGCGCCTTGGTGAGCAGGACCTGCTGACCCGTGCCCAGCCCGTCCGACAGGGAACCCAGCACGGTCATCGGGCCGACGCAGAACAGCAGGGTCGAGGTCAGGAAGGCCTGCACGAACCGGTGCCGCTCGACCACGTCCTGGTCCCCGGCGGCGCCACCGCGCGCCAGCAGCCCGCGAGCCCACACGCCCAGTTGCTCGATCCGCTCCTCGATGCCGACCAGCGATCCGATCACGGCACCGACCGCAAGCCCGATCAGGACGACGATCAGGGCGAGTTGACCCGGCACCGCCCGCGAGAACCGGTCCCCGGCGGCCGGCAGCAGGGAGAGCACGGCGGTCATCAACGTGAACAGGCCCAGCAGGTCGATCAGCGTCGACCGCGTGCGCTCGTCCAGCCGATGTCCGATGACCAGGCCCACCGTCGTGCCCAGCATGATCGTGCCCACATTGGCGACCGTCCCGAAGCCCACGAACGCTTGCAGGGGCACGGGCACGAAGGAGTCCAGCACGCCGCCCACCGTAGTGGTGCCGACGGAGTCCGTCCTAGACTCGTGGCTGTGATGAGAACCCTTGACCTGCGTGATCGACCGGCCGACCTGACTGCGGTGCTGCCCCGCGCCGAGTTCGACGTCGAGCATGCCGTCGAGCAGGTCCGTCCGATCATCGATGCCGTGCGCGACGAGGGCCGGACGGCCCTGATCCGCTTCTCGGAGCAGTTCGACGGCATCCGGCCGCCCTCCCTGCGGGTACCTGCCGAGGTCCTGGAGCGGTGCGCCGCCGAACTGGACGACGACCTGCGCGCCGCCTTCGACGAGTCCATCGCTCGCCGCCGGGCCGTCTGCGAACTGGGGGAGCGGGAGCGCTCGTCCGAGACCGTGGAGGTCGCCCCCGGCGCCAAGGTGACCCAGCGGATCATCCCCGTCGACCGGGTCGGGCTCTACGTCCCGGGCGGACTGGCTCCACTGGCCTCGTCGGTGATCATGAACGTGGTCCCCGCCCAGGTGGCCAAGGTGCGCTCGATCGCCGTGGCCTCACCGCCCCAGAAGGACTTCGGCGGACTCCCGCACCCCAACATCCTGGGACTGTGCCACCTGCTGGGCGTCGACGAGGTCTACGCGGTCGGCGGCGCGCAGGCCATCGCCATGTTCGCGCTGGGGGTGGAGGGTCTGTGTGACCGCGTCGACATGGTGACGGGCCCCGGCAACATCTACGTCGCGGCAGCCAAGCGACTGCTGCGCGGGGCGGTGGGCATCGACGCCGAGGCCGGCCCCACCGAGATCGCCATCCTCGCCGACCACACGGCCAACCCGGTGCACGTCGCAGCCGACCTGATCAGCCAGGCCGAGCACGACCCGATGGCGGCCTCGGTGCTGGTCACCGACTCGGAAGACCTGGCCCGGGCCGTCGAGGCCGAGACCACCCGCCAGGTGGCGCTCACCCCGCAACGGGAGCGGGTGACGACAGCCCTGACGGGACAGCAGTCGGCCATCGTGCTGGTCGCCGACCTCGACCAGGGTCTCGACGTGGTCAACGCCTACGCCGCCGAGCACCTCGAGATCCAGACCGAGGCTCCCGAGTCCTGGTCCGCCCGGGTGCGCAACGCCGGGGCCATCTTCGTCGGCGCGTGGTCGCCGGTCTCACTGGGCGACTACTCGGCGGGCTCGACCCACGTGCTGCCCACTGCCGGGTGTGCCTGCCACTCCTCGGGACTGGGGGTCCGCAGTTTCATGAAGGCCGTGCAGGTCATCCAGTACAACGCCCAGGCGTTGGCCGACGTCGCCGACCGGGTCGAGACCTTCGCCCGCGCTGAGAACCTGCACGCCCACGCCGCTGCCATCACCGTGCGCCGGGAGCAGACCCGATGAGCCCCGACTCGGACTTCGGTCTGGCCGCGCTGCCACTGCGCCCCGAACTGGTGGGGGAGGAGCCCTACGGCGCCCCCCAGCTCGACGTACCCGTGCGGCTCAACGTCAACGAGAACCCCTACCCGCCCTCGGACGACGTGGTGCACGAGATGGGCCGGGTCGTCCAGCGGCTGGCCCGCGAGGTCAACCGCTACCCCGACCGGGAGGCGACCGAGCTGCGCACCGCGCTGGCCGGTTACCTCGGCTTCGGGCTGACGGCGGCCAACATCTGGGTCGCCAACGGCTCCAACGAGGTGATGACCCACCTGATGGGTGCGTTCGGTGGTCCCGGGCGCAGGGTGCTGTCGTTCTCACCCACCTACTCGATGTACCCCGAGTACGCCCGCAACACCCACACCGACTACGTCACCCGTCCCCGGGACGCCGACTTCAGGGTCAGCACCGCCCTGGTGCTCGAAGCGATCGCCGAGACCGAGGCCGACGTGGTGGTGATCACCACCCCCAACAACCCGACCGGCACCACCACCCCCGTGCAGGTGATCGACGAGATCTGTGCCGCCACCCGGGCCATCGTCGTGGTCGATGAGGCCTACCAGGAGTTCACGGCCGTGCCCGAGGACTCGGCCATCGCGCTGCTGCCGAAGTACCCGCGCCTCGTGGTCACCCGCACCATGAGCAAGGCCTTCGCCTTCGCGGGTGGACGTCTCGGTTACCTGGTCGCCAACCCGGCTGTGGTCGACGCCTGTCGGATCGTCCGGTTGCCGTACCACCTGTCGGCGCAGTCCCAGGCGTTGGCCCTGGTGGCGCTGCGGCACTCGACCCAGATGCTGGCCCGCGTGGAGTCGCTGCGGGACGGGTTGCAGCGCCTGCAACACGACCTGCGCCGCCGTGGCTACGAGGTGGTGCCCAGTGATGCGAACTTCTGCCTGTTCGGACGCTTCGCAGACCGCCACGCCGTCTTCTCCGCACTGCTGGACCGTGGCGTCCTCGTCCGCGAGACTGGCCCCGCAGGGTTCCTGCGGGTCTCGGCTGGAACCCCTGACGAGCTGGCTGCCTTCCTGACTGCCCTCGACGACGTCCGTCCCCCCATCCAGGAGCTGCCCACATGAGTGAGTCCAGTACGCCCTCGTCCAGAACCGCCTCCGTCACCCGCGTGACCAGTGAGTCCGAGGTGCGGGTCAGCCTGGACCTCGACGGCACGGGTGCCTCGTCCATCTCGACGGGGGTCGGCTTCTACGACCACATGCTGACCGCGCTGTCGAAGCACTCGCTGATCGATCTCGAGGTGGCCACCACCGGCGACCTGCACATCGACGGCCACCACAGCATCGAGGACACCGCCATCGCCATCGGCCAGGCCCTCGGCCAGGCCCTCGGCGACAAGCGGGGCATCACCCGGTACGGCGATGCCATGGTGCCGCTGGACGAAGCGCTCGCCCAGTGTGTGGTCGATGTCGCCGGCCGGCCCTGGGTCTCGTGCTCGGGTGAGCCCGAGGGGCAGGTCTACGCGCTGATCGGCGGATCCGGGGTTCCCTACGCCGGGTCGATGACCCGTCACGTCGTCGAGTCCCTGGCCATGAACGCCGGGCTGTGCGTCCACCTGCGCCTGCTTGCCGGGCGTGACCCGCACCACATCGTCGAGGCACAGTTCAAGGCCCTGGCCCGGGCCCTGCGCACCGCTGTCTCGCGGGACCCCCGCGTGCAGGGAGTGCCCAGCACCAAGGGCTCGCTATAGGGTCATGGCGTGACTGATCTTGTACTGCTGCCCGCCGTCGACGTCCAGGGCGGCCAGGCCGTGCAGCTCGTGCAGGGCGTGGCCGGCTCGGAGAAGACGTTCGGGGACCCACTGGCTGCTGCCCTGCGCTGGCAGCGGGCCGGCGCCGAATGGCTGCACCTGGTCGACCTCGACGCGGCCTTCGGACGAGGCTCCAATGCCGAGGTGACCAGCCGGATCGTCGGTGAGCTCGGCATCAAGGTCGAGCTGTCCGGCGGCATCCGCGATGACGCCTCGCTCGAGCGTGCCTTGGCGGCCGGGGCCCGCCGGGTCAACATCGGCACGGCCGCGCTGGAGAATCCGCAGTGGTGCGAGCGGATCATCGGGGAGCACGGCGACCGGGTCGCGATCGGCCTCGACGTGCGTGGTACCCGGCTCGCGGCTCGCGGATGGACCGAGGAGGGCGGCGACCTGCACGAGACGATCGACCGCCTCAACGCCGCGGGGTGTCAGCGCTACGTCGTCACCGATGTCGCCTCGGACGGCATGCTGACCGGCCCCAACCTCGACCTGCTGCGCGACGTCTGTTCGCGCACGGACGCGGCCGTCATCGCCTCCGGCGGGGTGGCCCGACTGAGCGACCTGGCCGGTCTGCGAACCCTGGTCGACGAAGGCGTCGAGGGCGCCATCATCGGCACCGCCCTGTACGTGGGCAACTTCACCCTCGAGGACGCGCTGCGGGTAGCCCGCGGAGAGGAGACTCACCCGTGAGCACCCGACCTGTACGACGCCAGGGCCCCGCCGCGACCTTCGGCGAGTACCACGCGGCCCACCTGCCGCCGCTGCTGGAGGGCCGGTTGCGCGACCTGCTGGCGGGGCAGAAGATCCTGCTCACCGGTGTCACCGGCTTCATCGGCGAGCAGTTGCTCTGGAAGATCCTGACCGAACTGCCCGACACCAAGGTGGCGGTGCTGGTGCGGCGCAAGGGCTCTGTCACCGCTCATGAGCGGGTCGTCAGCCTCGCCCGCAAGAAGATCTTCAAGCCCCTGGTCGAGGCGGCCGGCGGCCCCGAACAACTGGTCGATGATCGCATCGAGGTGATCGAGGGCGACCTGCCGCACGTGCCCGACCTTCCCTGCGACCTCGACGTGCTGATCCACTGCGCTGGGGACGTGTCGTTCGACCCGCCCATCGACGAGGCCTTCAAGACCAACGTGCTGGGCACCCAGGCCCTGATCGGCAAGCTGATCGAGGCCTGCACCGACGAGGACGGCACCCTGCACCGCATTCCGCACTACGTGCACATCTCGACGGCCTACACCGCCGGCCGGCGTCGCGGCGCCATCCCCGAGGAGGCCCACGCCCACGGCGTCGACTACGAGGCGGAGACCAGGCACGCCCTCTCCCTCAAGGAGCACATCGAGACCCAGTCGCGCACCTCGGAGCAGTTGACGGCCCTGCGCAAGCAGGCCGAACGGCAGCACCAGCAGGCGGGCTACCTCACCACGGCCGCCGACACCGAACGTCGTCGAGCCGAATGGGTGAAGCGCAAGCTGGTCGAGGCCGGCACCGAACGGGCCAGGTCATTGGGCTGGACCGACGTCTACACCTTCGCCAAGGCGATGGGCGAACGAGTGGTGGCCGACCTGACGAGCACCATCAAGGTCTCGATCGTTCGTCCCGCCATCGTCGAGTCCTCCTTGGTCGACCCCTTCCCCGGGTGGATCGAGGGATTCAAGATGGCCGATCCGATCATCCTCGCCTACGCCCGCGGCGAACTGCCCGAGTTCCCCGCCTCGCCCGATGCCGTCATCGACATCGTCCCCTGCGACCACGTGGTCAACGCGATCGTCGCCGTCGCTGCGACCGAACCCGAGATCGGACGACCCGAGTACTACCACTCGAACTCCGGCGCCAGGAACCCGCTCACCTTCCGGGGGGTGCACGACATCTGCCGCGCCTACTTCACGGCGCACCCGTTCATCCGCAACGGTGAACCCGTCCCGGCCGTCACCTGGAAGTTCCCCGGAGCCGCACCCATCGAGAAGTACCTGGCGCTGGCCGAACGCGCCCATGCGGTGGGGGAGCGGTTGCTCAGCTTCGCACCCCGCAGCGTGCGCACCCGGGAGGCGGCCATCGCCCTCGACAAGCAGGCCGAGCAGTTGGCCTTCTTCCGCAAGTACTTCAGCCTGTACGGGGAGTACCTGCAGTCGGAACTGCACTTCGTCGACGACAGCACCCTCGCCCTGCACCAGTCGCTGCACCCCGACGACGTCGAGCACTTCAGCTTCGACACCGGACAGATCGACTGGGACCACTACCTGGGCGAGGTGCACATCCCCGCCATCATCAACCCGGTACAGCGACTCGAACTGGCCCGCACCAGACGAGGTGAGCGGTCGAGCACCTACAAGGCGCTCAAGCCCTCCCCGACCCCGGTGCTGGCCGTGTTCGACCTCGACGGCACCGTGATGGCCACCAACGTGGTCGAGACCTACTTGTGGGCCACGCTGCCCGACCTGCCGCTGACCGACCAGGTCAAGGAGGTCGCAAAGGTGGCCTCGCACCTGCCCGCCTACCTTGCCTCGCTGCGGCGCGACCGCGGCAACTTCCTCCGGCAGGTCTACCGGCGCTACGCCGGCATGCCGCTGGACGAACTGAACGCCATCGTCGACACCCGCATGCGGCCCTTCATCATGGATCGACTGGCCCATGACGCACTCACCCGCATCCAGGAGCACCGTGAGGTGGGGCACACCACGGTGCTGCTGACCGGCGCCGTTCGCCCGTTCACCCGGCCCATCGCCGACCTGTTCGACGTGGTGGTGGCGGCCGAACTGTCGACCGACGACCAGGGGGTGTGCACCGGCTTCCTCGACGGCCCCCCGATGGTCGGTGAGACCCGGTCGGCCTGGCTTCGCCAGTACGCCACCCTGCACGGCTACGACCTGGCCAAGAGCTACGCCTATGCCGACTCCCACGTCGACCTGCCGATGCTCACCGCGGTCGGCAATCCCGTCGTGGTCAGCCCCGACGTGGGCCTGTTGAGGGCGGCCCGACAGAACGGCTGGTCGGTCGTGGACTGGCCGGTCAGCGCGGAGCGGCGCCGGTTCCTGCCCCAGAGATGAGCGCCCCCCGGTGAACGCCATCAGTGACCTCATGGTCGAGCCGATGCTGGAGTGGTCACCGCTCACCCTCACCGACGTCGACGAACTCGCCGAGTTGGCCGAGGCCTGCGCCTGGCTCGACGACCCGGTCGACCGTCCCAGCGGCGACCAGTTGCGCGAGGACCTCAGCGACCCCCGCTCCGAGCCGGAACGCAACGGGGTGGTGGGTCGGGACCGTTCGGGGGCGATGCTGGCGGCCGGCTGGCTGCTGGTGCGTCGTGACGACGCCGACCACCCACGCATCTGGCTCAACTGGCTGATTCACCCCCAGGCGCGCCACCGCCAGATCGGCCACCACCTGGTGCGCTGGCTGACCGAACGTGGTTGTGAGTGGGGTCTCGAGGCCGGTGTCGAGTCGCTGTGGCTCGGCTCCTACGTCGACACGAAGCTCACCCTGCGTCGGGACAGCCTCATCGCGGCCGGGTTCACCCCGGAGCGATGGTTCGCCGACATGCACCTGTCCTTCGACGAGGTCGACCCCCACGCCCTGCCCGACGAACTCTGCGACGGCGTCACCATCGTCGGCTTCGACCCCGAGCGCCACACCGAGCAGGTGCGGATCGCGCACAACCTCGCCTTCGCCGACCTGCCCGGCGCCAAGTCGGTGGGTCGCCTCGACTGGGAGAGGTCGCTCAGCGGACCCAGTTCCCGGCCCGAGTGGTCCTTCGTGGCGCTCGAGGACGACCGGGTGGTGGGCTACGCGCTCTCATCGGCCTACCAGCAGGACTGGGACGCCCAGGGGTGGAGCGAGGGCTGGACCGACCGGATCGGGGTCCTGCCCAGTCACCGAGGACGCCGGCTGGGGCAGGCACTGCTCCGGCGGGTGTTGATCAGCTTCGCCGATGCCGGGCTCGAGGGGGCCGGTCTGGGGGTCGACACCGGTGGCGCCGACTCGGCCGAACAGGGCAGTGCGGCAGTGTCGTTGTTCGCCCGTCTGGGCTACCAGGAGGCCGACTCCGTGGTGCTGTACAGCCAACGGTGTGAGTACCATGACGGGGTACTGCGACGCGTAGAAGGGGTCCAATGAGCGGGCATTCCAAGTGGGCGACCACCAAGCACAAGAAGGCTGCGATCGACGCCAAGCGAGGCAAGCTCTTCGCCAAGCTGATCAAGAACGTCGAGGTGGCGGCCCGCATCGGTGGTGGTGACCCCGCTGGCAACCCCACGCTCTACGACGCGATCCAGAAGGCCAAGAAGACCTCCGTCCCCAACGACAACATCGACCGCGCCGTCAAGCGCGGGTCGGGTGCAGACGGTGGCGGCGCGAACTACGACACGATCATGTACGAGGCCTACGGGCCTGCCGGTGTCGCGATCCTGATCGAGTGCCTCACCGACAACCGCAACCGCGCCATCTCGGACGTTCGGGTGGCCGTCACCCGCAACGGCGGCTCGATGGCCGATGGCGGCTCCGTGCAGCGCATCTTCGCCCGAAAGGGTGTCGTGGCCGTGCTGAAGAAGCAGTCCGACCGTGAGGTCGGCGAGGACGACCTGCTCGAGGCGACACTGGACGCCGAGCCCGAGGACGTCGTCGACGAGGGCGAGGCCTTCGAGGTGATCTCCGACCCGTCGGTGATGGTCGAGGTGCGCAAGGCGGTCGAGGCCGCCGGACTCGACTACGAATCGGCCGAGGTCGAGTTCAAGCCCGAGTTCACCCAGACGGTGACCCTGGACGAGGCCCAGAAACTGTTCCGCATCATCGATGCGCTCGAGGACTCCGACGACGTGCAGAACGTCTACTCCAATGTCGAGGTGCCCGAGGATGTCGCGGTAGCCCTCGAGGAGGAATGAGCTAGCGTATCGAACATGTGTTCGGCAATCCGCGTGCTCGGGGTCGACCCCGGTCTGACCCGTTGTGGCGTGGGAGTGGTCGAGGGCGTGGTCGGACGACCGCCCAGCCTGGTCGCCGTGGGAGTGGTGCGCACCCCGGCCGATCTTGACCTCGCCAAGCGGTTGTTGCAGATCGAGCAGGGGATCGAGGAATGGGTCACCACCCATCGTCCCGACGCGGTGGCGGTCGAACGCGTGTTCGCCCAGCACAACCTCAGTTCTGTCACCGGAACCGCCCAGGCCGCCGGCGTGGCGATGTTGGTCGCCGCCCGACACGGCATCCCCGTGGTGCTGCACACACCCAGCGAGGTGAAGGCCGCCATCACCGGTTCCGGCCGGGCGGACAAGACCCAGGTCGGTGTGATGGTCGCGCGGGTGTTGAGACTGACCGAGGCCCCCAAGCCCGCTGATGCCGCCGACGCAGTCGCGCTGGCCATCACCCACCTGTGGCGGGGCAGCGCCACCAACCGGTACGCGGCGCTGGTCGCCGAACACAGCGCCAGGACCACCGCCACCCACCGGAGCAGGACACCGAACAGGAGCAGGTCATGATCAACCAAGTGCGGGGCACCTGCCTCGAGGCGGGCGCCACCTGGGTGGTGGTCGACCTGGGTGGATTCGGGGTGAAGGCCCTGTGCACCCCGGCCACCTCGGCGGCCGCCCGACCGGGACACTCCCTGCACCTGCACACCTCGCTCGTGGTCCGTGAGGACTCGCTCACCCTCTACGGCTTTGCCGAGGCCATGGAACGTGACGCCTTCGAGCTGGTGCAGACCGCCTCGGGGGTGGGTCCGAAGCTCGCGCTGGCCGTCGTCTCGGTGGTGGCCCCGGCCGACTTCGTCCGCGCCGTGCAGCAGGGCGACCTGGCCAGGCTGACCTCGGTGCCCGGGATCGGCGCCAAGGGAGCCCAGAAGATGGTGATCGAACTCAAGGACAAGGTCGCCCAGTTGGGTCTCACCCCCGGTCCCCAGCCGGATCGGGCCCCCAGCGGGGACGAGGCCTGGCGCGACCAGGTCTCGAGCGGTCTGCAAGGTCTGGGCTGGAGCAGCAAGGACGCCGACGCGGCATGCGAGAAGGTTGCCCCGCTGGTCTCGGACGACCCGACGATCGGTGTCGGCCAGCTGATGAGGGCCGCCCTGCGGAGCCTTGCCCGATGAGCGCCGTCGATCCCCTGGTCGATCCGGCGGAACTGGCATCGGAGGCTGCCCTCCGTCCGACGACGTTGGCGGAGTTCGGCGGCCAGCCCCGGGTGAGTGACCAGTTGGGGCTGGTGCTCGACGCCGCCAAGCACCGCGGCACCGTGCCCGACCACGTGCTGCTGTCCGGGCCTCCCGGGCTGGGCAAGACCACCCTCGCCATGATCATCGCCGCAGAGATGGCGACGCCCATCCGCATCTCGTCGGGCCCGGCCATCCAGCACGCGGGTGACCTCGCCGCCATCCTGTCTGGGCTGGTCGAGGGCGAGGTGCTCTTCCTCGACGAGATCCACCGGCTGGCGCGGCCCGCCGAGGAGATGCTCTACCTGGCCATGGAGGACTTCCGCGTCGACGTGGTCGTGGGCAAGGGACCCGGCGCGACCGCCATCCCCATCGACATCCCACCGTTCACCCTGGTGGGGGCCACCACCCGTGCGGGGATGCTGCCGGGGCCGCTCCGCGACCGGTTCGGGTTCACCGCGAGCCTCGACTTCTACGACACCGATGCTCTGGCCGTGATCGTCGCCCGCTCCGCGGCCATGCTCGGGCTCCGGCTCGACGACGCGTCGGCCGCCGAGATCGCCGGACGGTCCCGGGGCACCCCCCGCATCGCGAACCGCCTGCTGCGGCGGGTGAGGGACTTCTCCCAGGTACGCCACGCCGGCCGGATCACCCATCAGACCGTCGACCTGGCCCTGCGGCTCTACGAGGTCGACGAGATCGGTCTGGACCGGCTCGACCGGGCGGTGCTGCAGGCCATCTGCGGCAAGTTCAACGGCGGCCCGGTCGGCCTGTCGACACTCGCCATCAGCGTCGGTGAGGAGACCGAGACCGTCGAGGACGTGGCCGAGCCCTACCTCGTGCGCCAGGGCTTCCTGATGCGCACACCCCGGGGGCGGGTCGCCACCCCTGCGGCGTGGGAACACCTGGGGCTCACCCCTCCCCAGAACCCGACACGGCAGGTCGAACCCGACCTGTTCGGAGCCTGACAGGACTGCCGGTAGGCTTGCCGGGTCATCGTTCCCGGACGAAAGAAATCATCGTGCAACCGCTGCTCGCCGGCCAAGGCCTGTCCACCATCATCATGCTGGTTGGCCTGGTCGCCGTCTTCTACCTCCTGTTGATCCGCCCCATGCGCAAGCAGGCCGCCGAGCATGCGAAGAAGCAGCAGGCGCTGCGCGACTCGCTGGCCCCGGGCGTCCGCGTCCAGCTGGCCGGCGGACTCTTCGGCACCATCAAGCACCTCGGTGAGAAGCAGGCCGTCGTCGAACTGGCACCCGGTGTCGAGGTGACCGCCATGAAGGACGCGATCATCAAGGCCGTCGACGCCAGCGAGGAGGAGTTCGAGTACGACGACGACTCCCACCCCGACGACGAGGGCGAGCTGGACGACCAGACAGAACTGGCCGGCGAGGCCGAGCAGACGGGCGACGAGCAGCACCTCGACGAGCTCGATCCGCCGGCCCAGCCGGGAGAGCAGCGGGTCTGACCCGATGGCGACCACGAGTCCTCATCGTCCGCATCCCGCGCGGACACTCGCCATCTTCCTGCTGGTCTGCTGTGGCCTGGTCGGCCTGATGGCCGTCGCCAAGCAGTGGACGCCGCGTCTGGGTCTCGACCTGCGCGGTGGCACCACCATCACCCTGACGGCCCGCAACTCCACGGGATCCGGCTCGGTGTCCGCCGACAGCCTCGAGCAGGCCCGCACGATCATCCAGCAGCGGGTCGACTCCCTGGGCGTGGGGGAGTCCGAGGTGACCACCGAGGGTGGCACCAACATCGTGGTCAGCGTGCCCAACGCCAACCGCGACGAACTCGTCTCACTCGTGGGCCAGACGGCCCAGCTGAGTTTCCGCATGGTCAACGAGGTCGGCCAGTCCACCCCGGCCGACCCGGCCACCGCATCGCCGTCGGCGAGCCCCAGCGGATCGTCCAGTGCCTCCGCCTCCGCCAAGCCGTCGGCTCCCGGGATGCCGACCCCGGCGGCGACGCCCACGCCGGTCGCTCCTGGACTGCCCACCGCTCCCGCGCCCGAGCCGACCCCTCGCCCCACGGCCCCGGGCAAGCAGACGCGGACGGTCGAGCAGTTGCTGGCGTGGCAGCCCAGCGCCCAGGACACCACCGAGTTCCAGACCTGGCAGTGCGGTGACCCGTTCCCCGACGTCGCCGACCAGCCTCTGTTCGCCTGCGACGCCTACGGGCAGAAGTACCTGCTCGGCCCGGTCGTGATCCCCGGCACCCAGGTCAACGACGCGGCCTCCGGCATCCCGCAGCAGGGGGTCGGCTACGTGGTCACCCTCGATTTCAACGGTGCCGGCACCAGCGCCTTCACCAAGTCGACGACCTACCTCGCCCAGCAGGCCTCACCCAAGAACCAGTTCGCCATCGTGCTCGACCAGCGGGTCATCTCGGCCCCCAGCGTCTCGTCGCCGATCCCCGGTGGGAAGGCCGAGATCTCGGGTCAGTTCACCGCGGCATCCTCGGCGGAGTTGGCCAACGTGCTCAAGTACGGCGCCCTGCCGCTGGCCTTCGACATCTCGTCGGTGGAGAACATCTCCGCGACCCTGGGTGGTGACCAGTTGCACGCCGGACTGATCGCCGGTGCGATCGGCCTGGCGCTGGTGCTGGTCTACTCGATGATCTACTACCGGGCCCTCAGCATCGTGGTCGTCGGCACCCTGGTCGTGGCCGGTGGCCTGACCTACACCTGCATGGTGCTGCTGGGCGCCGGACTCGGGCTGGCCCTCAACCTGCCCGGCATCGCGGGCGCCATCGTCGCCATCGGGGTGACCGCCGACTCGTTCATCATCTACTTCGAACGCATCCGCGACGAGGTGCGTGACGGACGAGCCCTGCGATCGGCGATCGAGTCGGGCTGGACGAAGGCCCGCGGCACCGTCGTGATCGCCGACATCGTCTCGTTGTTGAGCGCCACCGTGCTGTTCGTGCTCGCGATCGGGTCGGTGAAGGGCTTCGCGTTCACCCTGGGGCTGACCACGCTGATCGACCTGGCCATCGTGTTCTTCTTCACCAAGCCCCTGATGACCCTGCTCGGACGAACCAGGTACTTCGGTCAGGGCGGCCGTTTCTCCGGCCTGGACCCCAACCACATGGGGGTCACCCGGGAATCACTGCTGGGTCGGCGCACCCGACGCATTCGCAAGGAGGCCTGACATGGCAGACGCGGAACACAAGCACCACTCCTTCGCCCACAAGCTCTACACCGGCGAGATCAGCTATGACTTCGTCGGCAAGCGCAAGGTGTTCTACGCCATCTCGGCCGCGCTGGTGATCATCTCTCTGCTGGGGCTCGGCATCCGCGGTCTCAACCTCGGCATCGAGTTCACCGGTGGGTCCAGCTTCCAGGTTCCGACGGCTCAGGCGGCCAGCAAGATCGACCGCGCCCGCGAAGTGGTGCAGAACTCGGGCGTCCCCGACCTCGACTCCGTGACGACGGTTGCCGTCGGCGACTCCCAGGTGCGCGTGCAGATGCGCAGCCTCGAGACCGCCGAGGTGACCACGGTGCGGCAGGCCCTCGCCAGTGAGTTCAAGGTCAAGGAGGTCGACATCGCCTACTCCCTGATCGGCAAGTCCTGGGGCAAGCAGATCACCCAGAAGGGCATCATCGCCCTGGTCGTGTTCGTCGGACTGGTCATGCTGCTGATCTGGGGCTACTTCCGCGACTGGAAGATGTCGGTGGCCGCCATCGTCGCGCTCGGCCACGACCTCGTCCTCACCGTCGGCGCCTACGCCCTGTTGGGCTTCGCGGTGACCCCGGCGACCCTGATCGGCGTGCTGACCATCCTCGGTTACTCGTTGTACGACACCGTCGTGGTCTTCGACAAGGTGCGCGAGAACGTCAGGGGGCTGCGGTCCGGTGACCGCACCTACGCCGAGGCGGCGAACCACGCCGTCAACCAGGTGCTCGTCCGTTCCGTGAACACGACCATCATCGGTGTTCTGCCCGTGGCGGCGCTGTTGGTGGGCGGCTTGTTCTTCCTGGGCACCGGACCGCTGCTCGACCTGGGCCTCGCCCTGTTCGTCGGCATGGTGGCCGGCGCCTACTCGTCCATCTTCATCGCGGCCCCGTTGCTGGCGCAGATGCGGGAGGCCGAGCCCGAGATGGCCGAGCACCGCGCCTCCCTCGTGCGGCGCCGGCAGCGCCATCGGGAGCAGGCCGATCGGCCCGAGACCACGGCGGCTGCCGCCCTCGCAACGACCCCGAACGCGGGTGGTGGGGTGCGTGTCCAGCCGTCCCGCAGCACCCGCAGCCACCGCAAGCGCTGACAAGGAACTCCGATGGCAGATGTTGAGCTGATCTCGTCGCTGGTGCGTGACGTACCCGACTTCCCGAACCCCGGCGTGATGTTCAAGGACATCACCCCGCTGATCGCCTCACCCCGCGGGTTCTGCGAGGCGGTCAAGGCGATGGTCGAGTCCTCTCCCCGCGACATCGACGTGGTGGTGGGCATGGAGGCGCGGGGGTTCATCTTCGCCGCCCCCGTCGCCCTCGCCCTGGGTGTGGGGTTCGTGCCCGTCCGCAAGCCGGGCAAGCTCCCGGGCAAGACGTTCACCGAGACCTTCGCCCTCGAGTACGGCCAGGACTCGCTGGCGGTGCACCAGGACGCCATCCCGCACGGTGGGCGAGCCCTCGTGATCGACGACGTGTTGGCCACCGGGGGGACGATCTCCGCGACCGCCGGCCTGCTCAAGCAGTTGGGGGCAGAGTTGGTGCACGTGACAGTGTTGATGGAACTGGGCTTCCTCGACGGGCGCGCCAGGCTGATGTCGGAGGGCATCGACTCCTGCGCCGCCGTGCTGCAGGCCTGAGTCGGTGGCGGCCATGGCGACGTTGCGGGCGGGTGGCAAGGGCTGGCGCGACCAGATCATGGTCAGCCTGCCCCGGCCCACCTCGAGCAGCCCCTGGGTCGAACTGGGCAAGCGGCTCGGGGCGGCCTTGCTGCTGCTGATGGCCTCGACCCTGATCGTCTGGTTCGACCGCGGCTCCTACGTCGACAACACCGGTGGTGACGGGATCAGCCTGATCGACGCCATCTACTACTCGACGGTCACCATCACCACCACCGGTTACGGTGACATCACCCCGCTCGCCACCCACGCCCGCCTCATCAACGCCCTCGTGGTCACCCCGCTGCGCATCGGCTTCCTCGTGTTGTTGGTCGGCACCACCCTGCAGGTGCTCGCCAACGAGGGCCGCCGCGGCATGCTCGACAGTTCGTGGAGGAAACGCATGCGCAACCACACCGTGGTCATCGGTTACGGCACCAAGGGACGCAGCGCCATCAACGCGTTGCGCCGCAATGACGTGCCCCTTGACCGGATCGTGGTCATCGACGCGGACGAGACCGCCGTCAACGACGCCAACCTCGATGGGCTGGCCGCGTTCACCGGCGACGCCAGCCGCCGTTCGTTGCTGCGCCGTGCCGAGATCTCGAAGGCCCGCGAGGTGATCATCACCCTCAACCGTGACGATGCCGCCATCCTCACGACCCTGACCGTGCGCCAGCTGAACCCTCGCGCACACATCGTGGTCTCGGTGCGCGAACACGAGAACGTGCCGCTGCTGCGCCAGTCCGGCGCCGACATGGTCGTCACCAGTTCCGATGCCGTCGGACGCCTGATGGGCCTGTCGTCGGTCAACCCCTACGTCGGCAACATCATCGAGGACCTGCTCTCCCACGGTGAGGGCCTCGAGGTGGTGCAACGGCCCGTCAAGCAGGACGAGGTGGGCCTCAGCCCCCGCCAGGTCAGCGACGACCGGGTGCTGGGGGTCGTCCGCAACCGCACCCTGCGACGGTTCTACGACTCCACCGTCGACCGGCTGCAACTCGGCGACGAACTCATCGTCGTCCGCAAGTCGGAGGGCGGTGCCGTGCTGGCGCCGAGCGAGGCTGACGACTAGCCGGGTACAGTTGGCCTGCGACCGCGGAAGGAGGCTGTGATGGCTGAATCTCCTGCCGCCCTGCGGCCAGTACCCGAACCCGAACCCGAGTCCCCGGCAACGGCGCGATTCACGTCCGGCCCCGAACAGCCACGGCTGCGGATGCGCCAACGCCTGGCCCGTCTCGGTGCGGTCAAGAGTCCGCAGTCGGCAGTGCTCGACCCCCTGTTCAAGGTCGTGCGGGCCAACCACCCCAAGGCCGACCTGCAACTGCTCGAGCGGGCCTACCACACCGCCGAGCACTACCACCGGGGCCAGTTGCGCAAGTCGGGCGACGCCTACATCACCCATCCACTGGCGGTCACCTCGATCCTGGCCGAACTGGGCATGACCGAACCCACCCTCGTGGCAGCGTTGCTGCACGACACGGTCGAGGACACCAGCTACACCATGGAGCAGCTCACCGCCGACTTCGGCGAGGAGGTGGCCGGGCTGGTCGACGGTGTGACCAAGCTCGACAAGGTGCAGTACGGCGACTCGGCCAAGGCCGAGACGCTGCGCAAGATGGTGATCGCGATGAGCCGCGACATCAGGGTGCTGGTGATCAAGCTCGCCGACCGTCTGCACAACATGCGCACCCTGGGCTTCCTTCGCCCCGACAAGCAGAACCGGATCGCCAAGGAGACCCTCGAGATCTTCGCCCCACTGGCACACCGACTCGGCATGAACGCCGTCAAGTGGGAGCTGGAGGACCTGGCCTTCTCGACCATGCAACCCAAGGTCTACGACGAGATCGTCCGCCTCGTGGCCGAGAGTGCACCCCAACGCGATCGCGCCCTGCGCGAGGTGATCGCCACGGTCGAGGACGACCTGGCTGCGGCAGGCATCAAGGCCAGCGTCTACGGTCGTCCGAAGCACTACTACTCGATCTACCAGAAGATGGTGGTGCGCGGTCGCGAGTTCTCCGAGATCTACGACCTGATCGGGCTGCGCATCCTGGTCGACAGCAACCGCGACTGCTACTCCGCCCTCGGCGTGATGCACGTGCGCTGGAACCCGCTGCCCGGCCGGTTCAAGGACTACATCGCGATGCCGAAGTACAACATGTACCAGTCCCTCCACACGACGGTGCTGGGCCCCGGCGGCAAGCCCGTGGAGCTGCAGATCCGCACCCACGAGATGCACCGGCGGGCCGAGCTGGGTGTGGCCGCCCACTGGAAGTACAAGCAGGGCAGCAACGACTCGGCCGAGGCCACCGACCTGGCCTGGGTGCACTCGCTCAACCAGTGGAGCCACGAGGCCGACGACCCCGGCGAGTTCCTCGACTCGCTGAGGTTCGAGATCCAGTCGAGCGAGGTCTATGTCTTCACGCCCAAGGGTGACGTGGTGGCACTGCCCACCGACTCCACCCCCGTCGACTTCGCCTACTCGGTGCACACCGAGGTGGGCAACCGATGCATCGGTGCTCGGGTCAACCAGCGACTGGTGCCGCTGGACACCAAGCTGGCCAATGGTGACGTGGTGGAGGTGCTCACCTCGAAGAACGAGCACGCCGGTCCCTCGCGCGACTGGCTCGCCTTCGTCGCCAGCCCGAGGGCTCGCCAGAAGATCAAGCAGCACTTCACCCGTGAGCGCCGCGAGGAGTCGGCCGACAAGGGCAAGGACCTGCTCGCCAAGCAACTGCGCAAGTCGGGGGTGCCGCTGCAGCGGCTGCTCACCCTCGAACACCTGACGGCCGTGGCCGACGACCTGCGGCTGTCGGACGTCAACGCCCTCTACACCGCCATCGGTGACGGTTCGGTGGGCACCCAGCACGTGGTCGAGCTGTTGCTGCGCACCGAGGGTGGGGTCGAGAACGCCCGCGAGGAGTCCTTCGAGGACCGGCCGTTGCCGATCAACCTCTCGCGCCGGACCTCCGAGTCGGGGGTGATCGTCGCCGGCGACCCCGACGTCTACGTCAAGCTGGCCAAGTGCTGCCTGCCGCTACCGGGCGACGACATCATCGGGTTCGTCACCCGCGGCGACGGGGTGTCGGTGCACCGGCGGGACTGCACCAACGCCGACAACCTGCTGAACACCCCCGAGCGCATCCTCGACGTCACCTGGGCACAGAACGCCCAGCAGGGCTACCTGGTGGCCATCCAGATCGAGGGGCTCGACCGGGCGGGTCTGCTCTCGGACGTCAGCCGCACCCTGGCCGAGCAGCACGTCAACATCTTGTCGATCAACATGAACCAGACCAAGGACCGGCTGTTCAAGTTCCGCATGACCTTCGAGTCGGCAGACCCCCGGCACCTCGACCACCTGTTGAAGGCGATCCGGCGGGTACCGGGGGTCTACGACACGTTCCGGGTCAGGCAGTGAGCCTCCGGTGGTTGGGCCTCAGGCGGTGAACTCGTCCAGCGCCTTCTGGGCCTGTTCGCGCCACGAGGTGTAGGTGGCGATGGAGGCGTCCGCCTCCTTCGCGGCCTTGCTGTTGCCCGACTGCTCGGCGCTGTCGCGCTGGGCGGTCAGCTTGTCGATCTGCGCGGTGAACATGTCGACCGTGTCCTGCGCGCGCTGACGGGCCTCGGGATCGGTGCGACGCCACTGTTCCGCCTCCGCGTTCCTGACGGCCTGGTCGAGCTTGCGCACCCGGTCGTCGAGGGTGCGGATGGCATCACGCGGCACCTTGCCCAGTTCGTTGAACTTGGCGAGGAAGTCGCGGTAGGCGGCCTTGCCGGCCTCCGCATCGGTCACCGGCAGGATGCTGGCCTCGGCCTGGTCGAGCAGGGCCTCCTTGGCCTTCTGGTTCTCGGTGAACTCGGCGTTCTGCTCGTCCAGCACCGCGTTGCGGCGCCCGAAGAACTCGTCCTGGATGGCCCGGAACCGGGCCCACAACTTGTCGTCGACGCCCCGGGGGGCCGAACCGGCCGCCTTCCACCGGTTCATCAGGTCGCGGAACCCGGCCGCGCCAACACCGAAGTCCTCGGTCTTGGCCAGCTCCTCCGACTCGGCGATGATCTGTTCCTTGGCCTGCTGGGCCGTGGAGCGGGCCGCGTTGCGCTCGGCGAACTGGGCCTTGCGGCGGCGGGTGTAGGTGGTGCGGGCCGACGAGAAGCGGTGCCACAGGTCGTCGTCGGTGGCCTTGTCGATGCGGGGGAGCGCCTTCCACTCCTCGAGCAGGGTGCGGAAGCGATTGACCCCGTCTCGCCAGTCATTGCCGGCCGCGAGCTTCTCGGCCTCGGTGACCATGCCCTCCTTGGCCTGCTTCGTGCGGGCGTGCGCCTCGGCCCGTTCCGCGCGCTTGGCCTCCTGCTTGGCGGCGAGCGTCGGCGCCAGAGCCTGCAGGCGGGCCAGCAGACCGTCGAGGTCGCCGACCGCATTGGCCTCACCGATCTGCGTGGTCAACGCGTCCACCTTCTTGCGTGCCTCGTCGCCGCCCAGCGCTCCGGAACCTATGCGCGCCTCGGCCAGGCTCACCTCGGTCTCGAGCGCCAGGAAGCGACGCACGAAGAACTCCAGGGCTTCGGCGGGCGGAACATCGGGCACCTGGCCGACTCGTCGCTCGCCTGCGGACGTGGTGACGAAGACCGTGCCATCTTCTTCGACTCGGCCGAAGCTGGCAGGACCTGTGGATTCGCTCATGGGTCCATCTTGCCCGATAGGCTGGTCGGCGCGCTCACCCCTTCCGCCCCCCACCCCTTCCGCCCTGAGGAAAGATCACGCTGTGGCTCGTCCCCAACCGCTCTCCGGATTCCCCGAGTACCTGCCGGCACAGTCGGCCGTCGAGCAACAGCTGATCACGCTCCTGCGGGAGACCTTCGAGTTGCACGGGTTCGGCCGGATCGAGACCCGGGCGGTCGAGCCGCTGGAGCAGTTGAACCGCAAGGGTGAGATCACCAAGGAGGTGTACACGGTCAAGCGGCTGCACGCGGCCGCCGACGACACCGCGGAACTGGGTCTGCACTTCGACCTGACCGTACCCTTCGCGCGCTACGTGCTCGAGAACGCTGGCCACCTGGTCTTCCCCTTCCGCCGCCACCAGATCCAGAAGGTGTGGCGGGGGGAACGACCGCAGGAGGGTCGCTACCGCGAGTTCTGCCAGGCCGACATCGACGTCGTCGGCCAGGACACCCTCGCCGCCCACCACGACTCCGAGGTGGTGCTGGTCGCGCTCGAGGCCTTCGAGAAGATGCACACCCAGTTGAACCTGCCCCCGGTGCTGATGAGGGTGAACAACCGCAAGCTCGCCCAGGGGTTCTACGACGGGCTGGGAGTGGTCGACGCGCTGGCCGTCATCCAGCGGGTCGACAAGATCCACAAGATCGGACGCGACGGGGTCGCCACCCTGCTGGCCGACGAGTGTGGGCTCACCCCCGACCAGATCGAACCGGTGCTGGCCCTGGCCGCCATCCGTTCGGAGGACTCCTCGTTCGTCGACCGCGTGCTCTCGCTGGTGGCCGACCACCCCGAACTCGACAACGACCTGCTGCGCACCGGGCTGGACGAGCTCTCCGCACTGATCGCGCTGGTCGCCCGTCACTTCCCGGGACGAGCGGTGGCCGACCTGTCCATCGCCCGCGGCCTCGACTACTACACCGGTGCCGTCTTCGAGATCGAACTGGTCGGCTACGAGTCGCTGGGCACCATCTCGGCCGGCGGCCGTTACGACGCGCTCGCCAGTGACGGCAAGCGCACCTTCCCGGGTGTCGGCATCTCGGTGGGGGTGACCCGCATCCTGGCGCCGCTGCTGGGCCGGGGTGTGCTGACGGCGAACCGTTCGGTGCCCAGTTGCGTCCTGGTCGCTGTCGACAGCGAGGACGACCGAACCGTCGCCGTCGAGGTCGCCACCGCGCTACGGTCCCGCGGCATCCCCTGTGAGGTGGCACCCAAGGCTGACAAGTTCGGGCGCCAGATCAGGCATGCAGACCGACGGGGGATCCCCTATGTCTGGTTCGGTGGTGCGAACGGTCAGGTGAAGGACATCCGTTCGGGCGACCAGGTCGACGCCTCCGCCGCGGAATGGCAGCCACCGAGCGAGGATCTTTTCCCGCGCGTCATCCACCCTGCCTGACCTAGGCTTGGCCCGGGCCTCCAGCCACACACGCGGGCGCACTGTCGATGCGCACGCAACAACGGAAAAGGACAACCATGCTCAGAACCCATGAAGCAGGCACGCTCCGCGCGGAACACGCCGGACGGACCGTCACCCTCACCGGGTGGGTGGCCAAGCGCCGCGACCACGGTGGGGTCGCCTTCATCGACCTGCGCGACGCCTCCGGCATCGCCCAGGTCGTCGTCCGTGACGAGATCCTCGAGTCGTCGGGGGCCCACGACCTGCGCAACGAGTTCTGCATCAAGGTGACCGGTGTGGTCGAGGCCCGGCCCGAGGGCAACGCCAACCCCGACCTGCCCACCGGTGAGATCGAGGTCGCGATCACCGACCTCGAGGTGCTCAACGCTGCCGCGCCGCTGCCCTTCCAGATCGACCAGCGGGTCACCGTGGGTGAGGACGCCCGCCTGAAGTACCGCTACCTCGACCTGCGTCGGCCGCGGCAGGCCGAGGCGATCCGGTTGCGCTCCAAGGTGACCCGGGCCATCCGGGAGGTGCTCGACGAGCGGGAGTTCGTCGACGTCGAGACCCCCACCCTGACCCGTTCGACCCCCGAGGGCGCTCGTGACTTCCTCGTGCCGGCCCGGCTGCACCCCGGCAGTTGGTACGCGCTGCCGCAGAGCCCCCAACTGTTCAAGCAGTTGTTGATGGTCGCGGGCCTCGAGCGCTACTACCAGATCGCGCGTTGCTACCGCGACGAGGACTTCCGCGCCGACCGCCAGCCCGAGTTCACCCAACTCGACATCGAGATGAGCTTCGTCGACCAGGACGATGTCATGGAACTGGCCGAATCGGTGATGGCCAACTGCTGGAAGCTGATCGGTGTCGACCTGCCCTCGCCGTTGCCGCGGATCACCTGGCACGAGGCGATGGACTCCTACGGCTCCGACAAGCCCGACCTGCGCTTCGACCTGAAACTGACCGAGGTCACCGACTTCTTCTCCGACACCCCGTTCCGCGTGTTCCAGGCCCCCTACGTCGGTGCCGTGGTGATGCCCGGCGGCGCCGACCAGCCCCGCCGGCAGTTCGATGCCTGGCAGGAGTGGGCCAAGCAGCGCGGTGCCCGCGGCCTCGCCTACATCACCATCTCGTCCGAGGGTGAGTTGGGTGGCCCGGTCTCGAAGAACATCTCCGAGGCCGAGCGGGCAGGCATCGCCGAGCGGGTGGGGGCGAAGCCCGGTGACTGCATCTTCTTCGGCGCGGGGGCCCGCGAGACCACCCAGGAACTGCTGGGTGCGGCCCGTCTCGAGATCGGACGCCGCTGCGGCCTGATCGACGAGAGCGCCTGGAGCTTCCTGTGGGTGGTCGACGCCCCGCTGTTCAAGTCGACCTCCGACGCCGTCGCCTCGGGTGACGTCGCCCTCGGTCGTGGCTCCTGGACGGCCGTGCACCACGCCTTCACCTCGCCTCGTCCGGAGTCCATGGAGACCTTCGACACCGATCCGGGTTCGGCGTTGAGCTACGGCTACGACTTCGTCTGCAACGGCAACGAGGTCGGTGGCGGGTCGATCCGTATCCATCGCCGCGACGTGCAGGAGCGCGTCTTCAAGGTGATGGGCCTCTCGCCCGAGGAGTCACAGGAGAAGTTCGGCTTCCTGCTCGACGCCTTCCAGTTCGGCGCGCCCCCGCACGGCGGCATCGCATTCGGCCTCGACCGGCTGGTCATGCTGCTGGGCGGTTTCGACACCATCCGCGACGT
Source organism: Aestuariimicrobium sp. T2.26MG-19.2B (assembly GCF_950101875.1). Lineage (NCBI taxonomy): Bacteria > Bacillati > Actinomycetota > Actinomycetes > Propionibacteriales > Propionibacteriaceae > Aestuariimicrobium > Aestuariimicrobium sp. T2.26MG-19.2B. Next base: position 408,256 of record NZ_CATNLW010000002.1, on the reverse strand, counting down.
GATCGCCTTCCCGAAGTCCGGTGGCGGTTTCGACCCGCTCACCCAGGCACCTGCGCCGATCACGGCCCAGCAGCGCAAGGAGGCGGGCGTCGACGCCCGACCGGAGAAGAAGGATGCGCCGGAGAAGAAGGTCGAGAAGCTCGATGCCTGAGGCCACCGTCCCGATCGAACTGGTGGAGTCACCCGAGGGGTCGGGTGCGGCCATCGTGTTGGTGCACGAGATCTTCGGACGCTCGCAGTACATGCGCACTCGCGCCCGTGACCTGGCGGCCCTCGGCTACACCGTCGCCCTGCCGCAGCTGTACTGGCGCATCGGCGCTGACGCAGTCGACGAGAACGGCGACGACTCGCTGGAGCGCGGTGTCGCCCTGATGCAGCAGGTCGACTGGCAGCAGGCGGTCGACGACGTGCGGCTGGTCATCGCCTCCCTGCGCCGTGAACCTCGCACCGGCGGCCGGGTGGCCCTGGTCGGCTTCTGCTTCGGTGGTGGCCTGGCCTACGCAGCCCTGCAGGGGGCGGCCGACGGTGAGCGAGCCGACGCCCTGGTGAGCTACTACGGGTCTGCGCTGCCGAACCTGGTCGACGGCGAAGCGGTGACAGTACCGAGCCTGCACCACTTCGGCGACGCCGACGCCTACCTGACCACCGACGCGGTGGAGAACATCTGCGAGGTGGTGCAGCACAACGGCGCCGAGGTGAAGCTGTGGCAGGGCGCCGGTCACGCCTTTGACAACCCCGCCCCGCAGTTCCACCACGCCCAGGCCTCCGACGCTGCCTGGGAGGCAACCGTGGAGTGGTTGCGCACCCACTACCCGGCCTGACCCGCGACTGACACTGAGCCATGACTGACCTGTTCGGCAACCCCGACCCCGGCACCGCACCGACAGCCGGTGGATCGTTGGGCGGCGCCCGGCAGGGCGGTCAGCCGTTGGCGGTGAGGCTTCGTCCGCGCAGCATCGACGAGATCGTCGGCCAGCAGCACCTGCTCGGCCCCGGTTCACCGCTGCGTCGGCTGGCCGACGGCAGCCAGGCGATGTCTGTCTTCCTCTGGGGACCGCCCGGGGTGGGCAAGACCACCATCGCCTCGGTGGTCTCGCACTCCACGAACCGCAGGTTCGTCGAGATCTCTGCCGTGACGGCCGGGGTGAAGCAGGTGCGCGAGGAACTCGACACCGCCTCGCGTGAGCTGGCTCGCGGACGCGGAACCGTGCTGTTCATCGACGAGGTCCACCGGTTCTCCAAGGCCCAGCAGGACGTACTCCTGCCCGCGGTCGAGAACCGGCTCGTGACGCTGATCGCGGCCACCACCGAGAACCCGAGCTTCTCGGTGATCTCTCCGCTGCTGTCACGTTCGCTGCTGCTCACCCTGAAGCCGCTGACCGACGACGACATCGGCACCCTGGTCGACCGGGGGCTCACCGACGAGCGCGGTGTCCGTAGCGCCTCGGGTGAACCGTTCACGCTCGATCCGGAGGCGAGGGCCACCATCGTCCGGCTGGCCCAGGGTGACGCCCGGCGGTCGCTGACCTATCTCGAGGAGGCCGCGGCGGGAGCCGAGGCGCTGGGGGAGACCCGGATCACTCCCGAGATCGTGGCCAAGGCCGTCGACCGCGCCACGGTTCGCTACGACAAGGACGGCGACCAGCACTACGACGTGATCAGCGCCTTCATCAAGAGTGTGCGAGGCTCCGACGTCGACGCGTCGCTGCACTACCTGGCCCGCATGCTCGAGGCGGGGGAGGACCCCCGCTTCATCGCCCGCCGACTCATGATCCTGGCCTCGGAGGACATCGGCATGGCGGCACCGTCGGTGTTGCAGACGGCGGTCGCCGCCGCTCAGACGGTCCAGTTGATCGGTATGCCGGAGGCGCAACTCACCCTCGCCCACGCCACCATCGCCGCCGCCGTGGCCCCCAAGTCGAACGCGGTCACCACCGCCATCGCAGCCGCCCGCGCCGACGTGCAGGCGGGGAAGGTGGGTCTGGTCCCCGCCCACCTGCGTGACTCCCACTACGCGGGGGCGAAGACCTACGGCCACGGTCAGGGCTACGTGTACCCGCACGACCTCGACCCCGGGGTGGCCCGGCAGCAGTACCTGCCCGACGAACTCGAGGGCACCCACTACTACCAGCCGACCGACCACGGCAACGAGGCAGCGATCGGCAGCCAACTCGAGGCCATCCGGCGGCTCCTCGGTCACTGAGCAGTTGCCGGTAGGCTTGGCTCGCCCCGCGGGCGCTGACACCGGCCGCACCACGACCGCAGGAAACAAGACAACCCGAGGATCACCGATGAAGACCGCAGAAGTTGGCCGCCGCTACGTCGAGTTCTTCCGACGACGCGGCCACGCCGTCGTCCCCAGCGTCTCGCTGGTGCACAACGACCCCAATCTGCTGTTCGTGGTCGCCGGCATGGTGCCGATGGTGCCCTACTTCACCGGCGAGGTGCCGGCGCCGTGGAGCCGGGCCGTCTCGGTCCAGAAGTGCATCCGCACCCTCGACATCGACGAGGTCGGCAAGACCACCCGTCACGGCACCTTCTTCCAGATGCTGGGCAACTTCTCCTTCGGCGACTACTTCAAGGCCGAGGTGATCCCGTGGACCTGGGAGTTCCTCACCGGGTCCGTCGAGGACGGCAACCTCGGTTTCGACCCCGACCGCATCTCCGTCTCGGTGCTCGGCCCGGGCTTCCACCCCGCCTATCCCGAGGGGGACGTCGAGGCACTCGAGATCTGGCGCTCCATCGGCATGCCCGACGAACGCATCTGGCGGCGTGACCTCAAGGAGAACTACTGGCACATGGGGGTTCCCGGGCCCGGTGGACCCGACTCCGAGGTCTTCTTCGACCGCGGCCCCGAGTTCGGCCCCGACGGGGGTCCGGACGTCAACGACGAGCGGTACCTCGAGATCTGGAACAACGTCTTCCAGCAGGAGGAACTGTCGGCGGTCCGCGCCAAGGACGACTTCGACGTCGCCCGGCCACTGCCCACCAAGAACATCGACACGGGTGCCGGGCTGGAACGGATGGCGACCCTGCTGCAGGGCAAGCACAACCTCTACGAGATCGACCAGGTCTCGCCGGTGATCGAGCGCGCCGCCGAGCTCTCGGGCAAGGTCTACGGCGCCGATCCCGAGGACGACGTGCGCCTGCGGGTGATCGCCGACCACGTGCGGTCAGGGCTGATGTTGATGAGTGACGGTGTCCGCCCCGGGAACGAGGCCCGTGGCTACGTGTTGCGCCGCCTGTTGCGCCGATCCGTGCGGTCGATGCGTCTGCTCGGCTACCAGGGCACCTCGCTGGTCGACCTGCTCGACGTGTCCCGGCAGGCGATGAGCGAGTCCTACCCCGAGGTGGAACAGGCCTGGCAGCAGACCGCGGCCGCGGCCGAGGCCGAGGAGGCGACCTTCTCGCGCACCCTGACCAGTGGCACCCAGTTGTTCGAGACCGCGGCCAACCAGGTGCGCGCCGACCAGGGCACCACGCTGTCGGGCGAGAAGGCCTTCCAGTTGCACGACACCTACGGGTTCCCGATCGACCTCACCCTCGAGATGGCTGCCGAGCAGGGGCTCGACGTCGACCGCGGTGCGTTCACCCGGTTGATGACCGAACAGCGCAACCGCGCCAAGGCCGATGCCAGGGCCAAGAAGACCGGCGGTGTCTCCGTCGACGTCTACCGCGGCCTCCGCGAACACGGTGAGACCCCGTTCCTGGGCTACACCGACCTCGTCGTGCCCACCCGCGTGCGCGGCATCATCAGCGACGGCAGCGTCGTCGACCACGCCGCCGCCGGTTCCGTCGTCGAGGTGGTGCTCGCCGAGACCCCCTTCTACGCCGAGTCAGGCGGTCAGGACGCCGACGCCGGGGTGATCAAGGCGGGCGGTTTCGACCTCGAGGTGCTCGACGTCCAACGCCCCGTCCCGGGGCTCGTCGTGCACAAGGTCGCCGTGAACGGGGACCTCGCCGTGGGTGACCAGGTGGAGGCCGCCGTCGACGGTGTCAATCGCCTCGGGGCCTGCCAGGCCCACACCGCCACCCACGTGCTGCACGCCGCGCTGCGCGAACTGGTCGGCTCCGGAGCCACCCAGGCCGGCTCCTACAACAAGCCGGGCTACCTGCGCTTCGACTACTCGGCCCAGGCGGGACTCTCCGACGCGCTGCGCGCCGAGATCGAGGAACGCTGCAACGTCGCGATCAAGGACAACCTGACGATCACCGACACGCAGATGCCGCTGGAGCAGGCCAAGTCGATGGGGGCCATGGCGATGTTCGGGGAGAAGTACCCCGCCATCGTCCGCATGGTCGAGATGGGTGGACCCTGGTCGCGTGAGCTCTGCGGTGGCACGCACGTGCAGACCTCGTCGCAGATCGGGCTGATGGCATTGCTGGGCGAGCAGTCCATCGGGTCGGGCGCCCGTCGTGTCGAGGCGTTGGTCTCGACCGATGCCTTCTCCCACCTGGCGGCCGAGCGTGCCCTCGTGCACGGACTGACCGACGTGCTCAAGGTGCAGCCCGAGCAACTGACCGATCGGGTGCAGAAGCTCGTCGCCGACCTCAAGCAGGCCGAGAAGCAGATCGCCGAACTGCGGGCCGCCCAGTTGCAGGCACAGGCCGGGCAGATGCTCGACCAGGTACGCACCGTCGGCCGCTACCACCTGCTCGCCCTCGAGGTGCCCGGTGTCGGCGGCAACGACCTGCGCGGTCTGGTCACCGACCTGCGAGGCCGGCTGTCCGAGCAGGCCGCTGTCGTGGCCGCCGTGGGTGGTACCAGCGACAAGCCCGCACTGGTGGTGGCGACCACCCAGGCGGCCCGTGAGCTGGGCGCCAAGGCCGGACAACTGGTGTCGGTCGGCACCGTCCCGCTCAGCGGGCGCGGTGGCGGCAAGGACGATCTGGCCCAGGGCGGCGGCACCAACGGCGCCGGCGCCGCCGACGCACTGGCGGCCATCGCCCAAGCACTGGTCTGACCGCGTGCCCACCGACGTGCCCGACGACCTGCCCCCCGTGCTGGACGCCCTCGGCGACCAGCGGGGTGTCCGGTTGTGCTTCGACTGGGGCAAGGCCCGGGTGGGAGTCGCCTACAGCGACCGGGACGGTCTGATGGCCCACCCCGTCGAGACCATCCCGGCACGCGACCAGCCGTTCCGGCGGGTCGCGGTGCTGGTCGCCGAGTACGAACCCGTCGAGGTGGTGCTGGGCTGGCCGCGGAACCTCGCCGGGCAGGAGGGCCCCGCTGTGGAGTACATGCGCGGGGTGCTGGCCGAACTGCGGACGACCGTGGCGCCGGTGCCCGTGGTGCTGGTCGATGAGCGGATGAGCACGGCGGAGGCGTCACGTAGACTCATGCAGGCTGGCAAGAACGCTCGTCAGCGGCGCGGGATCATCGATCAGGCTGCCGCAGTGGGCATCCTTGAGCAGGCGTTGGAGACCCGGCGCCGGGTCTGACCGGCCGACTTGGAAGGGGCACTGCGTGAGCGGTCTGTTCGTCGACAACGAGGGCAAGTACAACTGGAAGAAGGTGCTCTACCACACGCGTAGTGCCTTCGCCGTGCTGCTCTCGCTCGCGGTGCTCGTCGGGGGTGGCTGGGCCACCTACCACTACGCGAACAAGGCCTACATCGCCTACCGGACCACCGACGACTACCTGGGTTCGGCGGGTGTCCAGGACGTGATGGTGACCGTGCCCCGCGGTGCCGGGATGAACCAGATCGGGTTCATCCTGCTCGACGCCGGCGTGATCAAGTCGATGAAGCCGTGGCGCAAGGTGACCGCCGCCGAGGCGGGCTCGAAGGACATCCAGGCCGGACGCTACAAACTGCGCACCCAGATCTCGGCCGAGGCTGCCTTCAACTACCTGGCCGATCCCAAGAACATCGAGCGCACCCGCGTCACCCTGCCCGAGGGCCTGCGGCTCACCGAACAGTGGCCGATCATCGAGAAGGCCACCAAGATCAAACCAGCCGACATGAAGGCAGCGGAGCAGAACACCAAGGCGCTGGGCGCCCCCGCGTGGGTTCCGGCCAAGAACGCCGAGGGGATCATGTTCCCCGAGACCTACGAGGTCGACGACAGCCCCACCGCCGCCGAACTGGGCAGCGCACAGGTCAGGCAGTTCAACACCGTGATCACCGACCTGAACTTCGCCGACCGGGCCAAGGCGATCGGGGTCACCCCCTACAACGCGCTGATCGTGGCCAGCATCGCCGAGAAGGAGGTGCGCGGCGAGAAGGACCTCGGCCTGGTGGCCGGCATCTTCTACAACCGACTCAAGGCCGGCATGCCGCTGCAGTCGGACGCCACGGTCGTCTACGCCAACAACATCAAGGGACGACTGACCACCACCAACAAGGAGCGGGCGGTCAAGTCCCCGTACAACACCTATGTCAACAAGGGTCTGCCGCCCGGCCCGGTGAGCAACCCGGGCAAGTTGGCGCTGACGGCCGCCGTCAACCCGACCAAGACCGACTTCCTGTACTTCGTGGTGGTCAATCCCGACACCGGTGAGACGGCCTTCGCCAAGACGCTGGCCGACCACAACAAGAACGTCAAGAAGTTCCAGGCTTGGTGCCAGAGCAACCCGGGCAAGTGCTGACCCGGTGTGCGGTGATCGGGCACCCGGTCTCCCACTCCCTCTCCCCGGCCATCCACCGCGCGGCCTATGCGGCGCTCGGCCTCGACTGGGACTACTCCGCCGTCGACGTGCCCCCGGGTGGGGTGGCCGCCTTCGTCGACTCGTTGGACGACTCCTGGCGCGGCCTGAGCGTCACCGCCCCCCACAAGGATGACTTGGTCAGCCTCGGCGAGCCGGACGAGACGGTGCTGCTCACCGGTGCGGCCAACACCTGGGTGCGGGACCCGCGCGCGGTGGGCGGTGCGATCGTCCGCAACACCGACGTGCCCGGGTACGGGGTGGCGTTCGGCGCCGCCGGCGTGACCGGATTCGCCACCGCGACCATCGTCGGGAACGGGGCCACGGCCCGGTCGGCCCTGGTCGGGCTCGCCCAGTTGGGCGTGCGCGAGGCGGTCGTGGTGGCCCGTGAACCGGCCCGTGCCGCTGGTCTGGTGGCTCTGGGGGAGCGGCTGGGGGTGGGTGTCTCGCCGATCCGGCTGGGGGGAGCGGTGCCCTCGTCCGACGTGATCGTCTCGACCGTTCCCGCCGCGGGTGCCACCCCCCATGCCGATCGCCTCGCCGCCTCGGCGTCTGTGGTCTTCGACTCGGTCTACGACCCGTGGCCCACCCCGTTGGCGACGGCCGCGGCACGGCTCGGTTCGGTCGTGCTCAACGGACTCGACCTGCTCGCCGGCCAGGCCGTCGAGCAGATCCGGTGGCACACGGGACGTGAGGTCGGCTTCGACCTGCTGCGAGCCGCCGCGCAAGACGCAGCGACGGCGCGAATCCAAACCTGAGAGACTGATCGGCATGTTGCGTTACCTGACTGCGGGGGAATCCCACGGCCAAGCCCTGGTCGCCACCATGGAGGGCATCCCGGCCCACGTGCGGGTCTCGACCGAGGAGATCGGACGAGACCTGTCCCGCCGCCGGCTGGGAGTCGGCCGGGGCGCACGCATGAAGTTCGAGGCCGACGCACTCACCCTCCTCGGGGGATTCCGCCACGGCGAGACCCTGGGTTCGCCGATCGCGCTCACCATCGGCAACACCGAGTGGCCCAAGTGGGAAGAGGCGATGAGCCCCGGCGCGGTCCCCGCCGAGGTGCTCGCGGAGCAGGCCCGCAACGCGCCCCTGACCCGGCCCCGTCCCGGTCACGCCGACCTGGCCGGCATGCAGAAGTACGACTTCGACGAGGCCCGCCCCATCCTGGAGCGTGCCTCGGCCCGCGAGACGGCGGCCCGGGTTGCCCTGGGCGCCATCGCCAAGGCCTTCCTGCAGCAGGCGCTGGGCATCACCGTGCTCTCCCACGTCGTCGAACTGGGCCCCGTGCAGGCGGCCAAGGGGCTGTTCCCCACGCTGAGCGATCTCGAGGCCATCGACGCCGATCCGGTGCGCTGCTTCGACCCCGAGGCCTCTGCGGCCATGCTCGAGGAGGTGGAGGCCTGTCACCGGGAGGGCGACACCCTCGGTGGCGTGGTCGAGGTGCTGGCCTGGGGCCTGCCCCCGGGCCTGGGTTCCCACTCCCAGGGCGATCGCAAGCTGGACGCCAAACTGGCCTACGCCCTGATGGGCATCCAGGCCATCAAGGGTGTGGAACTGGGTGACGGGTTCGGACTGGCCCGCGTGCGCGGATCCCTCGCCCACGACGAGATCGAACCGGGTGCTGACGGCATCCACCGGCTCAGCCAGCACTCGGGCGGTACCGAGGGCGGCATGAGCACCGGTGAACTGCTGCGGGTGCGAGCGGCCATGAAGCCCATCGCGACCGTGCCCCGCGCGCTGCGGACCCTCGACGTGTCGACCGGTGAGCCGGCCAAGGCCCACCACCAGCGTTCCGACGTCTGCGCGGTACCGGCTGCGGGGGTGGTGGCCGAGGCCATGGTCGCCCTGGTGCTGGCCGAGGTGGCGCTCGAGAAGTTCGGCGGCGACTCGGTCGCCGAGACCCGACGCAACGCCGAGGCCTACCTGGCCGACGTGCGGGCACGGGGGCTCGGGTGACCATCGTCTTCGTCGGCCCACCGGCCTCGGGCAAGACCACCCTCGGACGTGCTCTGGCCGCGCGACTGGGGTTGGAGTTCGTCGACGTCGACCAGGTGATCGAGGACCGGGCCGCCAAGACCATCGCCGAGATCTTCGTGGACGAGGGGGAGGCCCACTTCCGCGGACTGGAGCGGGACACCACGCTCGAGCTCCTGGGACCGCCCGACGAGCCCGCCAAGCGGGTGCTGTCGTTGGGTGGAGGGGCCGTGATGGACGACCAGATCCGCGACGCCCTGGCCGGTCACGACGTCATCTGGCTGCAGGTGTCGGTGACCCACGCCACCCGGCGGGTGGGCATGAACGTGATGCGACCGCTGGTGCTGGGTGACGTTCGGGCCAATCTGGAGCGATTGCAGGCCGAGCGCGAACCCCTCTACCGGGAGGTCGCCCGCCATGAGATCGACACCACCGACCGTCGGCCCGAGGCACTGGTCGACGCGATCCTCGAGCTGCTGGGCGGGTCCCGGTGACCCGGAGCCTCGAGGTCAATGCCGAGCGGCCCTACCGGGTCGAGATCGGCCCTGGTGTCTCGGCTCGTCTGGCCGAACTCGTCGGATCGGCGGCTCGGGTGGCCATCGTCCACCCCGAATCACTGACGACACGTGCCGCAACGCTGACCCGTGACCTGGAAGCCGGCGGGAGGCGCGTCCTGCCGCTGCTGGTCCCCACCGGCGAACAGGCCAAGTTCGCCGATGTCCTGGTCTCGTGCTGGGAACAGCTGGCCGAGGCCGGGTTCACCCGCAGCGATGTCGTGGTCGGTCTGGGTGGGGGAGCGACAACCGATCTGGCAGGTTTCGTCGCCGCCAGTTGGCTGCGTGGGGTGGGCTACGTCGCCATGCCCACCTCGGTGCTCGGGATGGTGGACGCCGCCGTCGGCGGGAAGACCGGTATCAATCTGCCCGCCGGCAAGAACCTGGTCGGTGCCTTCTGGGAGCCGCTCGGGGTGATCTGCGACCTCGACACCCTGGTCGACCTGCCGCCGGCCGAGGTGGTCAACGGGCTCGCCGAGGTGATCAAGTGCGGGTTCATCGCCGACCCCGGCATCCTCGACCTGGTCGAGGCCGATCCCCGCGAAGCGCTCGACCCCACCTCGGAGGTGCTGGCCGAGCTGATCACCCGCGGGATCGCGGTGAAGGCGCGCACCGTGTCGTCCGACCTGCGTGAGCAGACCTCCGTCGGTGCCAGCGTCGGGCGGGAGGCGCTCAACTACGGCCACACCCTGGGACATGCCATCGAGAAGGCCGAACACTTCGGCTGGCGACATGGCGAGGCGATCAGTGTGGGCATGGTCTTCGCTGCCGAACTGTCGGCCCGCACCCTCGGGTTGGACGAATCCACCCTCGCCCGACACCGGGCAGTGCTGGCCTCGGTGGGGCTGCCGATCGGCTACACCGGTGCCGACTGGGCGGAGCTCCGGGCTGCCATGAGCCTGGACAAGAAGACCCGAGGCTCGGCCCTGCGCTTCGTCGGCCTGCCCGAGGTCGGTCGGGTGCAGATCATCGACGCCCCCGACGAGGCCCTGCTGGCAGAGTGCTTCGGCCACCTGCTGACGAGCGGGGTCAATCCTCGGGATTGAGCAGGATTCCCAGCTCGGCGGCCAATTGGTGGCTCAACTCGACGATGTCGAGCGGGTCGATGGCCATGCCTCGTAGACCAGAGATCGTCTTCGCACCGGCGAGTTGACTGGCGCGGATGCGACCCCTGGTGGTGCGCAGACCATGGAACTGCACCTCGGAGAGGTCGCAGCCCTCGAAGCTGACATCGGTCAGTTGCGCGGACGAGAGGTCGGCACCCCGAAGTCGGCAGTCGACGAGACGCACCCGGGAGAGCTTGGCGAAGCGGAGGTTCGCCAGGTCGAGCAGACACCCGGTGAACAGTGCGTCCTGCACCACGGCCTGGGACAGGTCGAACCCGGTCATGCGGCAGTCGGTGAAGACGACGCGTCGCAACCCCGCCTCGGTGAGTCGGGCGTTGGCGAGGTCGGCGTTGGCCACCGTCAGGTCGTACCAGCTTGGTTTGAACCACTCGGAGTTGGCGGCGGTGCCACCGTCCACCGTGCTCGTACCCCACTCGACGAATTCGCAGGCGTGCCATTCGAGGGCCAGTGCCTGCACGGCCAGGCCTTCGACGAGGGAGTCGTCGGCCAAGTCGGAGCCGGAGAGTTCGGCCCGCCCGGTGAGGTTGTCGTGGCGAGGGGGGAAGGGTGCCCGAGGCGCGGTGGAGGCCATGGCTTCAGCCGAGCCGGTAGACCCGGCAGGCGGTTGCGTGCCACAGGTCGTCCTGCTGGGCGGACGAGAGCGTGCCGGCCCAGCCCCTGATCGCCTCCAGGTGGGGTGCGTATCCGCCGTCGAAGCGGGTGGTCATCGGCCAGTCGCTGCCGTACATCAGCCGGTTCGAGCCGAACAGTTCCAAGGCAGTGTCGAGCACCGGGGTGAGGTCATCGGTGGTGAGCGGGGCACGGGTGCCCGGGCTGGCGCCGGCAGCCTGCAGGCCCGACACCTTGGCCACCACATTGGGCAGGGCCGCGGCCGTGGCGAGTAATTCCTGCCACGACGCCATCGCGTGGTTGGTGTCGGCCACCGACCGCGGCGGCTTGGCGAGGTGGTCGACCACCACCGTCAGCGCGGGCAGGTCGCTGGCCAGACGGGTGAGCTGGTCGAGGTGCCGGGGCCAGGCATCGGGCACGTCCAAGGGGAGACCCGCCGCGGCCACCAGCGACAACGACGCGCGGACCTGGTCGTGGTCGAGGAACTCGGCGTCGGGGTCGTCGTGCACCAGATGGCGCACGCCCACCAGGGGGCGGTGGGCGAGTCGGGCCAGTTCCTCCGCAGTGGCGGCCGGGTCGAGCAGGGGCAGCCAGCCGACCACCCCCACGATCCACGGGTGCTGGTCGGCCCACTCGAGCAACAGGTCGGTCTCCGCCGTGGAGTCCTCCGCCTGCACCAGCACCACCTGGTCGACACCGGCCGCGTCGAGCACGGTGCGTGCCTCGTCCGGCAGGTGGTCGCGGTGCAGGTCAGCCCAGTCGGGGGTGAGCCAGGGGTAGGCGTGTGGGTCGGTCGTCCGACGTCCGAGGTCCCACAGGTGCAGGTGACTGTCGACGACCCTCATGCCCCGACGGCCCGCCAGAACTCGTCGGGGATGGGCGCACGGAGTTGGTCGAGGTTCCGCGCGATGTGGTCGACGCTGGCACCACCGACGACGAGTCGGACGACCGCAGGGTGGCGCAGTGGGAACTGCAGCGCCGCGGCCGCCAACTCCACCCCGTACTCCCGGCAGGCAGCTTCGAGTGCCTGCACCCGGTCCTTCTTCTCGGCAGTGATCGGCACGTAGTCGAACAGGTCGTCACCACGCAGACCGGTCGCCAGCACCCCGCCGTTGAGCACGGCCGCAGCCGCCACCGCGATGCCCTGGGCGAGGGCCCGGTCGAGGATGCGGGTGCCATCGGTGGCCAGCGTGTGGGCGCCGGCGACCATCAGTTCGTCCCAGCCTCCGCGATCGGCCGCCTCGTACAGCGCCGTGGCGTCCATCGACGCGAACCCGATGGCCCCGACCAACCCCTCGTCCTTGAGGGCGAGCAGTCCCTCCTGGGCCGTGGTCAGGCCGGCCTCCAGGTCGTAGCGCTCGGCATCGTGCACGTAGGCGACGTCGACCCGCTCGAGCCCGAGCCGGTCGAGGGACGACAGCAGGCTGGCGCGCACGCCCGCTGCGCTGAAGTCGGGTTGGCGTCGGTGGTCGGCAGGCACCAGGAAGTCCTCGTCGTCCAGCCTGCCGCCGGCCTCCTGGCGCACCAGTAGGCGGCCCACCTTGGTCGTGACCAGCACCTGGTCGCGGGGCACCTCGGTGAGCAGGTCGGCCAGGAATCGCCCGAGCCTGCGCTCGGACAGGCCCAGGCCGTAGTGGGGGGCCGTGTCGAAGCCGCGCAGTCCCAGCCGCCAGGCGCCGGTGAGCACCTCGGCGGCCTGGTCGTCGGTGAAGGAACGCAGGTGGTTGCCGATGGTCGAGCAGCCCAGCGCCAGCATCGGTTCAGACATGGCGATACCTCTCGATCGAGGTGGCCAGCATCTCGGCGCCGGCCCCGGGGGCGGTGGGGGCGTGATAGCGGCCGCCGGCGACGACGACCGGGGTGACGAAGTGTTCGTGCAGGTGGTCCACGTACTCGATCATGCGCCCCTGCATGGTTCCCGAGAGCGCGACGAAGTCGAACATGGCCAGGTGCTGCACGGCCTCGCACAGCCCGACCCCGCCGGCGTGGGGGCAGACGGGCACCCCGAATTCGGCGGCCAACAACAGCATGGCGATGTTCTCGTTGACGCCCGCAACCCGACTGGCGTCGATCTGCAACACGTCGAGGGCCTCGGCCTGCAGGAACTGCTTGGCCAGCACCCGGTTCATCATGTGCTCGCCCGTGGCCACCGGGGTGGGGGAGACCCCGCGGCGGATGGCCGCATGACCCAACACGTCGTCGGGACTGGTGGGTTCCTCGATCCAGGCGATCTCGGTGACCTCGGCCAATCGGTTCACCCAGGCGATGGCCTCAGCCACGTCCCAGTGCTGGTTGGCGTCGATGGCGATCGGGATGTCGGGCCCCACGGCCTCGCGGGCCAGCCGCAGTCGGCGCAGGTCGTCGTCCAGCGAGGCCCCCACCTTGAGCTTGATCTGGCAGAACCCGTCGGCGACCGCCTCCCGGGCCAGCCGGACGAGCTTCTCGTCCGAGTAGCCCAGCCATCCCGGGGTGGTGGTGTAGGCGGGGTAGCCGGAGGCGAGCAGTTCGGCCTCGCGTGCGGCCCGGCCGGGTTCGGCTTCGCGCAACAGTTCCAGCGCTCGCTCAGGGGTGAGCGCATCGGTGAGGTAACGGAAGTCGACGAGGTCGACGAGTTCCTCGGGGCTCATCCGTGCCAGCACCTGCCACAGGGGCAGTCGGGCGCGCTTGGCCTTGAGGTCCCACAGGGCGTTGATGACGGCCCCGAGGGCCATGTGCATCACGCCCTTCTCGGGGCCGAGCCAGCGCAGTTGGGAGTCCCCGTTGAGTTCTCGCCAGACCCCGCCGAGGTCGTCGAGCAGGCTGACGTCGCGGCCGATCAGGTGCTGGGCGACCAGTGCGTTCGCGGCTGCCTGCACGTCATTGCCTCGTCCGATGGTGAACACGAAACCGTGGCCCGAACCACCGTCGGAGGTGTCGAGACGTAGATAGGCTGCGGAGTAGTCCGGATCGGGGTTCATGGCATCGGAGCCGTCCAGGAATTGCGAGGTCGGGAACCGCACGTCCTCCGCATGACATCCGATGATTGTTGCCGCGCCCACGCTTGTCTCCCTTGACCGATTGCCTGCTGGCCACGCTAGACATCGGATGTCTTCACCGTCAAGATGGTGCCCATGACGGAATTCGACGGACTGGTGGCCATCGTCACCGGAGGCGCCAGCGGCATCGGGCTGGCGGTCGTGGAGCAATTGCTGGCCAAGGGCGCGCGGGTGGCAGCCTTCGACGTCAGCTCGGTAGGGCTACCCGAGGGGGTGCTCGCCGTGCGTGCCGACGTCACCGATGACGCCTCGGTCGTCGCGGGCGTGGATCAGGTCGTGTCGCAGTTCGGTGGTGTCGACATCGTCGTCAACAACGCCGGTATCGGCTCGCAGGGCGATGTGGCGGCCAATGACGACGCCGAGTGGGCGCGCGGGTTCGACGTCAACGTGATCGGGATGGCGCGGGTGACCCGGGCGGCGTTGCCGCACCTGCGGGCCAGCCGTCATGCCGCCGTGGTCAACACCGGCTCCATCGCCGGAGACGCCGGCCTGCCGCAGCGCGCGGTGTACAGCGCCACCAAGGGTGCCGTGCACGCGCTCACCCGGGCGATGGCGGCCGACCACGTGCGGGAGGGCATCCGGGTCAACGCCGTCGCCCCGGGCACGGCCGACACGCCCTGGGTGAAGCGCCTGCTCGCCAAGGCGGACGACCCCGCCGCCGAGCGGGCCGCGCTGGAGGCCAGGCAGCCGCACGGACGCCTGGTCAGTGCCGACGAGGTCGCCCATGCCATCGTCCATCTGGCGAGCCCGCTGTCGGGTTCGACGACGGGCACCGTGTTCGCGGTCGACGGAGGCATGGCCGCGCTGAGGTTGCGCCCGGTGCAGGACTGAGGTGGCCGTCACCGACGATGCCATCGAGGCGATCAAGCAGATGATCGCCGCTGGCTCGCTCAGGCCCGGCGACCGCCTGCCGAGGGAGGCCGACCTGGCCGCCACGCTGGGGCTGTCGCGTAGTTCCCTGCGGGAGGCGGTCAAGGCCTTGGCGCTGATCAGGGTGCTCGACGTCAGGCAGGGCGACGGCACCTACGTGGCCAGTCTCAGCCCGTCCTCGCTGGTCGACGTGATGGGGTTCGTCGCCGAGTTGGCCCAGGACGCCACCGTGCTGCAGTACATGCAGCTGAGGCGGCTGCTCGAGCCCGAGGTGACGGCGCTGGCCGCCCAGACGATGACCGCGGACGAGGCCCGTGCCCTCGGAGACCTGTTGGACGAGCTGCCGTCTGATCCCGACATCGAGTCACTGGTTGCCAACGACGCCGCCTTCCACTCCCGGATCGCCGAGGCTGCGGACAATCCGTTGATCAGTTCGCTGTTGCACGCCGTCTCGGGACGAACCCAACGCGCCCGGGTCTGGAGGGGGCTGACCCAGTCGGGGGCGGTGCACCGGACGATCGACGAGCACCGCGCGATCCAGCAGGCGATCGCCCGGGGTGACAGTCAGGCGGCCAGGGCATGGGCCACCGTGCACATCTGCGGGGTGGAGGACTGGCTGCGGGCCTCGCTGGTCGATTCTGCCGCGGAGGGTGCGCGCGGCTAGAATCTTCCGCGGTGCGGGCCCTGGTGCCCGCTGACAACTTCGAAAGGCGATGACGTGGCTTCAACCAACGATCTGAAGAACGGCATGGTGCTCGACCTCGATGGTCAGCTCTGGCAGGTGCTGTGGTTCCAGCACCACAAGCCGGGCAAGGGCAACACCGTCGTCCGCACCAAGCTGAAGCACGTGCTGTCGGGCAAGGTCGTCGACAAGACCTTCAACTCCGACACCAAGGTCGACACCGCGACGGTCGATCGTCGCGACATGCAGTACCTGTACCACGATGGCGACGCGTTCGTCTTCATGGACACCACCACCTATGACCAGGTGGCCATTCCCGACGCGACCGTCGGCGAGGCCAGCGACTACATGCTCGAGAACCAGATGGCCACCGTGGCACTGCACGAGGGCAACCCCCTCTACATCGACCTGCCCGCCTCGGTCGAGCTCGAGATCACCTACACCGAGCCCGGCCTGCAGGGCGATCGTTCGACCGGTGGCACCAAGCCCGCCACCCTCGAGACCGGCAAGCAGATCCAGGTGCCGCTGTTCATCACCACCGGCGAGAAGGTCAAGGTGGACACCCGTGACGGTTCCTACCTGGGCCGCATCACCGACAAGTGACCGGTACCGGGGGCCGTCCGCACTTCTCGGCGCGGACGAAGGCGCGCAAAGCCGCCCTTGACGTGCTGTTCGAGGCCGACCTGCGTGGCGAGCCGGCGCTGGCCATCCTGCACGACCACGTGCTGCTGGCCGACCCGCCGTTGCGGGAGTACACGGCCGAACTCGTCGAGGGCGTGATGGCGAACCTCCGTTCCATCGACGCGCGGCTCAGTCAGGCGCTGGACGAGGGATGGTCGCTGCCGCGCATGCCGCGGGTCGACCGTGCACTGGCCCGGATCGCCGTCTATGAGATCGACCACGGCGGCATCGACCACCGGGTCGCCATCGCGGAGGCCCTCGTGCTGGCCGGCGAGTTGTCGACCGACGAGTCACCCAGCTTTCTCAACGGGGTGCTGTCGGGTGTCGTCCGGGCACCCATGATGGACGAGGACCAGGTCGCCCAGGTGCATGCCGAAGTGGTGGCCGAGGCCGAGCACACCGGCGAACCCACGACCGACGAGTTGGAATGACCCCCAGCCGCTCCGACCTGGAGACCTACCGATCACGCGTTCGGGGTTCCCTGCTCGGAGGGGCCATCGGGGACGCCCTGGGTGGGCCGGTGGAGTTCTGGAAGACCGAGAAGATCCTCGCCAGATGCGGCGAGGGTGGAGTGCGGGAGTACGTCCCGTGGCGGGTCGACGGACGAGACGGCCACGGCTGGGTCACCGACGACACGCAGATGACGTTGTTCGCGGTCGAGGGCATGATCCGGTGGCTCGACACCCAGGACATGGCCGGCCCCGACGGGGAGTCTGATGGCTGGCTGGCCCAAGAGGGGTGGCTGTACTCACGGCGCGCACCCGGGAACACCTGCCTGACGGCCCTGCGATCGGCCCGGGCCGGTGCTCGTCGACCCAGGCAGTTCGGTGCCGCGGCCGACAACGACTCCAAGGGGTGCGGGGGAGTGATGCGCAGCGCCCCGTTGGGGTTGCTGCCGCCGTGGGGGTGGGCGGGGCTCGACTTCTGCTACTCCGGGGCCGCCGAGGCTGCCGGTCACACCCACGGCCATCCCACGGGTCAGATCGCATCCGGCGCCTTGGCGGTGCTGGTGGGCGCCATCGTCCGCGGTCAGGGTCTGCGTGAGGCGACCCGGACCATGATCGAGGTTCTGCGGGAGCGCGACAGCAACGGCGAGACGCTGCGAGCGGTGCAGGCGGCGATCGATCTGGGCGAGTCCGTCGGGGGAGTGGCTTCGACGACCACGATGGAGTCGCTGGGGGGCGGCTGGATCGCCGAGGAGGCGTTGGCCATGGCGCTGCACGCAGCGCTGGTGTTCCCGGAGCCCGACCAGATGCTCGCCCTGGCCTACGCGGTGACCCACTCGGGGGACAGCGATTCGACCGGCGCCATCTGCGGCAACATCCTGGGCGCCCTGCACGGGGAGACGGCGTTGCCACCCTCGCTCGTCTTCGAGGTCGAGGGCCGGGGGACGATCCTCGAACTGGCCGACGACTTCGTCCTCGAGTTCACGGGTGGGGAGCACCTGCACGGGGACTGGGGTCCGCACACCCGGTGGACGGACCGCTATCCGGGCTGGTGAGGCTCAGGCGACGTCGGGCAGTGCGATGAAGTCCTCGTGGTCGAGCACCACAGTGCAGGACGGCGTCACCAGATAGCGATGGTTCCGTGGTGAGGTCCACAGGAAGCATCCCGGAATGGGTTGATCCAGCTTCCAGCCACCGCGGGTCTTCGCGCGATGGGCTCGTCGATCGAGCGGTCCGAGATTGTTGGTTGCCGTTTGACCCGGGGGACCATTCCTCGCGAACGACAACGTGTGGTCGACGTCGCAGGATTCGCTCTGCTTCTTGCTGAAGGGAAAGACCGAAAGCGGATTCCTGACCTGAATCGCTTCGCGCAAATGGGTTGGCACTTCGTAGCTGTCGGAGGGCCGCAGGGAGTCGACCGTGAGAACCGGACGAAGAGCGATCCGGGTGTGACCGACGAGATCGGCCAACCACGACACGAGTTGGGGCCCCAGCGCCTCGACCCTGACGAGGGCATCGGGCTCGATGTCGGCGTCGCGCAGGGTGGCATCGGACAGATGCACCCGGATCTCAGCCTTGGGGAGCAGCCGGTCGGGGTGGACCGTGATGGTGCCGCACGTGTGTCCGCGCTGCCCCAGCGCTGGGCAATCAAGGTCGAGCCCGCCCTCGTCGACCAGGGCGGGCAGTTCGTCCAGGAGCGAGGCCTGGATCAGTTGCAGGGCTCGGGCAGGTGTACCCAGGACGCCGAGGGCCTTGGCCCGCCGCACCTCGAGGGTGTCGCTGTCGCCGGCCCGCTTGAAGATCTCTGCCAGCCGGTCCACCTGGGCGTCGAGGCCGATGGCGTCGGCGGCATCGAGCGTGGCCATGAGGCCAGTGGTGTGACCGTTCTCTGACGAGGTGAACTCGACGCGCCGCCTGGCCCGGTCTCGATCACGCTCATCGTTGGCCTCGTCCGACCGCAGTTGGCGGACCAGCGCACGGGCGTGGGCCTCGAGCCGGGTCGGGCTCATTCCAGCAGCGCGGGGCGAGAGCTCTGAGTCGAGCCAGGCTGCTTGTTCGGCGTCAAGCCCCCGGACGAGATCGGCCAGTGTGCGGGCCTGCCACACCTCGAGACGATCCGCCTTGAGCAACGCCCAGATGCCCGGCAGGCGGTACTTCGCCGCAAGGGCGTCGCGCATCAGGGCCCACGCGGCGTCGGGAGTGAGGCGCAGGCGAGGACCCAGTTCGAGGGAGGCGAACTCCGCGACCAGAGGGGTTCCGTCGCCGGCCATGCGCGACAGTCGTTCTCCGTGCATCACGGGCGCCATGCCCGAGGCGGCGCGGGCGCCCTCGCGGATCATGGCCTCGCGGCCGGACAGTTCGGCGTACTCGGCGGCCAACTGGAACTCAGCGAGAGTGGCACGACGGCGAAGGGCGCGCATCTTCGTGATCTCCTCGAGAGCATCGGAGGCACTGGACGAGAAGACGGCATCGGGGCGCGAGACATCGGGCAGCTGGTGCCACCAGTCGCGGGTCGACGTCGATTCGTACATGTGTATCATTCTACGTCACCCGACTGACAATTCCAGAGTGCTGCAGAGCATTTCTCCGGGATTCCGAGGAGTACCCACAAACGTCTTCAGCACTGTGCGTCAGGGACCCGTGACAAGCCTTCCGCCCGGTGCCACCATGACTCATGACCTCCGAACACGTGGCCGCCGTCGCGAAGGTCTTCGACAGCCTTGCCGGGGACTACGACCGCATGGGCTTCGACTTCTTCGTCCCGCTGGCGCAGGGGCTGGTCGACGCTCTCGACCCACGACCCGGAGAAGTCTGTGCCGATCTCGGCTGTGGGCCGGGCACCGCCTCGGTGCTGCTCGCCCGCCGCGTCGTCCCCGACGGGAAGGTGGTCGGTCTCGACGTCAGCGCCGCCATGATCGATCGCGCCAGATCCGAGTGCGGCGCCGGTGAGGCCAGCCACGACACGCTCACCTTCGTGCAGGGCGATGCCCAGCAACCCGACCTTCCTGAGCGCAGTCACGACCTCGTCGCCTCGGCCCTCGTCCTGTTCTTCCTGCCCGACCCGCAAGCCGCTCTCTCCCACTGGGTGCGACTGTTGAAACCCGGCGGACGACTAGGCGTCTCCACCTTCGGCCCGGCCGGCGAAGGATGGAACGCCTTGAGCGCCCTGCTCCACCGGTGGATGCCGGCTGCCGACCCGAAAGCTGCCGAGGTGTCGTCCCTGTTCGGGAGCGACGAGCAACTCGAGCGAGCACTCCAACACGCCGGCGCCACCACGGTCTCGACCAGCCACCGACGTATCTCGCTGCCCTTCGACGGAGTGCCCGCCTGGGAACGGTTCAGTCGGTCCGTCGGGCAACGGGCGGCCTGGATGCGGCTCAGCCGTGACGACCTCAGCGAGGTTCGGTCAGCGGCGGAGCAGGTGTTGGCCCAGCACGGCCCCGACGCCTACTGGCAGGACGTCCGCTACACCATCGGTCACCGACCACCTGCATCCACCGACAACTGACAGGTCCACACCAGCGAACCGTCGATGTCGGCTGTCACTTGGGCGATCCACAGGGTCCGTGGTGCCCCGTGGTGCGATCGCGTGTCGAGCCGACGCACCTCCACCCGTCCGGTCGACAGCGCCGCGGTCAGCGTCCCTTGGGACGCCTGCCAGCGCAACCCACGCGCCAGCACCTCCGGTTCGAACTCACTGATCAAATGCCATTCGACGGTGCTCCCGTCCGCCACGACGGTGTCGGTCGAGGTGACGCTGGCCCCGGCATGCGCCCACTCCACCCGCCGCTCGACCCGCCCCTGATTTCGGAGCCCATCGGGCAGGGCACTGGAGAGGTCGAGTGAGATCCAACCCCGTTCGAGCCCCAGTTCGTGGCCCGTGACGACGGCTCGTGCCTCGGTGCCAAGTCGTTGTTGTCGTCCGTCGACCAGCGGGGCGTTGTGGGCGAAGCTCGAGGGTTCGAAGAAGCCGTAGCGGGTCTCGTCCGCGAAATATTCGCGGGTGTAGACCCCCGACCCCGGGTCGAGCAGCACCTGTTCTGACCCCACCCACACGCTCAGCTGCCCGAGATCGCGCTGGTTGTGGGACTCCCCGTTGTCGCCGGCCTTCACCGCCAACGCCCGGTCGTCGTTCGAGACCACCAGCCACCCGGTGTCGTCCAACAGGTCGACGTGCGGACGACCCGGCGTCTCGGGCGGCAGCCACACCGGTGCCCGAGATATCGACAGCCAACGCGCGCAGGGGTCCTGTCCGATCACCTCGACCGGAACCGTGGGCAGTTCGATGCCGCGGCCGTGCCACCAGCCGACAGCGCTCGAGGCGACCGGGTCGTCGGTGGTGTCCGAGAAGGTGATGCCCGCGCCACCGGGCAACGAGACCTTGGCCGGGAACTCCGCAGCGGCCCGGGCCCTCGGATCGTCCCCCAGTCTCACGGCACCCGAGGTGAGCCGCTCCGCCAGGTCGGCGAACCCGATGAAGTGCACCATGCCGTACGACCAGTAGCCCAGCCCTTCGGCGCAGCCACCGTCGGAGCCGAAGCCCGACAGATACCAGTCCAGCGCCGACAGCACGCGGGCGAGGATGCGTACCAGTCGCTCGCGGTCATGCTCCAGCAGCAGCAGCGCCGCCGATCCGACCGCACCCGCGCAGACCGCCGACCAGTTGTTCTCGGCCGTCTCCCACCAGAACGAGGTGTCCGGGTCGACCAACGGGTCGAGCACCCGCCTGCCGACCTGCTCGGTCACCAGGTCGTGCACCCGCGGGTCGAGTTCGCCCGACAGCAGGGTCACCAGCTCGGCGAGGGTGTTGGCGGTCTCCGCAGCGAACAGGTCCACCTGTCGCTGCCCACCTGGTTCCCAGCCGCCGTGGGCCGGCAATGCCCAACTCGGCTCCTCGCAGACGGCCGCGATCCGATCGGGCAGCGCCTGCAGGGCGTCGCGGCGTCCGGCCAACGATGACAGCCCGATCGCCGCCAACCGGCGACGACGGGCGAAGTAGGCGTCCTCGTAGGGGAGCCGTGCACCCGTGTCGAGGTACTCCCAGACGGCCGTCCGCGGCAGGGTCGGTTCGGGAGTGGCCAGCGCCTCGTCGGTGGCCTTGGCCAGGGTTCGCCAGAAGTCGTCGAGCCGGGGCTCATCGCGCACCGGCTCCCAAACGAGGGTGACCTCGTCGGGCAGTGCGGCCACCAGATCGTCGGCGGTGAAGGTCCACGTCATGGGTCCAGCCTGTCATCCGTCCAGCGTCCGCAGTGTGGGCGGTGGGCGTCGGGCTCGCTGCTAAAGTTCTGCAGACACTTCCACGCTTGACCTGCCCTGGGCAGGGGAAGGACGGCCATGCCCGAAGCAATCCTGGTTCTGGAGGATGGCCGCCGTTTCCGCGGTGAGGCCTACGGTGCGATCGGTGAGACGTTCGGGGAGGCCGTGTTCGCCACCGCGATGACCGGCTACCAGGAGACGCTCACCGACCCGAGCTACCACCGGCAGGTCGTCGTGATGACGGCACCCCACGTCGGCAACACCGGCTGGAACGACGAGGACGACGAGTCCAGCCGCATCTGGGTGGCTGGCTACGTCGTCCGTGACCCCGCCCGGCTCGCCTCGAACTGGAGGGCCCGGCGCAGCCTCGACGACGAACTCAAGGCCCAGGGCATCGTGGGCATCTCGGGCATCGACACCCGTGCCCTCACCCGCCACCTGCGCGACAAGGGTGCGATGAGGGTCGGCATCAGCTCCGAGGGCACCGACCCCGAAGCGCTGCTCGCCAAGGTGCTCGAGCAGCCCTCGATGGCGGGCGCCAACCTGGTCGACGACGTCACCACCGACCACCCCTACGTGGTGCCGGCCGAAGGCGAGAAACTCTTCACCGTCGCCGCCGTCGATCTCGGCATCAAGGCGATGACCCCCCAGCGGATGGCCCAGCGGGGCATCGAGGTGCACGTGCTGCCGGCCTCGTCCACCCTCGACGACATTCGCGCCACCGGCGCAGACGGCGTGTTCTTCTCCAACGGCCCGGGCGACCCGGCTGCGGCCGAGCATTCGGTCCAGTTGCTCCAGCAGGTGCTCACCGCGGGCATGCCCTACTTCGGCATCTGCTTCGGCAACCAGATCTTCGGACGAGCCCTCGGCCTGGGCACCTACAAGCTGCCGTTCGGCCACCGCGGGGTGAACCAGCCCGTGATGGACCTGGGCACCCGCAAGGTCGAGATCACCAGCCAGAACCACGGGTTCGCGGTCGACGCCCCCGTCGGGGAAACCCTCGACACCCCCTATGGCACCGCGCGGGTGAGCCACATCGGACTCAACGACCACGTGGTCGAGGGACTGGAACTGCGCAAGGACGGCAAGCTGATCGCCTTCTCGGTGCAGTACCACCCCGAGGCCGCCGCCGGACCGCACGACGCCGCCTACCTCTTCGACCGCTTCGTCGACCTGCTGAAGGACAACTGAATGCCCAAGCGCACCGACATCTCGTCGATCCTGGTGATCGGCTCCGGACCCATCGTCATCGGCCAGGCGGCCGAGTTCGACTACTCGGGCACCCAGGCCTGCCGTGTGCTGCGCGAGGAGGGGTTCCGGGTCATCCTGGTCAACTCCAACCCGGCCACGATCATGACCGACCCCGAGTTCGCCGACGCCACCTACGTCGAGCCGATCACCCCGGAGTTCGTCGAGCGAGTGATCGCCAAGGAGCGTCCCGACGCCGTGCTGGCCACCCTCGGCGGCCAGACCGCGCTGAACACCGCCATCGCGCTGCACGACAACGGTGTGCTCGAGAAGTACGGTGCCGAACTGATCGGCGCCTCGGTGGACGCGATCCAGCGCGGTGAGGACCGTGAGCAGTTCAAGCAGATCGTGCTGGCGCTGACCGGGATCACCGGAGGCACCGCCGAGGTGGCCAAGTCGGCCATCTGTCACACCATGGACGAGGTGGTCGCCGCCGCCGACGACCTCGGCTACCCCGTCGTGGTGCGCCCCAGCTTCACCATGGGCGGGCTCGGCTCGGGGTTCGCCCACGACGAGACCGAACTGCGCCGCATCGCCGGCACCGGTCTCGACGCCAGCCCCACCACCGAGGTGCTGATCGAGGAGTCGATCACGGGCTGGAAGGAGTACGAACTCGAGGTGATGCGCGACAAGGCCGACAACGTCGTCATCATCTGCTCGATCGAGAACTTCGACCCGATGGGTGTCCACACCGGTGACTCGATCACCGTCGCCCCGGCGATGACCCTGACCGACCGCGAGTACCAGCGGATGCGCGACATCGCCATCGGCGTCATCCGCGCCGTCGGCGTCGACACCGGCGGCTGCAACATCCAGTTCGCGGTCAATCCTGCCGACGGTCGCATGATCGTGATCGAGATGAACCCGCGCGTCTCCCGGTCCTCGGCGCTGGCCTCGAAGGCCACCGGCTTCCCGATCGCCAAGATCGCTGCCAAGGTCGCCGTCGGGTACACCC
The DNA here is from genome assembly GCF_950101875.1 of Aestuariimicrobium sp. T2.26MG-19.2B. Classification (NCBI taxonomy): domain Bacteria; kingdom Bacillati; phylum Actinomycetota; class Actinomycetes; order Propionibacteriales; family Propionibacteriaceae; genus Aestuariimicrobium; species Aestuariimicrobium sp. T2.26MG-19.2B. Next base: position 384,170 of record NZ_CATNLW010000002.1, on the reverse strand, counting down.
TGGATGAGATCGACAACGACATCACCCTGAAGACCCCGGCGAGCTTCGAGCCGACCCTCGACTACGTCGTGGTGAAGGTGCCACGGTTCGCCTTCGAGAAGTTCCCCTCGGCCGACAAGACCCTCACCACCCACATGAAGTCGGTGGGCGAGTCGATGGCCATCGGGCGCAACTTCACCGAGGCCCTGAACAAGGCACTGCGCTCCCTCGAGGCCGGACACCACGGGTTCTGGACCGACACGGAGGACGCGGAACCGTTCGGCGAGTACGACGGCGGAGACGTCGACGAGATCCTCGAGCGGCTGCGCCAGCCCCACGACGGACGCATCCTGTTGATGGAGCGGGCCTTGCGCTGGGGCGCCACCCCCGAGCAGGTGATCGAGGCCACCGGACTCGACCCGTGGTTCATGGACCAACTGGTGCTGATCCACGAGATCGGCAAGCAGGTGCACGAGGCACCGGAACTGACCCCCGAACTGCTCCGCCGGGCCAAGCGGCACGGGCTGGGTGACGCCCAGGTCGCGAAGCTGCGCGGTATGCCCGAGGACGTCGTCCGTGGTCTGCGCTGGGCGCTGGGGATTCGTCCGGTCTACAAGACCGTCGACACCTGCGCCGCCGAGTTCGAGGCGCACACGCCGTACCACTACTCCTCCTACGACGAGGAGACCGAGGTCGAGCCCCGCGAGAAGCCGGCCGTGCTCATCCTCGGGTCGGGACCCAACCGCATCGGCCAGGGCATTGAGTTCGACTACTCCTGTGTGCATGCCGCCATGGCGCTGTCGGAGGCCGGCTACGAGTCGGTGATGGTCAACTGCAACCCCGAGACGGTCTCGACCGACTACGACACCGCCGACCGGCTCTACTTCGAACCGCTCACCCTCGAGGACGTGCTCGAGGTCTATCACGCCGAACTCGGAGCGGGCCCGGTGGCCGGGGTGATGGTGCAGTTGGGTGGGCAGACCCCGCTCAAGCTGGCCGCCGCCCTGAAGGCCGCCGGGGTGCCGATCGTGGGCACCAGCCCGGAGGCGATCCATCTGGCCGAGGAGCGCGGCGCCTTCGGGGCCGTGCTCGCCCGGGCCGACCTGCCCGCACCCAAGCACGGCATGGCGGAGTCGTTCGAACAGGCCCGCGCCGTGGCCGCCGAGATCGGCTACCCGGTGCTGGTTCGTCCGAGCTACGTGCTGGGTGGGCGCGGCATGGAGATCGTCTACGACGAGACCTCCCTGGCTCGCTACATCGAACAGTCGACCCTGATCTCGTCGGCCTCGCCGGTGCTGGTCGATCGGTTCCTGGACGACGCCGTCGAGATCGACGTCGACGCCCTCTACGACGGCCGAGAGCTCTACCTGGGTGGCGTCATGGAGCACATCGAGGAGGCCGGGATCCACTCCGGTGACTCGGCCTGCGCCCTGCCGCCGATCACGCTCGGTGAGGAGGTCGTCGACCGGATCCGCACCTCGACCGAGGCGATCGCCCGCGGAGTGGGGGTGCGCGGACTGATCAACATTCAGTTCGCCCTCGCCAGCGACACCCTCTATGTGCTCGAGGCCAACCCGCGCGCCTCTCGCACCGTGCCGTTCGTCTCGAAGGCCACCGGCACCCAGCTCGCCAAGGCTGCCGCCCTGGTGATGGTCGGTCGGACGATCGCCGAACTGCGTGAGCAGGGCATGCTCCGCGCCGAGGGTGACGGCGCGATCGTCCGCGAGGGGGCGCCGCTGGCCGTCAAGGAGGCGGTGATGCCGTTCAACCGGTTCCGCACTCCCGAGGGTTTCGGTGTCGACACCGTGCTCGGACCCGAGATGCGCTCCACCGGCGAGGTGATGGGGCTCGACACCACCTTCGGTACGGCCTTCGCGAAGTCCCAGGCCGGGGTCGGGCAGGGACTGCCCACCTCGGGCACCGCCTTCGTCGCTGTCGCCAACCGTGACAAGCGGCACGCGATCTTCCCGGTGAAGAGGCTCGCCGACCTCGGCTTCACCCTGTACGCCACGGCCGGCACCGCCACGGTGCTGCGCCGCCACGGGGTGCAGGTGACGACGGTGCGCAAGTTCTCCGAGGGACGCGGCCCCGAGGGTGAACCCACCATCGTCGACCTGATCCACGACGACAAGATCGACCTGATCTTCAACACCCCCCAGGGCCAGACCCCCGGCGGGTCGCCGCGCGCCGACGGCTACGAGATCAGGACGGCCGCCATCCGTCAGGGAATTCCCTGCGTCACGACCGTGCAGGGGCTGTCGGCTGCGGTGCAGGGGATCGAGGCGATCCGCGCGGGTGCGGTGGAAGTGAAGAGCCTGCAGGAGTGGAATGATCCGTCCTGACCCCGCCAAACTGGCCGACGGCTGGACCCATGTGTTGGGGGCCGGCTACCAGCGGGTGGCTCGTCCGGTGCTGTTCACCCGCGACCCCGAAGAGATCCACGAGGCGATGATCACCGGACTCGAGTGGAGTCCCCGAGTGTTCGACCGGGTGCTGCGGTCGACGGTGGCGGGGGAGCGGTCACCGCTCACCGTGGCGGGCGTCAGGTTCCCCGGCAGGGTCGGCCTCGCAGCAGGGCTCGACAAGGACGGTCGCGCAGCCCACGCGTGGGCCGGTTTCGGGTTCGGTTTCGCCGAATTGGGCACCGTCACCCCGGTGGCCCAACCGGGCAACGACCGTCCGCGGCTGTTCCGGCTGCCGGAGTCGAAGGCGATCATCAACCGGATGGGGTTCAACAACTCCGGCTCGGGTGCCTTGGCCGCCCGGTTGCGTCGGGCCGGAGTCCATCGCGGAAACCAGGCCCTCAGACTGGCGGTGGGCGTCAGTCTCGGCAAGAACAAGATCACCCCCAACGAGCGGGCCAACGACGACTACCGGGCCGCCCTGGCCGACGTGGTCGACGTGGCCGACTACGTCGCCATCAACGTCTCCAGCCCCAACACCCCGGGGTTGCGGGCGCTGCAGACCGGCCGTGACCTCGAGGCGTTGGTGGGCGCCGTCGTGAGGGCCGCCCATGAGCACGACGCGGCTCGTCCCCTGCCCGTCTTCGTCAAACTCGCCCCCGATCTCGACGCGGACGACCTGGCCGCCGCTGTCTCGGCTGCCGACCTGGCCGGCGCCGCCGCCCTGGTGGCGACCAACACCACGCTGGCTCGCGACGGGCTCGCCGCCTCGGACCGCGCCACCGGCGAACAGGCGGGCGGACTCTCCGGTGCCCCGCTGAGCGCCCGGGCCCTCGCCGTCGTCGAGCAGGTCGTCGCGCGCACCCAGCTCCCCGTCGTCGGGGTCGGCGGGTTGATGGACGAGGGCGACGTGCGCCGCATGTTCGCCGCGGGCGCCCAACTGGTGCAGCTCTACACCGGATTCATCTACTCGGGCCCGGCGCTGGTGCGATCGGCCAACCGGGTCTCGAAGGAGTGTCGATGACAGCCCCTGCCTACGCCGAACGACTGCGTGCGGCCATCGACCTGCGCGGGGGATTGGCCCTGTGCGTCGGCATCGACCCCCACCCGGCCCTGCTCGACGCATGGGGGCTACCCCTCGACGGCGACGGCGCCGAGCGGTTCGGTCGTCGGGTGGTCGAGTCGCTGGCCGACCGGGTGCCGGTCTTCAAGCCCCAGTCGGGACTGTTCGAACCCTTCGGGTCACGGGGGGTGCTGGCGCTCGAGCGCATCCTGGCCGACCTGCGTGAGGCGAATGCGCTCAGCATCATGGACGCCAAGCGAGGCGACATCGGCTCGACCATGGACGGCTACGCCCGCGCCTACCTGTCGGACGAGTCGCCGCTTCGCTCCGACGCCCTCACCGTCTCCCCGTACCTGGGTTACGAGTCATTGCGTCCGGCCATCGACCTGGCCGCCGCCACCGGGCGTGGTCTTCACGTGCTCTGCCGCACCAGCAATCCCGAGGGTCATGAGGTGCAACTGGCAGCCACCGGCGACGGCTCGGTGGCCCAGACAATCGTGCGCCACGCCCAGCGGGACAATTCGTCCGAGGGCCGAAACCATGTCGGTCTCGTGGTCGGTGGCACGCATGCTGACCTGGGGATCGACCTGACCGGGTTCTCGGGCGTCGTGCTGGTACCCGGGATCGGTGCGCAGGGGGGCACCCTTTCGGGTGTGGCGAGCCAATTCGGCAACACCGAGGGGATAGTTTTGCCGAGTGCGTCCCGAGAAGTGCTGGCGGGTGGACCCTCACTGGCCGGGATGCAGGAACGGGTCGAAGGGCTGCGCTGAACCGGCGTGCCGGAACGCCTGATCCACTACGTTGTTTGACTGTCGCGGACGCCCTCACGCCGCGAGTTCGAGATGGAAAGAAGGGGACATGGCCATTCCGACGCTGACGCCGGAGCAGCTGCAGGCTGCCCGCGCCGCCGCCACGAAGGCACGCCGCGAGCGGGCCGACCTGAAGGAGAGGATCCGCACCGGCCAGCTGTCGTTGTCCGACGCCCTCGACCAGGCCGCCTCGAACGAGGTGCTGGCCCATCTCAAGGTGGTCGACCTGCTGAAGTCGCTGCCGCGCGTCGGCGAGAAGCGTGCCGCAGAGATCATGGAACGCCTCGAGATCGCCCAGAACCGTCGCCTGCGTGGTCTCGGTCGCCACCAGATCGCCGGCCTCAAGGCCGAGTTCAACTGACCGGTGCCCCACGACGTCGCCCATTCTGTGTCACCGCCCGAGATGCCGCACAGCAGCTCGTTCGACTCACTCCCCGAGAACCATTCCGGGGTGATGGTCGTCTCGGGGCCTACGGCAGTGGGCAAGGGCACCGTCGTCGCCCGACTGCGGCACGCCCACCCCGAGGTCTTCGTCTCGGTGAGCGCCACCACCCGTCCACCCCGACCGGGTGAGGTCGACGGCCGCCACTACCACTTCGTCAGCGAGGCCGAGTTCGACCGGCTCGTCGCCGAGGACGGCCTGCTCGAGTGGGCGGTCGTGCACGGCAGGCATCGCTACGGAACCCCGCGTCGGCCCGTGGTCGAGGCCGTGGCGGCACGTCGTCCGGTGATCCTGGAGATCGACCTGCAGGGTGCCCGACAGGTCAGGACCACCTACCCGGACGCCCGTCAGGTCTTCCTGTCACCCCCCAGTTGGGACGAGTTGGTGCGCCGCCTGATCGGGCGTGGCACCGAGTCCCCGGAGCAACAGCAACGACGTCTCGCGACCGCCGTGGACGAGTTGGCGGCCGCCGACGAGTTCGACTGCGTGGTGGTCAACGGCCAGATCGATGAAACCGTGGCCCGTTTGGTAGAGTTGCTCAGTCTGACCAGCCAGTGAGAGGTATCCGTGAGCGTCAACGAAGCCCAAGGCATCATCAACCCACCGATCGACGACCTGCTCGACAAGGTGGACTCGAAGTACCGTCTGGTGCTTTTCGCCGCCAAGCGGGCCCGTCAGATCAACGCGTACTACAGCCAGCTCGGTGAGGGCCTGCTCGAGAACGTCGGGCCGCTCGTCGACTCCGGCGTGACCGAGAAGCCCCTGTCGATCGCCATGCGCGAGATCCAGGCGGGCGTGCTCGAGTGCAACCCGATCGACCCTGAGGCCGAGGCCGCCGCGCGTGCGGAAGCCGCTGCCGAGACCCCCGACCTGAACTTCGGCGACCCGTTCGCCGACCTGGACCCCGCCTGATCGCTGGGTCCTCCCTCGAGGGGCAAGCTTTTTGCCCCGCTCCGGCCTGATCGCTGTACGGGTCAGGTCGGAACCGAGGTCCCGACCCGCAGAGTGCCGGTCGGAGAGAGCTGGGCTCGTTGCCCGGCAGACAAGGAATGACACGTGACTCGTCTGTTCACGTCAGAGTCCGTCACCGAGGGCCACCCCGACAAGATCGCGGACGCCATCTCGGACGGAGTGCTCGATGCCCTCCTGACCGACGACCCCAGCAGCAGGGTGGCGGTCGAGACCCTCGTCACCACGGGCTTGGTCGTGGTGGCCGGTGAGGTCACCACGGAGGCCTATGCCGATGTCGCCCGCATCGCTCGCGACACCATCCTCAGGATCGGCTACGACTCGTCCCGCAAGGGTTTCGACGGTGCCTCCTGTGGTGTCTCGGTGGCGCTCGGCGCCCAGTCGCCCGACATCGCCCAAGGGGTCAACGCGGCCGTGGAGGCCCGCGGTGGCTCGGTCGATGCGTTCGACCTGCAGGGCGCCGGCGACCAGGGACTGATGTTCGGCTATGCCTGCACCGAGACCCCCTCGCTGATGCCGCTGCCGATCGACCTGGCCCACCGCCTCGCCGAGCGGCTGACCGCGGTACGCAAGGACGGCACCCTCGACTACCTGCGACCCGACGGCAAGACCCAGGTGACCATCGAGTACGACGAGGACTTCCGCCCCGTCGGCCTCGACACCGTGGTGCTGTCGACCCAGCACGCCGAAGGGGTCGATCTGGCGGCGACGCTGGAGCCCGACGTGGTCAGGCACGTGATCGAGCCGGTGCTCGAGCGCTACGAGCTGAGGCACTCCGACTACCGCGTGCACGTGAACCCGACCGGCAAGTTCGTGATCGGCGGCCCGATGGGTGACGCGGGAGTCACCGGCCGCAAGATCATCGTCGACACCTACGGCGGGATGGCTCGCCACGGCGGTGGCGCGTTCTCGGGCAAGGACCCCTCGAAGGTCGACCGGTCGGCTGCGTACGCCATGCGCTGGGTCGCCAAGAACGTGGTGGCCGCGGGGCTCGCGACCCGCTGTGAGGTGCAGGTGGCCTACGCCATCGGCAAGGCACAGCCCGTGGGCTTCTACGTCGACACCTACGGCACCTCGGTGGTGCCCGAGGAGCAGATCAAGGCCGCGGTGCGTGAGGTGTTCGACCTGCGTCCGGCGGCGATCGTCCGCGACCTCGACCTGCTGCGACCGATCTACTCGCAGCTGACCGCCTACGGTCACTTCGGACGAGAACTCGAGTCGATGACCTGGGAGCGCACGGATCGGGCCGAGGCCCTGGCGAGGGCGGTCAAGGGCTGAGGGACTGTCTGTGGGTGTCCCTAGAGTGGCGACGTGGACCAGGACCAACTGATCGAGGCACCCGGGGTGACCGCGCCGCAGGCGGGGATCGCCTCGGTCATGCTCGATGTGCCGTTGGCCAACGTCGATCGTCCCTTCGACTACGCCGTGCCCGCCGACCTGGACGAGACCGCGGTCGTCGGCGCTCGGGTGCGGGCCAGGTTCGCGGGTCGGCTGGTCGACGGGTTCGTGGTGGGACGGCCCACCTCGTCCAGCTTCTCGGGCCAGTTGGCGCGCCTCGACAAGGTGGTCTCGGGCGAGCCGGTGATCACGCCCGCCCAGGTGCAGCTGATCCGCGCCACCGCCGACCACTACGCAGGGACGTTCGCCGATGTCATGAGGATGGCCGTCCCGCCCCGGCACGCGGCCACCGAACGGGCAGACCAGGCGACGTGGCCAGTGCCCGACCCCACCGGTGCGCCCCCCTCCGGCGGGTTGTCCGACACCACGACCGGCGCGCGTTTCCTCGCCGCCCTCGAGCGCGGCGAGGCGGTGCGCGGATTCTGGCAGGTGCCGACCGTTCACCATCCCGCGGGCGACATCGCCCGCGGTGTCGCCCAGGCGGTGGCGGCCGCGCTGCGGGCCGGACGGGGAGCGTTGGTGCTCGTCCCCGACCTGAAGGACATCGCCCGGGTGCAGCCGGCGCTCGAGGCGGCGCTGGGCGCCCGGACCGTCGCGGTGCTGCAGTCCGAATCGGGTCCCGCGGCCCGCTACCGCAACTATCTGTCCGTGGTGCGGGGACAGGCCCGGGTGGTGCTGGGGACCCGTTCGGCGATGTTCGCCCCGGTGCGTGACCTGGGTCTGGTGGTGGTGCTCGACGACGGGGACGACCTTCATGCCGAACCTCGCACCCCGTACCCGCACACGCGACAGGTGGCCGCCATGCGGGTGCCCATCGACGGCTGCGCGCTGCTGCTGGCATCCCGGGCCCGCAGCTGTGAAGCGCAGGCGTGGGTCGAGGCAGGCTGGATGCACCCCCTGGAGCTGCCCCGGGGCGAACTTCGACGGATGCTCCCGCTGGTCAAGGTCGCGGCCGACTCCGATCGCGCCATCGCCCGTGACCCGTTGGCGGCACAGGTACGGCTGCCCCAGGTGGTCTTCGAGACGATCAGGGTCGGGCTCACCCAGGGACCCGTGCTCGTCCAGGTGCCCAGGGGCGGCCATCTGCTGGCGCTGCGCTGCGAGCGGTGCCGGGAACCGGCCCGCTGCCAGTACTGCCACGGACCCCTGCAGACCAGGCGGGAACCGGGCGCCGCGGAGCAGCAGGTGTCGTGCCAGTGGTGTGCTCGGCCGGTGGGTCAGTGGCGCTGCCTCGTGTGCGGAGGCGACCACCTGCGGGCGCCCCTGGTGGGGGCCTCCCAGACGGCGGCCGACTTCGCGCGTGCCTTCCCTGGTGCGGCCGTCGTCGACTCCTCACGGGACCACGTCGTCGACGAGGTCGGTGACAAGCCCGTCCTGGTGGTGGCCACACCCGGGGCCGAGCCCCGGGCATCGTCGGGGTACGCAGCCGCGGTGCTGCTGGATGCCCCCCAACTCCTGGCCCGCCCCGACCTGCGTGCCGGTGAGGAGGCGCTCAGACGCTGGCAGGTGGTGGCCGGGCAGGTTCGTCCGGGCGCGGAAGGCGGCACCGTGTGCATGGTGGGACCCATCGACGACTTGGCCGTGCAGGCCTTCGTCCGGCAGGACCCGGCAGCCTACGCGGCTCGTCTGCTGGGTGAACGTCTCGAGGCGGGGTTCCCTCCCGCCGTCAGCTTCGTCACCCTCGAGGGCACCGCTCAGGCGGTCGATGAACTGATCGTCTGGGCGGCGCTGGCGGAACTGGAGTCGGTCGAACTGCTGGGGCCCGTGCCGATCGAGGGCCCCGGTGTGGGCGGTGAGGTCGACGGGCTGGTGCGGATGATCGTGCGTGCCCCGCGGGCGCAGGGACGACAGGTGGTGGGGGCGATCGCGGCGGGGCTGGACCAGCGTGCCGCCCGCAAGGCGACACCGGTGCGGGTGCGCGTCGATCCCCAACAGTTAGGGTGAACAGTTGTGACAGCACTGAAGATCGGATTCGCCGGCACTCCCGAGGTGGCCCTGCCCGCGCTGGCCGCCCTGGCCGAGTCCGAGCATGAGGTCGCCGTGGTGATCACCCGCCCCGACGCCCCCGCCGGACGAGGGAAGAAGCTCACCGCCTCACCGGTCGCGCAACTGGCCGCGGAGTTGGGCATCCCGGTGCTGAAGCCCTCTCACCCGCGCGACCCCGAGTTCAAGGCCGCGCTGGTCGCGTTCGGGCTCGATGCCGTCGCGGTCGTGGCCTACGGTGCGTTGCTGCCGCAGTCAGCGCTCGACCTGGTGCCGCACGGGTGGGTGAACCTGCACTTCTCGTTGCTGCCTCGATGGCGTGGAGCGGCCCCGGTGCAGCGGGCCATCTGGGAGGGCGACCAGGTCACCGGCGCCACCACGTTCCGCATCGTCAGGGCCCTCGACGCCGGTCCTGTGTTCGGCACGATCGAGACGCCCGTCAGGTCTGGGCAGACAGCTGGGGAGTTGCTGGACGAGCTTTCCCAGTCCGGAGCCCAGTTGCTGGTCGAGACAATGTCGGCCATCGCTGACGGTGCTGAGCCGACCGAACAGTCCGACGAGGGCCTCACCGTTGCCGCGAAGATCACCGTGGACGACGCCCACGTCGACTTCGGCGTGCCGACTGACGCGGTGGACCGTCAGATCAGGGCCGTGACCCCCGCGCCCGGTGCGTGGGCCCAGTTCACGAGCAATGGGGTCGAGGAGAGGTTCAAGATCGTCTCGGCGACGCCGGTTCACCTCGACGAACCCTTGGGACCCGGTGAGTTGCGCGCCACCAAGCGGGCACTGCTGGTCGGCACCGTCGATGGTGGGCTGGAGTTGGTTCGGGTGCAGCCGCACGGCAAGAAGCAGATGGCGGGTGCCGACTGGGCCAGGGGCGTACAGGTGGCGGGAGCGCGGCTGTCATGAGTGATGTGTTGTGGTTGGCGACCCAGGTGATGACCCGGGTGACCCGCGACCAGGCCTATGCGAATCTGGCGCTGGACGAGGTGCTGCGCCAACACCCCGATCACCGCCGCAGTGTGGCCGAGGTGACCGAACTGGTCTACGGCACCTGCCGCCTGATGGGCACCCACGACCGCGTCATCGAAGCGGCCTCGCGTCGCCGCCTGACGGATCTGCAGCCCCAGGTGGTCGACCTGCTCCGGCTCACCAGTCACCGCATGCTGGCCATGCGCACGCCCAACCACGTCGCCGCCCAACAGGCCGTCGACCAGGCCCGCACGCGCATTCACCCGAAGGTGGCGGGCCTGGTCAATGCCGTCTCGCGGCGAATCAGCGAGAGGAGCCTCGACGAGTGGGTGCGGACGCTGTCGAGTGGGCTCGACTCGATCGACGCTCTCGCGCTGCGTACCCATCACCCCCGGTGGATCGCCGAGTCGTACCGTGACCTGCTCGGTGACGAGGCCGAAGCCGCGCTGCTTGCCAACAACCTGCCGGCCCAGCCCGTGCTTGTCGTGCGGCCGGGGCTGATGCGGCTCGACGACTTGCCGGGCGACGACATCACTCCCACGCGGTGGTCGCCGTTCGGCTTCACCTCCCGACAGCGTCCCGCCGACATTGCCGCCGTGCGTGACGGACGGGCCGGCGTGCAGGACGAAGGATCACAACTTGTGGCGACCGCGCTGGCCACGGCCGTAGACGCCACCGGCCCGTGGCTCGACCTGTGTGCTGGGCCCGGCGGCAAGGCCGCCCTGCTGGTGGGTCTCGCCCGCCGCAGACACACGTGGCTGCTGGCCAACGAGGTCGCCCCCCACCGTGCCGACCTGGTGGCCCAGGGAACGAGGGCTTATCCGGACGGTGTGCACGTGATCTGCGCCGACGGTCGAGCACCCGCGTGGCTTCCCGATGAGTTCGCGGCCGTCATGGCCGATGTTCCGTGCTCGGGGCTGGGGGCGCTGCGTCGTCGACCCGACGCCCGCTGGCGCAAGGACACCGCCGACGTGGCTGGGTTGACCGGCCTGCAACTCGACCTCGCCCACATGGGCGCCGATTCGCTGGCCGGCGGGGGAGTGATGGCCTACGTCACCTGCTCGCCGGATCGACGCGAGACGACCGACGTGATCGACGCGCTGCTCGCCGAGCGCGACGACCTTGACCTGCTGGACGCCCCCGCTGTGCTCCAAGCAGTCGCGGGGGGCGCGACGTCGGGTGAAGCGCTGCCCGATGTCTCGGTGCCCGGGTATCCGTTGGTGGCTCAGTTGTGGCCCCATCGCCACGGCACCGACGCCATGTTCCTGGCGCTCATTCGGCGATCCGGTGCCGCCGGCCGTCGCTAGTCTGGCCCCATGTCGCACCCCGCCATGCAGATCACCCCGAGCGTCCTCAACGCCAACTTCGCCGAGCTGGGCGCCGAGATCGCGCGGATTCCGTCGGCGGACATGGTCCACGTCGACGTGATGGACGGGCACTTCGTCCCCAATCTGACCATCGGTCTGCCCGTCGTGGAGTCGATCCGCAAGGCGACCGACAAGCTTCTCGACATCCACCTGATGATCGAGGACCCCGATCGCTGGGCCCCCGATTACGCGGCCGCGGGCGCTGACTCGGTCACCTTCCACGTCGAGGCTGCCCGCGCGCCCATCCGGCTCGCCCGCGAACTCCGCAAACTCGGCGCGCGCGCGTCCATGGCCCTGAAGCCGGCCACACCCATCGACGGCTTCGCCGACATGCTCACCGAGGTCGACATGGTGTTGCTGATGACCGTCGAGCCGGGTTTTGGCGGGCAGAGCTTCCTCGACCTGGTGTTGCCCAAGATCCGGCGCACCCGAGAACTGGTGCGCCGGACGGGTGCGCAGATCCTCGTCCAGGTCGACGGGGGAGTGTCGGTCGACACCATCGGACGAGCCGCCGAGGCGGGTGCGGACGTGTTCGTGGCGGGGTCGGCTGTCTATCGAGCGGACGACCCCGACGCCATGGTCAACGAACTGCGCGACGCTGCGGTCAAGGGGTGCCAACACTGAGATCTCGACACGTCACTGGTGCCTCGCTCCTGCTGGAATGACGCCGAAGGCGGTCTTGTCCGTCAGCCGCGTCGCTCGGGCCCGGGGTGGTCGCGACCGGGGCGCGAGCGTCCCAGCCAGCGCTGGAACTGGGCCGCGATGTCGTCGCCGGTGGTCTCCTTGAGGTCGGCGTCCTGGGCCGCTTCGAGCTCGGCGATGTAGCGGGCCACGTCGGGATCGTTCTCGGCCAGCTGGTTGATCGTCTGCTCCCACTCGGCCACCTCGTCGTCGAGGTCACCCTCATCGATGTCGAGATCGAGCACGTCGCTGAGTCGGCGCAGCAGGGCCTGTTTGGCCTTCGGGCACTCGCGCTGGGGTGAGTAGTGCGGGCTGGACCCCCACAGTGACGCGGTGGGGATGCCCAGGTCGGAACAGGCCCGGTGCACCAACCCGGTCATCCCGGTGGGACCCACATAGGTCTCGGGATCGACCCCCAACGCGGAGGCCAACTCGGGGGTGCTGGCGTGACCCGAGACCGGCAGCGGTCGTGAGTGCGGGTCGTCGGTGACCATGCAGCCGACCGTGATCACCATCGCCGGTTCGAATCCCTTGATCAGGCCCGTCAGTTCGGCGAGGAAACTGCGCCACCTCAGCGCCGGCTCCGGGCCGAGCACGCAGATGACGTCCCGTTCGGGATGTTCAACCCTCCATACCTTCACCTGTGGCCAGTCGATGAACCGTTCGCCCGATTCCTCCTTGCGGATCTCGGGACGTTGTTCGGTGTAGTCCCAGTAGGCCTCGTCGTCCAGGATGGCGACCTCCTCGGCCGGGTCATACATGTCGACGAACTGTCCCACTGCCCCGGTCGCGGCCTCGCCGGCGTCGTTCCACCCCGAGAAGGCGACCAACACCACCGGGGTGGAGGGCCGTGGATCGGCGGGTGTGAGACGCGACATGGATCGAGACTAGCGTCGTCCGCCGAGACTGAACACCGTCGTCGCCGCGCGTGTGCCACGCCTAGAGTGGCCCCCATGACATCTGCCATTCGTGACGTCCTGGGCCGCCGTGTGCTGATCGCAGACGGAGCCATGGGCACGATGCTGCAGACCTACGACCTCGACATCGAGGCCGACTTCCAAGGCCATGAGGGCTGCAACGAGGTGTTGTCGGTCACCCGCCCCGACATCATCGCCGACATCCACCGCGCCTATTTCGACGCCGGTGTCGACATGGTCGAGACCAACACCTTCGGGACGAACCTGGCGGCCCTGGCCGAGTACGGCATCACCGATCGCCTCGACGAGTTGGCCGAGGCGGCCGCCCGGATCGCCCGTGAGGTCGCCGACGAGGTCACGGCCCTGACCCCCGGGAAGCCACGCTTCGTGCTGGGCTCCATCGGCCCCGGCACGAAGCTGCCCACCTTGGGGCACATCGGCTTCCGTGAGATCCGTGACGCCTACCAGGCCCAGACCACCGCGATGATCCGTGGCGGCATCGACGCCGTGCAGATCGAGACCGCCCAGGACCTGCTGCAGGCCAAGGCCGCCGTGATCGGTGCCAAGCGGGCCCGCGCCGAGGCCGGCGTCGACCTGCCCATCTTCGTCAACGTCACCGTCGAGACCACGGGCACCATGCTGCTCGGTTCCGAGATCGGGGCGGCGTTGACCGCCTTGGAGCCCTTGGGGATCGATGTGATCGGGCTCAACTGTGCGACCGGTCCCGCCGAGATGACCGAACACCTGCGCCACCTCTCCCAGCACGCCCGCATCGGCATCGGGACGATGCCCAACGCCGGCCTCCCCGAGCTGACCACAGACGGTGCGCGCTACCCGCTCACCCCCGAGCAGTTGGCCGAGGCCGCCACCCGTTTCGTCCGCGACTACGGGTTGAGCGTGTTCGGCGGATGCTGTGGGACCACCCCTGAGCATCTGCGCCACGTCGTCGAGGCCCTCGGGGAGCACCCGGTCGAGCCCCGCAGCCCGCGTCACCAGAACTCCGTCAGCTCGCTGTACCACGAGGTCCCGTTCGCCCAGGACGCCAGCTACCTCGCCATCGGTGAGCGCACCAACGCCAACGGGTCGAAGGCATTCCGGGAGGCGATGCTGGCCGACAACATCTCCGAATGTGTCGACATCGCGCGCGCGCAGACCCGCGACGGGGCCCACGTGCTCGACCTGTGTGTCGACTACGTGGGACGCGCCGGGGCCGACGACATGCGGCGGATCGGCCGCGAGTTCGCGACCGCCGTGACGTTGCCCGTCGTGCTCGACTCGACCGAACCCGAGGTGGTCGAGGCAGGGCTCGAGACCTTCGCCGGTCGCTCGATCATCAACTCGGTGAACTTCGAGGACGGTGACGGTCCCGGGTCACGGTTCGCCCGGGTGATGCCCGTCGTCGCCGAACACGGGGCCGCCGTCGTCGCCCTCACCATCGACGAGGAGGGCCAGGCGCGCACCGCGGAGTGGAAGGTGAGGGTGGCCAGCCGGCTGATCGATGACCTCACCCAGACGTGGGGCATGGAGGTCGGCGACATCCTGGTGGACTGCCTCACCTTCCCCATCGGCACCGGCCAGGAGGAGACCCGTAAGGACGGCCTCGAGACGATCCAGGCCATCCGCGACCTGAAGGCCAAGTACCCCGGCGTGCACACGACGTTGGGCGTGTCGAACATCAGCTTCGGCCTCAACCCGGCCGCCCGTATCGTCCTCAACTCCGTCTTCCTGCACGAGTGCGTGGAGGCGGGCCTCGACTCGGCCATCGTGCACGCCGCCAAGATCGTGCCGATGGACCGGATCCCCGAGGAGCAGCGACAGGTCGCGCTCGACATGGTCTATGACCGTCGTCGTGAGGGATATGACCCGCTGACCCGCTTCCTGGAACTGTTCGAGGGTGTCACCACCGCCTCGATGAAGGCCGAGCGCGAGGCCGAGCTGGCCAGCCTGCCGCTGAACGAGCGGCTGCAGCGGCGCATCGTCGACGGCAACTCCAAGGGGCTCACCGTCGACCTCGACGAGGCCCTTGCCACCAAACCGGCCCTCGAGATCATCAACGAAGACCTGCTCGCCGGCATGAAGACGGTGGGCGAGTTGTTCGGTTCGGGGCAGATGCAGCTGCCCTTCGTGCTGCAGTCCGCCGAGACGATGAAGGCGGCCGTGGCCCACCTCGAACCGCACATCGAGAAGGTCGAGGGTGACGAAGGGGGCAAGGGCACCATCGTGCTCGCCACCGTCAAGGGTGATGTGCACGACATCGGCAAGAATCTGGTCGACATCATCGTGTCGAACAACGGCTACACGGTGGTCAACCTCGGCATCAAGCAGTCGATCACCGACATCATCGCCGCCGCCGAGGCCGCACGCGCCGACGCCATCGGCATGTCGGGGCTGTTGGTGAAGTCGACGATGGTGATGAAGGACAACCTGGCCGAACTCAACGCCCGCGGTCTCGCCTCGCGGTACCCGGTGCTGCTGGGCGGCGCTGCCCTGACCCGCGCCTACGTCGAGCACGACCTCAACGAGATGTTCGAGGGAGAGGTGCGCTACGCCAAGGATGCCTTCGAAGGGCTGACCCTGATGGACTCCGTGATGGCCGTCAAGCGTGGCGTCCCCGGTGCCACGCTTCCCCCGATCCGCGAACGTCGGGTGGCCCCGAAGGTCACCGTCGAGATCCTGGAGCCGGAGCTCGGGGTGCGCTCCGAGGTCGCCCGCCCGACACCCGTGGGTGGTGTGGACGTGCCGACCCCACCGTTCTGGGGTTCGCGGGTCACCAAGGGCATCGCGCTCAACGAGATCATCGGCTGGTTGGACGAGCGCGCCACCCTGATGGGCCGCTGGGGTCTGCGCGGCTCCCGCGACGGGGCGTCCTACGAGGAACTCGCTGCCACCGAGGGCCGCCCGCGGTTGCGGGCCTGGTTCGAACGCATCCGCTCCGAGGGGCTGGGGGAGTTCGGAGTGGTGCACGGCTACTGGCCGGTGGTCAGCCGTGACGAGACCCTGATCGTGCTCGACCCCGACGACCACTCCCGCGAACTCACCTCGTTCACCTTCCCGAGGCAGCGTCGAGACCGTCGCCTGTGCCTGGCGGACTTCTTCAGGGACGAGACGGAGGCGGCCGAACTCGGGCCGGACGTGCTCGGCATGCAGCTGGTCACCATGGGTGGCGCCGTGGCGCGTGCGACGTCGCAGCTGTTCGCCGCCAACTCCTACCGGGACTACCTCGAGCTGCACGGACTGTCGGTACAGCTCACCGAGGCCTTGGCGGAGTACTGGCACCACCGGGTGCGCGGCGAGTTGGGGTTCGTGGCCGAGGACGGTGACATCGAGTCCGCCATCGCCGACCAGGCCTATCGCGGTTCGCGGTACTCCTTCGGGTACGCCGCGTGCCCTGACCTGACCGACCGCATCAAGCTGGTGGAGTTGCTCGACCCGAGCCGGATCGGCGTCGAGTTGTCGGAGGAACTGCAGTTGCACCCGGAGCAGTCGACCGACGCGATCGTCGTCCACCACCCGGAGGCGAAGTACTTCAACGCCCGCTGAGGTACGTTTCCTGTCGTGAACGAGGGTTTCACCGATGAGCGGGTGCGGAAATGGCTCGCCGCGCGCCCTCGTAGGTGGCTGCGGTGGGTGCTGACAGGGCTGTGGCTGGCTGCCTTTGTCGTCTCGGCGGCAAGCGAACCCACCGTCTGCACGCTCGATCAACCGTGTGGCCCTGACCTGACCTTCTCGGTCGCGATGGTGTTGTGTTTCGTCACCGTGGTGCTGGTGTGGTGGCGTCCGCTCGTGGCGGCCGTGAGCGCCGTCGGCTTCGCCCTCACCGACCTGACTTGGGACCCCCTGTGGCAGGCCAATCTTGCGTGGACACTGGTGGCCTTCCCGTTCGTGGGTTACGCCGGTCACGTGCTCCTTTGCGCACGACGACAGCGCGAGGTCGCCAGCGAGGGTGCCGTGGCCTCGTGGCGGCACTTGTCCTCCGCTCGCGTAGGGGAGACCGTCGACCCCGATCGCCGGGTCGTCGTCGGACTTGTCGTGGTGCTGTGCCTGATCGCCGGTGGTGGGTGGTTCGCGTACGAGCGGGCCGTGCATCGCGATGCCATGCACGAAGCGCGCAGCATCGTCGTAGGGGGACTGGTGACCAGCGCAGCGGATGAAGACGACAGACAGACGATCCGGCTCGAGCAGGTTCCAAGGGTGTTCCGGAGGAGGTGCGTGTCGTCTTCATCGATGTTCCCCAAGTGGGGGACGAGGTGAGGCTTCCGCTAGATCCTCAGGACTCCTCGTGGGTACATCCGGTCGCCGAGCCCCCTGATCGCACGTGGTGGGTGACCATCTCCGGCGGAGCGGCCCTGCTGGCTGCGCTCCTGATGGTGGGTCGTGCCGAGAGGTTGCTGAGGCTGCGGCGTCTGGAGCGCGACCCGCCGAAACGGGGCGTGCTCGTGCGAGCCGTGAGCAATCCCTGGGAGCACAGGACCCACCTGATGGCGCTCAACAGCACCCGCGGGTTGGCCAGTTTGGTGCACGACGAGTCAAACCACGACGCTCCGGACGATCAGCCCCGCGAACCGATGTCGGGGTATCTGGCCGGTGACGTCCGCGTGGGCGGATGGGTGAACCTTCACTACGTCGACGGCTCGGTGGCTTCCTACGGTCGCTTGGTCGATCTGCCCCAGGGAACGACGATCGACACCCTCGCGCTCGACGAGAACGACGAGGACGAACTTCTGGCCGATTCCGATCCCGTACCGTCCAGTGCCGTCCCCGCGCAGTTGCCCGTTGTGGTCGCCGAGCCGTGGACCCTACGGGTGCTCGGACTGCTGGTGGCCATGGCCGCATCGGCGCTGCCGGTTTGGTTGGTGCCCGGCTCAGGCCTGCGCTGGGGTGTGATCGTGGTCCCACTGTGGGTGGGCATGGCTCTGAACTGGGGCATCGGGCGGGTCCTCGACCGCGTTCGGGTCACCGACACGGAGTTCGTGGAGATGTCGGGTTTCTCCGTCGTGCGAACTCCGATGGGCATGGTCGATGACGTGCGGGTGTTGGGCGACACCGTCCTCGTCGTCCTTGCTGACGGACGGATCCTTGGCATCAAGCCTCGGGGCGTCAACGCCCAGAGTGTGGGGGCGGCCATTCACAGAGCGGTCGAGGTCGTGTCCGAGTCGGACGACGGGACAGCCGGGTCATTCCGACTTCGCTGGACTGCGCTGATCCTGGTGGTCGGCATGATCCCTACGGTCGTCACGGTGATCACCCATCTGTTCCACTGACCACCTGATCCGCTGAAGGGTTTGCCATGCGTCCCGTGCGGACGAGACTCTAGAGAACATGAGTGCTGAGTCGTCCTACCCCGTGACCGAGGCGAATACGGTCGAGGCCGTGCTGTGGGACTTCGACGGCACCCTCGTCGACTCCGAACCCTTCTGGATCGAGGCCGAGTTCGCGCTGGTGGCCGAGCACGGCGGCACCTGGACGATGGAACAGGCGCTCAGCTGCGTCGGCGAGTCCCTGCCGTCCTCGGCCGACAAGATGCTCGCCGTGATCGAGCCGGGGCACGGCTACACCACGTGGGACTGGGTGGGCCTGTTGGTCGAGCGTGCCGGGGGAGTGATGGCCCAGCACGAGATCAACTGGCGTCCCGGTGCCGAGCGGCTGCTGCGTGAACTGTCCGCCACCGGCGTCCGGCAGGCGCTGGTCACCTCGTCGCCCAACGACTTCATCCGCGGCGTCATCGAGCGGCTCGACCCGATGCCCTTCGAGACCATCGTCACCGCCGAGACGGTGTCGCGGCACAAGCCCGACCCCGAGCCCTACCTGCACGCCGCCAGTGCACTGGGGGTCGACGTGACCCGCTGCGTGGTGCTCGAGGACTCCCGCGCCGGCACCGCCGCCGCCCTGGCCGCCGGTGCCCGCGTGGTGACTGCGCCCAGCGTCGACGGAACCACCTACGAACAGACCGACATCCTGTTGGACTCCCTGGCCGACGTCACCGCCGACCACCTGCTCGACACCTTCTGGAAGTGAGTCCCGTGACCGACATCTCCCCCGAACCCAACTGGTCGGGCGTCCGCACCGGGCCGCTGCGAGCCGGTGAGCGGGTCACCCTCACCGACCCCAAGGGACGACGCCACAGTCTGCTGCTGGGTGAGGGCAAGGAGTTCCACACCACCAAGGGGGCCATCAGCCATGACGAGCTGATCGGCGGCCCCGAGGGAGTGGTGGTCACCTCCACCGGGGGCATGAAGTTCCTGGCCCTTCGTCCGATCATGAACGAGTTCATGGTGTCGATGCCCCGCGAGGCTGCCGTGATCTACCCCAAGGACGCTGGCCAGATCCTGATGTGGGCCGACATCTTCCCCGGCGCCCGGGTGATCGAGGCCGGGGTGGGGTCCGGTGCGCTCAGCATCGCCCTGCTGCGCGCCATCGGCCCGACCGGACGACTGAACTCCTACGAGCGTCGCGCCGACTTCGCCGAGGTGGCCCGCAAGAACGTGGAGTGGTTCATCCAGGGCAAGCACCCCGGTTGGACGCTGACCGTCGGCGACCTGCAGGACACGATCCGCGACGAACCCGTCGACCGGGTCGTGCTCGACATGTTGGCCCCCTGGGAGTGCGTGGACGCGGTCGCGAACGTGCTCGTCGCCGGCGGGGTGCTGTGCTGCTACGTGGCCACGGCCACCCAGTTGGGTCGCACGATGGACACCATCCGCGCCCATGGCGAGTTCACCGAACCCAAGGCCTCCGAGACCACGGTGCGCGACTGGCACGCCGAGGGGCTGGCGATCCGTCCCGGCCACGGCACCACCGGCCACACCGGGTTCCTGGTGTTCGCCCGTCGGCTCGCCCCGGGTGTGCAGGCACCCATGCGCAAGCGGCGACCGGCCCCGGGTGCCTACGGTCCCGACTACTCCGGCCCGAGGCCCGCGAACGTGCCGATGGAGAACCAGCAGGTTCCCGAGGCAGGTGCCTGATGGTCGACGAACTCGAACTGGCTCAGCGTCGGCTCGCCGACGCCCGCACCGACGCCCGCCAACTGGCTGCCCAGAACGAGACGTTGAACCGCACCCTCAAGGAGGCGCGCGGCCAGTTGGTGTCGCTGCGCTCCCAGCTCGATGCGTTGCAGCAGCCCCCGCTCGGCCGCGCCCGGGTGGTGGGTCGCGCGGGTGACCTGCTCGACGTGCTCCACCTGGGGCGTGCCCTGCGCGTTGCGACCGCCCCCGAGGTGGGCGCCGAGAACTTCGAGTTGGGTGACCTGGTTCTGCTCAACGACGCCATGATCGTCGTCGGCAGCCTGGACGACCCGATCGCCGCCGAGTTGGGCGAACTGGCCAACGTGATCGAGGTGAGAGGCGAGTTCGCCGTCGTCTCGGCCGGCAACGACGAAGCCAGGGTGCGGCTGGTCCCCCGGCTTCTCGCCGCCGCCGTGGAGGCCGGCGACTCGGTGCTGGTCGACCGGTCGGCCCTGCTGGCGCTGAGTGTGGTGGCCCGTCGTCCGGTCGACGAACTGGTGCTGGGCGAGGTGCCCGACATCAGCTACTCCGACATCGGCGGACTGTCCGACCAGATCGAGCGGATCCGTGACGCGGTCGAACTGCCCTTCCTGCACCAGTCGCTGTTCGCCACCTACCAGTTGAAGGCTCCCAAGGGGGTGCTGCTCTACGGGCCGCCCGGGTGCGGCAAGACGATGATCGCCAAAGCCGTCGCCAAGTCGCTCACCGACCAGCTGGGCGTGGCCACCGCCACCTCGGAGAGCTGCTTCATTTCCGTCAAGGGTCCCGAACTGTTGTCGAAGTACGTCGGCGAGACCGAGCGGCAACTGCGGCGGGTGTTCGAACGGGCCCGCGAGCAGGCGACCATGGGTCTGCCGGTGATCGTCTTCTTCGACGAGATGGACTCGCTGTTCCGTACCCGCGGGTCGGGTGTCTCCTCGGATGTGGAGTCGACGATCGTGCCCCAGTTGCTGGCCGAGATCGACGGGGTGCAGGAACTCGAGAACGTCATCATCATCGGCGCCTCGAACCGTGAGGACATGATCGACCCGGCCATCCTTCGTCCGGGTCGTCTCGACGTGAAGATCAAGCTCGACCGGCCCTCGCGCGCCGGGGCAGACGAGATCATGGCCAAGTACCTGGTGCCCACGGTGCCGCTGCACGCCGACGATGTGCGGCTCGCGGGCGGGCAACCCGAGCGGGCCGCCTCGGAGTTGATCGACGCGGCGGTCACCCGCATCTACGACCGTGGCCCCGACAGCGAGTACATCCGGGTCACCTACGCCTCGGGTGACACGGAGGTGTTGCACTACGCCGACTTCGTCTCCGGAGCCATGTTGCGCAACATCGTCGACCGCGCCAAGAAGTATGCGATCAAGGAGGAACTCGCCGGACGAGCCGGTGGCGTGAGCCGCGGCGGTCTGTTGCGGGCCGTCAACGACGAGTTCCGCGAGAACGAGGAACTGCCGAACACGTCGAACCCCGACGACTGGGCCCGCATCTCGGGCCGGAAGGGCGAGCGGATCGTGTTCATCCAGCCGTTGACCGGCGATCGAGCCTGACCCACAGCAGGCGCCAGCCGATCAGGAACACCGCCAGCACCACCGTGGCGACCACGATGAAAGGGACTGCGGTGCCCTCGCCGGTCCAGCGGCGCAGCAGCATGCCCCCGACCACCGTCACCAGCCACACGAAGACCCCGGCACCCAGGGTGGTGGTCGGCCGCTTGCGCACCAGCAGCACCACCCACGCCACCAGCAGGGCCGTCATGAACGGCCAAGCGGTGTGCACGATGCCGGCGGGCACCAGCGACTCGCCGTGACTGACCCGGCCGATGGTCGCGAAGATCGCGACCAGGATCAGGTCGATGATGATGAAGTGCTGCTTCTGCATGGTTCCCTGAGCCTATCGGCCCGATAGCGTCTCGTTCGTGAGCGTGGTGGGCATCGAGAACGAGTACGGCGTGGCCGTCGAGGGCGTGCACGGCGACCGCGTCGACCCGATCACGCTGTCGGCCGCCGTGGTCACGGCCGGCACCTCGTTGGCCTCCCGCTGGGACTACGCCACCGAGTCCCCGTTGCGCGATGCCCGCGGCTACCACCTGCCCCGGCACGAGGCGCTGCCCGACCAACTCACCGACGAGGCCCGTTACGCCAACCGGTTGCTGGGCAACGGCGCCCGGTTCTACGTCGACCACGCCCATCCGGAGTACTCCGGGCCTGAGGTCACCTCGGCCCGTGACGCCGTCGCCTGGGACCGGGCCGGTGACCTGATCGTGCAGGCCGCCGCCGAGCAGGCCTCAGCGACGCTGGGGGAGCGGGTGCGGGTGTTCAAGAACACCACCGACGGCAAGGGCTCGTCCTACGGCTGCCACGAGAACCACCTGGTGCCGCGAGGGGTCCCGTTCGACGCGATCGTCGAGGGATTCACGACCCACCTGGTCAGCCGGGTGCCGTTCACCGGTGCCGGACGGGTCGGGATCGGCCAACACGGAGAGGTGACGGGGTTCCAGATCGCCCAACGTCCCGACTTCTTCGAGGCCCGGGTGGGACTCGAGACCACCGTCCGCCGGCCGTTGATCAACACCCGGGACGAACCCCACGCCGACGTGCTGCGCTGGCGACGGCTGCACGTCATCACCGGCGACGCGCTGGTGGGGCAGTGGGGCACCTGGCTCAAGGTGGGGGCGGCGTCATTGGTGTTGCAGGCCATCGCCGCCGGCCTCACCTGGCCGAGTGTGCTCAACCCGGTCGCGGCCTTCCGCGCCTACTCCCATGACCCGTCGCTGCAGCAGCGCTGGACCTGCAGCGACGGCGTCGACCGCACCGCCGTCGAGGTGCAGCGGATGCTGTGGGAACGGGTGTCGCCCGTGGTCGCCGGCGCGGTCGGCGAGTGGTGGCTGGACGATGCCGGCGCTGTGCATGCCGCCTGGGGTCAGGCGCTGGACGATGCCTCCCGTGGGGCCGACGCTCTGGCCGACAGACTCGACTGGGCCGCGAAGTACCGGCTGTTGCAGGGCCTGTCGCAGCGCGGCGGGCTGGACTGGTCGAGCCCCAGACTGGCGGCGCTCGACCTGCAGTGGGCCGACCTCGACCCCGACAAGGGCATCGGGTTGACCCTGGAGCGGCAGGGGGCGCTGCGCACCGTGGTCACCCCCGCCGAGGTCGAGCACGCCCGTACCGAACCCCCGGCCACCACCCGCGCCTGGCTGCGCGGGTGGGTGCTGCACCACTTCGCCGGGCACGTGGTGCAGGCCACCTGGGACCAGTTCACCGTGCAGGTCGGCGGACGAGTGGTCACCGTGCGCCTGCCCGAACCCCTTGACCACACGGCCGCCCGCTGGGACCACGCCCTCGACGAGGTCACCGACGCCGCTGAAATGTTGAGGGTGCTCGAGACCGGCGGCGCTAGGCTGGAGCGATCATGAGCGAGCAGGAGCGGTCCCAGGAACGGGCGCAGCAGCAGTCCCAGAACACGGGCCGAGGATTCGGCAGCGGTGCCGGAGGCCCCCACGCCGGTCAGGAACAGGTGCAGCGCCAGACCCAGGAGTCCGACGCAGCCTTCGATGCGCTGCTCGACCAGATCGACGCGGTGCTCGAGACCAACGCCGAGGAGTACGTGCGCTCGTTCGTCCAGAAGGGTGGGCAGTGACCGCCCCCGAGGCGGATCACGCAGTCGTCGTCATCATCGGCGCCGGGCTCGTGGGCGCCAGCATCGGACGAGCCCTCGTGACCGCCGGCCGCACGGTGCACGTCGAGGACCGGGTGCCCAGCCACGCCATGGTCGCCGCCTCCCGCGGTTCGGGCAGCGTCGAGCCCGCCTCCGCCGACGAGGTGGGGCTGGTGGTCGTGGCCGTGCCGCCCGATGCCACCCCCGCGGCCGTCGCCGACGCACTCGAACGCTTCCCCCACGCCGTGGTCACCGATGTGGCCAGCGTGAAGACCCGGGTGCTGAGCGAACTCATCGCCGCCGGGGTCGACGTCTCGCGTTACTGCGGCTCGCACCCGATGGCAGGCTCCCAGCACACCGGGCCGCTGACCGCCGACGGCGACCTGTTCGTCGACCGCACCTGGGTCGTCACCCCGCACCGGCGGATGGACCCCCGCGCCCAGACCGTCGTCGAGCAGTTGGTCGCCGACTGCCGCGCCCGCGCGGTCGAGATGCTGTGCGAGAACCACGACGAGGCCGTCGCCCAGGTCTCGCACCTGCCCCAGCTGATGAGCAGCCTGACCGCCGGGCACCTGCGCAGCGTGCCCGCCACCCACCTGGCGCTCGCCGGGCAGGGGATCCGCGACGTCACCCGCATCGCGGGGTCGGACCCGGTGCTGTGGCGACAAATCATCGCCGCCAACCGGGAGGCCGTGCAGCACGAACTGCGGGCCGTCCGCGACGACCTCGACGCGCTGATCGAGCACTTCGACGACCCCCAGGCGGTCGAGGACTTCATCGCCCGCGGCCGGATCGGGGCGCTGTCGCTGCCGGGCAAGCACGGCGCACCTTCACGTGCGACGGTGCCCGTCGTCATGGTCATCCCGGACGAGCCCGGTGCCCTGGCCCGGCTGTTCAGCGACATCGAGGCGGCCGGCGTCAACGTCGAGGACTTGCAGATCGAGCACGACCCCGAACGCCAGATCGGTTACCTCGCGGTGCAGGTGGTGCCCGAGTTGGCGGAGCAGTTGACCGCCCAGATGGTGGCCGCGGGACGACAGTTGCGCTGAGCACCGCTCGGTAGTGTTCGTGCAAAGTTCACCGGGACGCCCGCAGATGTCGGGTGTCGGCAAGGTGTCGTTCGGCAAGCCGAAAGATGGGAAACCTAACGTGACCAGTGTGACCGCAACGTCCGTCGAAGTCCTGCCGCCGCTGGTGGTTGCCATCGATGGACCCTCGGGATCGGGCAAGTCGTCGACGGCGAGGGGTGTGGCCCAACGTCTGGGGCTCGCCTACCTCGACACCGGGTCGATGTACCGCGCCGTGGCCGTGGCCTTCCTCGACGACCACGTGGACGCCGACGACGAGGCCGCCATCGAGGCCCTCGTCGACGCCCATGACTACAGCGTGGGCACCGACCCGACCGCACCCACCATCGCTGTCGACGGACGCGACGTCACCGACGCCATCCGTGACCCGCGAGTGACGGCCCAGGTGTCGACGATCGCCACGAACCTCGGGGTGCGTCGCGCCCTGAGCCAGCGGATGCGAGACCTGGTCGTCGAGCACGCCGAGCGCATGGTTGTCGAGGGACGAGACATCACCACCAAGGTCTGCCCCGATGCCCACGTGCGGGTGCTGCTGGTGGCCGATCCGCAGGCTCGCATCCAGCGACGTGAGGCCGAGCTGGCGGGACTGGCCGACACCGCCACCGTCACCGACCAGATCGTCCGCCGTGACCGCGACGACGCCACCGTCAGCGAGTTCGAGCAGCCCGCCGACGGGGTCACCCTGATCGACTCGACGCACCTGACCCTGGCCGAGGTGATCGACCGGATCGTCGCCTTGGTGCCCCTGTCGGAGTCGCCCGAGCAGCCCCACCACCAGAACAGTCCCACCTGAGCAGGAGCACCATGACCCTCGAACTCTCCGGCGCGGCCCCCCTCGAGACCCAGCTCGACCTGATCCGCACCGATGTGTTGCCGCCCCTGAGGACGAGGACCATCGACACCCTGCGCGGGTCCTTCGCGGCCGCCCTGCGCCGGCTCTACTCCATCCACGTGCATGGTGCGTCCAACGTTCCCGCGAGCGGACCCGCCATCCTGGCCGCGAACCACATCGGCACCCTCGACGGGCCGCTGTTGGTGGCGTTGAACCGACGCTCGCTGGCGTTGGCGAAGTCGGAACTGTTCGAGTCGAGGGTGGGGCCACTGCTGCGCCTGGCCGGGCAGATCCCCGTCACCCGCACCCACCACGACGTGAGGGCCGTCCGTCGGTGCGTGCAGGTGCTGCAGCAGGGTCGTCCGTTGGCGATCTTCCCCGAGGGGCTGCGGGGCACCGGTGACCTGACCCGGATCAGGCCGGGGGTGGCGTACCTCGCGATGGTGACCGGGGCGCCCATCGTGCCGGTGGCGATCCTCGGCACCCGGCTGCCGGGGGCGGGTGTGAAGGCCAGCCCTCCGGTGGGATCGCCGATCCACATCGTGTACGGTGACAAGGTTCACATTCCCGCACGGGAGTGGCCTCGACGCAAGACGGACGTTGCGCGGGCGACCCACGAACTGTCGGCCATCCTGGCCGACCACGTGCGCTGGGCCGAACTCAAGACGGGGATGCGCCTGCCAGCAGTGTGAGCGCGGCCCCGGCCCAATTTCACACACAGGAGACACTGATGAGCGAATCCACCCCGGGTTCGGAACTCAACGATCAGGTGCCCACCGCGAACGACCACGAGTCGTTCGACGACAGCGCCATCGAACTGAACGGCTTCGGCGACACCGACCTCGACCTGGACGAGTTCGACGTTGACGCCGGTGAGCTGGAGTTCACCGAGTACGAACGAGAACAACTCAAGCCACGCCCGGTGCTGGCCGTGGTCGGACGCCCCAACGTGGGCAAGTCGACGCTGGTCAACCGCATTCTCGGGCGCCGTGAGGCCGTCGTGCAGGACGTGCCCGGCGTCACCCGTGACCGGGTCAGCTATGACGCCGACTGGAACGGCCGCGACTTCGTGATCGTCGACACCGGCGGCTGGATGTCGGACGCCAAGGGCATGTCGCAGCAGATCGCCGAGCAGGCCGAGATGGCCATCTCGCTGGCCGATGCCGTGTTGTTCGTGGTCGACGCGACCGTCGGCACTCTCGACGAGGACGAGGCCGTCGTGCAGGTGCTGCGCCGCTCGAAGAAGCCCGTCATCCTGGCCGCCAACAAGGTGGACGACCAGCGTCGCGAGGCCGAGGCCGCCTCGATGTGGAACCTCGGGCTCGGCATGCCATGGCCCGTCTCGGGCATGCACGGACGAGGCACCGGTGACCTGCTCGACGCCATCCTCGAAGTGCTGCCCCAGGAGCCCGCCAACGGCGAGGTGCGCCCCACCGGACCCCGCCGCGTGGCCATCGTCGGCAAGCCCAACGTCGGCAAGTCATCGCTGCTGAACAAGCTGTCGAACAGCAACCGCGCCGTCGTCTCCGATGTGTCGGGCACCACCGTCGACCCGGTCGACGAGCTGGTCGACGTGGCCGGGACGAACTACCGGTTCATCGACACCGCCGGCATCCGGCGACGCGTCAAGGAGGCCTCGGGGCACGAGTACTACGCCTCGCTGCGCACGCAGACCGCCATCGAGCGCGCCGAGGTGTGTGTGGTGGTGGTCGACGCCCACGAGGAGATCACCGAGCAGGACCTCAGGATCTTGTCGATGGTCGAGGAGACCGGCCGCGCCCTGGTGATCGCCTACAACAAGTGGGACCTCACCGACGAGGAGCGTCGCCACTACCTCAGCCGCGAGATCGAGCGCGACGTGTACGCGTTCCAGTGGGCCCCGCACGTCAACATCTCGGCGTTGACCGGACGAAACGTCGACCGCCTCGGCAAGGCCATCGAGGCCGCCCTGGAGGGCTGGGAGACCCGGATCTCGACCGGGAAGCTCAATGCCTTCCTGGGACGGATCACGGCCTCGCACCCCCACCCGGTGCGCTCGGGCAAGCAGCCCCGCATCCTGTTCGGGACGCAGGCCCAGAACTGCCCGCCCACCTTCGTGCTGTTCACCTCGGGGCAGTTGGACGCCCAGTACGAGCGTTTCGTGCAGCGTCGGCTGCGTGAGGAGTTCGGGTTCATGGGGACGCCGGTGCACGTGTCGGTGCGGGCGCGCGCCAAGCGCAAGGATCGCTGAGGTCACGGCCCGTCCATCGAGTGGGGGGCGCAGCGACCGTGTCGAGATGCCTCGATTGGCACCCGCGGCTCGGGTTGGGCTAGAGTTCATCGTCGGATCGAGGGGCAAGTTTGGCCCTGGATCTGGCGGGCTGTAGCGCAGCTTGGTAGCGCACTTGACTGGGGGTCAAGGGGTCGCAGGTTCAAATCCTGTCAGCCCGACGTTGGTGAAGTACGTTGTCAGGGCCGGTCTGAGAGCTTCGCGAGAAGCCCCGCTCCGGCCCTGATCCAATTCGCGCCTGGTCAAGGTCGTCACGTTCCGCGATCGCAGAGCTGGCTGAGAAGACCCACGGATGAACCTTGGCGAAGGCCTACACGCTCGTGCTGCTGCTGACTTCGGCCCAAGCGTCCAACTCGGCGCGCCGCGCGTCGAGCTCAACACGGAACATGTCGACCGTGGGTGAGCCGAGGACGAGGATCGCCGGCGGGTTGTGGCTCTCGACAGCCGCGATCATCGCTTGGGCAGCCTTGGCGGGGTCGCCGCCGCGGTTCGGGTTGGACGTATCGTTCTCCTTGCGCCTCTTGCCGGCCGTCTCGGCGTAGTCGTCGATGGGCTCCGGCGACTGCTTGAGGGAACGTCCGCCGAAGTCCGTACGGAAACCTCCGGGCTCGACGACGATGACGGAGATCCCGAGCGGCTCGAGCTCCTTGCGCAGCGAGCCGGACAGGCCTTCGAGTGCACCCTTGACGGCCGCGTAGTAACCGGAACCGGCGGGCGTGATCCGCACCGCGATGGACGAGATGTTCACGATCGTGCCGGCTCGGCGCGCCCGCATTCCCGGCAGGACGGCCTTGATGAGGTTGACCGGCCCGAAGAAGTGGGCCGCGAACAGCGCGGCCACGTCGGCGGTCGGCGCCTCCTCGACGGCGGACCGGTAGCCGTACCCGGCGTTGTTCACGAGGACGTCGATCTGGCCGAACCGCTCCATGCCCGACTGGACCGCGGAGTCGATCTGTGCCACCTCGGTGACGTCCAGGGAGATGCCGAAGGCGTTGCCCGGGTAGCGGCTGAGCAGGTCGTCGACATCGGCGAGGTTGCGTGCGGTGACGACGACCTGTCGGCCGGCGACGAGGACAGCCTCGGCGAGTTGGCGCCCGAGACCTGTGGAGCACCCGGTGATGAACCAAGTGGACATGCGAGGGGTCCTGTCCATGGGAGATTCGACTGCGCGCGGGCCGGCCGCGACGACTCGAACCTAGCCGTGCTCTGATGCGGCTGGCAGGTACTGACAGTGCCTTCCCCGTCCGCGGCCAGCGGCGTTGGATGGTGGCAGTTCAGCGAAGGGAACGGTCATGGAACAGGTTCGTCTGGGGTCTTCGGGGCTTCGGGTCAGCCGGATCGCGTTGGGGTGCATGAGCTTCGGCGACGGTACACGGGCGACGTGGGCGCTGGGGGACGAGGCGGCCGAACCGATCTTCCGTCAGGCTCTCGAGCTGGGGATCACGTTCTGGGACACGGCCAACATCTACGGGATCGGCACCTCTGAGGAGATCGTCGGACGCGCGCTCAGGAAGTACACCTCGCGTGACGACATCGTGCTGGCGACGAAGCTGTTCCAGCCGATGTACGAGGGCCCGGGTGGGCGAGGCCTGTCCCGGCGGGCCGTCATGGAGCAGGTGGATGCATCGCTGCGGCGACTCGGCACTGACTACATCGACCTCTACCAGATCCACCGCTTCGATCCCGAGACTCCGATCGAGGAGACGATGGAGGCCCTGCACGACGTGGTCAAGGCGGGCAAGGTGCGCTACCTCGGCGCTTCATCGATGTGGGCCTGGCAGTTCGCGACCATGCAGCACGCGGCCGACCTGCACGGCTGGACGCGGTTCATCTCGATGCAGGACCAGTACAGCCTCCTCCACCGCGAGGAGGAGCGGGAAATGCTGCCGCTGCTCGCATACCAAGGCGTCGGCAGCATCCCGTGGAGCCCGCTGGCCGGCGGCAAGGTGGCTCGCCCCTGGGGGGACGTCTCCACCCGACGCTCCTCGGAGAACCGCCAGACCGACCAGCACGGCAACCTGCTCCACCTCGACAGCGACAAGGACATCGTCGACGCCGTCGAGAAGGTCGCCCAGGCCCGTGGCGTGTCCATGGCGCAGATCGGGCTGGCATGGGTGCTCAAGCACCCGGTCGTCAGCGCCCCGATTGTCGGCGCGACGAAGCCCCAGCACCTCGCCGACGCGGTCGCCGCCCTCGACATAGCTCTGACCGACGACGAGATCAGCGCTCTCGAGGAGCACTATGTGACGCGCCGACCCACGTACTACCGGTGAGTCACTTCGGCATGAGGGTGGACCACTAGACGCTGGACGCAGCCGTGGTTCCCCGCCAGCTGGCAAGCAACCCGAGCTGCTCCTCGGCAGCGCTGCGCGCGGCGGCGGTGTAGGCGACGATCGTCAGACCCTCGCCGGGCAGGTCGAGTGCGTCGCCGGTGAGTTCGATGTCCCCGACGACCGAGTTGTGCAGGTGTTTGGTGGCCGTGCGGTGCAGGCGGACGTTGTGTTGAGCCCACTTCGTGGCGAAGGGGTGGCTACGCGCAATGAGTTCGCCGATCAGGTCGGTGAGGGGCTTGTCCATGGGGTTGCGTCCGGCCTCGGTGCGCAGCGCACCGACGGTGCCGTCGGCGACGTCGTCCCAGTCGAGGAAGAAGCCATGCGCCCGGCCGTCGAGGAACACGAATCGCGCGAGGTTGAGCGGCAGCTCGTCCAGGATCCCGTCGTACAGCGCCAAGCAGAGGTCGTTTGCGGCCAGGATGTCGGACCGCTGGTTGCGTACGTAGGCAGGTACTTTCGTCATCCCGCTCAGCAGCGCGCGGATGCTGGGCCGCAGCGTGGGGGACTTGGGGACGCGGGTGCGCAGCCTGCGTTCGGGTTCGGCGGCCGCGGCGGCCAGGTCGCGCAGGTGCTGACGCTCCGCCTCGTCGAGCTTCAGGGCGTCGGAGATCCCGTCCAGCACGGACATGGAAACACCGCTGAGCAGGCCGCGCTCGAGGCGCGCGTAATAGTCGACACTGACCCCGGCAAGCAGAGACACCTCTTCGCGCTTGAGCCCCGGGACTCGGCGTCGGTCGTCATGCGCCGGAAGACCTGAGTCCTCCGGGCGCACCCGCGCCCGGCGGCTGGTCAGGAACTCGCTGATCTCGCGACGGTTGTCCACTCCTCGAGGCTAATCGCGAAGGGTTGCGTGGAACAGGTACTGCTGGTGCGTGGTGTGCCAGACCCTTCCCCGCACGC
This sequence comes from Aestuariimicrobium sp. T2.26MG-19.2B, assembly GCF_950101875.1. Lineage (NCBI taxonomy): Bacteria > Bacillati > Actinomycetota > Actinomycetes > Propionibacteriales > Propionibacteriaceae > Aestuariimicrobium > Aestuariimicrobium sp. T2.26MG-19.2B. Next base: position 353,117 of record NZ_CATNLW010000002.1, on the reverse strand, counting down.
GCGGGGAAGGGTCGAATGGGAGTTGCATCCATTCCGTACAGGACGAAGGACACCCAGCATGCGCACTGTCACCCTCAACAACGGCGTCGAGATGCCGATCCTCGGCTTCGGCGTCTTCCAGATCGCCGACCCGGCTGACTGCGAGAAGGCAGTCACCGATGCCCTCGCCGCGGGCTACCGGTCCCTGGACACGGCGGCGTCGTACCTGAACGAGGAGGCCGTCGGCCGCGCGATCGCCGCGAGCGGCATCCCGCGCGAGGAGTTGTTCATCACCACCAAGCTCTGGATCCAGGACGCTGGCGAGACCAAGACCCGCGCCGCCTTCGAGCGGTCACTCGCGCGGCTCGGCTTGGACTACGTCGACCTCTACCTCATCCACCAGCCCTACGGCGACGTGTACGGGGCGTGGCGTGACATGGAGAAGATCAACGCAGAGAAGTTGTCGCGCGCGATCGGCGTCTCCAATTTCCACCCCGACCGGCTCGTCGACCTCATCTCGCACAACGAGGTCGTACCCGCCGTCGATCAGGTCGAGACCCACCCGTTCCACCAGCGGGTCGCCGACCAAGAGCTGATGGCGTCCGTGGGCGTACAGATCGAGTCCTGGGGCCCGTTCGCCGAGGGCAAGAACGACCTGTTCACCAATCCGACGCTGGCCGCGATCGCCGAGGGGCACGGCAAGTCGGTCGGCCAGGTCGTGCTGCGCTGGCTCATCCAGCGAGGGGTCGTCGTGATCCCCAAGACAGTGCGTCCCGAACGCATGGCGGAGAACTTCGACGTGTTCGACTTCGAGCTCACCACCGACGAGATGGCCTCGATCGCCGCCCTCGACACCGGTGCGAGCCAGTTCTTCGACCACCGCGACCCGGCCATGGTCACGTGGTTGTCCGGCCGCACGCTCGACGTCTGAGAAGGGCATACACGTGAAGACACGCAGGCTGGGCCGCGTCGAGGTCTCCGCCATCGGCCTCGGCTGCATGGGGATGAGTACGAATTACGGCCCGTCGCCGGAGCGGACGGAGCTGATCGCTTTCACGCGGAAAGCGCACGAGTTGGGTGTCACGCTCTTCGACACCGCGCAGGTGTACGGAGCGTTCGCCAACGAGGACCTCGTTGGTGAGGCGCTCGAACCAATTCGCGACCAGGTCGTGATCGCGACCAAGTTCGGCTTTGACATCGACCCTGACGACCCGCGGCAACGGTCGATCAGCAGTAGCCCCGAACTCATCCGCAGCTCGACCGAGGGGTCCTTGCGTCGGCTTCGTACCGACCACATCGACCTGCTGTACCAGCACCGGGTAGACCCGAACGTACCGATCGAAGAGGTGGCCGGCACCGTCAAGGAGCTCATCGACGAGGGCAAGGTGCTCGCGTTCGGGCTCTCCGAGGCCGGAGCAGAGACCATCCGCCGCGCCCACAGCGTGCAGCCGGTCGCCGCGGTCCAGAACGAGTACTCGTTGTGGGCCCGCGACCCGGAGCCGGAGGTGCTGCCGACCTGCATCGAGCTCGGCATCGGCTTCGTACCGTGGAGCCCTCTTGGCCAGGGCTTTCTCACCGGTACGGTCGCTTCGACCGCGACCTTCGGGGCCGACGACATCCGCAGCCGGTTCCCCCGGTTCACCCCGGAAGCCTTGGTGGCCAACCAGCCGATCGTCGATCTGGTCAACGAGGTCGCACGTGACGCCAAGGCGACTCCCGCACAGGTCGCGCTCGCTTGGCTCATGGCCCAGCACGAGTCGATCGTGCCGATCCCCGGGACCCGCAGGCTGCATCGTCTCGAGGAGAACCTCGCCGCTGCCGACGTCGTGCTGGGTGCGGACGCCGTCCGTCGGCTCGATGAGGCGACGGCGGGCTTCAGCGTCTTGGGTGCGCGGGGAAGCGGTCACGAGAACTACGGGTGACCGGTGTGAGCTCGGGCCGAACGGCTTCCCTTGCCCTGTCGGGCCGTCACTCCGCAGTCGGAGCGGTCATTGGCGACGACCATCTCCACCATGAGCCCACGGAGCTCCCGTAGGGTCTCAGTGATCGTCCACGCGCTTCACTGAGGAAGAGACACTTCATGCCCGATCTGGTCACCTTCCCCCAACGACTCGTACCGGTGGTCGTCCTCGAGGACGCCGCGCACGCGGAGCCACTGGCGGAGGCCCTCATCGCCGGAGGCCTCCCCGTCGCCGAAGTGACCCTGCGCACGAGCGCCGCCCTCGAAGCACTTCGCATGATGGCCCGCCGTGACGTCATGCTCGTGGGCGCTGGCACCGTCGTCACCCCAGACCAAGTCGACGCCGCCGCCGATGCGGGCGCTAGCTACCTCGTCTCACCCGGACTCCTCGAATCGGTGGTCGTCCGGGCGCGAGAACGTGGATTGCCCATCTTCCCCGGCGTCGTGACCCCGTCGGAAGTGATGGCGGCGCTGGCTCTCGGTCTCACCACGCTCAAGTTCTTCCCCGCCGGCCAGTTCGGCGGCGTCGCCACGCTCAAGTCGTTCGCCTCGCCGTTCGGGGGCGTCCGGTTCGTCCCGACCGGGGGAGTCGACCAACACAATCTCCCCGACTACCTCGCCCTGCCGAACGTCGCGGCCGTCGGAGGCTCCTGGATGGTGAGCCCCAAGCTGATCGCCGCCGGTGACTTCGAGGCCATCTCACGCCTGACGGCAGAGGCCGTCGCCATCGCATCCCCCGCCACGACCTGAGAGCCGAGCCACCATGAGCACGCTGACCCTTCGTCCCGCCGAGGACTGCCGCTACGACGCAGTCTCCCTCGGCGAGATCATGCTGCGACTCGACCCCGGTGAGGGCCGCATCCGCACCGCCCGCACCTTCACCGCGTGGGAGGGGGGCGGCGAGTACAACGTCGCCCGCGGGCTGTCGCGCGTGTTCGGCCTCCGCTCCGCCGCGCTCACCGCCCTGGTGGACGATGAGGTGGGCCACCTCGTCGAAGGACTCATGCTCGCCGGCGGGGTGGACACCTCCTTCATCCACTGGGTGCCCAGCGACGGCATTGGACGCCGCTCCCGCAACGGCCTCAACTTCACCGAACGCGGCTACGGCGTCCGCGCGGCCAAGGGTGTGTCCGACCGGGGCAACACCGCCGTCTCCCAGCTGAAGGCGTCCGATCTCGACCTCGACGAGTTGTTCGGACGCAGCGGCGTCCGATGGCTGCACACCGGTGGCATCTTCGCCGCCCTGAGCGAGCAGAGCGCCGAGACCGCCGCAGCCGTACTCGCAGCCGCCAAGAAACACGGCACGATCGTCTCCTACGACCTGAACTACCGGCCCAGCCTGTGGAGCAGCATCGGCGGCCAGGACCGCGCGCGGTCGGTGAACCGGGAACTCGCGACGTATGTCGACGTCATGATCGGCAACGAGGAGGACTTCACTGCCTCCCTGGGATTCGAGATCGAGGGCGTCGACGAGCACCTCACCGAGCTGCCCATCGAGGGGTTCGCGACGATGATCGAGGCCGCGGCCGCCGAGTACCCCAACTTCCAGGTGATCGCCACGACGCTTCGCAGCGTCACCAGCGCGTCCCGCAACGACTGGAGCGCCATCGCCTGGTCGCGCGACTCGGGTCTGGTGCAGGCCGCCGACCGCAAGGACCTGGAGATCCTTGACCGGGTGGGCGGTGGGGACTCGTTCGCGTCCGGGCTGGTCTATGGACTGCTCACGGGTGAGCCGCTGCAGACGTGCGTGGAGTACGGCGCCGCCCATGGCGCGCTGGCCATGACGACGCCGGGGGACACCTCGATGGCGACCAAGGCGGAGGTCATCAAGCTCGCCGGTGGGGGCAGCGCGCGCGTCGACCGCTGAGGTCGATCCTCACTCGCAGGCGACGCCGTCGTGGTCGCGGTCCAAGCCGGACCGGTAGCCCGGCTGGCCGACGTAGATCGGTGCCACCCCCGCCTCGCGGGCAGCGCTGCAGTTCTTGTAGTAGACGTCTGCCTTGGGCTCGGTGCTGGTCGGAGCCGGCTTGGGGGCCTGGGTGGTCGCCTTCACCGTGGGCTTGGGGGCCGTGGGCTTCGGGGTCATACTCGCCGTGACCCTCACCAAGGGTCGCAGTGTCGCGTTCGGGATGGGCTGGTTCGGGCAACCAGCCAGGATCCGTGCGACCGCATCGTGTTCGGCCTGGGTCATCCACAGCCCGTACTTGGCCTTGACCACCGTCTGCCGCGCCACGTAGGCACACCGGAACGACTTGTTCGGCGGCAGCCACGTCGCAGCGTCCCCATCACCCTTGGACTGGTTGGTCGGACCGTAGACCGCCAGCAAGTTGAGCGGATCGTTGGCCAACGACACCCGCTTCTCGATGCTGAGGTGCTGGGCACCCTTCTGCCAGGCGTCAGCCAGGGCGACGACGTGGTCGATCTGGACGATGGTGGAGGTTCCCTGCCCCCGCACGAAGGGGATCGAGGTCGCCGTGTACGGGTCGGACAGGGTTCCGGTCAGGACGACACAACCGCGGGTGCCGTCCTTGAGCGTGACCTTGACGAGGTCGCGGCGCAGCATGTCGTTGCGGGTGTCACAGCCGTTGCGGTCGAGGTCGTACCAGGCCTGCCCGAAAAGGTCCCGGTCGTAGTTGGTCCTGGGGGCCCGGCCCTTGATCGGGACGGTCGCGAGCAACGCCAGGGCGGTGCTCTGGTCCTTGACCGTGGTGGGCGCCGCCGTTGGTGTCGGCGTGGCTGAGGGGATCGGGGCGGGGGAGTCGCTGGGGGTGGGCGACAAGGAGCCACTCTCGGATGGGCCCGAGGACGAGGAATGACTCGGGGTTGGCGTGGACCCTGTCACCGAGGTCGAGTTCTGTGGGCTCGACGCCGTGGACGATGTCCGGGTGGTTGTCGGGACGCCGAGAGTGGTCTCACTTGCGGGCGCGGAAGCCATGCCCACCGCCATCAGCACCACGCTGATCGGGATCCCGATGAGGGCCTGCTTCCTCCGCAGCGGAAACAGGGCAGACAGCCAGGACTTCCCGACCACGAAGTGCCACAGGAGGGTCAGAGCAAGGAACGCGCTGGCGAACCCGACCGATCCGCCGACGCCGTCGATCAGTCCGAGCAAGGACACCAGCACCAAGACCCCGAGACCTATCCAGAAGCCAGTGCCGAAGCGTGGCCTCGTCGTGGTCGTGTCGCGATCCCGCCGCTTCATGGTTCCCCTTGCGATGGGCGGACCCGCCCCCTGAATGTGATGGATCACACGCTAGGCCCGGACGCTCCGGCGCTCGAAAGCGGGTGGGCCTATCAGCACGACACTGTGGTCGCACGATGTGCACCCCTGGGCGCGATGGGAGCCGGAGTCCTTTCTCGGGCGCTAAGCGCAAGCAATGGCGCGGAACTCGTCCTCGCCACTGATGGTCGTGAGGTCCTCGGTCGTGGAGGCGTTGGTGCCGCCCTCGTACATGACTTGACCGGGCTTGAGACGCGCCAGGTCCGCGGTGGTGAAGGTCACCCCAGACGCGGACGACGTGTTGTCGGTGGTCCAACCATAGAAGGTGTAGTCCACACCAGGCTTGAGCCCGCCCAAGGCCCGATCGATCGTCCAACCGGGCCCTGGCGCGGACAGAGACCACCTGACGAAGTCCGTCACGGGAGATGAGGCCTGCCAACTCCCTGTCTGGTCCTCGTCGCTGACGTACAGCGTGGCGCCGTCGACGTGATTCTCACACACCTGCAGGTAGCCGACCGGTGACCCATGGGCATCCACACCGATACCGGCAAGACCCACCGAGCGCACATTGCAGCCACCCAGCAACGAGGTCAGACCGACGACGAACGCAACCGTCAGCATCTTCGGGAGAGGCTGCGGCCGACGGCACGATGGTGCGGGCATACGACAGAGAGCCATCCGACCTCATTGGGTGTGTGGAGGCCCCAGTCTATTCGGCACGGTCCAACTGGGCCAGATGCGAGCCTGCCGCGTGTTCCTCATGATTCGATGGGCGTCTGCCCTCAGGCCCTCTTGATGGAGTTGAAATCCATCAGGAACTCGGGCCGAAGCACCGAGCCAGCCTCAGTGATGTTCATCGTTCGCAGCGTGGCGTCATCGTCCCTGAAGAGGGTCCGCTGAAGGTGACCTTGTCACCCGGAGCGAGCGCCACCAGATCCTCGAAGAAGGGGCTTGATGTTGGGATCAGGGTCCCGTCAGAGGCGTCCGAAAACGCGTTGTTCCACGTGCCCATGACGACATCGTCTGCGATCTCGATGTCGACGTAAGCCTTGCCCTCGCCATTTGCGCCGACCCGCTTGATCGTCCCTGACCAGCGAGTCACCTCGCGTCCGCCAAGTGTCTTCACCAGGTTCTTGTTGCGTGTACGCATGGCCTGGGAACGCTGCAGATCCGTGGCCGCATCGGCATAGCGTTGCTTGGCGGCCTCGATCTCAGCGATGAAGGCTTGCTCGCCGGCTGGCAGCGCCGTGGCCGGCTTCTTCGTGGTTGCAGGCGCCTTCTCCGCTGCAGGCTTGGTCGTGGCCACCTTGGCAGCGCTGGTCGGGGCGCTGACGCTACTTGCGCTCGATGATGCAGTTTGGGTGACAGTGCTTGTCACCACGACAGTCTCGCCAGTCGCGGGGGTGCTCCCGCCCCCGTTGATGGCTTGGCCCATGATGACGAGGGCGACGAGGGCACCGGGGATCACGAACCTCTTCTTCTTGAACCACTGCCGCGGCGTCGGGGGCTGGAGCACGGGCGCTTGGGGCGCATATGGCCCGGGATGCATCCCCATATTCGGCTGCTGGGGGAAATTCTGTTGCGGGCGAGGGAGGCCCGCGGCCGGCGGGTAGGTGGGGAACTGTTGCTGCGTTTGTCCCAGGGGGTTTGGCGCGTAACCCTGTGGCGGGCGCGGGGGCAATCCTCCCTGCGGCTGCTGGGGGGATTGCGGCGGCTGGCCACTGTGGGGAGTAGAGGGGCTCAAGGCCACTCCTTCACTGTCGGCATGGCACTCTGGCCACGTCAGGAATCGAACTGCCGAGTAAGTGCTCGGCAGTGTCGGATCAGTATCACGAAGAACTATGAATGGTGAAACTTCGTGGTCCAAACTGCGGACGGTTCCGCCACCCCTTGAACTGCTTTCGATGGTCATGTGTGTGGCACATTGCCTCGTGCAGGCGCGCACTGCCTCATCCGGTGCCCGGTACATGACCCTGCGGTGGTTCAGGGCGTTTGATGAGGGGTTCCTCACAACGTGAGCGGTGACGGTTGAGCGCATCGCTCAATGGGCATGGACGCACATTCGAACGCCGACGAGATTTGCGCCATGAGATCCAACGTCCCTGCCCCGCGGGGTACCACAGCCGCACCGGCCGCCTCCGTCGAACATCTCAGCAAGATCTATGGAACAGGCGACGCACAAGTGGTCGCGCTGAACGACATCACCGTCGAGATCATGCCGGGCCAGCTGACCGCAGTCATGGGCCCTTCCGGCTCGGGGAAGTCAACACTGATGCACTGCATCGCTGGCCTCGATCGACCCACTTCAGGACGGGCACTCATCGGCCAGACCGACGTCGCCACCCTCAAGGACCGCGACCTCACCCGCCTGCGTCGCGAGCGGATCGGTTTCGTCTTCCAGCAGTTCAATCTCGTCCCCACCCTCACGGCCCGGGAGAACATCCTGTTGCCCCTCGCCATCGCGGGCCGTAAGCCCGACCCGGACTGGTACGACGAGGTTCTGCGAGCGGTCGACCTCGCCGATCGACTGACGCACAAGCCGTCACAACTGTCCGGTGGCCAACAACAACGTGTCGCCTGCGCCCGAGCGTTGGTGGGTCGTCCCGACATCATCTTCGCCGACGAGCCCACCGGCAACCTGGACTCCGTCAGCGCGGTCGAGATCCTGCAGTTCCTACGCCGCGCGGTCGACGACCTGGGGCGAACCGTCGTGATGGTCACCCACGATCCCTACTCGGCCTCCTATGCCGACCGGGCGCTCTTCCTCGCCGACGGTCGCATCGTTGACGACGTCTCGCACCCGACCCACGAGATCGTCATGACGACCATGGCTCACCTTGACCCCCGCAGGATCGACCGGGCGAGCATTCCGCAGTCGCCCTCCGACCTCGATCCCACGCCGGTGAGTGTCTGACATGTGGAAGGCAAGCTTCACCTCGTTGTGGGCCCGGAAATTGCGGCTCGCAATGTCGACCCTGGCCATCATTCTGGGAGTCGCGTTCGTGTCGGGCTCGTTCGTCTTCTCCGACATGATCATGAACTCGTTCAAGGGCATCATCTCGTCGACCATCTCCGACGTTGACGTCGCCAAGGATCCCGGTGCTTCGGTGCAAGGCGGAAATGCCGCCACCAGCGGCATCACCCCGGCTGTGATTGAGCGCGTCAAGCAGGTGGAGGGTGTCCAGGAGGCCCAAGGGTCGATCTACGGCACCGGTGTGATCGTGATCGCGACCTCCGGCAAGGCACTCGTCAGCGTGGGGCCACCGCAGATGGGTTTCAACTGGGGAACCCTCCCGGCCCTGGGCGGCCAGCCCGGCATCACCCTGCTCAGCGGCCGTGAGCCGCGGTCCGACGACGAGATCACCATGGATCCTGACACCCTGGCGAGGTCGGGCCACGGCCTCGGCGACGCGGTCAAGGTGATCACGCCCAATGCGGGCACCATCGAGGTCACGGTCGTGGGCACCGCCACCTTCGGCAATGGCTCGACGGCTGGAGCGACCTACGTCTTCTTCACCGGTCACCGCGCGCAACAGATCTTCCTGGACGGAGCCGACACCTATACCGGTATCTGGGTCGTCACCGCCCAGGACGCCGACCGCGCAGCCACCGCGGGACGGATCCAGAAGTTGCTGCCGACCGGGTACCTGGCCCGCGACGGTCAGGTGGCCGCCGACGCCCAGGAGTCGTCCATCCAAGCGGCCATGGGCTTCATCGGACCCTTCCTGCTGATCTTCGCCGGCGTAGCCCTGCTGGTGGCCAGCTTCCTGATCGTCAACACGTTCACCATCCTCGTCGCGCAGCGGTCCAAGGAGCTCGCTCTCTTCCGGGCCATGGGAGCCAGCAAGCGCCAGATCATGGGCACCGTCCTGGCGGAGGCGCTCGTCCTCGGGGTGATCGGCTCAGGCATCGGCCTGTTCGCCGGCGTGGGCCTCGCAATGGTCATCAAACAGGGCATGAAGGTGATGTGGGACATCGGTCCCGCCCGGGCCTCGCTGAGCACCACCGCGATCGTGGCGGCGCTGGCGACCGGAATCGTCGTGACGCTGCTGGCGTCACTGATACCCGCCCGGCGGGCCACCCACATCGCACCGATCGAGGCGATGTCGGCCGCACAGACCGAGCCCGACAAGGGCCTGGGACGACGGGCCCTGGTGGGGGTCGTGCTCGCCGGTGTCGGAGCCGTCCTCATCGTCCTCGCCCTGACGGTGAAACTGCCGGAACCGATGGTCTGGGCCGGCGCAGGCATGGCCGCAGAGATGGTCGGCGTGGCCATCGCGTCCCCGCTGCTGGGCAAGCCGCTGGTGTGGCTGGTCGGCAAGCTCTACCGCTCCGCGTTCGGTGAGGTGGGCAAGCTGGCGGCACTGAACTCGCTGCGTCAGCCCCGCCGCACGGCCGCCACAGCCTCGGCGTTGATGGTCGGACTCACCCTGGTCTCGATGATCGCGATCTTCGGCCAGTCCGCCCGTGCATCTGTCGTCGACCAGGTGAGGAACACGGTTCGCGGCGACTACATCATCGGCCAACAGGGCTTCAAGGAGTTCCCCGCGCAGGTTGCGGAAAAGGTCGCCGCCGTGGACGAGGTCCAGGCCGTCCACCAGATGAAGCTCGGGTTGTTCTACCACGTGCCACCGGGCCAACAAGTCCCGCCAGCGGACGTGCTCGGGGACAAGGCCGGCCGCTACGTACAGCCCGTCGGCGGTATGCAGCCCACGTCCTTCAACAAGGTCTTCACCCAGACGATCACCAGCGGCCGCATGTTCAGCGCCCCCCGAGAGATCATCGTTGAGGAGGAGACCGCGACGAAGGAGAAGCTACGGGTCGGCTCCACGGTGACCCTGTACTCACGCGACGCGCAGGCGACGGTGGAGATGACGGTGGTGGGCATCTATTCCAAGGGCACCGGAACCACCATCGTCGACACGTGGGTCTCGACCTCGACGCTGGAGGAGTTGGGCCTGGGCCGCAATGACGTGTACCTGGGCATCTACCTCAAACCAGGGGCCGATGCGGCAGCCGCTCGCACGGCGCTCGACCGTGCCGTGGCAGACATGCCGCTGGTGAGCGTGATGGACCTGCAGGAGTACACCGACCAGATGCTGGCGAACCTGTCCCAGACGATGGCGCTGCTCTACGGCCTGCTCGCCTTGAGCATCGTGATTGCGGTGCTGGGCATCGTGAACACCTTGGGGCTCAGCATCGTCGAACGCACCCGGGAGATCGGGCTGCTGCGGGCGATTGCCCTGACCAGGGCGCAGGTGCGACGCATGGTCGCGTTGGAGTCGGTCGTGATCGCCCTGCTGGGCGCCGTGATCGGGATCGTGCTGGGCACCATCTTCGGGATCGTCCTGCAACGGGTTCTCCCCGAGGACCAGGGCATCACCCTGCTCAGGATTCCCGCCGGACAGCTGACCTGGTTCCTGGTCGCTGCCGTGGTGGTCGGGGTGCTGGCCGCGCTGTGGCCGGCCCACCAAGCCGCGCGAACGAACGTGCTGGAGGCCATTGCGGCGGAGTGACGATGGGCACGAGACGCACCTGACCCGGACAGCTTGGGGCGGCCGATGCTCGCTAGGACTGGGGGTCCACCAGAGCTTCCAAGGCGTCCGCATCCATGATTTCGACCGCAGCGCCCTCCACTCGGATCGCCCCATCTCGCTGCAGACGATCCAGCGCCCGACTCAACGATTCCGGAGTCGTGCCCAAGTAGGAGGCGACGTCCTTCTTGGGCCAAGGCAGCACCACACCGACCCCACCGCCAGAGGGGACGGTTGGCAGGTCGAGCAGGAAGGCAGCCAATCGCACCGGCACGTCCACCGACGTCTGGGTCAACCGGCGCTCCGCGTCCTGCAACCGCTGGCTGAGTGAGCGCAACATGCCCGCCGCGATCGCGGGGTACCGCGCGACCAGTCCGGCCAGGTCCGATGCCCCGAACGCGCAGACCCGTGCCGCTGACAGGGCCTCGACCTCGTACCCGGGCGGCTCGCCGGTCAGGAACGCGTGTTCGCCCACCACGTCACCCGGTCCAGCCACCCGCAGCACCCGTTGGTGGCCACTCGCCGCGACATGGGTCACCTTGAGTTTCCCCCGGTGGACGACGAACAGCGCCCGGCTGGCCTCACCGGCCCGGTGCAACAGCGCTCCTCGTGGCACGTCGACCGAGTGGGCGAAGGCGGCCACCGCGTCCTGCTGGGGGGTCGTCAGCTGCGCGAAGATCGGCACCCGGCGCACACAGGGGCCGTGGGACGGGTCGTCCACGATCGGCAGCAGTGTGGCCATGGGCCTCATCCTTCCACCGGGCCCGGTCTGGCGAATCGCCCGGTGGGTCAGTCAGCCGCGCAGCAACTCCTCCAGGGCGGCGGCCTCCTCGGCGCACACCCCGCACCCGGCCAAGTGCGTCTCCAGTCGATCGTCGCGGAAACCGCGGTCGGACACCCTCCGCTCGACGTACTCGTCGATGCGGGCGAAGCACTCGTCGCAGGACAGATAGGGCTCGGTGTCCGCCAGCAACGCGCGGACGGCTTCTGGGGTGAGGTCTGCGGCGGCGGTCATCGCGTGCTCCGGCGGGGAAGTTGGTCGAGGAATCCACGCTCGGTGAGCGAGGCGCGCAGGCGCTGGCGGGCGTCGTGCAGGGTCTTGTAGAGGGCATTGCGGGTCGTGCCGAGGCGGTCGGCGAGCACATCGATGGGCACGTCGTCGACCAGCAGCGCGAGCGTCACGTGGCGCTGATGGGGGGTGAGGTCCCGGGCGATCGCCGACGACAGCGCCCGCGCCAGGTCGTGGCCCTCGGCCTCGGAGGCCGGAGTCGCAGTTCCTGTCACCAGCACCAGAGTGTCGGGCAGCCCCACCTCACGGTGACGCCACGCCTGTCGGCGAACCGCGACACCGGCGTGGAGCAGGCCGAACTTGAACACCCAGGTGCTGAAGCGGCTGCGTCCCTCGAAGGTTCCGAGCTTGCCGAGCACGGCGACCATCGCGTCGTCCGCGGCCTGCTGCGAGAGGTCCTCGAGATCCTGGATGCCGGCGCCGGGAAGCTGGTCGCGCAGTCTACACACCTGGTGGCGGGTGGCGCGCAGCAGCAGCTCATGGAGATGCTGTCTGGCCGCATGCCCCTGCGGGCCGGGGTCGTCGAGGGCCTCCACCCACGACTCGCCAGCGTCCAGCAGGGTCGCCTCACCGTTCATGGGCTTCACGAGCGTCATTGTGTCACCGGGTCCGGGACGGGGGAGAGGATGCGAGCCGCCAGTTCCGGGGGACACCCCTTGTCGACCAGCCCCAGCAGCGCATGCAGGTCCACCCGCGCGTCGCCCGCAAGCTCGCTTGCGACGCCCTCGGGGAACCGCGCCCCGAGAAGCTGCTGGCCCCGCCAGGCCACCACCTCGGGCGGCAACCGGAGCTCGGGCTTCGCCGGTGTCATGGGGATCGGGTTCATGACTTCTTGGTGTCACGGCGCCGGCCGTTCTTACTCCACGACTGCCGGGTAAGACCTCACCCACCCCACGACACCAACGCTGCGAGGCCCATCGGGATGCACCCGCACCCGCCAGTCGTCGGCCTGTTCGAGGAGAGGACATCCCATGACCACCACCACCCCCGTCGCGAGCGTCAGAAGGTCGGCCGCGACCATGCCTCGGCTCGCCGGCGCCGACCGGGCGTTCTGGCTGCTGCGCACCGTGTTCACGGTCGCCCCGATCGTGTTCGGGCTCGACAAGTTCTTCAACGTGTTGACCGACTGGGACCGCTACCTCGCCCCGTGGATCAACAACCTCGTGCCGGGCACCGCCCACCAGGCCATGCTCGCCGTCGGCGTGATCGAGATCGTCGCGGGCATCTGCGTGGCGGTCCTGCCTCGCTGGGGTGCCCTGCTGGTCGCGGCCTGGCTGGTCGGCATCATCTTCAACCTGGTCAGCATGGGTTCCTACTACGACGTCGCCCTGCGCGACTTCGGGCTGTTCGTCGGTGCGCTCGCGCTCGCGGCGCTGGCCTTCGACCGGCCCCGCGCCGGGGGGGAATCGACCGGGAGGGCTTGACGTACGTCAAGGCGCCGTGAGCAGCGCGGATCTAGCGTCGAATCAGCAACCACAACCATGGAGGACTGACATGTTCCAGCTGATCAAGCGCTTGTTCGCACTCATCCCGCAGGTCGAGGCGCACTGCGACACGGCCGATGGCCCGGCGGTCACTGACGGCCGCCGCGCACTCGAGAGCGGCAACCTCAACCACGCGCTCAAGTGGATCCCCGCCGATGGCGAGACCGAACTGAGGCACGTCTTCGAGCAAGCGGTGGTCGTCCGCTCGCTCGGTGCGGAGGCCAAGGAGGTGGCCGACCGCCTCTTCCTCGAGACCTTGGTGCGGATCCACCGGATGGCCGAAGGTGTCGGCTTCACCGGTATCCAGGGCCACGGTGCCGCCGTCGAGCCGGTGGTCACGGCGGCCGATCGTGCCCTGGAGACCGGCGACCTCGAACCGCTTCGGCCGCTGGTGCCGGCCGATCGGTTCGACGAGTTGGCACACCGGTTCGAGCACGCCCGCGAGAAGAAGAACTTCGCGGTCGACGACGTGATGGCCGGACGCGACTACATCGCCGCGTACGTCTCCTACTTCAAGTACGCGGAAGGCGAGGACCACCACCACGCCCAACACGCGCACGCCCACGGGCACCATGCCTAGTACGCCCTGGCCCGCCGTCGTGAGGGTGGCGGGACGATCGATGCAGCCCACCCTCGAGCCCGGCGACCTGCTGCTCACGCTGCCGGTCGCCGGGAGGCGGGGTGACCTCGTCGTCCTGCGCCACGAGTCCGGTGCCCGCTATGTGAAGCGCGTGGTGGCCGCCGCGGGGGACGTCGTCGAGCTGGAGGCGGGACGACTGAGGGTCAACGGTCGGGCGATGGACGGACGACCTCCGGGGGCCGGCGCTGTTGTGGCGCGGTGGGAGGTGCCGCCGGGAACCGTCTTCGTCGTCGGTGACAACCAGCTGGTCTCCGACGACTCGAGGACGTGGACGGAGCCGTTCGTGCCCGTGGGGGCGACTCGGCGGGCGGTGCGGCTTCCCACGGGGTGCATGGCGCGTGCGGGCCTCAGGCCTGTTGGCGACGCCTAGCCGGGGGTCTGGCTGGAGGAGTGCCGTGTGCCCTCGGGGTCCTCGGTTCGCTCCAGGGACTCCTCGAGGATGGCCTCCGCCTGGTCCCGGGCTGATTCGCTCCCGACGGCTTGTTCCTCGGGCAGCAGTCCCGCCCGCGTCTCGACATCGCGCTCGTCCGGCTTCTGAGTCATGGTCATTGACGTTAGCCGCTCGGATGGGTGCCAGTGGCTGAACTGGTTCAGCCCTCGAGCATTTCCCTCATCGACTCCTCGGTCTGGAACGGGCGCACCTCGACTGCGCCACCGCATGCCTTCGACCCCTCCGCGGCGAGCGCCAAGGCTTCGTCCAGATCAGCGGCCTCGATCACCCAGAACCCGCCCAGGTACTCCTTCGCCTCGAGGTAGGGACCATCGGTGAACACGGGCGCCTCGCCCCGGCCGTCGACGGTGGTGGCGGTGCTGACCTCGGCGAGGCCGTCAGCGAAGACGAAGTGACCCTCGGCCTGCAACTTGTCGTTGAAGACGCCGGTGTCGGCGAACGACTGCAGCATCTGCTCCTTGGACGGGTAGCCGCCGAACTTGGGACGCTCCGCTGGACCGTAGACCGACAACAGATACCTGGGCATGGTGTTCTCCTCAGTGAGTGGGGTCGTGGCCCCGGGATGTGACGGCCAGGACGACCGTTCACCTCGTCCACGAACGAGGTTGCCCGATTTCGACGAGCTCGGTGGTCCGCAGTGATGGCACCTTGCTTCCCCACCCTGCACCCTGGCCTCGGACCATGGGGCAACAATGGCCGCATGGAGCAGATCAAGGTCGAGGTGTTGGTCATCGGCTGGGGGAAGGGTGGCAAGACCCTGGCCGGGGTTCTCGGCCGGGGCGGCCGCCGGGTTGCGGTGGTGGAACGCTCGCAGCACATGTACGGGGGCGGCTGCATCAACATCGCCTGCGTTCCCACCAAGGCGCTCGTCCACAGCGCCGAGAACCGACGCGAGACCGACGACGCTCAGCGGTGGTTCGACCGATCCGTGGCCAGTCGCGACGCATTGACCGCCAAACTGCGGGCCCGCAACCACGCCATGCTGGCCGAGGTCGACACCGTCACCCTGATCGATGGCGAAGCCCGGTTCGTCGGCCCGAACCAGGTGGAGGTGACCGCGGGCGCCGACCGGCTCGCCGTCCGCGCCGAGACCATCATCATCAACACCGGAAGCGTGCCCGGCCGACCATCGCTGCCGGGGGCCACCGGGCCCAAGGTGCACGACTCCGAGACCTTGCAGCACGTCCGCCCGCTCCCGCGACGGTTGCTGGTCGTCGGAGCCGGCTACGTCGGGCTCGAGTTCGCCGGTATGTTCGCCCACTTCGGTTCGCACGTGACCGTCGTGGCCCGCGGGGAGCGCGTCCTGCCCCCCGAAGAGCCCGAGGTGGCGACCGCCGTGCAGGCCATGTTGGGCGAGTCCTCCGTGGACTTCCTGGTGGCAACCGAGGTCGAGCGCATCGACGACACCGGCGACGAGGCGGTGGTGACCCTCACCACAGCAGACGGCTCGCGACAGGTGGGCGTCGATGCGGTCCTGTTCGCCACCGGACGACGACCCGCCACCGATGCGCTCGACCTGGCAGCCGCTGGCATCGAGTCGGACGACCGCGGGTTCGTCGTCGTGGACGAGCACCTGCGCACGTCGGTGCCCGGAGTGTTCGCCGTCGGCGACGTCAACGGTGGTCCGCAGTTCACCTACATCTCCTTGGACGACCACCGCATCGTCCTCGACCAGCTGACGGGCACCGGCACCCGCGCAACCTCTGATCGGGTGGCGGTGCCATCGACCATGTTCCTCACCCCGCCCGTCTCACGCGTCGGCATGACGTTGGCCCAGGCCAAGGCCGAGGGTCGGGACGTGCTGGTCGCCACGAAGAACATCGCCGACATTGCGGCGATGCCGCGACCGAAGATCGTGGGGGAGACCCACGGTCTGATCACGGTGGTGGTCGATGCGGCCACCGACCTGGTGCTGGGAGCGACCGTGTTCTCCGTCGACTCCCAGGAGGTGATCAACCTGCTCGCGCTGGCCATGCGTGCGGGGGTCACCGCGAGTGCCCTACGCGACGGCATCTGGACCCACCCTTCGAGCACCGAAGCGCTCAACGAAGTGCTCGGAGCGCTCCATCCCGCCTGATCAACCCACCTGACCAAGGGGGACGGTGCGAGGATCGAACCGCACACATTGATCAGAGGAGATCCGCATGCAGTACCGCAATCTGGGTGACACCGGGGTCCAGGTCAGCACCCTGTGCCTGGGCACGATGATGTTCGGTGGCGTCAACAATGGCGACCGCGACGACTGCGTGCGCATCATTCACACCGCCCTCGACTCGGGCATCAACTTCGTCGACACCGCCGACGTCTATTCCCAGGGCGAGTCCGAGGAGATCGTGGGCCAGGCGCTCAAGGGCCGCCGCGACGACGTGGTGCTGGCCACCAAGTTCCAGGGGGCGATGGGTGACGAGCGGAACCGCCGCGGGGCCTCCCGGCGCTGGATCGTGCGCTCGGTCGAGGACTCGCTGCGCCGACTGGGCACCGACCACATCGACCTCTACCAGCTGCACCGGCCCAACCCCGACACCAACATCGAGGAGACCCTGGGCGCGTTGGACGACCTCGTGCGTCAGGGCAAGGTGCTCTATGTCGGGCACTCCGCCTTCCAGGCCAGCCAGATCGTCGAGGCACAGTGGGCGGCCCGCGACCGCGGCACGGTGCGTCCGGTCTGCGAGCAACTCTCGTATTCGCTGTTGGTGCGTCTGCCCGAGGTGGACGTGCTGCCCACCACCCTGCGCCACCACATGGGAGTGATCTGCTACTCACCGTTGGCCGGTGGTTGGCTGAGCGGGAAGTGGCGCAAGGACGCCGAGGCACCCACCCCGTCGGCCGGTCGCTGCGCCAGTGGTGTCTTCAACCGGCGCTACAACCTGGACGAACCGGCCAACGCCGGCAAGCTCGAGGCCGCCGACGCCCTGGCCTCGTTGGCCGAGGACAACGGCATGACCCTGGTCGAACTGGCGATCGCGTTCGTGGTCAACCACCCTGCAGTGACCAGCGCCATCATCGGCCCGCGCACCATGGAGCAACTCACCACCCAGGTGCCCGCGGCAGACCTGACCCTGTCGGCAGAAGTGCTCGACCGGATCGACGAGATCGTGGCACCGGGGACGACGCCGAACCCGTTCGACAGCGCGTACGTCAACCCTGCACTGCAGCCGGAGGCCCTTCGCCGCTGACACGAGCCGGCTCGCCATCATCGGGAATCGGCCGCGAGGCGTTCCCACTCCGGCCCGAGGGGCGCAGACTTGGAGCAGGGACCCTGTTCAGAGTCTCGGGGGAGCGATGGTCATGAACGGACGCGTGTCGATGTGGCCCGCCACCACGTGGTGGCGACCGGCGGTGCGGGTGACTGCGGTCGTGGCACCCCTGCTCACGGCGATGCTGCTCTCCACGATCAGGGACCGGGTGACGGCTGCCACGGCGGTGCTCGCCTTGGTCGTCTGGGTGGTGGCAGCAGCCGCCACCGGCGACCGGGTGGCGGGAGTGTTGGCAGCGGTGTCGTCCGGGGCCTGGTACGACTTCTTCCTGACCGCCCCGCACCTGCGGTTCACCATCGCCAAGGCCGACGACATCGAGGCAACCACCCTGCTTGTCCTGATCAGTCTGGTCGTCGGGGAGGTGGCACTGTGGGGCTACCGGCAACAGCGACGTGCCTCCGAACAGGCGGGCTACCTCGAGGGAGTGCTGGGCGCTACACGAGCCGTCGCCGCCGGCAGCGCCGAACCTGACGCCCTCGTGGAGGTCGTGGCACGCCAGATCGGCACCATCCTCGTCGCGGACGGCTGCCGCTACGTCGATGGCCCCGTGGGTGACAGCCGGATCGCCGTGCTCGACCATGACGGTGGGCTGACCCGCAACGGGGAGCCGGTCGACGTGGACGCTGCCGGACTGCCCGACGACGAGTACGTCGCCGTCCCCGTGCACCTCGGCAACAGGGTGGTGGGCCACTTCCTGCTCACGGCCACCTCCCGACCGAGCTATCCCACGCTCGAACAGCGCCGGGTGGCGGGGCTGCTGGCAGACCAGGTGGCGACCGTTCGCCCTGTCTAGGCGGTTGTTTGCGCTCGGGGTCTGATCCGCAGGCTGTTGAGCGCAGCCAGCAGGATCAGGGCCGCCGCGATCCCCAGACTGAGGCGCAGACCCGTCACCATGTGGTCCGGCTCGGCGATCAGGGCCCCGAAGACGGCGATCGCGACGGCACCGCCGACCTGGCGGAAGGTGTTGAACACGGCGCTGGCAGTGCCTGCGCGGTGCGCGGGCACCCCCTCGAGCACCACGCTGGTGACCGAGGGCATCGCCAATGCCCCGCCTGCTCCGATCGGGATCATGCAGATTGACATGAGCCACGGCAGGCCAAGTGGGGCCGTGATGAGTTGGGCGACGAGTCCGACGACCATGGCGAGCAGCCCGCCGACGACCGGAAGTCGAGCCCCGTACCGGTTGGTGACCAGCCCGCTGACGAGGTTGGACACGATCGAGAAGAAGGCGGGGGGAAGGAAGACCAGCCCGGCTTGCAGGGGACTGAGCCCCAGATGCTGCTGCAGGAACAACGCCATCACGAAGACGTTCCCGAAGTTCCCGACCATGAACGCGAACCCGACTGGCAGCGCCAGCCGGAACCCGTGGACGGTGAACAGGTCGAGGGGCATCATGGGGTGGGGGACTTTGGCCTGCACCGCCACGAACCCCACCAAGGACGCCGCCGCGACCAGCAGGGTGATCACCACCGATCGGCTGCCGAAGCCCGCGTGCCCGCCTTCGATCAGTCCGTGCACGAGGGCGGCCAGCCCGATGACCCCCAACGCCTGACCGGGCCAGTCGAACGGCTGCGAGACCTTCGGTGAGGCGCCCACCCGGGCCAGCAACCCCAGCATGACGACGCAGACGGGCAGGTTGATGGTGAACACCCAACGCCAGTCGAAGGTGGTGAGCAACCCACCCAGCGGTTGGCCGACGAGCCCCGCCACGGCGCCCCCGACGGCCCAGACCCCCAACGCCCTGGCCCGTCGAGCGGGATCGGGAAACGCCTCACGAACCAGAGCCATCGAGGCGGGCAACATGATCGCCGCGCCCGCGCCCTGCGCCGAGCGGGCCGCGATCAGCACGGCCGTGCTGGGGGCCAGCGCACAGGCCGCCGAGGTGACCGTGAACAGGCTGATGCCGAGGGCCAGGGCCCGTTTGGCTCCCACCCGATCGGTCAGGTTGCCCGCGAACAGCAGCAGCGCGGCGAACACCAAGGTGTAGCCATCGATGATCCACTGCTGGCCGGTGATGTCACCACCCAGTTCTGAGCGGATGCGGGCGAGGGCGACGTTGACGATGGAGATGTCGAGGGTGATCAGGAAGAACCCCAGGGAGGCGATGGTGATGACGACACCGGCATGGGGCCGGTTCGGCAGGCCGTCCTCGCTGGCCAGGTCGTGGTCGTCCAACAGCCCTTCGCCGGCCAGTGAGTCGACCCCCTCCACCAGTTCGCCGGCGGTGCGCGGGGGATGGTCGGGTGCTCTCATGAGGCTCACCCTAGGGTCGTCGGTGGTCGGTGTGGGAGGCACCGCGAGTGCCACCCCGACGACGACAACAGGGTGGTTGGACAATCCCTACTCACACCCACCTCCCGACCTAGCCATCCCACGCTCGACAGCGCCGGGTGGCGGGGCTGCTAGCCGGCCAAGTCGCTGCGGCTCATCCCTGAGGGCTGTGGGCGGTCTGGCGTAGCGATCCAGATCCGTCCTGTGGCGGCAGATGTGGTTCGTGCTGGGCAACATCTGGAAGTGGGGCACGGGTTTGGATCGCGAGTCGAGTTCGAGTCGGTGGATCGGCGGTGGGATCGCATGCCGACAGCCCGCGCCCACCCCAAAGGGCAGAGCCCCTCCCACTTCCTGACAAGGGGTCTCAAGCGTGGGTAGCCTCGAGATCATGGCTACCAAGAAGAGCCCGTCCACGTCGGGCGGCAAGCAGAGCACCTCCACCAACGCCTCGTTCACGGTTCCCGGTGTCGACCTGGCCCAGGGCCAGGAACTGGCTCAGAAGCTGCAGCTGCGCCTGCACGCGCTGAACGACCTGCAGCTGACCCTCAAGCACGCGCACTGGAATGTGCTCGGGCCCAAGTTCATCGGTGTGCACGAAATGCTCGACCCGCAGGTCGACGCGGTCCGCGCCATGGTCGACGTGGTCGCCGAGCGCATGGCCGCCATGGGCATCTCTCCCAACGGCTGCCCCGGCGCCCTGGTCGAGGCCCGCACCTGGAACGACTACCCGATCGGACGTGCGCAGGCCGCGGAGCACCTGGGCGCGCTCGCGGTCGTCTACAGCGGAGTGATCGAGGGCCACCGGGAACTGATGGACGAGTCCGAGGACATCGACCTGGTCACCCAGGACATGCTGATCGCGCAGGTCGCGGAGCTGGAGAAGTTCCAGTGGTTCATCCGCGCCCATCTCGAGGACGACAACGGCAAGCTCGCCACCGACGGTGACAGCAGCGCCACCCAGGCGGCAGCCGATGCGCTGGCCGCCGACCGCAAGATCGACTGACACCCCTCAGTCACGACCAGGCACCGGTTGGCAGCGGGGGCAGAAGTACAGCTCCCGCTGCTCCGGTGCCTCACCGATGCTGGCCTTGGTCAACGGTGTGGCGCAGCGCGGACAGGGTCGTCCGGGTTTGCCGTAGATGTAGAGCGGGTCGCGCCAGTCGCCGGTGGACACCGACCCTTGGAAGCGCAGGGTGCCGGTCAGCAGCCGATGGGCCCGCGCCACGACCGCCGCCAGAGCCGCGTCGTTGAGACTGCCCACGGGCAGCCACGGGCTGACCTTCTCGAGGAAACAGATCTCGGCGTCCCACATGGTGCCGATCCCGGCCAGGTTGGACTGGTCGAGCAGGGCTGCACCCAGGGGTCGATCGGGTCGCTCCCGAAGCCGTCGGAGGGCTTCCTCGGCGTCCCAGTCCTCGCCGAGCAGGTCGGGCCCGAGGTGACCCACCAATTCGTGTTCCCGGTCGGTGGGGACGAGGTCGACCATGCCCAGTTTTCGTCCGGTGGCGAGGCTCTCGGCAGTGCCGACCAGCACCCTGATCGACGGGTCTGACGCGAAACCGCGTGGCCGGGCGCGTCCGACCGGGCCGACGGCCCACCGGCCGTCCATGCGCAGGTGGGTGTGCAGGGTCCACCCGTCGTCCAGCCGGTGCAGCACGTGTTTGCCGCGGGGGACGACCTCGAGGGTGGTTCGTCCGCGCTTGTCGGAGGCGCCGAGACGACCCCAGCGCAGTTCCCAGGCGGTGATGGGGCGGCGGGCCAGCGCGTCGTGCAGTCGACGCGCGGCCCGCCACACCGCATCACCTTCGGGCACGGGTCAGCCCAGCTTCTTCTCGGCCAGCCAGTCCTTGGCGATGGTCGCCGCGGGCAGTTCCTCCTTGACGGAGCGTCCGTTCATCTTGATCAGGTCTTCGGGGGTCATGGCGGCCGAGACCTTGTTGATGACCGCGGCGGCTGCGTCGTCCACGTTCTTGCTGGCCAGCGGCACCACGTGCGAGGCCAGGAACAGCCCCTTGGTGTCCTTGAGCGAGACCAGACCGTTGGCGGCGATGGTCGGGTCGGCGGTGTAGATGATGGCGAGCTGGATGTCGTTGTCCTTCAGCGCCTTGACCGTGAGGGGGCCGCCACCGTCCTCGATGGGCTTGAAGCCCACCTTGACGCCGTAGGTCGCCTCGAGCCCCTTGGGGCCGTTGGGCCGCGACTCACCCTCGGAGTTGCCGCCCATGGTCATCGGGACGGTCACCTTCTTGAAGTCGTCGATCGTGGTCAGACCCCACTTGTCGGCGAACTCCTTGGTCACGGTGTAGGAGTCCTGGTCGGTGGCCGGTGACTGGTCGAGCACCCGCAGCCCGTTCTTGGTCGACTTCTTGAGTTCGGCGTACACGTCGTCGGCCAGGCGTGCCTTGGTGTCCTTGACCCAGTACTGCAGCAGCGGGCCGGAGTACTCCGGGAACAGGTCGATCTTGCCTGCCTCGATCTCGGGCAGGTAGACCTCGCGCTGCCCGATCTTGAACTGCCGCTTCACCTTGTGGCCAGCCTTCTCGAGGGCCTGCGCGTAGGTCTCCGCGACGATCTCGTTGGAGTAGTAGTCCTGGGAGCCGATCACGATGGTCGCGCCGCCGGCCGAACCACCGGACGACGGTGCGCTGCTCGTGGTGCCCTCGGTGAGCGGGTCGGAGGAGCCGCAGCCGGCGAGGGCGACTACCCCCGCCAGCGCGAGGAGGGAGCGCCGGGGCACCGGGGTGATGAACGGGATTCCGGTCATGGGAGGTTCCTTTCGGGATGTGCGACCCGGTTGGTCGCGAGTCGCTGGCAGGAGGCCAGCACGAGTTCGAGCACGAGGGTGAGGACGACCACCAACAGGGCCCCGCCGAGCATCTGGGGGTAGTCGCGGGTCTTGAGGCCGGCGAACAGGTAGCGGCCGAGGCCGGTGTCGCTGGTGTAGGCGGCGAGGGTGGCGGTGGCGACCACCTGCAGGGTGGCCGAGCGCAGCCCGCCGATGATGACGGGCAGCGCCAACGGTAGTTCGACCGAGCGGATCACCTGTGCAGGTGTCATCCCGATCGCCTTGGCGGCTTGGGGAATGGTGGCGTCGATGTTCTCGATGCCGGCGTAGGCCCCTGCCAGCAGCGAGGGGATGGCCAGCACCACGAGGGCGAGCACGGGGGCGGACAGGCCGATGCCGAGCCAGAGCCCGAACAGGGTGAGCAGCCCCAGGGTGGGGATCGCGCGGGCGCCGCCGGTGATCGCCCCGATCATCCCTGACCCGCGGCGGGTGTGGCCCACCAGCACCCCGGCCGGCCACGCGATGGCTGCGGCGATCACCAGGGTCAGCAGCGTGATTCCCAGGTGCTGCAGCACCCGGGTGGGGATGCCCGAGGAGCCCTGCCAGTGGGTTCCGTCACCGAGCCAGGCCAGTGCCTGGGCGAACAGGTTCATGCGCTCACCCGCCAGGGGGTGAGCAGTCGTCCGGCCAGCAACAACAGTCCGTCGAGCACCAGGGCGAGCAGCACGGTCACCACGACCCCGGTCAGCACCTCACCGGCGATGCCCCGCTGGAACCCGTCGGTGAGCAGGTTGCCCAGGCTCGAGACGCCGATCAGTGCACCGATGGTGACCAGCCCGATGGTCGAGACGGTGACCACGCGGATGCCCGACAACAGCACGGGCAGCGCCATCGGCAGGTCCACGCGCCAGAGCAGGCTTCGTGGCGAGCAGCCGATCGCGACCGCAGCGTCGCGGGTGTGGGTGTCGACCGATGCGAAGGCGTCCGCGGCCGTGCGCACCAGCAGGGCGACACCGTAGATGCTGAGCGCGATGACCATGGTGGCCGACGACCTCAGCGGGGTGCCGAACACGGCCGGGATGATGATCAGCAGCGGTAGGGCGGGAATGGCGTACATCAGCGAGGCGGCCCCCAACAGGGGTGAACCCCAGCGCGGACGGCGGTGCGCCAGTCGTCCGATGGGGACGGCCACCAGCACGCTGATCACGATGGCGGGCACGCTGAGCAGCAGGTGGTCGACGGTGAGGTCAACGACCTGGGTCCAGTTGAGCCGCAACCAGTTCATGCGCCGTCCCGCATGACGCCCACCGGTCGTCCCTGACCGTCGACGACGACGAGTCGTCCGTCGACCCGGGTCGTGGTGAGGGACCGTTCCGAGCGGTCGGCACCGATGAAGTGTCGGACGAAGTCGTCGGCCGGGTGGGCGAGGATCTGCTCCGGCGTGCCCTGCTGGGCGATCTGGCCCCGCTCGCGCAGCACGACCACCTCGTCGCCGAGTCGGAAGGCCTCGTCGATGTCGTGGGTGACGAACAGGATGGTCTTGCCGAGATCGGCCTGCAGTCGCAGCAGTTCGTCCTGCAGATCGCGGCGCACGATCGGGTCGACGGCACCGAAGGGTTCGTCCATCAGCAGGATGTTGGGGTCGGATGCCAGCGCCCGGGCGACGCCCACGCGTTGTTGCTGGCCGCCGGAGAGTTGGGCCGGGTAGCGCTTGGCCACCTCGGACGACAACCCGACCCGCTCGAGCAGTCCCAGGGCGTCATGATGGGCCTGGCGACGGCTGGTGCCGTTGAGCACGGGCACGGTCGCGATGTTGTCGACCACGGTGCGGTGGGGGAGCAGGCCTCCTTGTTGGAGGACGTAGCCGATCCGTCGGCGCAGCTTCACCGGGTCGCCCTCGCGGACATCCACGTCATCGATCAGCACCCGGCCCGAGGTCGGGTCGACCATCCGGTTGACCATGCGCATGAGGGTCGTCTTGCCCGAACCGGACGAGCCGACCAGCACCACCGTGCGGTGGGACGGGACGACGAGCGTGAAGTCCTCGACCGCGACGGACCCGCGGGCGTACACCTTCGAGACCTGCTCGAACTGGATCACGGGGGTCCTTCCGTGGGCGGGAGTGCGGTCAGTGTATGCATCGATGCAATGGGCACAGCGGACGTTCGCCGTGAGTGGGTGAGGGTGTGATGGGCACCCGCCGGGCACCTCAGGCGCGTGTGCGCGCCAGTTGTCGCTGCAGGAAGGCGACCACGTCTTCCAGTTCCGGTTCGATGATGGTGTGCCCCATCGGGTAGTCGTGCAGTTCGAGGTCGAGGTGGTCGGGTGCCCAGTCGAGGGTGGCGCGGGTCTTCTCGGCGGTGATCACCTGGTCGGCGGTGCCGAAGGCGACGAATCCCGGCAGTCTGCGAGCGGCCAGGGCCGCGTCGTTCTCGCCGCCGCCGTTGTAGACGAAGCCCGAGAGCGCGACCACGTAGGCGAACCGGTCGATGTCGGTGCGTACCAACTGGAGGGCCGTCGCGGCACCTTGGGAGAAGCCGAGCACACCCACGGACTCGAAGTGCTCTGGGCGCGCGTCGAGCCAGTCGAGGATGCCTGCGACGGAGGCGGAGATCTTGCTGGTGTCGGTCGAGTGATCGGGGGTGACGTCGAACCACGAGCGGCCGCCGTTGGGCCACGGCAGGGGTCCGGGCAAGGAGGCCACCGTGAGCTGGGTCGGGAGGTACGGTGCCAGACCGATCAGGTCGTGCTCGTTGCTGCCGACACCGTGCAACATCAGCAGCAGGTGGGAGCCTTGTCGTCCGCCCTCGGCGTCTCGCCACTGGACTGCTGAGTCATCGATGCGGTGCGTGTTCGCCATGGGAGTCCTTTCGTCACAACCGTGGGCACAACGCGTGACAGGTTCACATTCTTCCCCAAGCGGAGGGATCCGTACGCGTGTTCGAAAAAATGTCTGAGGGGTTTCGTAGCGTGGTCGCATGGCGGAGTTCGACGGGTTGAGCGATGGGCAGGCGTGGGCTGCCCGAACGGGTCGCGCCTCGGCCCTGGCCGGTGTGCTGTGTCAGGCACAAGCCGATCTGGTCGCGTTCACGGTCGAACTGCTGGCGTCATCGGGATGGGCCGGAGACGGTGTCCGCTCTCCGGAACACTGGCTGCAGGTCTACACCGGGCTCGGGGTCGGCCAGTGTCGTGACCTGGTGCGAGTGGCTGAGCGAGCCCCCGACCTCGGCGCCGTGGTGGCCCGGATGGAGACCGGCGCCGTCACCCTCGACCAAGCGGCGGTGATCGCCCGCCACCTGCCGGCCGAGACCCCCGAGGAGGTGGTCGACCAGGTCGCCCACCTCGCCGAGGCGACCACCACCACGCAACTGGCCAGGGTGGTCGCCCACTACCACTTCGACCGCGAGCAGCCGCTACACGAGGAACCGCGCGACAAGCCCGAACACCGTCCAGCGACCCTGTCACTGCACCAACGGGACGGCCGGTTCGTGCTCCGTTACGAGTGCACTCCGACCGACGGCGTTCTCGCGGAGCAGGCCGTCCGGGAGGCCAAGGACGCCCTGTTCACCAGCGGCCAGACGGGAGCCACCCTGGCGGACGGACTGCGCGAGGTGTGCACACGATCCCTGTCGGCCGTGAGCGGCGTCGAGCGACGTGAGACGTACCGGGTGTTGATCCACCTGGACGTCGACGACCACGCCTGGGTGAATCGCCGAGGGGCGCTGCCGGCGAACCTGGCCCGGCACGTCACCTGTGACGGGACGATCACTCCCGTGTGGGAACGAGACGGCGTCCCGGTGGCGGTCGGTCGGGGACAGCGGATCGTGCCCCGCCGGACCCGTCGGTTGATCGAGGACCGTGACCGCGGCTGCCGCTTCCCGGGATGCCCGGTCACCGGCTTCCTGGAGAACCACCACATCGTCCACTGGCGAGATGGCGGTCCGACTGATCCGCAGAACCTGGTCAGCCTGTGTCCGCACCACCACCGCGCCCATCATCAGGGCGAGTTCACGATCGCTGGTAGCCCCACCACCGCAGATGGGCTCACCTTCACCACCCCTGGGGGACACACCATCGGACGCCCCGCCCCACCGAGCCCAGCAGCGGACGGAGGCGTCGCTCCGACCGTGGCCGCCCACCTGCGCGCACACTGGCCCGACCGACCACAGGTGGCCAGGAGCCCCTTCCGTGGAGAACGTCTTTCCTGGGGCTCGATCAACTTCGACGGCTCGAACCACGACCCCCGCATCCACCGCGTGCGCCGACCACGGCGAACCCGAGTCCCGGAGCCGCACCGACGTGAGTGAGGTGGGCCTCACTCGAACTCGATGAGCAGCCCGAGCATGCGGGCCAGCGCCTCCAGTTCCCGCTCGACGTCATCGACGGTCCCCGGGGCCCAGGGCTCGTCACGGTGCACGGCGTGCACCCTCAGGAATCCACCGCGGCGATCGGCTTCGGCGTCGACCTTGCCGACCAGACGATCGCCGTGCAGCACGGGAAGCGCGAAGTAGCCCCACCGTCTGCTCGCGGCCGGCTTGTACATCTCGAGGGTGTAGTCGAACTCGAACAACTCGGCCATCCGCCGTCGGTCGAAGATGAGCCGGTCCAGTGGCGAGAGCAGCGCGGTTCGTCCACTGAAGGACTCACTGAGATCGTCGATGACGGGGACGAGGTCGGGGGACAGACGCCAGCGACCGCGGACTCCCTCGACGAGGGCCTCCACCCCGATCTCACCGACGTCATTGGGCTCGCCGGGAACCTTGGCCGACGTGGCCCGGAGCAGTCCCATCGAGCCGAGCCGACGTTCCGCCTGCAGGCGGGGCGCATCGTCGAGAGCGACGGGCGACACCTCGGGGTAGATGCGTTCGGCCAGGTCCCAGACGCGTTCACGGCCTTCCCGGTGTGAAACCGCCACCTGACCGGCCTCCTCGAGACGCTCGAGCATCATCTGCACGTTCTTGCCTGAGTTCCAGCCCGAGGAGCGCCACGGCCTGACGAACCCGTCCTGCGGCAGTTGACCGGACCGAAGCGGTCCCTCTGAGCGCAGGGTCTGAAGGATGTCATCCCGGGCCCGGGCATTGGCGTCCAGCCACCGGGCGCTGGCGACCTGCCAGTCGGCGGCGTGCGGGCCCGGCCATGCGTCCATCTGGGCCCGGAACAGCGCGAAGTCGTCGGCAGGCCTGAGGAACCCGTGGATCTCGACGAGTTCCCTCCGCTCGAGGGCCAGCCCCAACTGCTCCGTGTCGAACCCGTCGCCCAGCCGGCTCCAGAGCACCAACTCGACGTTGGGGGCGACATGACTGGTCAGGTCCACCTGGACGGCGGCCAGCCTGTCCACCGTGTCTACGACGCCCGACGGGCGACGTGCGGTCAGGCATTGGGCGGTGAGCGCGATCCGACGAGCCTGGGCCGCTGACAGATGCAAGGGGGTGGGTGACTCAGCCACCTGCGCCCTCCCGATCGGACGAAGCCGTGATCAGGTCGAGGTCTCGGACGCAGAAGCGGTGGTGCCACCATGTCTCGTCCAGCACCACGCCGAGACACTCACCGACCGTGCGTCCGTTCGCGTAGGGCGGCCAGCCACCAGACCGGTCCATGAATCTGGTCACGCGCCGGACGCTACCGCCGCAGGCGGGTCACGGGTGACCCTCAGCCGAAGTCCACACCCTGGGCAAGGGCGACGTGGCCCGAGTAGTTGATGGTGGCGGTCTGGCGGCGCATGTACCCCCGCCAGGCATCCGACCCCGATTCCCGGCCACCCCCGGTCTGCTTCTCGCCGCCGAATGCGCCACCGATCTCGGCCCCCGAAGTGGCCACGTTGACGTTGGCGATACCGGTGTCGGCCGCGGCGAGGTAGCGCTCGGCCTCCGCCTGATCGCGGGTGAAGATGCCCCCAGACAGGCCTTGCGGTACCGCGTTGTGCAGCGTGATGGCCTCGTCCAGGGCGTCCCAGGTCAGCACGTACAGGATCGGGGCGAACGTCTCGGTCAGCACCACCCCGGTCTGCTCCGGAAGCCGGACGAGTGCCGGCCTGACCCACACCCCGCCCATGCCGGTGTCGACCCGTTCGCCACCGGTGACGGCGCCACCTTGGTTCCGGGCGGCCTCGAGTGCGCTCGACATCTGGTCGGCGGCATGTTCGTTGATCAGCGGGCCCACCAGGGTGTGCTCGTCGAACGGGTCGCCGACGGGAAGCGAGGCAAACGCGCGTTCGAGCCTGCGGCAGACCTCATCGGCGACCGAGTTGTGCACGAGCAGCCTGCGCTGGGTGGTGCAGCGCTGACCGGCGGTGCCGGCAGCAGCGAACACCATCGAGCTGACTGCCAGGTCGAGGTCGGCACTGGCAGTGACGATGACGGCGTTGTTCCCGCCGAGCTCGAGCAGCGAACGCCCGAACCGGGCCGCGACCCGGGGACCCACCTGCTGACCCATCCTGGTGGACCCGGTGGCACTCACCAGCGCCACCCGCGGATCGTCCACCAGCAGCTCGCCCACCGACCGGTCGCCCAGCAGCAGGCGGTGCACGTCGGGGGAGTGACCTTCCTCGACCAGTGCGCGCTCCACCAGGGCCGAACAGGCCAGTGCACACAGGCTGGTCAGTTCGCTGGGCTTCCAGACGACGGTGTTCCCGCAGACCAGGGCGACAGCGGTGTTCCACGACCAGACGGCGACCGGGAAGTTGAAGGCCGAGATGACGCCGACCACCCCCACGGGGTACCAGGTCTCCTGCAGCCGGTGCCCGACCCGTTCCGAGGGCATCGTCCGACCGAACAGTTGCCGCGAGAGCCCGACGGCGAGATCACAGATGTCGACCATCTCCTGCACCTCACCGAGCGCCTCGGAGCGGATCTTGCCCGCCTCG
This sequence comes from Aestuariimicrobium sp. T2.26MG-19.2B, assembly GCF_950101875.1. NCBI lineage: Bacteria > Bacillati > Actinomycetota > Actinomycetes > Propionibacteriales > Propionibacteriaceae > Aestuariimicrobium > Aestuariimicrobium sp. T2.26MG-19.2B. The sequence continues at coordinate 323,605 of NZ_CATNLW010000002.1, read as the reverse complement.
ATGGTGACGAGGTCGGCGAGGTGTTCCTGGTGCTCGCTGATCAGCCTGCCCAGACGCTTCACGACCCGCCCCCGCACGGGGGCGGGCACCTCCCGCCAGCCGCTGAAGGCGGCGGACGCTCGTCCGATCTCGGCGGCCGGATCGCCGCCCGGGGGCAGCGGGAACAGATCGGTACCGCTGATGGGGGAGCGGGCGCTCATGGGCGAGTCGGACATCTCCGGGAGCGAGACACCGACGGCGGTCAAGGCTCGGCGGGCGCGGTCGACGAGGTCGTCGTGGCTGGTCATTCAGGCTCCTGGGGTGTCGGTTCGGCGCTGCTCGGTTGGGGGCTGCTGGGTTGGGGGTCGGGCGATTCGGACGCGGTCCTGTCCCAGGTCGTGCGCGCACGTGGCCAGGGAGGCGGCACGCTGTTGTTCGTAGAGGACGAACGGATCGCCCAGGTCGCGACCCAGGGCCTCGGCCATCCAACCCTCGTCGCGGAGACTCCCCTCGGCGGCGGTGTCACTGGTGCCCGCGTCGTCGAGGTTCGAGGCGAAGATGCCCGCGGCCGAGCGCGGCAGGAAGTCCTCGTAGACGATCGGCGTCGCCTCGAGCCAACCCCCGTCGAGCAGGGAATCGAGGTCGGCGGGCGGTTCACCGGCGGGACGATCAGCGCTCAGCCGGTACTCGAAGAACCCCAGTCCCAGCCGGTCCAGGTCGGCCTCGGTGGTGGGGAGCGACTGCCAGGCCGCGAGTTTCGCCTCGTCCCGCTCGGCACCCCGGGCCACCCGCTCGTCGACCTCGACCACCAGCCGATCGTAGAGGTCACGCCCCGCACGGGTGAGGGCGATGCCGCGCTGTTCGACCTCACCGAAGCGCACGCTGAGGTGACCCTCCACCACCGACCCGTCCGCCTCGCGGAAGCGTCGTGGTTCGGCCAACGCCTTGAACGAGGTTTGCCGCAGCAGCACGTCGGGTCCGTGCCAGCGTGGTGGCCCCTGGATCTCGTCGATCATGGTGATGCCCCGCTCGGTCATCTGCCGGTAGAGGTCGTCGATGTCGAGCACCCTCGGCGTGAGGTGGTTGATGTGGGTCGAGGTGACACCGCCGATGTCGGCGGCCACCCCCGAGATCCGCGCCAGCCGTTCGTACCAGGCGCGGTCCACCGGTTCGGTCGACAGCTCGAAGCAGGCCGTGGCCCGGCGTAGGAACTCCTCGGCGTCTCCCTCGTCGAGACCGCCCTCCCGCTCGGCCCGTTGGGCCAGGGCGATGACCACGTCGGGGAACAGTTCCCGCCGTGCGAGAAAGGCGTCCAGTTCGGATTGCAGGTCGGCGTCGAAGTAGCGCCGGTCGTCGGTGACCAGCACCGACGTGAACACCCGGAACGGGTTGATCGCCAACGCTTCACGGCTGGTCGGCCGAAAGGCAGTCGACACGATCGGCAGGCTGGTGCTCTGTGAGCCCCGCAGGTCGTAGAACCCGACCGGCGACATGCCCAGCGCAGCGAAGATGGTCGCCACCCTCGCCAACTCGCGGGCGGTACCGACCCGGATGGCGCCATGGCGCTCAGCGGTCACCCGGTCGATCCGTCCCAAGCGCTGGGCGCGGGCCGGATCTGCCGCGAGCGCATCGCTGTTCACCTGCGTCGAGACCTCGACCAAGGTGGTGTAGGCGGGCACCTCGTTGCCGTACATGGACGACAGCGACCGGGCGAACGCCGCCCTCAGTCGATGGGTCTCGACGAACCCTGAGCCAGTCATGAAACACCTTCCCGCGACGCTTTCGGCCGCTGCCCCAGCACCCGTGCGGGGCTACCTGTCGTGAGCTCTTTCACACCGCTGAACCATGCCCCCGGGGGTATCATTGGTTCATGTACCAGAGTGGCACTTCGGGCCGCATCGTGGCGGCCCTCGTCTCCGAGGGAATCCTCGACACAGCCCGTGCCGAGGCCGCCCTCACCGTGGTCGAGCGCTCGCTCGCGACTACGCCCGTGCCGGCCGCCACTCCCGCCGCCGCCGACTCCGTGAACACCAAACAGGTGACCACCAACCCTGGGGAGGGGGCGCTCGCCGCTCCTCCATCCGTCCCACCCGCGGGCAGTGGTCGCCCGCGTCTGTCGGAGGTCGCAGGTTATGCCGGCGCAGCCCTCGTGGTCGCCTCCATCGTGTTGCTGGGAGCCCAGTACTGGGGTGAGATCGAACCGCTGCCCCGTAGCATCATCATCCTGGCCATCGCCGCAGTGCTGCTCGTCGGGGCGGCCCTCACCACCCGGATCGCCGGGGGCTCCTGGAACAGCGGACGACGCCTCGCCCTTCGTCCTCGCTACTTCGTCAGCACGTTGACGTTGGCGGCTGCCGTCGGCGTCGGACTGGCCGTGGGCAGCTACCTGTTCACCACCCGGTACCACCCTCCCGAGAACTACGACATGCACAACGTGTCGATGACCTGGGGTGTCTCGTTGGCCCTGGTGGTGCTGCTGGTGGCCTATCTGGTGGTCCCGAGCATCGTGGTGCACCTGGGCCTGGCGATCGCCGTGTTCAACCTGATCGTCACCACCTGGCTGGGCGAGGGTCGCGGTGCAGAACTGTGGCGCAGCCTGGCCATCCTGGTGGTCGGTGCCACGTGGCTCGTGCTGGCCGAACTGCACCGGTGGCGCGAGGTGACCCTGGGCAGGGCCGTCGGGTCGGTGTACCTGCTCGCCGGTGCGCAGTTCCTGCTCAGCCAGGAGAACCCCGGATGGGCCCACGCCATGACCTTCGCGATCGCGTTGGTGCTGTTCGGGTTGTACTGGTGGCGCGGTGACTGGCCCTTCCTCGCCGTCGGGGTGGTGGCTCTGACCGTCTCGGTCACCGAGGCACTGGTCGAGTGGACCGAGGGATCGCTGGGAGCCGGTGGGGCGGTGCTGATCGCCGGGCTGACGTTGCTGGCCTCGTCCGGTGGTGCCATCCTGCTGCGGCGCCGCCGCGAACATCACGACGGGCAGCCCCCGCTGATCAGTCATCCCATCGGGTGAGCGCGTGGTCGAGCGCGTCACAGGCTCGGTCGATGGACCCGCGGGTGACGGTCAACGGCGGCCGCACCCGCAGGGACCGTTCACCACAGCCCAGCATGATCACGTGGTCACGCAACAGGTCGCCCAGCAAGGCGTCCCGCACGACCCGGTCGGGCAGGGTGATGGCGCACATCAGTCCCAGTCCGCGCGCGTTCGAGGCTGCCGGATGGCGTTCGCACAGCTCGGTCAGGCGTGACAACAGGTGGTCGCCCTCGATGGCGGCGTTGTCCATCAGGGCCTCCGACTCGATCACCTCGAGGATGCGTCGGCTGCGCACCATGTCGGTGAGGTTGCCGCCCCACGTGGAGTTGATCCGGCTGGGGACGCGGAACACGTTGTCGGGCACCTCGTCGACCCGGCCGCCGGACATCAGCCCGCAGACCTGCAGTTTCTTGCCGAAGCTGACCACGTCGGGTTGCACGTCGAGCACCTGGTAGGCCCACGGCTTGCCCGTCATGCCGCCCCCGGTCTGCACCTCGTCAAGCACGAACAACGCATCGTTGGCGTGGCAGAGGTCGCGCATGGCACGCAGGAACTGCGGCCTGAAGTGGTGGTCACCCCCCTCGGCCTGGATGGGCTCGGCGATGAAGCAGGCGATGTCGTGGGGGTGGGCGGCGAAGGCCTGCTCGGCCTCGGCCAGGGTGTGTGCCTCGACGCGGTCCATGTCGCGCCCCTCGGACAGGTACGGCGACGACAGCCGCGGCCAGTCGAACTTCGGGTAGCGGGCGACCTTGCCGGGCTCGGTGTTGGTCAGGCTCATGGTGTAGCCGGAGCGTCCATGGAAGGCGTCGCGCAGGTGCAGCACCCGGGTGCCCAACTCGGGGGAGCGACCCTGCGACTCGTTGTGTCGTGACTTCCAGTCGAAGCACACCTTCAACGCGTTCTCCACGGCGGCGGCCCCACCCTCGATGAAGAAGTAGTGGGGCAGGGCCGGATCGCCCATGACCCGGGCGAAGGTGTCGACGAACCGGGCCATCGCCTCGGTGTAGACGTCGGAGTTCGACGGCTTGTTCATCGCGGCGTCGAGCAGTTCCTCGCGGAAGGTGGCGTCGTCCACCAGCATCGGGTGGTTCATGCCCAGCGCGCTCGAGGCGAAGAAGGTGAACATGTCGAGGTACTGCTCACCCGTGGCCTGGTCGACGAGGGTGGTGCCGTGCGAGGCCTTCAGGTCGAGCACCAGCGGCAGTCCGTCCACGAGCAGGTGGGCGCCCAGCCGTGAGCGTACATCTTCGGCGGAATCTGTCCTCATGACGTGACACTAGCCGCGATCAAGGGATCGCGCCTGAGATATCGCTGTGAGGCTGCGAAAGTGGTCCAAAACCTGTCGTGGGCGGTTCAGCTGGCGTGGCGTGCGGCCCGGCGGTACTCGGCCAACTGGTCCTTCAGCTCCGGGTCGTCCATCACCAGCCAGACGAGGCCGCAGTCCTGGGGACCCGTGGCACCCGGCACGCACAGGGAGCAACGGTCGCCAGGTCGCAGGGGGCACATGGGCTGGACGAACGACTTCTGGAGGGCGGGCCTGCCTGTACCCGGGTTGTGGGGCTCACGCACGTCGGTCGTCATCGGGTCATCTCCTCGCGACCATGATCTCAGGGCGCCCTCACCTGCCCGGCGGCGGGGTGGCCCTTGACTACGGTGACAGCCATGACTGCGCGCTGGCCCCACGTCCTGTTCGATCTCGACGGCACCCTCGCCAACACCATCCCGATGATCCTGGCGTCGTACCGGTGGACGATCGAGCACTTCGGCCTGGAGCCGGCCGACGACGCCACCATCCAGTCCTGGATCGGTCGCACCCTGATCGACATGTTCACCGAACTGGCCGGACCAGAGCGAGCCCCCGACCTGGTCACGGCCTACCGCGGCTGGCAGTACGAGCACTTCGAGGAGCTGATCCGGCCCTACCCGGGAGTGCTCGAGGTGGTGCACGACCTGGCCGGGGCCGGGGTGGGCATGGCCGTGGTCACCTCGCGCTACCGCGAGAGCGCCGAATGGGCCCTGCGGGTGCTGGGATTCGACGAGCACCTGCACGTCAGCGTCGGGCTGGAGGACTCGACCCGGCACAAACCGCACCCCGAACCCCTGCTCACGGCCTGCAAGACCCTGGGCTTCGACCCGGCGGCGGCGGTGTACGTGGGCGACGCCACCGTGGACCTGCTGGCTGCGGTGGACGCAGGCATGGACGGGCTGGCCGTCACCTGGGGTGCCGGCCTGGCCGACGACCTGCGCGCCCTGCCGAACGCTGCGGTCGTCGACACGGCCGAGCAGTTGTCGGCTGTCCTGCTGGGCTGATCTGTCCTGCTGGGGCGGGTCAGGCCTCGTCCTGCTGGCGGAGCGCCAGCTGCTCGACACCCCACCGGACGAGCTCGTGGTCCTCGTCGGAGGTCAACCCCGAAGCGGTGATCGCCGCCACCACCCCCACTCCGGTCACCCGCACGGGGAATGAACCGCCCCCGGGCGCGTAACCGTGGTCAAGCCACCCGATCTCAACGGGGTCGATGCCCCAGACCCGGAACCGCTCGCCGGCGAGGGCACTCGAGCATTCCAGTCGCAGGGTGACGCGGGCCTTGCGTTCGGCCCAGACCTCTTGGTCGGGGCGGACCCCGGGCAGTGAGGCCCGGAACAGCTGCAGGTTGGCACGGCGGATGTCGACCAGCACCGCCAGCTTGTCCGACAGGGCCCGATCGACGACGAGGCACCCCAGCTGCCAGGCGTCGGCGGCATCGAAGTGCCGCAGCCAGATGACGTCCTGGGCCTCGAGCTCGGCGAGCCGATCACCGTTCATCGGGACGCCGCGGCCGAAGCCAACACCTGACGGCGGGCCTCGTCGAGGGTGGCGATGATCGAGACGATCTCGTCGTGCGGGTGCAGGGGCGACTCGGTGCGCCCCTCGCTGATCATGCGCGCGTAGGCCGACTGTTGCCACGACAGGCCCTCCATGCCGGGTCGGCCGGTGGTGTCGGTGTACTCGCCCCAGGCCTCACCCTCGCGGGAGAGGACCTTCAGCGTGGTCGGGTTGTAGAAGCGCCCGTCGAGTTCGACGCGGGCCTCGGTGCCGACGACGGTCGCCCGGTTGGACGACACGGCGGTGATGCTGGTGGTGAGGGTGGACGGTGCGTCCGTGCCGGCGTGGGTGAGGGCCACGGTCGCCGAGGTGTCGACACCGCTGTCCACTGCCCCCACGGCGGTCACCGAGGTGGGCGCTCCGAACAGCATGGAGGCCAGTTGGGCGGGATAGATGCCGAGGTCGAGCAGGGCTCCACCGCCGAGTTCCGGGCGGAAGAGTCGATGGCCCGGGGTGTGGGGGATCAGCTGGCCGTGGTCGGCGACCACGCTGTGCAGGTCGCCCAGCACACCCTCGGAGACCAGCCGACGGCAGATGTCGGTCTGCGGCAGGTAGCGCGACCACATCGCCTCCGTGACGAACACCCCGGCGGCCCGGGCCGCCTCGACCAGGGTGCGGGCGTCGTCCGGGGTGCAGGTGAAGGGCTTCTCGATGATCACGTGCTTGCCCGCCGCGATGGCTGCCAGGCCCTGCTGCAGGTGCTCACTCTGCGGCGTTGCGATGTAGACCACGTCGACGTCGGGGTCGGCGAACAACTGCTCGTAGGAACCGTGGGCGCGCTCGATGCCGTGGTCCTTGGCGAACACCTCGGCTCGTTCGAGTGAGCGGGATCCGACGGCGACCATCCGCTGTGGGGTGTGGCGCATCGCCCGGGTGAAGATGTCGGCGATCCAGCCGGGACCGAGCAGCCCCCAGCGAAGCGAGGGCTCCTCGGGGGGCTGGGTGAACTCTGGCCCGGGGCTGAGTAACGAGGTGAGCGAGATGGGCATCGGCGTCTCCTGGGGTACGTGGTGATCGCAGCTTAGCTCGTTCCATTGGCACGTGCCAAGAGCGCCATGAAGGCCTAGGCTGGTGGCATGTCCAGCGACCATCCCGGCGTCCTGCCCACCATGAAGGACGTGGCAGACCGGGCCGGTGTCTCGCGGCAGACCGTCTCGTTGGTGATGCGCGGCCAGCCCGGGCCCAGTGACCACTCCCGCGAGCGCGTGCTCGCCGCGGCGAAGCAACTGGGCTACCACGCCAACGCTTCCGCCCGACTGCTCAGGCAACGTCGCACCGGGCTGATCGGGGTGCTCTACACCTCGCACAATGCGTTCGAGTTGCGGGTGGTCGACCGACTGCTGGAGCGGGCAGCCGAGCAGGGTCACCTGGTCGCCCTGGGCCCGGTCACCGAGAAGCGGACGACCGAGGTGGTGGTCACCCAACTCCTGGAACGTCGCGTCGAGGCCCTGGCCTGCTACAACCCCGACCCCGGCTCTGCCGCACTGCGGGCAGCCATCGAGTTGATGCCGGTGGTCTGGCTGGGGGAGCGGACGACCGTTCCCGGGGTCGACGTCGTCCGCACCGATGACGAGAACGGTCTGCAGCTGGTGGTCGACCACCTCGTCGAGCTGGGCCACACCCGCATCACCTACGCCGGCGGGCAACCCGCCGGTGTCGGTTCGGACCGGGCGGCCGCCTACCGCAGTGCGATGGCAGCGGCCGGACTGACCGATCACATCGACGTCGTCGAGGTCGGCTTCGGTGAGGAGGACGGGGCCGCCGCGGCCAGGGTGCTGCTGGCACGCAGCCAACGGCCCACCGCGGTGGTGACAGGTTCCGACCAGTGCGCAGCGGGAGTCCTGGCGGTGCTCGCCCGCGCCGGCGTCTCGGTGCCCGAGGACATCTCGGTCACCGGCTACGACGACAGCGACGTGGCCGCCCGGTCGTACCACCAACTGACCACCGTCCGCCAGGACGTAGACCTCACCGTCGAGGCGATCCTCGACTCCATCACCAGCCGGCTGGACGACCCGACCCGATCGCCGCGGGACGTGGCCACGGTGGCGACGCTGCAGCGGCGCGCCTCGACCGCGGCGCCACACCCCCGAGCCAGCACCCCCACCGCACCGAGGACGGACGAATCGTGAGCACCCTGCACCAGTTGGCCGAACGTCTCTCACCGGGCGTCGACCCGCTCGACGTCGACGCCGTGGCCCAGGCGTGGCAGACAGACCAGCCTGAGCGGTTGGCCGCGGTGCTGCGCCTGGCCGGGGCACCGGACGACGCGTCCGACCACCCAGCCTTCGTCGATGCCGTCGCCCTGGCCGAGCAGGCACGGTGGGCCAATCCCCGCCAACTGCCCGCCGACCAGGTGTCGTCCTGGCGTGAGGTGGGGTTCACCACCGAACCCGCCGACGGGGGAGGCTGGCCCCCGGTGAGTCTGGCCCCGCCCCGCACCACCGCCTTCGGTGACGTGCACGAGGGCTACGACGTGGTCGTCATCGGCTCGGGCATCGGCAGCCTCGCCGCCAAGGTGGCAGCGGAGTCCGGCGCGACGGTGCTGTTGGTCGAGGCGGGCAGCTGGCTCGGTGCCGAGCGGGCTCGTCCGGACGCCTTGCGCAACCAACGGTTCGTCACCGGGCTGGAGACCCCCGCCGGGCCGGAGCTCGCCCCCAACCCGCGGGTCGTGGGGGAGCCGCCCGAGCCGGCGCTCGCCACCGAGGGACGGTGGAGCAACAACGCTTTCACCGTCGGGGGCGGCACCCGCGTGTTCGGCGCCCAGGCATGGCGGTTCAGCCGGGAGGACTTCAGGATGGCGTCCACGTACGGGGTGCCCGAGGGATCGAGCCTGGCTGACTGGCCGGTGAGCGTCGACGACATCGCCCCCTGGTACCTGAGGGTGGAACACGAGTTGGGGGTGAGCGGGTCCCGCGAGGGCAACCGCTTCGCCGGTACCGACGAGCCCTACCCGATGCCCGCGCTGCCGATGAACCACTCGGGTGAGGTGATGGCCGAAGCGGCGGCTCGACTGGGCTGGTCGACCAACCGGGTGCCGCTGCTGATCAACTCCGTCGAACGCGGTGGACGCCCCGCCTGCCGCGCGTGTGGGGCCTGTGTGGGCTTCCCGTGTCGGGCCGAGGCCAAGAACGGCACCCACAACACGGCGCTGCCTCTGGCTCTGGCCACGGGCCTCTGCTCGCTGGTCACGGGCACCCGCGCCGTCCGGATCACGACCCACCACGGTCGGGTCGACGGCGTCGACCTGGTCGACCTCACGACCGGGGCCCGCCGGTGGGTACGCGCCGGGAAGGTGGTGCTCGCCGCGGGGGCGGTCGAGTCGGCCCGGCTGCTCCTGCTCAGCGCGCACGACGGTGAGCCCGACGGTCTCGGCAACGGATCGGACCAGGTGGGACGACACCTCCAGGCCCACCTCTACCCAGGCGCGTTGGGATTGACCGACGAGGTGATCCAGGACGGTGTCGGTCCGGGCCCCACCATCGCCGTGTCGGGGTTCCGCCACGGCAACCCCGGCATCGTCGGGGGCGGCATGCTGGCCAACGACTTCGTCCCCCTGCCCGAGTTCACCATCTCGGTGCTGCAGCGGGCGGGAGTCCTGCCCGACCACGGAGCCGGGGTGCACGCCGGCCTGGCGCGTCACTACCGGCGACACATCATGATCTTCGGCCCCATCCAGGAGGTGACGACCGCCGACGCACGCGTGCGCCTGGCGCACGGGGTGACCGACGCATGGGGGGTCCCGGTGGCACGGCTTTCGGGTCGCCTGCACCGGGAGGACCATCGCACCGCCGCCTTCATGCTCGAGCGTGCCGTCGAGTGGCTCGAGGCCGCCGGGTGTCGTGAGGTGTTCGGACTGCCGTCGGGTGGCACGGGTGTCTCGGGCGGGACGGGTGTGGCAGCGAGCGACCAGGAACTCTCGGGCGGGCCGTCCGTCGGTCAGCACCAGGCGGGCACCTGCCGGATGGGGGACGATCCGGCCACCTCGGTGGTCGACCCGCGCGGACGGGTCTGGGGGCACGAAAACCTCGCCGTCGCCGACACCTCGGTCCACGTGACCAATGGGGCGGTGAACCCCGTGTTGACGGGATTGGCGCTGGGCTGGCGGACGACCGCGTTGTTGATGGCGCACTGAGTTCAAATAGGGGGGACACCGGCGTGCTGCACCTGTGCATCGATTACCGTCCGTGCATGGGCAGGCGAACACACCCTTCCGAGACCCCCGCGACGACGGTGCTGCGACGAGCGGGGGTGTCCTTCGACCCCTTGGTCTACTCGTGGGTCGACCACGGTGGCACCTCGGAGTCGGCCCGACAACTGGGCCTCGACGAGCATGCCGTCATCAAGACCCTGGTGATGCAGGACGAGGAGGCGCAGCCGCTGGTCGTCCTGATGCACGGCGACCGTGAGGTCTCGACCAAGCAGTTGGCCCGCCAGATCGGGTGCAAGTCGGTGACCCCGTGCACACCGGCGATCGCCCAGCGCCACAGCGGCTACCAGATCGGCGGCACCTCCCCGTTCGGGGTGCGCAAGCCGATGCCCGTCTTCGTGGAGTCGACGGTGCTCGACCTCGACGAGATCGCCATCAACGGTGGCCGGCGCGGGTTCCTGGTGAAGATCGACCCCACTGTGCTGACCGACGTGCTGTCGGCGACGCCGGTGCAGGTCGCCAGCCCGGACTGAGCAACCAGCCCACACTGAACCAGCCCACAGTGAACGGGGTTCGCCGTCGCCGGGTCGGTGCGACAGACTGGGACGCATGAGTGCACCCGCCCCCGACCCCGGCCTGGGTCTGGTGACGACGCACAACGTGCGGCTGTTCGACGAGGACCAGCCGCTCGAACTGGCCAGCGGGGCGACGCTGGGGCCCGTCGACGTGGCCTACGAGACCTACGGCACCCTGAATGCCGCACGCGACAACGCCGTCTACATCTGTCACGCGCTGACCGGCGACGCCCACGCGGCGGGATGGCACGAGGGTGACCGGCGACCCGGCTGGTGGGACAACCTGATCGGTCCCGGTCGGGCCGTCGACACCGACCGCTGGTTCGTGGTCAGCAGCAACCTGCTGGGCGGGTGCCAAGGGACCACCGGGCCCAGTTCCACCAATCCGGCGACCGGACGCGCCTACGGCCTCGACTTCCCCCTGGTACAGATGAGCGACTTCGTCGACGTGCACCTGGCCCTGGCCCGACACCTGGGCATCGAGACGTTCCACGCGGTTGTTGGTGGCTCGTTGGGTGGGATGCAGGCCCTGCAGTGGGCGCTACAGGCCCCCCAGACCCTGCAGCGTGCCGTGATGATCGCCTCGTCCAGCCGGTTGACGGCCCAGAACATCGCCTTCTCGGCGGTGGGACGCCAAGCCATCATGCGCGACGAGAACTTCCACGCGGGCCAGTTCGCCCAACACGGCCACAACCCCGACGTCGGGTTGGCCATCGCCCGGATGATGGCGCACATCACCTACCTGTCGGAGGAGGCCTTCCAGACCAAGTTCGGACGGGATCCGCAGACCGAACCCACCCCGGGGTTCGGGATCGACTTCGCGGTCGAGTCATACCTCGACCACCAGGGTGAGGCCTTCCTGTCGCGGTTCGACGCGCTCAGCTACCTCTACCTCACCCGGGTGATGGACTACTTCGACCCGTTCGCCGATCCGGCGGCCCTGACCAGGTTGCTGGACGACCCGGTCGACTTCCTGGTGATGAGCTTCGACTCCGACTGGCGCTTCTCGACCGAGCACAGCCGCAGGATCGTCCGCGTGCTCGAACAGGCGGGGCTCCCGGTCAGCTTCCGGGAGGTGCGTTCCGACTGGGGCCACGACTCGTTCCTGCTCGAGGTGCCGACCTACCACGAGACGATCGAGGCCTTCCTGACCGCCAACCGTGAGGTGGAGGGCTTCTGATGGTGCTGCGCGCGGATCTGCAACTGCTGGCCGGTTTGGTGCCCGAGGGGTCCCGGGTGCTCGATCTGGGCTGCGGCGACGGGGCCCTGCTCGCCCACCTGTTCCGCACCAGGGCCTGCGTCGGCACCGGTGTCGAGAAGGACCCCGAGCAGGTGATCGCGGCGATCGGCCATCGCGTGCCCGTCATCGAGCTCGACCTCGACCACCAACTGGGGGAGTTCGCCGACAGCTCCTACGACGTCGTCGTGCTCTCGCGCACCCTGCAGACGGTGCACCAACCGGAACAACTGCTCAGCGAGATGGCCAGGATCGGCCACCGGCTGGTCGTCTCGATGCCCAACTTCGGGCTGTGGCGGCACCGACTCCGGCTGCTGACCGGACGGATGCCGGTCAACAAGGACCTGCCGTACCACTGGTACGACACCCCGAACCTGAGGATGTCGTCGCTCTACGAACTCGAGCTGCTCTTCGACCGGCTCGGCCTGGTCGTCGAGCGGCGGGTGCCGCTGGCCGAGGACGCGCGGGCCTCCTGGTTCTCGGGCCTTCGTCCGAACCTGACCGCCGGGGCCGCGATCTACGTGTTGCACTCGCAGCGCTGGCACGCCGACGAGTCACTGAACCCTCTCAGTGACCCCCCGCCTCAGTGACCCAGCGCAGCGCTGAGCCGCTCGGCTGAGGACCCCAGCCCCCACCGTTCACTCAGGGCCGCCACCCGCTCCCCGTCCCAGGGCAGTGACTCCAGGTCGTCGACGCTCGGCAGGTCGAGGTCGGTGACCACCTGCACCACCACCTGGGCGGGTCCCAGGTACTCGACGGCGCCCGCCAGCCTGGTGCGCAGGCCGTTGGACATGCCCGAATCGGGATCGGTGGCGGCCACCGCGATCTCGTCCAGCCCGCCGTAGGCCTGGATCAGCTGAGCGGCGGACTTCTCCCCGATCCCCGCCACGCCGGGCAGACCGTCGGAGGCGTCACCGCGGAGCACCGAGAAGTCGACGTACTGGTCGGCGTTCACCCCGTACTTGGCCTCGACCCAGGCGGAATCGACCAGGTCGTGCTTGGCGACGCCCTTGCCGACGTAGATCACCTTCACCTCACCGGTTGCCAGTTGGAACAGGTCACGATCGCCGGTCACCACCAGCACCGGACGGGTGGCCTGGTGGGCGAGGGACCCCAGCACGTCGTCGGCCTCGTGGTCGTCGACGCCGATCACCGGGATCCCGTAGGCAGCGAGCACCTCGCGGATGATCGGTACCTGCACGGCCAACTCGTCGGCGGCCTCCTCGGCCTGTCCACTGACGGCACCGGTGCCGCCTGCCCCCACCACCTCGTGTGCGGCGTCACCGACGACCTGCGCGACGCGGTGGGCCTTGTAGCTGGGCACGAGGTCGACCCGCCAGGTCGGGCGCCAGTCGTTGTCCCACGCGCAGGCGATGGCTCCAGGGTGGTACTGCTCGATGAGTCGGGCCAGCGAGTCCATCAGTCCGCGGACCGCGTTCACGGGGGTGCCATCGGGGGAGGTCACGGAATTGGGCACCCCGAAGAACGACCGGAAGTAGAGCGACGCGGTGTCGAAAACCATGAGCGGAGTCGGGGTCACACGCGGAATGGTGCCACGATGGGCGGCATGGAGACCATTGATCACCACATTCTTGCGCTCCTGGCCGAGGACGGCCGCATGTCCTACACCGACATCGGCAAGGCGACGGGGCTGTCGACCTCTGCCGCCCAACAGCGTGTGCGGAGGCTCGAGCAGCGCGGGGTGATCACCTCGTACCGGGCGGTGCTGAGCCCCGAGCAACTCGGGCGCACCCTGACGGCCTTCATCTCGATCAGGCCCTTCGACCCGGCCGAGGACGAACTCGTGCCTGCGGTGATCGGGACGATGCCCGAGGTGACCGATTGCTACTCGGTGGCCGGCGACGCGTCCTACCTGTTGAAGGTGCAGGTGGCCACGCCCGCCGAACTGGACGAGTTGCTCACCCGCATGCGGCTGCAGGCCAAGGTGTCGACCGCCACCACGATCGCACTCACCACCCTGTTCACCGATCGTCCGCTGATCGCCGCCGACCCCGAGGACCGGGAATGAACAGGGGTGACCAGGCGTGACCAGCGACCGCCTGCGCGCCTGGCAGCGGGTGCCGCTGCTGGTGCTTGCCGGGGTCGTGACCGCCGGGGGGTTCGCCCCGCTGCAGTGGTGGCCGCTGGCGTTGCTCGGACCGGCCGCCTTCTTCTGGCTCGCCCGCGGAGGGCTCGAGCCCGACGGCAGGGTGAGCCTGCGGGTGGCGCGGGCAGGGGTGTGGCGCGGCTTCCTGTTCGGGCTGGGCTTCTACGGCGCCCTCGTCGGCTGGATCGGGGTGCTCGGCTGGTTCGTCGTGCCCGGGCTGGTGGGACTGATGGCGCTGCACACCGGCCTGGTGGGGCTGGGCGTGGCGCTCGTCCACCGATTGCGCTGGTGGCCCGTCTGGACGGCAGCCTGCTGGTCGCTGGGGGAGTGGACGGCCGCCCGCTACCCCTTCGGCGGGTTCGCGTGGGGCCGGCTCGCCTGGACCACCGCCGACCAACCACTGGGCGGATGGCTGGGCTTCGTGGGCGCCTCGGGGGTGAGCCTGCTGTGCGCGCTGGTCGCCGCAGCCGTCGCACACCGGGTTGAGCGTCCCCGGCTGCGGCCCTCGGTCTCGGAGGCAGTCGTCGTCGCCATCGTGCTGGCCGGACTGGGCCTGGGACGGGCCCCCGCCCTCCCGGCGACGGGCCAACGAGTGGCCGTGGGCATGGTGCAGGGCAACGTCGACGGCACCGCCGGACCGGATTCGCTGGGCTACGCCCGTTCGGTCACCAACAACCACCTCTCGGAGACGATCGCCCTGATGGCGCGCGCCCGGACCGGCCTGGATCCTCGTCCGCAGTTCGTGCTGTGGCCCGAGAACTCCACCGACATCGACCCGACCGTCGACGCCGACACCCGCGAGATGATCACCGAGGCCCAGCAGCTGTCGGGTCTGCCCATGTTCATCGGCATCGTCCGCTACGGCCCCGGCCCCGACGAACGACAGACCTCGGGGCTGTGGTGGACCCAGCAGGGACCGGGGGAGCGCTACGACAAGCGAAATCTGGTCCCCTTCGGGGAGTACATCCCGTTCCGCGACGAACTGCTCCCGCGCTTCCCGATCCTGCAGCAGGTCGGAGCGCAGGGGGTTCCCGGCACCAAGCCGGGGGTCACCAGCGCCACCGTGGCGGGCCGCACCCTGCGGGTCGGCGACATCATCTGCTTCGAGTTGGCCTACGACTCCTCGGTTCACGACGTGGCCAGACTCGACCCGCAACTGGTGGTGGTGCAGTCGAACAACTCCACCTACACCTTCACCGGACAGCCCGCCCAGCAGTTCCAGATCACCCGGGTGCGAGCCATGGAGATGAGGCGTGACGTGGTGGTCGCGACCACCGGATCCTTCTCGGGTTGGATCGACCCCCACGGACGAGTGCTCGACCGCACCCGCGAGGCCACCGCAGCCGCGCGCACCTACGACGTCCCGGTGCGCTCCGGGGTCTCCATCGGGGTACTGGTCGGACCCTGGGTGGAGTCCGCCGCGGCGCTGGTGGCCCTGCTGGCCATGCTGACCTCGCTCGTGCTCGCCCGACGAGGGGGGAGACATCGGGTCGAGGGCTCCACGCGGAACCCGGGTGGCTACGCTGGTCCGTGAGGTCCACGCAGTCGGCGTGGCCGCGGACGAGGAGCTGTCGATGACCAGGCCACCCATCACCACCGTGCTCGTGGTGATCCCGACCTACAACGAGGCCGAGAACATCGAGAGCATCGTGGGACGGCTGCGCACGGCCGTGCCCGTCGCCGACGTGCTCGTCGCCGACGACAACTCCCCCGACGGCACCGGCGCGATCGCCGACCGGCTGGCGAAGAGCGACCCGCAGATCCACGTCATGCACCGGGCCGGCAAGCAGGGTCTGGGCGCCGCCTACCTCGCCGGATTCGCCTGGGGTCTGGAACGCAACTACGACGCCATCGTCGAGATGGACGCCGACGGCTCGCACCAGCCCGAGCAACTGCCGCTGCTGCTCGATGCCCTGCGTGATGCCGACATGGTGAAGGGTTCGCGCTACGTGCGAGGGGGCAGCACCGTCAACTGGCCCGCGGCCCGCAAGGTGATCAGCCGCGGCGGTTCACTCTGGAGCGCCGCCGTGCTCGGCCTGCCGCTGCACGACGTGACGGGTGGCTTCAACGCCTTCCGCGCCGAGACCCTGCGCACCATCGGCCTCGACGAGATCGCGTCGGCCGGTTACTGCTTCCAGATCGATCTGGCGTGGCGCACCCACAAGGCCGGCCTGGTCATCAAGGAGGTGCCGATCGAGTTCGTGGAACGGGAGTTCGGTGACTCCAAGATGAACAAGGCGATCGTCGTCGAGGCCATGATCCGCACCACCTTGTGGGGTGTTGACCATCGCGCCAAGCAGGTCAAGCGCCTGGTGACGCGCGGGGGTCGCTGACATGGCCGGGCCTGCTGACGTGAACAGGTTCTCGCGATGAGTCGTCCCCGCTGGCTGGTGCCCGCCCTACTGGTGGTGTTCATCGGTCTGCCCGTCCTCGAGGTCCTCATCCTGGTGAAGGTGGGCGACCTGATCGGTCTGTGGCCGACCATCGGGCTGCTCGTGCTGACCGCGGTGCTGGGCACGTGGCTGATGCGACGTGAGGGGACGAAGGCGTGGCGGGCGCTGATCGACGCGTTCGGGTCGGGCAAGGTTCCCAGCCGCGAACTGAGCGACGGGGCGCTGGTGTTGGCGGGTGGGCTGCTGTTGACCCTGCCCGGGTTCACCACCGATGTGGTCGGCCTGGTCTGCCTGTTGCCCTTCACCCGCGCCATCCCGCGACGACTGCTGACGGCGATGGCCGAGCACCAGGTCGAGAGCCTCGGTCTCGGGTCGGGGATGCTGCCGGGCGCCATGGGCGGCAGGGGCGGACGGGGCAGGGGCGGCGACGTGATCCCGGGCGAGGTGGTCGAACCCGACCCCGCCCCGGGTTCGGCCAGCACGACGAAGAAAACCCCCGACGGCCCGCCACGGGCCATCGAGGGTTCCGTCATCGATTGAGTCCTCAGAGCTCCTGGCTCTTGCGGTGCAGGTCGAGACGCTCCTGCAGCAGTTCCTCGAGGTCACTGACCGAGCGGCGCTCGATCAGCATGTCCCAGTGGGTGCGCGGGGGCTTCTCGTCCTTCTCGGCCGCGACGGTGCCGTCGGAACGGACGGCCTGCTTGCCGCAGCGGGGGCACTCCCACACCGCCGGCAGTTCGGCCTCGCTCGCGAAGGTCAGGTCGAAGTGGTGCCCCTGGGGGCAGTCGAACCCGATCTGCAGACGCGAGGCGAACTCGATCCCCTCCTCGTCCTCGAAGCTCTTGGACCCCAAGCCCATGCCGCGCAATGCCCGGTCAGCCATCGTCCCCTCCTCAAAGGTCGGTCTTCGTCGAGCGTAGCGATCTGCGGCAAACCCGCGCAGGGTTTCACCCCACAGCCGCATCCGATGCTGGTACCCCAGGTCAGCGGCCGGTCCAGAGACCGCGGCTGATCAGCACCGTCTTCAGCACGTCGATGGCATCGCTCACGATGCCGTCGACACCGAGGTCGATCAGGTGGTGCATCTGGTCGGGGTCGTCGATCGTCCACACGTGCACCTGCCGACCCGCTCGGTGGGCACCGCGGACGAAGCCCCTGGTCACCACCGGCACCTGACGGCCGGCCACCGCTCGTCTGACGGGTACCTGATGGGCCCCTGCGGCGCCGGGGGCGGGCAACGACACCAGCCCCGCTGCCATCTGGGCCACCACCTCGACCCTGCTGCTCGACGTGAGCGCGCGTGGCCCCGCCAGCCGCCGGTACTCAGCCAGCCGCGCCGACGAGAAGGAGCCCACGCAGACCCGGTCGAAGGCATCCCGGTCGGCGAGCAGGGCCGCCAGCGGGGCCCCGGCGCCGGGCGCCTTCAGGTCGACGTTGAGGTTGGCCCCGGGAAAGGTGTCGAGCACCTCCCGGAACAGGGGGATCGGTTCGCCGTTGACGCGCACTCGCTGCACCTGTGCCCAGGTCAACTCGGCGATCAGACCGTGGGCGTCACTGACCCGGTCGAGCCGGTCGTCGTGGAAGGCGACCAGTTCCCCATCGGCGGTGAGGTGCACGTCGGTCTCGAGATAGCGGTAGCCCAGACCGACCGCGTGTTCGAAGGCGGTCAGCGTGTTCTCCTTGCCGACGTTGTCGGGCAACAGCGACCCGCCCCGGTGGGCCATCGCCACGAATCCGTTGCTGAGGTAGGGATGGGTGCTCACGGGTCGAGTCTGGCAGGAAGCCGTCGGTGGGGGGCGGTCGAGGGCAGGTGGAAGAATGCCGGGGTGACGACCATCCTCTCGATCCAGTCCCACGTGGCCTTCGGCCACGTCGGCAACTCGGCGGCCGTGTTCCCCCTGCAGCGACTGGGGGTGGAGGTGTGGCCGGTGCACACCGTGACCTTCTCGAACCACACCGGCTACGGGGCCTGGCGCGGACCGCTGATCCCTGCCGAAGAGGTGCTCGAGGTGGTGCGCGGTATCGACGACCGTGGCGAACTGGGGCGGGCTGATGCCGTGCTCAGCGGCTACCAGGGCGGCGAGGAGGTCGGGGCCGCGATCGTCCAGGCTGTGGCGCTGATCAAGCAACGCAACCCGGCCGCTCTCTACTGCTGCGACCCGGTGATGGGTGATGTCGGTCGCGGCTTCTACGCGCGCCCCGGCATCCCGGAGTTCATCCGCGACGTCGTCACCCCGATCGCCGACGTGATGAGCCCGAACCTGTTCGAGTTGGAGTTCCTGACGGGGCGCACCATCGCCTCCATCGAGGACGCCCGCGACGCGGCCCACGCGCTGCGCTCCCAGGGCCCCGAGACGGTGCTGGTCACCTCGGTCGTCACCCCGGATGAACCGGTGATGCGCATGCTCGCCGTGAACGCGGACGAGGCGTGGGTGGTCGAGACGCCCCTGTTCGCCAGTTACTTCACCGGTTCGGGTGACCTCACCTCGGCCATGTTCCTCGCCCATCTGCTCTCGGGTGGTGGGCTGCGCCGCGCGCTGGAGCAGACGGCGGCCATCGTCCACGGCGTGTTGCGGGTGACGGTGGAGTCGGAGCACTCGGAGTTGCAGCTGGTGGCCGGCCAGGAACAGATCGTGGCCCCGAACCAACGGTTCGAGGCCACGCGTCTGGACTGAGTGGTCAGCTCACTCGTGGAAGACCTCGATGTTGGCGCCCAGCTTGTTCAACCGGGTGGGCAGGTCTTCGTAACCGCGGTTGATGACGTAGACGTCGCGCAGCACTGATTCGCCGCGGGCCGCCAGCGCAGCGAGCAACAGGCAGACCGCCGGACGCATCGCGGGCGGGCAGACCATGTCGCGGGCACGCCAACCGGTGGGGCCGGTGACGATCAACCGGTGCGGGTCGAGCAGTTGCACCGTCGCGCCGAGCTTGCCGAGTTCGAGCAGGTGGATCGCCCGGTTCTCGTAGACCCAGTCGTGGATCATCGTCTGACCCTCGGCCGAGGCTGCGATCACGGCGAAGAAGGGCAGGTTGTCGATGTTCAGCCCGGGGAAGGGCATCGGGTGCACCTTGTCGACCGGGGCCTTCAGCTTCGAGGGGTGCACCGTGATGTCGACCAGCCGGGTGAACTGGTTGTGGCTGCGGTACTCCTCGGAGAGGCTGAACTTCAGCCCCATCTCCTCCAGGATGGCCAACTCGATCTCGAGGAACTCGATCGGGGCCCGGGTGATGGTCAACTCCGAGTCGGTCACGATGCCGGCGGTGATCAGGCTCATCGCCTCGATCGGGTCTTCGGAGGGGTAGTACTCGACCACCTCGTTGATGTCGGTGTTGCCGGTGATGGTCAAGGTGGTGGTGCCGATGCCCTCGATGCCGACGCCGAGCTTGGCGAGGAAGACGCACAGGTCCTGCACCATGTAGTTCGGGCTGGCGTTGCGCAGCACCGTCACACCGGCGGTCTGTGCCGCCGCGAGCAGCGCGTTCTCGGTGACGGTGTCACCGCGCTCGGTGAGCGTGACGTGCCGGGTGCCCTTGATGTCGCGCGAGACCCTGGCCTGGTAGAAGCCCTCGGTCGCCTCGACGTCGAGCCCGAACTCGCGCAACACCTGCAGGTGGGGCTCGACGGTGCGTGACCCGAGGTTGCAGCCACCGGCGTAGGGCAACTGGAACTCGCTGTAGAAGCGCAGCAGCGGGCCAAGGAACATGATCACCGAGCGGGTGCGGCGGGCGGCGTCGAGGTCCATCTCGTCCAGCCGGAGCTCCTCGGGGCGCACCAGGGTGAGCAACGACTTGTCATCGCTCCAGGTGCACTCCACGCCGATCGAGGTGAGCACCTCGATGATGCGGTTCACCTCTTCGATGCGGGCGACACCGCGCAGCTTGGTGGTGCCCTTGTTGATCAGGCTGGCGCACAGCAGCGCGACGGCGGCGTTCTTCGAGGAGCGCACCTCGATCGAACCCGAGAGCTTCGTCTCGCCCTGGATGCGGAAGTTCATGGTGCGGGAATCGGCGCGGGCGATCAGCGGCGACTCGAGTGCCTCGGCGATCTTGTTGATCATCTCGAGGCTCAGGTTCTGGTTGCCTGCCTCGATGCGGTGGATGGCGCTCTGCGAGGTCGACAGCTCATCGGCGAGTTGCTGCTGGGTCAGTCCGCGCTGCTTGCGCGCGTCCCTGATCAGGCTTCCGATGGCGGCGGGGCTGGTGTTGGTCACCCGATCACGATAACTCATAAACGATATGAAGCAAGCCTGACCGGGGCCGGGCGAGCGAGCGCGGAGCCGCCGGGGGAGCGCTGGGGCACCCATGCGGGACGGCCGGGGCGGTCACCCGGGCGTCCGGACGGAGCACTAGAGTGTGGCCCATGAGCTCGCATTACGACGTCGTTGTCCTGGGCGCCGGCCCGGGTGGTTACGTGGCCGCCATTCGTGCCGCCCAGCTTGGCAAGAAGACCGCCATCATCGAGAAGAAGTACTGGGGCGGTGTCTGCCTCAACGTGGGCTGCATCCCGACGAAGTCGCTGCTGCGCAACGCCGAGATCGTCAACCTCGTGACCAAGGAGGCCGACAAGTTCGGCCTCGAGGGCGAGGTGACGGCCAAGTACAACAAGGCCTACACCCGCAGCCGTGAGGTCTCGAAGCGGATGACCAACGGCGTGCACTACCTGATGAAGAAGAACAAGATCACCGAGTACGACGGCTGGGGAGAGTTCGCCGACGCCTCGTCGATCACGGTCACCAAGGACGACGGTTCGGCCGAGACCGTCACCTTCACCGACTGCATCATCGCGACGGGCGCCACCACCAAGATGCTGCCCGGCACCAAGGTGAGCGACAAGGTCGTCACCTACGAGGAGCAGATCCTGGCCGAGGAGGTGCCCGCCTCGATCATCGTCGCCGGCTCGGGCGCCATCGGCACCGAGTTCGCCTACGTGCTCAACTCCTACGGCGTGAAGGTCACCATCGTCGAGTACCTCGACCGGATCGTGCCCCTCGAGGACCCCGAGATCTCGTCGGAACTGGCCAAGGCCTACAAGAAGCTCGGCATCACCCTGATGACCTCCACCAAGGTCGAGTCGATCGACGAGTCGGGTGCCGGGGTCAAGGTGACCGTCTCGCCCGCCAAGGGTGGCGACCAGCAGGTGCTCGAGGCAGACAAGGTGCTGTCGGCGATCGGCTTCCAGCCGCGCGTCGAGGGTTACGGACTGGAGCGCACCGGGGTCAAGCTGACCGAGCGCGGTGCGATCGACATCGACGACTTCATGCGGACGAACGTCGAGCACATCTACGCCATCGGCGACGTCACCGCGAAGCTGATGCTCGCGCACAACGCCGAGGCCATGGGGGTGGTGGCGGCCGAGACCATCGCGGGTGCCGAGACCTTCCCGATCGACTACATGATGGTGCCGCGCGCCACCTACTGCCAGCCTCAGGTCGCGAGCTTCGGCTACACCGAGGCGCAGGCCAAGGAGTTGGGCCACGACGTGAAGGTGTCGAAGTTCCCCTTCTCGGCCAACGGCAAGGCCTGGGGCCTGGGCGAGGGAGGCGGCTTCGTGAAGATCGTCGCCGACGCCAAGCACGGTGAACTGCTGGGCGCCTCGATGATCGGGCCCGACGTCACCGAACTGCTGCCCGAACTCGTGCTGGCCCAGAACTGGGACCTCACGGCCGAGGAGATCGGACGCACCATCCACGCGCACCCGACCCTGTCGGAGGCGATCAAGGAAGCGGCCGAGGGAGTCGTCGGCCACATGATCAACCTCTGATCCTCACCCAGTGAACCCCCCGCGACTGAACTTGGGGGGACTGAACTTGGGGCACTGAACCTTGGGGGATCAGCTCCGCGCGAAGGCCCTGTCCGGCCGGCCGTTGTCAGTCATCGTCAACGGCCTCACCGGCCAGGGCCTTCGCCGCGAGACCCTCCTCCTCGGCGACCTCCCAGACCTCCTTGGCCGCGGATCCGTTGAGCAGCACGATGCCCAGGCCGAGGACGATGTCGGGCCAACCCGAGTGCACCCAGGCGGTGAGGCCGGCCATCAGGATGATCGCAGCGTTCGCGAAGACGTCATTGCGTGCGGCCAGGAAGGCGGCCGTCGACATGCTGCCACCGTGGTGGCGGATGCGCGTCAGGATCAGCGCGCAAGCGGAGTTCACGATGATGGCGCCGCCGGCGGTGAGGGCCAGCGACAGCACCTCGGGTGGGTGCGGGTCGCCGAACTTGGCCACGGCCTGCCACAGCGCGGCCACGGCCGGTACCAGGATGATGACGGCCATCAGCTTGCCCATCCGGGCGCGGCGGTGGATCGTCCAGCCCAGCGCGAGGGCGATCAGCAGATTGACCGCGGTGTCCTCGAGGAAGTCGACCGAGTCGGCGAACAGCGACACCGACCCGATCCTGAGCGCGACCGCAGCCTCCACGAAGAAGTAGCCGAGGTTGAGCGCCGCCACCAGCAGCACGGTCCGACGCAGCTGCCGAGGGGTGATGAGTGGGGTGGAGGTTGCTGCTGTCACGGCGCCAGTCAATCACGGTGCTCCGGTTGCGCTCGTCCGGTGCCGTTGCCCTCGATCCGAGCCAGTTGCCCGCGTGCGGTGCAGTTGCCCCCGGGGAGGGCCAGGGCACGTGGGCCCATCGAGGGCAAGTTGGACGGCCCGCGGGCAGCCAGCACGTATCGAGGGCAAACAGGGACGGCCCGAGGACGCACCCCCGCCGGAGCCCGATCCAGGTCCCCGCCGGGACCCGGGTGGAATCGAATCACCAGCTCCACCGTGTTGAGGGCTGACCTAGGCTGACCGCATGTACCTCACCGGTGACGACGTGGCCGACCAGCTGCTCGGCAGTTCCGATTTCGCCCTGTTGGCGGGCATGCTGCTCGACCAGCAGGTGACCATGGAGAAGGCCTTCTCGGGTCCGGCCGTGCTGAAGGAGCGTCTCGGCACGGTTGACCCCAGGGCGTGGGTCGACCTGGGCGAGGACGAGTTCGTCCGACAGGCCTCGATCCCTCCGGCGATCCACCGTTTCCCCGGATCGATGGGCAAGCGGTTGTACGACCTGTGCCGGGTGTTGGTCGACGAGTACGACGGTGACGCCTCCGCGGTGTGGGCCGACGTGCAGACCGGCGCCGAGCTGAAGAAGCGGCTCACCGCCCTGCCGGGGTTCGGTGACCAGAAGGCCCGCATCTTCGTCGCCCTGTTGGCCAAGCAGCGCGGGATTCGTCCGTCGGGTTGGGAACAGGTCGCCGGTGACTACGCCCTGGACGGGTACCGCTCGGTCGCCGACATCACCTCACCGGAGACCCTGGTCAAGGTGAGGGCCACCAAGAAGGCCGTCAAGGCCGCAGCCAAGTCGGCGAACCTGCCGACGGCCGAGTCAGCCGGCGATCGATCATGACCGCCGTCGACTGGGTGATGCCGGCGATCGGCGAGGTCACCGACTGGCAGGAGGCGCTCTACCGCGACATCCACCAGCACCCCGAGCTGTCCATGCAGGAGGTGCGCACCCGAGGCATCGTCGCCGACCACCTGCGCCAGCAGGGTTTCGCCGTCGACGAGTTCGGGGGAGGGGTGGTCGGGGTGCTGGTCAACGGCGAGGGTCCCACCGTGCTGTTCAGGGCCGACATGGACGCCCTGCCGGTGCTCGAGGCGGAACGATTCGACTACCGCTCCACCGACACCGGCACCTTGGCCGGCGAGACCGTCCCGGTGATGCACGCCTGCGGGCACGACATGCACGTCGCCAGCGCGATCGGCGCCGCCGCAGTGCTGGCGGCTCACCGCGACCGGTGGCGCGGCACCTACATCGCCCTGTTCCAGCCCGGTGAGGAGGTCGCCGCCGGTGCCAGGTCGATGGTGGCCGCGGGTCTGGTCGACCGGGTGCCTCGTCCCGATGTGGCCCTGGGCCAGCACGTGCTCGCCACTCCGGTGTCGGGGAGCGTCGCCATCGCTGACGGACCGGTTCTCTCCACCGCGGTGTCGATCAGGGTGACCGTCCACGGGCACGGCTCGCACGGATCCATGCCGCACCTCAGCGTCGACCCGGTGGTGCTGGCGGCGGCGATCGTCACCCGACTGCAGACGGTGGTGGCCCGCGAGATCGCTCCCGACCAGTTCGGTGTGGTCACGGTGGGCAGCCTGCGCGCCGGGGCGTCGGCCAACATCATTCCTGACGAGGCGACGCTGCTGCTCAACCTGCGGGCCTACGACCAGGGCGTACTCGAGCAGATGCAGGCGGCCGTCGAGCGGATCGTCCGTGCGGAGTGCGCCGCTGCCCGTTCACCGCGTGACCCCCTGGTCGAGACCTACGACCCCTACCCGTTGACCGACAACGACCCCTCCGCCGTGGCCCGGGTGCGAGCCGGGATGGTCGCCGTGCTGGGCCAGGAGCGGGTGCTGCAGATGCAACCAGCCACAGCCTCGGAGGACTTCAGCACCCTGCCCGATGCCTTCGGTGTGCCCTACGCCTACTGGGGTTTCGGGGGTTTCGTCGAGGGACGACCGACCGTGGCCAACCACAACCCGGGATTCCTCCCCGACCTGCAACCGACCCTGACCACCGGTACCGCTGCCGCCGTCGCCGGGGCCCTGGCCTGGCTGGGCGTGGGTGACTGACATCGACGGCGATCACGACTCCAGGGGAATCGTGGTGGCCGGACTGGTCGTCCGTGACGGACGGCTGCTGGCGGCGCAACGCGCCCATCCCCCGGAACTGGCTGGTCGTTGGGAGTTCCCCGGCGGCAAGGTCGAGGTGGGTGAGTCACCCGGGCTCGCACTGGCGAGGGAACTGCGCGAGGAACTGGGCGTCGAGGTGCAGGTGGGCGACGAGTTCCCGAACGTGGACGGTGGCCGGTGGCCGATCAACCACAGGTGGGCGATGCGCGCCTACTGGTGCACCGTGGTCGCGGGGGAGCCGCGAGCCATCGAACACTCGGCGCTGACCTGGCTCGATGCCGACAGCCCCCACCCTGACTGGCTCCCCGCCGACGTGGCCCTGGCCCGAGCGGCATGCACCCGGCTGTGGGTCAGCTGAGCACGACCACCAGGGCCGGCATCACCACGATGCTGACCAGGATCGTCAACGAGGTCATGAACGCCGACAGCTTCACGTCCAGGCCCAGCTCGGAGGTGAACCCGGGAATCATCGAGGCGATCGGCGCGAAACAGATGGTGGCGATGGTCAGCCGCAGTTCGTGGCTCCACGGCAGCAGCGTGAACGAGGCGAAGCTGAACGCGATGCACCACGAGTAGCGCAGGGCCAGGAACTTCGCCGCCGACCGCAACTGGCTGGTGTCGAGGTCGAGGTCGAGCCCGATGCCGATCATCAGCATCGCCAGGAAGGTGTTGGCATTGCCCACGGTGCCCGTGAAGTGCATCAGCTGTTCCGGCAGCCGCAGCCGGAACACCTGCATCAGCAGCACCGTCAGGTAGAGCACGAAGATGGTGGACGAGAACAGCCGCTTCACGGTGGCCCACAACGACGCCCTGCCCCGCACGATCGAGAACGCCCAGAACCGTCCCCACCCAGCGGCGACGATCGAGTTCCCGATGTCGAACAAGGTGGCATTGATCAGTGCCGACGGGCCGCCGAACCCGCTGATGTAGGGGGTCGCGAAGGCCCCCATGTTGTAGCTGCCGGTGTTCAGCACGCCGAAGGCCTGCAGGTTGCGCCCCTGGGCCCGGCACAGCACGAAGGCGCTGATCTGCTGGCAGAGGTTCAGCGCCACCGCCACCAGACCCACCGCCAGCAGTCCCAGCGGGACGGTCACCCGGTTGAAGCTGGTCAGGATGGCGGCGGGCAGCGTGATGTTGAGCACGATCCTCGAGAAGATCATGAAGTGGCTGGCACTGACCCAGTGCAGCCGCCGCATCAGTTGGCCCAGCCCGATGATGGCCACCAGCGACAGGGCCTGGATCACGACGTCTTGCACGGGATGAATCTAGACGCAATCCGGCAGCCCGGACGACCGGGGTCGTCCTACGCCGCTGGCCCGTGACCCGGTCGGTGACCCGGCCAGTCATCGGGCCAGTGGTCCAGCTGCAGCGCGCTGTGGAAATGACGCGGCGTGTCGTCCACGGGGTCGTCGAACCACAGTTCGGAGCTCAACAGCTGCAGGGGATGACGGAAGTCGCCCAGATCGATCTCACGCGCCCGGGGGTACAGCGGGTCGTTGACGATGGGCAGTCCCAGGCCCGACAGGTGCAGCCGCAGCTGGTGGGTCCGTCCGGTGTGGGGAGTCAGTCGGTACCCCGCCAGTCGGCCGTCGTCGCAGACCCGTTCGATGGTGGTGTGGGCGTTGGGTGCCGCCCCTGCCACCTCGTAGGCCTGCACCGTGCCCACGTCCTTGGCGATGTGGCTGACCACGTCGAGGGGTAGTTCGAGATCGGGACGATGGGCGGCCACGGCGAGGTAGCGCTTGCCCACCCCCCGGTGGGCGAACACCTGCTGGTAGGCCCCCCGGAACCGTCGTTCCTTGACGAGCAGCAGCAGCCCGGCGGTGGCGCGGTCGAGACGATGGGCGGGTCCGAGCTCGGGCAGGTCGAACCGGCGACGCAGCTTGACCACCACCGACTGCTGGATGTGTTGCCCCCGAGGGATCGACGCCAGGAAGTGCGGCTTGTCGACGACGAGGATGCGCTCGTCCTCGTGCACGACGCCGATCTCGAAGGGCACCTCGACCTCGTCGGGCAGGTCGCGGTGGAACCAGACGAAACGGTGCGGGGCGTAGGGCTCGTCGGCCGGGTAGGGCCGTCCCTGTTCATCGCACCAGACGCCGTCGGCGAACAACTCGTCGATGCGCGCGGGGCTCATCTTCGGCAGCCGGTCGACCAGGAATTCGCGCAGGGTCGTCCAGTGCCCGGGTTCGGTGCGCAGCCAGGCGGCCTCGAGCCCGAAACGCTGGGCGAGGGGGGAGCGGGGCACCCGCCCAGCCTACGGTGGTGCCCATGGACGAACACGACCCGGCCGAGGTGAAGCCGCAGCGCAGCGACGACCAGGCCCTCCGCGTGGTCGCCGGCCCCGACCTGACCCCCCGCCAACTGCACGACCTGCTGCGGTTGCGGGTGCAGGTGTTCGTGGTCGAACAGGGTGACCCCTACCAGGCGATCGACGGGGTCGACCTCGATCCGGGCACGCGTCACCTGTGGATCGAGGACGAGGCCGGTGTGGTCGAGTCGGCCATCCGGTTGGTGCGCGAGCCCTGCCCCAACCACGACGACCCAGACCCCGACGAGCGGCTCCATCGCTGGCGGATCGGCGCCGTCATCACCGCCGAAGCCGCACGCGGACGCGGACTCGCCGCCCGGCTGATCAACCAGGCGCTCGTCCTCACCGAACGCGACGACGCCGAGCTGGGGCTTGACGTGGTGCTGCACGCGCAGGCCCACCTGGCTGGCTGGTACTCCCGCTTCGGTTTCGAGGTCGAGGGCGAGGAACACCTGGACGGGCGGATCCCGCACCTGTGGATGCGCCGGCGCAGGTGAGCACCTGCGCCGGGTCAGCGGATTCAGTAGCGTGTCGACGTGGCCACCGATGATCTGCATGCCGATCGCACCCCCGACGAGGCGCTCGTCGACGACTTCTTCGCCGACCTGAGTTTCGACTCCCAGAGGTTCGCGGCGCGTCCGGCGAAGCTGCGTCCACGGGCGATGAGGAGGCAGCCCACCCCCGACACCATCGCTCCGCCCCCGTTCGAGGCCGACGGGCGCAACGCCGCCTACGTCGCCTGGCTGGTCGACCAGTCGATGCTGAAGGACGCCACCGTGTTGGCGCGCCAGTTGGCCGGCCACGCCAGCATGTGGTCGAACCCCTATGCCCAGCCCGACCCGCGTGCCGCCCTCGACAAGGCGCAGGTGTGGTTCGCTGCCTACCCGTTGGCGCTGGTGACCCGCACCGGGGAGTCATTCCTGTCGGCCCTGGGATCGGACGACCTGTGGGCCGCGTTCGAGCAGATCGGCATCGATGCGGTGCACACCGGTCCGGTGAAGCTGGCCGGTGGCATCTCCGGCTGGACGCTGACACCCTCGGTCGACGGACACTTCGACCGGATCAGCATGGTCATCGACCCCATCTTCGGGACCGAGGACGAGTTCCGCGACATGTGCGAGTCAGCGGCCCGCCACCATGGCACCATCATCGACGACGTCGTCCCCGGTCACACCGGCAAGGGAGCCGACTTCCGGTTGGCCGAGGCGAACTACCAGGACTACCCCGGCATCTACCACATGGTCTCGATCCCCGAGGAGGCGTGGCCGCTGCTGCCGGAGGTGCCCGAGGGTCACGACTCGGTCAACCTGGATGCCGAGACCGAGGCCAAGCTCGCCGAGGAGGGCTACATCATCGGAGCCCTGCAGCGGGTGATCTTCTACGAGCCCGGCGTCAAGGAGACCAACTGGTCGGTCACCCGCGTCGTCCACGGGGTCGACGGGGTGGCCCGGCGTTGGGTCTACCTGCACTACTTCAAGGACGGCCAACCCTCCGTCAACTGGCTCGACCCCACCTTCGCCGGCATGCGGATGGTGATGGGTGACGCCCTGCACTCGCTCACCGACCTGGGTTCGGGGGGACTGAGGCTGGATGCCAACGGCTTCCTCGGGGTGGAGAAGCGGGTCGAGGAACTGGCGTGGTCGGAGGGCCACCCCCTCTCGCAGGCCGCGAACCAGCTGATCGGCTCCATGGTGCGCAAGGTGGGGGGCTTCACCTTCCAGGAACTCAACCTGGCCATGGACGACATCCTCGCCACCGGCTCGGTCGGCCCCGACCTCTCCTACGACTTCGTCACCAGGCCCGGTTACCACGTCGCCCTGTTGACTGCCGACACGGAGTTCCTGCGGCTCACCCTCAATGAGTCACTGGCCCTCGGCATCGACCAGGCCTCGCTCGTGCACGCCATGCAGAACCACGACGAACTGACCTACGAACTCGTGCACTTCGAGTCGGCGCACGCCCACGACACCTACCGGCTCGCCGGGCAGGAGTACACGGGACGAGAACTGGCCGAACACGTCCGCCAGACCATGCGCCAGACGATGGCCGGTGACGCCGCTCCCTACAACGCCCTGTTCGTGCAGAACGGCATCGCCTGCACGACCGCATCGGTGATCACCGCCGCACTGGGCATCACCGACCTGTCGACCCTCGACGACGACCAGGTCGCCCAGATCAAGGACGCGCACCTGCTGCTGGCCAAGTACAACGCCTGGCAGCCGGGGGTGTTCGCCCTGTCGGGTTGGGACCTCGTGGGTGCCCTGCCGCTGGAGCGCCAACAGGTGCAGAGCCTGATCGCCACCGGCGACACCAGGTGGATCGAGCGCGGGGCCTACGACCTGATGGGCGCCTCGAACCCCGGGGGCACCCCCACCTCGGGCATGCCGATGGCGCGATCCCTGTACGGCTCACTGCCCGCACAACTGGACGACGAGAGCTCGTTCGTCCGTCGTCTGGCCGAGGTGCTGACGGTGCGACGGCGCCACGGGCTGGCCACCGGGACCCTGCTCGAGGTGCCCGAGGTGGAGCAGCCGTGCGTGCTGGTGATGGTCAGCCGGCTCGCCGTGGGCGCCATCCAGGTGACGGTGCTGAACTTCTCGGCCTCGCCGGTGACCACCCACGTCGCCTCGGAGTACCTGCCGCAGGGCAGGGTGCTCGATCTCGCTGCCCGCCGCACCATCGGACGGGTCGAGATCACCGACACGGGCACGCCCGGATTCAAGGTGACGCTGCCCGCCTTCGGCGGCAGGGCAGTCATCATCAAGGAATGACCGGCCTCACACCAGTGCGATGACCTGCACCAGGTCGTGGGTCTGCCCGGCGGGCAGGGTGACGGCGTGGTCGAGCACGTTGGCGGCCTCGATGCAGACCATGCCGGGCCACTCGTCGTCACCGAAGTCGGGCATGGCCGCCGCCTTGTCGACCCAGGGGTTCCAGACGACGGTGTCGGAGGAACCCTGCTTGCTGACCTCGAGGGTGCGCTGCCAGCCGGGGTCGACCACCTGGACGGTGTTCTCACTCAGGTAGACACGGTCGGTCTCCGCGGTGAAGGTCACCTCGCCGACCTGCACGTTCTCGAGGCGAGGAGCATGCCTCGCCCGGTCGAGGTAATCGACGCCGTCGAGACCGCGCACCACCACCTGACCGATATCGGAGACAGCCAGATAGGTGTGCAGGGCCTGTTCGAAGGTGAACTCCGACTCGCCCGTGTTGGTGACCGTCATCGTCAGCCGCAGCTCGTCCTGGGAGAACCGCACCGTCATCGACACGTCCGCCGGCTGGGGCAGGGCGCCGGTCCAGCGGTGGCGCACGGTGAGCGGACCCCCGTTGGCCAGGTCGTCCACCACCTCGTCGCGCTCCCAGACTGCGGTGCGCACGGGGCCGTGCGCCGGCTGCTGGTCGTCGGAGCGGCCGTTGGCGAACCAAGGGAAGATCACCGGCACGCCCCCACGGATCGGCTTTCCATCGCTCAGTTCGGTGGCCGCCGACAGCCAGAGCACGGGGCGTTCGCCTGCCGGCTGCCACGCCCACGTGTGGGCGCCGTGGTCGACCACACCGTAGTGCGCTCCTTGGTCGGTGGTGATCTCGATGCCGGGCAGGTCGCTGATGCCCCGGGACTGGCTGGTGGGTGTTGCGCTGTCGTTCATGGTGTGATCCTCTCGCGAATCCTGCCGAGGGTTGTCCCGATGTCACCATCGCCGTCGACGACCAGTGCGTGGGGACGAAGCCTGACCAGCTCCACCATCGAGTCGGTCAACTCCTCGGCCTGCTCCGGGCCGACCAAGGTGTTGTTGTGCTGGTGCTCGGGACGATGCGGTCGCTCGGCCCTCCCGGTGAGTCGCTGACGCAGCGTCGCAGGTGCCACCCGGAGCACGACCTCGCGGAAACGGCCACCGGACGCGACGGTGGTCTGCTCGAGTTGCTCGATGAAGGGTGTGCGGGCCAGGTACTGGCCGATGACGACACCGTGCCCATCGAGGAGTTGTTGGCGGACGAGGGCGAGGGCGAGGCGACGGGCCTGCAGTCCGGCAGCGTTCAGGTCGTCGGACCAGCCGCCGAGTGAGAACTTGAGTTGGTCGATGTCGAGCGCGAGACCCAGCGGCATCTCCGCGGCCAGCAGGGCGGCGATGGTCGACTTGCCCGAGCCGGGTGCCCCGTTGATGAGCACGACCCGGGGTGCGTCCGGTCGGGGTTCCTCAGGCGCCGGCATGGGCTTCGTCCTGGACGGGTTCGGCGTTCCACACGTCGGTGTAGTGGGCCAGTTTGCGTTCGTCGAGTGCGATGCCGTAGCCCGCCAGCAGTCGGTCGCGGTTGGCCCGGTGCAACTCGGGATCCTCCCCGAAGTTCCAGCCCAGGCTGAGGATGGCGGGCGCCAGGTCAGCCCACCGGTCGCCGATGCCGACCTCGCCGAGGTCGACGTAGCCGGTGAACGCGCCGGTGTCGTCGAACAGGAAGTTCGGGTTGCAGGCATCCCCGTGGCAGACGACCAGGTCAACGGGGTCGATGTCTGCGGGAACGTAGGCGAAGGGGCACTCGTCGACGGGCAGGCTGTCGTGGAAGCGGCGCAGCGCTCGTCCCAGGCCTTCGACGATGGCAGGGTCGCCACAGGTGAAGTCATGGCTGATCGCCGACCGCCCCGGCAACGCCTCGGTGACCAGGTACGAAAGGCCGTCCTCGGTGCCGTGGTCGAGCACGTGGGGCACCGGCAGGTAGGAGGCGAGCCAGCGGTAGCGGTCCACGTGGGCGCCGACCTCGAACTCACGATGAGGGGGACCGACCTTCACGAACCGCACCGGGGCACCGTGGAGGCGCCACGTCGTCGAGCAGATCGCCTCGTTCTGCCACACCTGCACCACCGGTCGTCCCGCTGCCCGGTCACGAACGATGCGCGGCAGCGGTGTGGAGCCGTCGGGAAGGTTCGGGTTCGTGGACGGTTCAGTCAGCAAGCTTGAACGCCAATTCTGTCTCCCAGGTGGTCATGTCGGCGCTCTCGTCGGAGACGTAGAACTCCAGTCGTGCGGCCCATTCGCGCTGGTCGGGGGTGCAGTCGAAGGTGAGACCTTTCGTCGCAGCGTACTCGAGCAGTTGACGGGTCACCTCCACGAGGTCCTGGGGGTGACCCACGTGCGTGACGGTGAGGTAGCGGCCGGCCGGCAGGGTTCCCACGACGACGGTGTCGTCGGACTGCTGGGGCTCATCGACGGCGAAGCCCGCCACCACGGTGAGCTCGGCCTCCATGTCGATCACCTCGTACTTGTAGAAGGGTGGGCCCTCCGAGGTGGCCCCGTGCTCGGCGATCCACGCGGCGACGGTGGCGAAGCTCTGGGCGGGCTGGTCCATCTGCTGCATGGTCACCCGGTGGCGGACACCGACCCAGGGCATCTCGGGTGCGTCGACGATCTCAGGGGTGTCGATGGTGAAGGTCATGGTGCCAGCCTCGCAAGTCGCTCACGGGGACGGAGCGGTTGACGTGAAATCGTCAGCCAGCGAACTGGGTCACTCGAATTGGGCGAGGTAGGCCTTGGCCACCCGCTTGGGTGCCCTCGACAACCAGGCCTCGACGATGACCTCCTCGAGCAGGGCCGGGTCGAGACGACGGAGGTCGCTCGTCCGCACGAGCACGGCGGGATAGCCGTTGAAGTGAGGGGTGGTGAAGAAGGGGTTCTGGTCGTCGTCGAGCAGGGCCTGCTTGTCGTCGGCGCCGTGGGTACGGATGCAGATGACGTCGGTGAGCCTGTCACCGGACCCGTCGACGGCGTCGGGGCGTGGCTCCCGGAAGAAGATGAAGGTCTTGCCGTGCACGGCCCAACTGGGCAGTTCGTCGCTGCCTCCCCTCACGGCCTCGGGCAGCGATCCCGCGATCCGCTCGATGTCGGCCACGGTGGAACCTCGATGGGGAGTTGTCACACCGCGAGCCTAGGCTGGCGGGGTGGAATCAGTGATCACTCGCATCGGAAAGCTGCTGGCGAAGGCCGAGTCGACCGATTCGGTCGACGAGGCAGAGGCGCTGTTCGCCAAGGCTCAGGCCCTGGCCAGCCGGTACTCCGTCGAACTGGCGGTCGCCCGTCGCAGCCAGGCGAAGACCGAGGCACGGGAGACACCCGAGGAGCGCACCATCGACCTGGGCCGTCCCGGCCAGCACCACCTCAAGCAGGTCGCAGCCCTCTTCCTGGTGGTGGCCACCGCCAACGACGTCCGCTGCCTGATCGCCACGAACTCCTCGGTGATGTACCCGATGGGTTTCCCCTCCGACCTCGACGTGACCGAGGCGATCCACGTGGCCCTCTCCGAACAGATGGTGCGGTTCGGCAACGCCTGGCTGCGCGCCGGAGACTGGCGCCACGAGCACTACGACGCCGGCGTCGACCGATGGGGGCGGGTCGTCCGCAAGCCGATGACCGCCAGGGTGGCCCGACGCAGCTTCTACGAAGGGTTCATCACCGAGATCCAGCGGCGGTTCACCGAGGCGAGGGACGAGGCGGTGGCCGAGTCCGAACGACGCCACGCCGCCGAGTCAGCGGTCGCCGACGGCAAGCGGGTCTCGGTGACCAGTCTGGCCCTGCGGGAGAAGACCGAGGAGGTCAACGAGTTCCACCGGCAGCGTGTCAGGAGCCTGCGGGTGCGTTCCGCCTGGCGGGGGAGCGCGACCATGGCGACCCGGGGACCCTCGTCCGAGGCGGGACGACGCGCCGGTGCCCGCGCGTCGATGTCGTCGGCGAGGCAGGTGAGCGGTGGCTGAGCCGGTGGCAGCCGTGGCCCACGACCCCGATCGCGACGCCGTGTACCTGGCCGAACACCGGCTGGAGGCGCTGCTGGAGCGGGTCGGCACGGCCGGAGGAGCAGTCACCAGCTTCGGTGCGCGTTTCGTGCTCGAACCGGCCCTGGTCTTCACCACCTTGGCCGCCGCGCAGGGTTTCGCCACCCTGACCTGCATCGAATGGGGCCTTCGCCCGGTGGTCGTGATCCATGCCTCCGGTGTGCGGCAGTCCAGCTACCGCGCTGCCCGGGGTCAACGCCCACCACAGATCAGGCTCGCCGAGTGGGGTGGCACCCGGTTGACGCTCTGCCACGAGTTGGCCCATCACGTGGTGGAGTCAGCCAACGGCCAGCCGGCGGTGGCCGTGCATGGTGGTGAGTTCAGGGGCGCGTTGACCGGGCTGCTGGAGCACGTGGGTGCGCCGGAGCAGGCTCGATGGCTGCGTCTGGCCCACCGCGACGCCGGCCTGGTGACGCCGCTGCGCCTGCCCGGTGTCGCGGATCAGGATCAGCAGGGGAGCGGGAAGGTGACATGACTCGGGACGACGACCACGGGACCTTGTTGTACGACCCCGACTGCGGCTTCTGCACCCGGGCCGTTGGCTGGCTGCGACGGATGGGGGCCAGGGCTGCCGTGATTCCGCTCAGCCTCGCCGAGCCACCGGATCCCGCGGGAGCCCTCTTGAGTGCCGAGCTCGACCTCGGACGAGCCCGACGCGAGGTGCCCTTCGTCGATGCAGGGGGTCGCGTCGTGTACGGGGCCGCAGCCATCGCCGCGGCGCTACGCACCTGCCGGTGGCCATGGCGTGGGGCGGGCCGATTGTTGGGGACGCCACCGGGGCAGGCGATCGGTCGTCCGGTCTACGGGTGGGTCGCCCGCAGCCGGCATCGCCTGCCCGGTGGCACCGCTGAGTGTGACCTCAGTGAGCAGCCGCCGCGTTGGCCGCAACCAGGAGGGCAGTGAGGGCCCTGGCCGGTGCCAGGGTCTCGTTGACCGGAGTTCCGGACTGCAGGTCTGTGACCCAGCGCTGGAACGGGGTGGCCGCGTCCTCGGGAACCTCGACCGACCGGCTGCCCTCGCGGGACGTGACCGTCATGGTGCGTCCCTCGAAGCCATAGCGAAGGCCACCGCGGGTGCCCTCGATCTCGATCGAGAAGGGACTGAGACCCGACACGAACCCCGTCTCCAGCACACCGATGGCACCGGCCTCGGTCGACACGGTGACCGAGGCGTTGTCCTCGACGCCCCGTCCGGTCACGTCGGTGAAGGTGGATCGGACGCTGGCGTAGCGGCCGTCGGCGTTCTCGCCGCCGAGGATCAGGTTGGTCAGGTAGACCGGGTGGGCGCCCAGGTCGGTGAACGCACCGCCGATGGTGTCCTTGGCGTCGTAGAAGCGGGCAGGCAGCCAGTCGGCGACCGACCCGTTGTGGCTCAGCCGCACGCGCGAGTAGGTGAGGTCACCCAGTTCGCCCGAGTCGAGCACGGCGCGCAGGGCCAGGGTGTAGCCGTGGAACAGGCGGGGCAGCGAGACCGTGAGGGCGACGCCCTTCTCGCGGGCCGCCTCGACCAGACGATCACACTCCTCGACGGTGGGGGCGAGCAACTTCTCGGTGAAGATGTGCTTGCCCGCGGCGATCGCAGCGCCGATCACCTCGCTGTGCGCCGTGGTCGCGGTGGTCACCGTGACCCCGTCGAGGTCATCTCGCGCCAGCAGGTCGTCGAGGGAGGGGACGAACTCGACCCCGAGCTTGTCGGCCATCTCCTGGCCGCGGGTGGCATCGTCGTCCCAGAGCGCCACCAACTCGGTGTCGGGGTGCTCCTGGGCTGCTCGTCCGTACTCCTCTGCGTGCACGTGCCACGCGCTGAGAACGGCGATTCGATGGGGGGACGTCATGGGAAAGACACTCCTGTGTGTGTGGGGATGTCTTCGAACCTAGCGGGTTCTGGAGCACGATTCGCCAGACCCTAGAGTTTGAACGTGTCCGTTGCCGAGAGCTCACCGAATCGAGCCGTCGACCGGATCCCGGCGACCTGGTTGGTGGTGACCAGCATCCTCTCGGTGCAGGTGGGCGCGGCGATCGCCAAACATCTGTTCGGCACCATCCCGGCGACCTCGATGGTGTGGTTGCGCCTGGTCTCGTCGGCGGTCGTCCTCCTCGCCCTGGCCCGGCCGCGGCTCACCACCCGCAGTGGCCGTGACTGGGTCGTCGCCCTGCTGTTCGGGGTGATGTTGCTGGGCATGAACTGGAGCATCTACCAGTCCTTCGCACGCATTCCCCTGGGCATGGCGGTGACCCTTGAGTTCCTCGGCCCGCTCACGTTGAGCGTGGTGTTGTCGCGGCGCAGCAGTGACCTGGTGTGGGTGGGGCTCGCCGCCGTGGGCGTGGGCCTGCTCGGATTCACCCCGCACGGCCTGACCTGGGTCGGCGTGGGTTTCGCCCTGGCAGCGGGGGCCTTCTGGGCGGGCTACATCGTGCTGGCCGAACGCACCGGCCGTACCTGGCCCGGTCTGACGGGGCTGGCGGTCGCCAGCCTGGTGGGGGCGGTCGTGCTGGCGGGGCCAGCGATCGGCGAGGGGGGATCCGCCCTGCTCGACCCCGCGGTGATCGGCATCGGGCTGGCCGTGGGACTGCTGAGCTCGGTGATCCCGTACAGCCTGGAACTGATGGCCCTGAGGCGCATGAACCGCCGCGTCTTCAGCGTGCTGATGAGTCTGGAACCAGCCGCCGCCGCCCTGGCCGCCATGGTGCTGCTGAGGGAGTGGCTGGCGCCCCTGCAATGGCTGGCGATCGCCTGCGTCATCGGCGCGAGTGTCGGCGCGACCCGTGCGGCCCGTCCGGCCGCGATGCCCACCGGGGCGGAAGGGCCGACCGACTAGGTTGGATTCATGACCGACAAGATCGCCCTGCTCACCGGTGTGGGACGACGCCGCGGCATCGCCGCAGCCATCGCCCGTGGCCTCGCCGAGGACGGGTGGGACCTGGGCCTGAGCTACTTCTCCGACTACGACCAGCGGGTCAACCACGAGACGAGTGACGTGGACGCCCTGGCCGAGGAACTGCGCCAACTGGGACGACGGGTGCTGCTGCTCCCCGGTGACCTGTCCGACCCCGCCGTGCCTCACCGGCTCGTCGAGGAACTGACCGCCGGCATCGGCCCCGTCACCGGGTTGGTGATGAGCCACTGCGAGTCGGTCGACTCGTCGCTGCTGACCACGACGGTCGAGAGCTTCGACCGCCACTACGCCGTGAACGTCCGGGGCACCTGGCTGGTGCTCAAGGCCTTCGCCGAGCAGCAGCCCTGCCCCGGTGGCCCGGTGGTCGCCCTCACCAGCGACCACACCGTGAACAACCTGCCCTACGGGGCGACCAAGCGTGCGCTCGACCGCCTGGTGCTGGCGGCCACCCACGAACTCGCCGACCGCGGCATCTGGTCGAACGTGATCAACCCCGGCC
Source organism: Aestuariimicrobium sp. T2.26MG-19.2B (assembly GCF_950101875.1). NCBI lineage: Bacteria > Bacillati > Actinomycetota > Actinomycetes > Propionibacteriales > Propionibacteriaceae > Aestuariimicrobium > Aestuariimicrobium sp. T2.26MG-19.2B. Next base: position 286,087 of record NZ_CATNLW010000002.1, on the reverse strand, counting down.
CGATCGACACGGGTTGGATGGACGATGCCATCCGCGAATCAGGGGCCCGACAGACCCCCGCCGGCAGGCTGGGGGAGCCCAGCACCGTCGCCGACCTCGTGCGGTTCCTGTTCTCGGAACGTGGCAGCTGGATCCGCGGGCAGTTGCTGCTGTCCAACGGGGGCTTCGCCACCCCTGCGCTCTGAACGAGGGTCAGGGCGCCCCGGACGAGTGTCAGGCGCAGGGGCACGACGTGAAGAGCGGTCAGACCCGGCCGAACCTGGCCCTCACCCCGCAGTAGGCGGCGAAGCAGACGAAGCCGACGGCCATCGCCACCACCAGCACACGACCGAAACTGACGGCCAACACCGCCTTGAAGGCTCCGTCGAGACCGCGCGCCTGCCCGGTGTCACCGGTCAACCCGGCCCAGCCGAGCAGGCCTCCAGCGACCACCAGGGCGACACCCTTGGCGATGTAGCCGACCATTCCCAGCGTTTCGGCCGGACGTCCCGGGTTCTCGACCAGGTCCTGCAGGAACTTCCGCTTCCAGCCCTTGTAGACGTGGTAGACACCGACGCCGAGCACGAGCAGGCCGGCGGCGACGACCAGCAGCTTGCCCCCAGGCATCGAGAGCACGGTGCGGGTGGTCTGCTGGGTCTGGCTGCCGGAGTTGGTCTGGTGCGAGGTCAACAGCGACAGGGCCGGCGCGGCCAGGATCAGGTAGGCGACGAACTTGCCCAGCGGCTTGGCCTTCTGCTTCCACTCGGGGGCACGCACCGCCTCGGTGATCTGCCACACAGCGAGCAGGACCAGCCCCACCACCATGGCCACCATCAGCACCTTGCCGGCGGGGTGACTCGCCAGAGCGCGGAAGGCACCCGACTGGTCGGCCTCACCCGAGCGCTTGCCGAGAGCGAGGCTGAAGGCGATCCAGGCAATCAGCAGGTGCACGATGCCGGAGGCGACGTAGCCAGCCCTCGCGCCCCACTCGACGACACGCGACTCGCCCACGTGGGTGGCGTGGCCCTTGACCTCAGCGGAGACGCGCTCACTCTTCCCCGATCCCATCGTCACTCCTTGATCCGGCCCAGCGAGGGTCGCTGTCTGCCTGCGCAGACAATATGCCTTGTGATGCCACGTCGGGTGGTCTCGTCGCCGAGTGCTTCTGCGTGCATACTTCTGGGGTGACTGTTGCTACCCGGGGCACGACCCCCACCCGCTCCCCGCTCACGTGGCTGGTGGGGCTGCCGCTGTTGGTGGTCTCGTTCCTGGTGGGCCTGATGGCCCCCCGGATCAACCCCCACGATGACGGTGAGTGGCAGGTGCTGGACACGATCAAGACCACCCGGGAGTCGTGGCTCAACCCAGTCAGCAAGGCCGTCGAGGTCTACGTCGGCCCGGCCTGGTCGCCGTGGGTGATCCTGGCCGCCGCAGTGGTGATCTTCCTGTTCCGCCGCCGGTTCATGGCGGTGACCTTCGCCCTCGTGTCAGGACTGGCCTGGCTGCCCGGTCACTTCGTGAAGGACCTGGCCCACCGGCCTCGTCCCGACCACCTCGACGCGATGACCAGTTACGCCGACAACATGAGCATGCCAAGCGGGCACACCGCGATCGTCGCGGCGATCACCATCGGTGCGTGCCTGGTGGCCGCCAATGAACACCGCCGGTACCGCTGGATCGTGGTGGTCGGCGTGCTGGCCACCTTGTTCGTCGGTTTCTTCCGCATGTACGCCGCAGCGCACTACCCCCTCGACGTCCTCGTCGGTGCTGCCCTCGCGACCGGCACCGGCCTGGCCCTGTGGAAGCCTGCCCTCGCGCTCAACCGCCGCGTCAACCGCGGCGGTGGCTTCTGGGCCCTCCCACCCGGTGTGAACCCCGAGACCGCTCCCGCGTTGCCCAGTCGCGCCGCCGAGCCCGCAGAGTGACCTGAGTCCGAACGAGAGGCAGCCGATGGCGATCCACCCCGCAGACCACCACGACGTGATCCGCGTGGTCGGAGCGCGAGAGAACAATCTCAAGAACGTCTCCGTCGACCTGCCCAAACGCAGGTTGACGGTGTTCACCGGGGTGTCGGGATCGGGCAAGAGCTCGCTGGTCTTCGAGACCATCGCCGCCGAGTCACAGAGGATGATCAATGAGACCTACTCGGCGTTCGTCCAGGGCTTCATGCCCACCGTCGATCGTCCCGAGGTCGACTCACTGGAGGGTCTGACCACCGCGATCATCGTCGACCAGGAACGCCTCGGCGCCAACGTCCGCTCGACGGTGGGCACCGTCACCGACGCCAACGCACTTCTGCGGCTGCTCTACAGCCGCATCGCGGAGCCCCACCTCGGCTCGACCACCGCGTACTCGTTCAACACCCCCACCGTGACCGCCCAGGGCGGGGTGACAGTCGAACGCGGCAACCGGACGAAGCGCGAGGTTGCGACCTTCCACCAGCTGGGCGGCATGTGCCCGCGCTGTGAAGGCATCGGGAAGGTCTCGGACATCGACCTGGACGAGCTGTACGACTCGTCCAAGTCGCTCAACGAGAACCCCTTCAAGGTGCCCGGCTACTCGATGGAGGGCTGGTACGGGCGCATCTTCAAGGGGTCGGGCTACTTCGATCCCGACAAACCGATCTCCCGCTACACCAAGAAGGAGATGCACGACCTGCTCTACCGCGATGCCACCCGCATCAAGGTCGAGGGCATCAACGTCACCTACGAGGGACTGGTGCCCAAACTGCAGAAGTCGATGCTCTCGAAGGATCCCGAGCAGATGCAGGCGCACGTGCGCGCCTTCGTCGAGCGGGCCGTCACGTTCCAGACCTGCCCCGAGTGCGGCGGTACGCGGTTGGCCGAGCACGCCCGCACCTCACTGATCAAGGGCAAGTCGATCGCCGACCTGTGCGACATGCAGATCACCGACCTGGCTGCCTGGATCGGCACGGTGGACGACCCCTCCGTGGCGCCGTTGGTGAAGGGATTGCGGGCCCACCTCGACGCGTTCGTGCAGATCGGCCTGGGTTACCTCTCGCTCAACCGGCCGTCGAGCACCTTGTCGGGTGGCGAGGCCCAGCGCACCAAGATGATCCGCCACCTCGGATCGTCGTTGACCGACGTCACCTATGTCTTCGACGAGCCCACCATCGGACTGCACCCCCACGACATCGAGCACATGAACCAGTTGCTGCTCGACCTGCGCGACAAGGGCAACACCGTTCTGGTTGTCGAGCACAAGCCCGAGACCATCGCGATCGCCGACCATGTCGTCGACCTGGGGCCGCGTGCCGGCCAGGGTGGGGGAGAGGTCGTCTACGAGGGTGACCTCGACGGGCTGAGATCCGCCGACACCCTGACGGGTCGTCATCTGGCCGACCGGGTCGCGCTCAAGCCCCAGGTGCGTACCCCCAGCGGTCTGATCGAGGTGCGGGGTGCACACGAGAACAACCTGCGCGATGTCGACGTCGACATCCCGACCGGGGTACTCGTGGTCGTCACCGGCGTCGCCGGATCGGGCAAGAGTTCCTTGGTGCACGGGTCGCTGGGCGGTCTGCCGGGGGTGGTCTCGATCGACCAGGGCGCCATCCGCGGCTCCCGGCGTTCGAACCCCGCCACCTACACCGACCTGCTCGACCCCATCCGCAAGACCTTCGCCAAGGTCAACGGCGTCAAGCCCGCCCTGTTCAGCCCGAACTCCGAGGGTGCCTGCCAGGCCTGCAACGGGGTGGGACTGATCTTCACCGAGTTGGGTTTCATGGAGACGGTCTCCACCACCTGCGAGGTGTGTGGCGGCCGGCGCTTCCACGCCGACGTGCTCGAGCACACCGTGGCCGGCAAGAACATCGCCGACGTCTTCGAGATGAGCGTCGACGAGGCAGAGTCGTTCTTCATCCAGGGCGAGGCGAAGACGCCCGCCGCCCACACCATCCTGCTCAGGCTGAAGGACGTCGGGCTGGGGTACCTGACCCTCGGCCAGCCGCTGTCGACCCTGTCGGGAGGCGAACGCCAACGGGTGAAGCTGGCCGTGAACATGGGGTCCGGCGCCGCCACGTACATCCTCGACGAGCCCACCAGCGGATTGCACCTGGCCGACGTCGAGCAATTGCTGACCCTGCTCGACCGGTTGGTCGATGCCGGCCGCACGGTGATCGTCATCGAGCACCACCAGGCCGTGATGGCGCACGCCGACTGGATCATCGACCTGGGGCCCGGGGCGGGCCACGAAGGGGGGCGGGTGGTGTTCGAGGGCACCCCGGCTGACCTGGTCCGCGAGGCGGCCACGCTCACGGGGCGTCACTTGCGCGACTACGTCAGGGACTGACCCAGCGTCGGGCGGCGACCGCCTGTCGGGCGGGCCGGGGACAGCCTTTCGGGTGGTTGACAGCTCGATACCCATGGTATTGAATACCGAGGGTATCGAGGAGCTGAGATGACGACCACCACCACGTCCGCCCATACGTCGACCAGCATGTCACCGCCGGCGTCCACCACCGGGGGAACGACCCGCAGCCGACCTGAACGCGTCCAGGTCCGCGAGGCACTGCTCGACGCGGCGGGCGAGGAGTTCCTCGCCCACGGCTACCAGGGCACCACCGTCACCCGCATCGCCCAGCGTGCCGGCTTCACCAAGGGAGCCGCCTACTCCAACTTCGGCGGCAAGGCCGAATTGCTGGCGGCCGCCTGCCTGCGCCGTTGGTCGGCCACCACCGAAGGGGTCGTGGGAGACGTCGCCATGCTCGGGGACGACCGCAGCCCCGACGCGATCGGCAGGCGGCTGACACGCGCCGTGATCGAGTCGAGCCAATGGAGCCAGACCCTCGCCGAGGTCGCATCGGTGGCCCGGCACGACCCGGAGACCGCCAGTGCCTACCGCCAGATTCGCGAGGCACAGCTGGAGCAGATGGTCGCCGAGATCGGCCGCCTCGACCTCGGCCTCAGCGGCTCGGTCGAGTCGACCGCACGGCTGCTGCAGGCCACCATGTCGCACCTGGGCTTCGAGCGGGCTGTGGTGCCCGACCGCTGGCCTGACTCCGTCATCGCCAGCACCCTGACTGCGTTGATGCGCGGACTGCTGGCGTGAGCCGACAGGAACCCGTGCTGCGTGCCCGCGGGCTTCGCGTCCAGGCTCCCGGAGGCACCGTCGTCCAGCCCACCGACCTCGATGCCGCGTCGGGCGAGGTCACCCTCGTCGTGGCACCCAAGGGCAGCGGACGGACGAGCCTCCTGCTCGCACTGGCGGGTCGCATGTCGGGAACCGAGGGCGACCTACGGATCGGTGACGTCTCACTGACCCACGACCGTCGCCACTACCGCCAGCTCGCCTCGGTGGCCCGAGCCGGTGTCTTCGTCGACCTCGAACCGCAGCTGTTGGTGCGCGAGGCGGTCGTCGAGCGAACCCTGACCGACAACCTCAAGACCGTCGCCGGCGAGTGGCGGTTCGCCCAACTGGCGCTCGAGGTGCGCGACGACCCCCTCATCTCGATGCCTGGCGATGCCCTCGTCGACAGCCTCGACGAGGCCACGACGACCGTTCTCACCGCGATCCTGGCCATGCTGCGCCCCGCCCGGCTCGTCGTCCTCGACGACGTCGACGCCAGGCTCACCGTCGACCAGTGGAGATCGGTGCACGCCGCCCTCACCCGACTCGCCCGGTACGAGAACTGCGCCATCGTGTGCACCTCGTCGACCCCCGCTCCCCAGGAGACCTGATGCCCTTCCCGTTGTCGAGGCTGGCGCGCTTCGAGTTGCGCCGCTTCCGCGGACCGCTGCCCACCATCGCCCTGGTGTTCGTGCTGTGCGTCCCGCTGCTCTACGCCGCCATCTACCTCAGCGCCAACTGGGACCCCTACGGACGCCTCGGCAACCTGCCGGTCGCCGTGGTCAACGAGGACGTACCCACCCAGGTCGAGGTGAAGGCTGCCTCGGGCAGCCACACCACCACCCACACCGAGACCATCCACGCCGGTGCCGACTTCGTGAAGGAGTTGCAGGCCAAGCGCACCTTCCGATTCATCACCACCGACGCCGCCGAGGCAGAGGACGGGCTGCGCGAGGGGCGCTACTACCTGACCATCCAGGTGCCAGCCGACTTCTCCACCAACCTCGTCAGCGGCCAGACCGACAGCCCCGAACGGGCCCACATCACCATGCACCGCAACGACGCCAACGGGTTCGTCATCGGGTCGATCACCGACAAGGCCAAGGACTCCGTGACCGAGGCCGTCAACGCCTCGGCCATCGAGAGCTACTTCCGGGCGGTGTTCACCAACCTGCAGACCCTGCGCAGCGGCATGGTCGAGGCCCACCAGGGGGCCGCCCACCTCGCCAGCGGTCTTGACCAGGCCAGGACCGGATCGTCCGCACTGGCCAGTGGCGCCGCCGACGCCCAGTTGGGGGCAGGGCGACTGGCCAGCGGGGCCGACTCCTTGAGCACCGGGCTCGCGCGGGCCCACCAGGGGTCATCCAGCCTGGTCACCGGGCTCGACCAACTCCAGACCGGCGCCTCCCAGCTCAGCACGGGCGCCGACCAGGTGGCCGCCGGCACCCAGACCCTGCGCGACACGGTGGTGCCGCCCCTGACCACGGTGCGCGACACCTGGCCACAGGTGCAGGGCGATGCGACCACACTGGCCACGGACGCGGCCGCGCTCACCTCCTCGGTCTCCGGCACCACCTCGTCGGTGGCCTCCGACGTCAACCAAGCCGCATCCCTGCTCACCCAGATCGAAGCGGCCAACCCCGATCTCGCCCAGGACCCGCGCTGGCAGCAACTGCGGTCGACGACCTCGAGCGCCCAGACACGCACCGACCAGGCATCCACCCGAGCCGCGCAGATCAATGCCCGGGCCCAGCAGGTGCAGCGGGCGGTCGCCCACTCCGACACCCTGACGACGAAGGTCGACCAGGCCATCGCCGACGTGAACGCGCTCAACGACGGCGCCCATCAGGTCGCCTCCGGGGCCGACCAACTGCAGACGGGGATCGGCCGCGCCGATGCAGGCGCCCGCAGCCTCGACCAGGGGTTGTCGACCGCATCCCGGGGTGCCACGGAGCTCGCCACCGGGGCACACAGCCTCCAGACCGGGCTCGCCCAGCTGTCGACCGGAGCGAGCCAGCTCGACACCGGCATCGGTCAGCTCGCCACCGGCGCCCACCAACTCGCCGCCGGCCTCAAGGCGGGCGTCGACCGCATCCCCGTGCTCACCGCCGACCAGGAGAACAAGGCCGTCCAGGTGCTCTCGGCACCCGCGCAGGTCGACATGACCGTCGAGAACCCGGCCCTCTACTACGGACGAGGCCTGGCACCCATGTTCTTCTCGATCGCCATGTGGGTGTTCGGCATCTCGGTCTTCCTGGTGGTGAGGGCGATCACGGGCCGCGCCCTGGCCGGGCGTGCCTCGTCGCTGCGGGTGGCCCTCACCGCCTGGTTGCCGATCGGGGCCATCGCCGTCGCCGGTTCGCTGCTGATGCTCGGGGTGGTCTGGACGACCCTCGACCTGGCACCCGTGCACCCGGTGCTGACCCTGACGGTCACCGTGCTCGGAGCCCTGGCGTGGTCACTGGTGGCTCACCTGATGCGCACCGCGCTGGGCACGCCGGGGTCGAGCCTGCTGCTGGTGCTGCTGATCCTGCAACTGGTGGGGGCACAGGGCCTCTACCCGTCGCAGATCCTGCCGCCCTTCTTCGCGCACCTGAGCCCATTCCTGCCGATGACCTACCTGATCGACGCGTTCAGGGTGGTGATCTCGGGTGGGCTGATCTCGCACCTCGCGCGAGACCTCGCGATCCTGACGCTGTTCTCGGTGGTCAACCTCGGACTGCTCTGGCTGGTGGTCAGTCGCCGCCGCACCCTGCGCCTGAAAGACCTGCACCCGCCGCTGATCACTCCCTGAGCGATCCGTACCGCTGCTCCCACAGGTCGCCCGCATGGCTGAGGTCGTGTCCGGCGAAGTCGGGGACGCCCTGCCCCGCCGAGGGGTTGTTGCCGGGGGCGTCGCCCAAGGGGTACGGACGACCGATCGCGTCGGGGAGTGCCGCCGCCGCGCTGCCACCGTTGCCTTCCTGGAAGGCGGTCAGCGGGTCGTCGCTGGCGTAGTAGCGGCGGATCTGGTCGTCGTTCGCCCGGCTGATCAGGGCCGCCGGGTCGTCCCCGTTGCGCTCTGCGACGTAGTTGACGGTGGCCTGGCTGACACCGGCCGCGTCGTAGGTGACGGCCGGCTGGCCCGAGTTGATGGCGGCGATGGCGGCCTGCCGCCCACCCAGGGAGTGGCCGGTGTAGACCACCTGGTCGCCCTGACTGCTGCGTTCGATCGCGTCAGAGATGGCGAGCACCTGCTGGGTCTGGGGTGAGACCGTGGCGCCCCCGATCCCGTCCTCGACCGCATCCGGCTGGAACTGCCCACCAGCAGCGCCCGTGCCGGCGAAGGCCACCACGTAGCCGCCCTCCGGTGTCCTGAACACCTCGGCCTGGAAGCCGTTCGGATCGGTCAGTTGAGCGCGGGTCAGACCGAGCGCCGCCAGATCGGCATCCGTGGCGCGGGAGTATCCCGGCGGAAGGGGAGCATCGGGTGAACCCATCGCCTGGTTGAGGGCGATCAGGTCACCGTCCATGGCCTGCGGGTCGGCACCTCGTGCCCGGTCACCGTAGCTGCCGCGGGACGGCCCGTCGGAGGCGCTGCCCGGGTCGCTCTGGCCGCGCAGCAGGGCCGCTGCGCGCTGGGAGCGCATGCCGGTGTCGGCGATCTGGCCCAAGGTGGCGGTCATCACGTCGATGTTCTGGCGGACGAACACGGCGATCCTCTGCAGGGCCTGGCCGACCCTGCCCATGGCCCACTGCACGAACCGGTCGAAGGCCACCTTGAGCACCGCTTCGACGCTCCCCTTCGCACCGCTGACCGCACCGTGGAAACCACCGCTGATCATGCCGCCGAAGCCACCCTTGGTGAAACCGTTCACCGCACCCTTGAAACCACCCGAGATGCCTCCGCCGAGCGCGGCCGCACCAAGCACCCACACCCCGGCGGCCACCACCAGACCCAACGACCGGACGATGGTGAACGCGGTGTTGCACAGTTCCCTGACCAGTTCGGCCGTGAGTTCGATCAGGCCCCGCTTGGCGGAGGCCAACTGCCCGGCCAGCACCAGGTGACGTTCGGCCGCGCTGGTGAGCACGCCCGACACGGCACCGGTGGCTCGTCCGAGGGCGCGGATCCTGGTCGAGAACGAGTCGTAGGCCTGTCCCTGCCAGATCTGGCCGACGGCCGACCCACAGCCACTGGCCTGGGCCTGTTGGGAGGCCACCTGCTGGGAGGCCCTCATCAGGGCACCGACATGGGCCCCGATCTGCGAGGTGTCACCGGTGAGCTGCTCGAAGGTCTCGTGCACCTTGGCCACGGCATCGACGATCCACCCGAAGATGTCGTGGGGCAGTTGGTCGGCGACCCATTGCGCGGTGTCGATCGTCTGGTCGATCACCACGTCGACCACCACGGCCCCGGCACCCTTGAGGTCACCGAAGGGGCTGGCCCCGTGGTTGTCGCCCAGCAACGCGACGGCGGAGTTGAGCTGCGCGGTGGTGGCCCCGGTCCTCATGGCGGCAGTCCTCGACATGGTGGCGGTGGGCGCGGCGACCGACATCAGTTCAGTCCCCGCACGATGGCGTCTGCGATCAGCTCGACGTGGCCGCTCTCGACCTGTTGGTAGCAGCTGCCGGTGGCCGCCAGGCCATCGGACGTGGAACCGAAGACCTCCGAGAGGGCGAGCACCACGTCGTTGTGCTGGTCAGTGGTGCACGGTTCGGTGGTCGCGCCGGCGCTGCCGACCAGTTGGCCGTACATGGCCGGGTCGGGGGCAGGGATGCTCAACCCTGCCAGGACAGACTCGGCGTCCTGCAGGGGAGCGTTGGCGCGCACGACGGCGAAGGCGTCGATGCGGAAGTCGGTCGGCATGCGTGAACTCCTCGATCGGGTCGGGTCAGGCAATGGGTCGGGTCAGGGAAGGGGTCGGGTCAGGGAAGGGGGCGGGTCAGGGGACCGGGGGCGCAAGCCGGGCGCAGGCCTCGGTGTAGGCGGCCATCACGTGCTCACCCAGGTCGGTGAAGCTCTGGTGGTCACGCAGTGCCTCGGTTGAGACGATCGCGTCGATGATCACCTCGACGGCATTCACCGTGAGGGTCACCCCCCGCACGGTGGCCGTCGACGTGACCGGCCCCTCGTCCGGGTCTGCCAGGTGGGAGAGCGCCCGATCCTGGTCGGCTCGGATCTGTGCGGCGACCAGGTCCTGCTCCGGGGCGCGCGGGCCCTCGGGGGCCGGCCCGCCGGGGTTGCCCGGCACCAGGCGCGGGACCTGCACCTCGGGTCGCTCGAACAGGGCCTGGGTGTAGGCCTCACCGAACTGTCGATTCCACCGGTCGGGCGTGGTCGGGGTCGCCGGGAACTCGACAGCCACCAGCTGACCACGCGCGTTCACGGTGACACTGGCACCGTCGTTGGTGATGGTGACGACGGCCGAGGCCGCCTCGTCGAGCCGGGCAGCCTCGTCGAGGAACGCCTGCGCATTCCGCTCGAGCCTGTCGAGCACCTCGTCATCCAGCGGACTCATGGGACGAGCCTAGGTGTGACGTGGTTCACGACCGTGCGAGAGTGGGTCACATGAATGCACCTCAGCGAACCATCGGCCAGTTCCAGGTCTCGGCGATCGGGCTGGGGGCCATGCCCCTGTCGTTCAAGGACCCCCTGCCCAGTGACGAGCAGTCCGACGCCACCGTCCACGCCGCCCTCGATGCCGGCATCACCCTGATCGACACCGCCGACATCTACGCCCCTTCATGGGACACGATGGGCCACAACGAGCAACGGGTCGCCCACGCCCTGAAGTCGTGGTCCGGGGACCGGGACTCGATCGTGGTGGCCACCAAGGGCGGCATCACCAGGAGCCAGGGCAATGTGTGGGGACGCAACGGTTCACCGGAGTACCTGCGCCAGGCCGTCGAGAAGTCCCTGCGGAACCTGCAGGTCGACGTCATCGACCTCTACTACTGGCACCGCCCCGACCGTCACCGCCTCTACGCCGACTGCGTGCAGGTCTTCGCCGACCTCAAGGCCGAGGGGAAGATCAAGGAGATCGGCATCTCGAACGCCAACGTCGAAGAGATCGAGATCGCCCTCGAGGTGCTGGGCGAGGGCGGTCTGGCCGCTGTGCAGAACGAGTTCTCACTGCGCTTCAACCACACCTCCCTGAGCGAGTTGCAGTTCTGTTCCGATCACGACATCGCCTTCCTGCCCTGGTCGCCGTTGGGTGGCTCGGGGGGCGCCAAGGAGGTGGGCGGCAAGTACCCGGCCGTGCAGCGGATCGCGCAGGCTCGCGGTGTCAGCCCCCAGCAGGTCGTGCTCGCGTGGCAGTTGTCGCTGAGCGATCGGGTCATCCCGATCCCCGGCGCCTCTCGTCCCGAGTCGATCCTCGACTCCGCGCAGGCGATGACACTCGAACTGTCGGCCGACGAGATCGAGTCGCTGCACCTCTGACCTCGAACCCGCCCGTCGGACGACGTTCGCGCCGTCCGACGGACCCCACCCCTCACTCACGTCACGGGAGCGACCATGAACGTCACTGGACAACTCGGTGCTGTGACTCGCGGCTGGCGCCGCGAGGAGCGCGACGGTGAACTGGTGCTCGTCCAGACCCTCAGCCAGACCTTCCCCAGCCTTCTGGACGAAGTATGGGACGCCGTCACCTCCCCCGACCGGATCGCACGCTGGTTCATGCCGGTCTCCGGAGAGCTGCGGGTGGGTGGTCGCTACCAGTTCGAGGGCAACGCCGGGGGAGAGGTACTGGAGTGCGAGCCTCCCAGCGAGGGCTCGGCCCGGTACCGGGTCACGTGGGAGATGGGCGGGGTCTCGTGGGTCACGGTGCGCCTCGAGTCCGCGGGGGAACAGACCCGCTTCGACCTGGAGCACGTCGCCCGCGAGGACGACGTGCCCGCCGAGATGGCGGCGACCTTCGGGCCGGGTGCCACCGGTGTCGGATGGGAGGGCGGCCTGCTGGGGCTCGCGCTGCACCTGTCGGGCCGGGGCGGGTCGATGACGCCAGCCGAACTGATGGCGTGGGTCGCCACCGATGAGGGCCGCGCGTTCCACCGCGGCGCGGCCGACGCCTGGGGCCGAGCCGCCGTCGCGGCAGGCACCGAGCCCGACCTCGCCCAGCGACAGGCCGACGCGACGTACGCCTTCTACACCGGCACCGGGGGCTGAGCGCGAGCGGCGTCAGCCGATTCCCACCGCGGACGAGGCCCGGGCCACGTGGCTGCGGGCGTGCGCGACGGCCTCGTCCATCGTCGTGTACAGGTGTTCGTGGTGCCGCAGCGAGGCCAGCACGCCGACGCTCTGGAACAACTGCTCGTGGCCTTCCTGCACCCCCTTGATCAGCACCGTGATGCCCCGGCGCTCCAGGGCGCGCACGATCTCGGTCAGCACGCGGGCACCACTGGCATCGATCAGTTCGAGTTGCGACATCCGCAGGATCACGACGCTGACGTGCTCGATGCTCGTCACCGTCTCGAAGACCCGGTCGGACGAGGCGAAGATGAGTGGGCCGTCCAGGCGCAGGGTCGCGATCCGCTCGTCCCCCGGGCGAGGTTGACCGGGCAGGTCCTCGCGACTCACACCGGTGGCCCGGGCCATGTTCCTGATCGCCACGATGCCGATCACGACCACCCCGACCGCGACCGCCACGATCAGGTCGAACGACACGGTGACCACAGCCGTGACGATGAAGCTGATGGCGTCGCCCCTGGTCGATCCCAGGATGGAGCGCACCGTCGCGGCGTGCACCATGCGCACCGCCGTGACCATCAGGATGCCCCCGAGTGCGGCCAGCGGGATCCGGCCCACAGGACCGGCGGCGACGAGCACGATCAGCAGCAGCACGGAGGCGTGGATGATGGCGGCCAGGCGCGATCGTCCGCCCGACCGGACGTTGACGGCGGTGCGTGCGATGGCGCCCGTCGAGGGCATGCCGCCGAACAGTCCGGCGCCGATGGAGGCCACGCCCTGACCGACCAGTTCGCGGTCCGGGTCGTAGGGACCGGTGTCGTCGAGGGACGCAGCGACCCGCGCCGACAACAACGACTCGATCGCGGCCAGCGCGGCCACGGTGAGCGCCGGCGCGACGAGGTGACCCAGGGTCGACGGGTCGATCGTGGGCAGCCCGGGCACCGGCAGCGAGTGCGGCAGGGTGCCGATCACGGCCAGCGGGTTGGGCACGACGGCGGCCAGCCCCGCGACCACCACGATGCCGACCAACGATCCGGGCACGGCCCGGTAGACCCGCGGTGCCACCAGCATGCAGAGCGCGACCACCGCCGCAGCCCCGGCCGCCCACAGCAGGTACGACCAGTCCGCCTGCGCCAAGGACTGGCCGGCGGCGATCAGGGCATTGGAACTGTGTGCGCCGGCAGCGACCCGATGCCCCGAGGTCAGCAGGGGCACCTGCTGCAGGAAGATGATCAGCGCGATGCCGAGGGTGAAGCCCTCGATGACGGGCCACGGGATGAACGAGACGGCCCGGCCCAGCCGCAGCGCGCCCGCGATCAGGGTGAACAGGCCGGCAATGATGCTGACGGTGGCGACGGTACCGGCGCCGTACTGAGCCACGATCGGCAGCAGCACCACGACCATGGCCCCGGTGGGGCCCGACACCTGCACGTTCGAGCCGCCGAAGACGGCGGCCAGCAGCCCCGCCACGATGGCGGTGACCAGACCAGCCTCGGCGCTGACTCCGGAGCTGACCCCGAACCCCAGCGCCAGCGGCAGCGCGACCACGCCGACGGTGATGCCACCGAGAACGTCCCCCCGCCACGTGGTGCGCAGGTCGCGATAATCCGACACGGCGGGCAGGAGTCCGACCACCTGCCTGGCCCAGGCCAGAGGCGACCCGGGGGACGAGTCCGTCGTCGTCATCGGCTGGGGATCTCGGGCAGCGATGCGACCTCGTCCCACTGCAGGCTGGCATCGGCGGCCAGGTCCTTCAGCAGTCTGCGGGCGACGGTGAGCAGTTCGGCGACGGCGGGGGAGAACTGTCGGTAGAACACGTGGCTGCCACGCCGTTCGGAGACGACGAGGCGGTTCTTGCGCAGCACGGCCAGGTGCTGGCTCAGGTGGGAGGCCTCGAGCTGGGTGTGGAGACCGAGTTCGGAGACGGTGTGTTCCTGGCCGTCGGCGAGGAGTTCGAGGATGAGGATGCGGTACGGGTGGGTGAGGCCTTGGAACAGGCCTGCCTTCACCTCGTACAGGGGTCGGGCGGTCCAGGATTGCGGCATGATGAACTCATCATATCGTCAGATGGCGAGGGGCCAGAATCCGCCGACGGTGCGGACGGCTCGGGGTCAGTAGCCGATGCTCCAGTCGGCCACGATCCCGCGGACGTACTGGGCCTGCGCCACATGGGCCACCGCATCGTCGATCACGCTGACCAGGCGCACCCCTCGGGTGACGGGCGGGTCCCAGCGAGTGTCGACGACGTCGTCCAAGGCGGATTCGTCGATCTCCTCCAGATGGTGCAGCAGACTGTCAACCGCGGCCGACAGGTAGGCGGGCAGCACCGACGGGTCGCTGACCCGCAGCGATTCCACCTCACCGTCGTCGTCACCGAAGCCGGACTCCTGGTCGTCGCGATGGATGCCCGTGCGGCTGGCCCAGTCGCCGGTGTGCCACACCTGGTCGCGTCCGGTCAGCTCAGCCACCTGGGAGTCGAGTTGTCTGCCGGCATGCCAGATCAACCAGGCGATGCTGTTGCCCTTGCCGTCGGGACGGGCGTGCAGCGCGTCCAGGTCGAGCCCGCGCACGAGGGCGTTGGCGGAGTCGACGGGACGATGGGCGGCGTCGGCCAGAACTGCGAAAGCATCCATGCTCGCAGGCTACCGGGCATCTGGCCGACGCCCACCGATCTCAGTAGAGCTTGCCCCAGTCACGCTGCGGCCACGCGAGCACGGCCATGATCTGCACCATGGCGGCGTTCTCGATCAGCTCGGCCCTGGTCGGGTCGTCGTTGGGGAAGTAGAACAGGCCGGTCTCGGGGTCGCGGCGCTGCTGCCACGCCCACGTCGCGTACTCACCCATCCGAACCGCCGCATCGACGCGCCCGGTGACGGAGGCCAGCAGCAGCAGGTTCTTGAAGTAGATGGAGTTGAAGAACGGCGGTTGCTTCTCCAGCGCGCCACCGGCGTAGAAGGCTTCGGCGGCGTCGGCGATCCGCTGGGCCTCGTCCACGTACTTGCGCTCACCGGTGGCCAGGTACAGCAGCGTGTTGACGCCGATCGGGACGCCCTGGTTGTAACTCCAGATGGTGCGGTCGATGTCGCCCGACAGCTTGATGTTGTCGTGGTAGAGGCCGTCGGCACGCTGCAGGGTGGAGTTCGTCCACTCGTACATGCGCAGCGACCAGTCGAGGTACGACTGCTCGCCGGTCAGCAGGTGCAGGCGAAGACCCAGTTCTGCCCCGGGCATGTTCGAGACGGTGTTGCGGTCGGAGCTCCAGTTCGCCTGGGTCCAGAAGACACCTCCGGGGGAGGGGTGGGTCGGGTCGTCGTCCCACCCGCTGACCACCAGGTCGAAGATGGCCTTCGCCTCGTCGAGATCGGACGAGGCCCCACCCTGCATGAGGTGGCGCTGCACGTCGATCAGGCCGACCCATTCGTTGTCGTCGTAGAAGAAGTCACCGCCCCACCCCCACGGTGGCATCGGGTACGAGGCGTGGCCCGGCAGGCCCGTCGATCCGGACTGGCTCCAGTACCGGGACTGACCGGTGCGGCAGTCGGCCAATGCCTGGTCGAACCGGTGACCGGCACCGGTCATGCCGGTGAGGTCGAGGGCGGCCCCGTGCGCCTGCGAGAAGGGCCACTCGTAGGAGTAGGGGTTGTCGTGCGAGCCCTGGAAGGGGAACCGCTCCCGGAAGAGCTGGCTGCCGTCGTGGGTGGCGAAGTACTTCTGGACGAGGTCCCAGGTCTGCGCTGCCCGCAGTCCCCACACGGGGGAGGGGGTGGTGGCTGGAGGGGCGGGCTTGGCGTGGGCGGTCATGGGTGCGGACAGGCCCATCGCTGCGAGACCGGCGATGCCGGCGGCGCGGCCGAGCGTTCGGCGACTGGTGAGCATGGAAGGGCTGGCGGGATTGGAGGGATTGGGGGGCTTCTGCACGTGAATCTCCCTTGATCGTTCGTGACAGTGAGTTAATCCAAAGCTTGGAGTAACGCTCGCGTCAAGCGATTGGGAGGATTTGGTCGGACGAAGTCAGGCCTCGGCGTTGGCGGGGGCGCGAGCCAGGACGATGCAGCCGCCGATGCAGGCGGCAAGCCCAAGCAGCGCCGGGGCCCACCACCCGGCGCGCACCTGGTCGTGCAACCACAGCAACCCCACGGCCGCGGGCACGACGACCTCCGCGACCCACAACACGGCGGTCACGGTGCCCACCGCGCCGCGCTCAAGGGCGCGGGCGTACATCAGCGCCCCCGCGACACCGGCGACCACGACGAGCCAGGTCAGCCCGTGGCGCAGCGCATCGAGCACACCGTGCTCTCCCAGGTGCTCCGCTCGGGCACCCAGTGCCGAGACAGAGAACAGCAGTCCGGCCACCAGCCCCAACAGCGCTGGGTGGCCCCGGCCATAGGAGACCGCTGCAGCGGCCAGGAGCAGCACGGTCGCCCCGAGCAGGGCCCACGTGAACGCTGGGGGAGGGGAGGCGGGCGCCTCGTCACCGGCCGACGCGGACACCACGACCAGGCCCAGGGTGACCACCGCTATGGCGGCGAGCTGGCCCCGGCTCGGCCGGATGCGCAGGACGGGCACGGCGAGCAGCACCGTGACGGCGAGCGAGGCAGCGAGGACGGCCTGGACGACGAAGAGGGGGAGCCAGGCGAGCGCCACCAGTGACGCCAGCCAGGCCAGCCCGTCACAGGCAAGGCCGACGAGGTACAGGGGTTGCGCCATCACGGACGGCCCGGAGGCTCGTCGGGCCCCGGCGGCTTGGAGCACGCTCGCCACGCCGTAGAGAACCATCCCTGCGATCGCCATCAGGTGTCCGAGAGTCATGCACGCATCCTTGCAGCCGACACCAGCGGCAGGCGCACTCGCGCACCGTTGGGGTGATGCACCCCAGCGATGAAAGCATGGGCGTGGCCTCATGACGACGAGCGAAGTGCCCCCGGCCGGAACTGATGGCCAACCGAAGGCGCTTGGAAGGGAATTGACGTGCACCTCGTCGCCCAGTTCGTGCAGATTCTGCTCGAGCTGCCGATGGACGGTCTGCCTGGCCCGAGACCGACCGCACCACCAGGCTCCGACCGGATCGCCGCCGTGCTCGGCTGGTTGATGTGGTCGGTGGGCGCTCTCTGTGTTCTGATGGCTGTCGCCGGGAGCGCCCGGCTGGCCGCCGCCCATCGCCGCGGTGAGCGCGTGGGATACGGCGCCGTAGGGATCCCGATCATCGGCCTGATCCTCGCGACCCTTGCGGCCTGCATCCTCACCCTCTTCCCCGGCGCCTGAGCGGGTCCGGACGGCTGTTCGAGATGAAGGAGCGAGAGGATCATGCGACGAGGAGTGGACGAGAGATGATCACAAGGGCTGGCTTCGTCGCTGGCGCGTGGCGACTCCTGCGGTGGGCTGCAGTGGCGTGCGCCGCGGGCTGGGCCGGGGCCTTCCTCCTCTGGCTGCCTTGGATGCTCACTGACAGCAAAGCGGCTGCAGACATGGTCCAGCCTGTCCGCAACCGCAACCCGAATGAGTCCATGACCCCCATGGAATACTGGGGTTGGATCCGAGGCTTGTACGCACCCAGTGCGACTGCCTTGGCGATCGCGGGCTTCGTGGTCATCGTCATGATTGGTTGGATACTTCCAAGCACGTGGCGAGCTTGGCGCTGGCCGAAGCCACGAGACTAGCCCGCGTGCGCTGCGAGCGATACGGGCATACTCGCTCCGACTCAATTGGGGACTCAGGGCACTGCGGAGGGCGTTGGCGGGTAACGTCAGAGTGAAGAGGAAACTGCGGCTGAGCCCTTGGACGGAAGGAGGTCGAACATGCCACGTCCATCCAAGGTGGCCCACTGGTTTGAACAGGCCTCGCTAGATGCTGTCCATTTGGGAGTGGGGACTGGGCATCTGGATGAGATATTTGGATCCCGATCAGCAGTGCTGAGGTCGCCAGACGCTGCAGTCGCTGGGTTTCTCAGGATCGCTCAACTTGTGGACACCGTCCCGAATCTGCGCTGTTCGATGGCCTTCTCCGAGACATTGTCTGACGAGCTTCAATGCGAACCCACTCCGCTGGACACCCTGCGTGTGTCGGTCGCGGAGGCACCAGTCGTGTACCTCTACCCCGCGTCGTCGTTTGGTGATCATCCCGGCGTGATGGAGGTGTACAGATTCCCATATCAGACACACCCTTGGCCCGGGCGGAACTTGGCTGTGGAGTTTGAGAGCAGCAAGGATCCCGCAACCCCTTGGGAGTACAGGAACGTGGTGAACGTCTACTACACCCACGGTCGCGGCGTCCGCATCTGAACCCGTGCAGCCCTGAAGGAGGACTTCAACGAGATGTTGACGGGACCAGTCAGCCGACGAGCGGCCACCGAGGCAGTCATTGCTCTCGTAATGATCACGGTCCTCGTGGTCGCAGCCAGGCTCGTGATGGAGTGGAGACAGGAGATCCCGAACAGTTTCTACCCGGTGTTCTGCGGCACAGTAGCGTGCAGCACGTTGACGGCTCTGCTGTCACGCCACGCATCCACGTGGAAGCGCCTGACCGCCTCCATCACTGTCGTGGGAGCCTTGGCGGCCCTGCTGATCTACCCGGTTTCTTCCTCCAACTATGGGATCGCCTTCATGGATGATGGTGTCTACGCGCTCGAAGTGAGTGGGTTCATGGACTCCCATCTCGTCCTGGCACAGCGCAACTCCCTCTGGATGTCACCGTGCAGTGAACCAGAGAGTGTGGGTACGAGCATCACCACCATCAGACTGCGTCGGATGGGCGGGTCGGCTTACTCCGTCGACTTGTCAACCCCCTTGGGCCCTCGGCACCTCACCATGCACTGCTGATGCCCGCCGCCCAGACCCGCCCTCAAGGCTCCCGGCGAACAGGACCCTGCGCACAAGCCTCGCCTCGACGCCGCACGGATGGTTCTCGCACGCACTCGGTTGGACGGACCAGCTGTCGGAGCAGGCATCGCGCTTGGTGACGTGCGCTCCCGGGTCCTCGGGCTGGGGTCGGCCGCGCACGACTCCCGGAGGGAGCACGGTCGATAGTCTGGCGTTCCAACAGGAGGAGGACCGGATGCAGATCTGGCCAGGATCGCCCTACCCGCTCGGTGCGACCTACGACGGGCGGGGGACGAACTTCGCCCTGTTCAGTGAGGTCGCCGAACGGGTCGAGTTGTGCCTGTTCGATGCGGATCGCAACGAGACCAGGGTGGAGTTGACCGAGGTCGACGCCTACGTCTGGCACGGTTACCTTCCGCAGGTGGGCCCGGGGCAGAGGTACGGCTATCGGGTGCATGGGCCCTTCAACCCCGCCGCTGGGCTGCGCTGCAACCCGAACAAGCTGCTGCTCGACCCGTACGCGAAGGCCACCGAAGGGCAGATCGCCTGGGACCAGTCCCTGTTCGGCTACACCTTCGGCGACGAGAACTCCCGCAACGACGAGGACTCCGCCGCCCGGATGATGCTGGGCGTGGTGGTGAACCCGTTCTTCGACTGGACCGGTGACCGCGTCCTCAACATTCCCTACAACGAGTCGTTGATCTATGAGGCGCATGTCAAGGGCATCACCTGGCTGCATCCCGAGGTTCCGGAGGAACTGCGCGGCACGTACGCGGGGATCGGGCACCCGGCGGTGGTCAAGCACCTGCAGGACCTCGGGGTGACGGCGATCGAGTTGATGCCGGTTCACCAGTTCGTCCACGACGCGCACCTGGTGGAGCGTGGTCTGAAGAACTACTGGGGCTACAACACCTTGGCCTTCTTCGCCCCCCACGCCGAGTACTCCTCGATCAAGGACCCGGGCTCGCAGGTGCAGGAGTTCAAGGGCATGGTCAAGACCCTGCACGCCGCCGGTATCGAGGTGATCCTCGACGTGGTCTACAACCACACGGCGGAGGGCAACCACATGGGCCCAACTCTGAGCTTCAGGGGCATCGACAATCCGGCGTACTACCGCTTGGTCGATGACCAGAAGCAGTACTACATGGACTACACGGGAACCGGGAACTCCCTCAACGTCGGGCACCCCCACTCCTTGCAGCTGATCATGGACTCCCTGCGGTACTGGGTGGTGGACATGCACGTGGACGGGTTCCGCTTCGACCTCGCCTCGGCGCTGGCCCGGGAGTTCTATGACGTGGACCGGCTGGCGGTGTTCTTCGAACTCGTGCAGCAGGACCCGGTGATCAGCCAGGTGAAGCTGATCGCCGAGCCGTGGGACGTGGGCCCTGGTGGCTACCAGGTCGGCAACTTCCCGCCGCAGTGGTCGGAGTGGAACGGCAAGTTCCGCGACGCGATCCGCGACTTCTGGCGCGGCGAGCCGAACCTGGGTGAGTTCGCCGCACGGATCGCGGGCTCGGCCGACCTGTACGAGCACTCCGGACGGCGCCCGGTGGCCAGCGTCAACTTCGTCACCGCCCACGACGGCTTCACCCTTCGCGACCTCGTCTCGTACAACGAGAAGCACAACTACGCCAACGGCGAGGACAACCGTGACGGGGAGAGCCACAACAGGTCCTGGAACCACGGCGTGGAGGGGCCGACCACCGACCCCGACATCCTCGCCGCGCGGGCCCGGCAGCAGCGGAACCTGATCGCGACGCTGCTGCTCAGTCAGGGGGTGCCGATGATCCTCTCCGGCGATGAGGTGGGACGCACCAAGGGTGGGAACAACAACACCTACGCGCAGGACTCCGAGATCTCGTGGGTGCACTGGGACGAGGCCGACGCGCCGCTGACGACCTTCACCGCCACCGTCGCGCGACTTCGCGCGGAGCACCCCACCTTCCGGCGCAAGCGCTTCTTCACCGGCGCCGCAGTCGCCAGGGTCGGCGATGAGCAGCGGCTCAACGACATCGTCTGGCTGCACCCGCAGGGCCGTCCGATGGAGGACAGCGACTGGGGAGCGCCCGGCGCCCGGGTGATCGGCATGTACCTCAACGGTCATGGCATCGCCGGCAAGGACGCCATCGGCAACCCGATCATCGACGACCACGCGTTGCTCTACTTCAACGGCCGGCCCGACCCGGTGGAGGTGACACTGCCGCCGGCGGAGTACGCCGAGGCCTGGGACGTGGCGGCCGACACCGCAGCGGACGACTCACCGGCAGCGCCGCTCAAGGCAGGTTCAAGCCGGGTGCTCGACGGTCACAGCGTGTTGGTCCTGATCCAGCACACGGGTGTGGAGCCGGAACTGCAGGTGTCAGCCGCGGCGTCGGTGGCGATGATGGCAGAGCAGGCGGCAGTTCCGGTCGTGCCTGAGGAAGCGCGGGGGGAGTAAGTGGGAGTCCGGAAATCCATGGTCATACGAGCAGCCTCCTTCTGGCGTGCGCCTCCGGCTCATTACTCCACGGTCGAGGTGCTGGCCACCGACATGGATACGTGCTCAGGGGTGCCAGCGCGTGTTCATCGACCCGAGGTGAGCAGTGCTCTTCCTGCATCAGCGACATCGTCGGTTTCCGCTCGGGCACCACAGCGGTAGGGGAGTGGCGTGCTCTTCCGGTTGGGGTCACTTCGTTGGCTGGTGAGCGAGTCGGCGATCATCGTGTGTGCGGTCTTCGCGCCAGGAGGGCTGATTGTTGCAGCTCAGTGGTTCCAATACATACCGATGCTGGTCAGAGAAAGATCTGTGGACAACATCTTCCTCGTGGCTTCGAATGGTGCTCTGACGCTTCTCATCCTTGGCATCGCCTCGTATCAGGTCGCCAACAGGACCCTCTTCATCCGAGACCAGCACTGGAAGCTACCCCTGGGAAGATGGCGACCGACTCGTGGTGAGCAAGGGCAGTTGACCGTTGATCTTCGACCCGGGATTGAGAGCAGGACGATCCGCCTGGTTCTCCCGGGGGAGTCCGATCGTCGAGTCGGTCGCGTCGAGACGGAATCCTTGGCCATGGCTCGCCGGTGGCAGGACTGCATCGATGGACCCAGTGGGGGCCCGACGTGCGCCCTGCCCGGTCACGCCGAGTCACCAAGACGACGGTCGCCCCAGATGGAACAATCGTCCATGTGAAGGACAAGCGCGCATGACCGCCTACAGCGATCGCCCAAGCGCTCTCGACGCGCTCCTGACTCTGGGACCTGACATGGACGCAGCACTTGATGCCGTTCGACGATCTGCGCTCCATGCGGACGGGCAGTCGGCGTTCCTTGATCGCATGACCGTGCGACGGGCCCTGGATGAGTTCACCCGGGGAAATCTGTCCGAGGCACTGCTCGAGAGCTGGGCTGAAGTGCTCCACGGTGCAGAGGACGTCGAGCTGGATCCGATTGATCGTGACTTTTTGGCGGAAGCCCTCTTCGAACTGTCTACGCCGGAACTGTTCGGTCCGATGGACGAGATCGTTAGCAATCTTGAAGCGCGGGAGAGGCGCATGGATGTGGGGTAGCAATCTCGGCCCACTGGCTCGCGACGAACGTTCGTCGGGATACCTACTCCGCGACGTACCTGCGGCCTACAGGGGCTTGATCGACCGACTGGTGGGCGAAGGATTTTCCGCCGTGATCGGCGATGAAGACACCAACGCTTTCGGCAACCAAGTGGTGCTGCTCGTTCACGACAACATTCGGGTGCGGCTCGTTCGCGACCGTGGCCAATGGTTCCTTGAGATCGACGCCGCATTGACAGACGAGTGGTTTTCGCCCGTCATCTGGATGGCCCTACTCGACAAGGAACTGCCCGATGCGCGGAGACCGTCGGCCGAGAAGGAGGCTTCCTTCGTGGTCAGGCGATGGCCCGACTTTGATGTGCTCGCCACCCCCTGTGCGGTGGAGAAGCTGAGGGCTTGGCAGGAGCGACGAGCGGCGCAGCTGGGAGCCTTGGAGCGGGAACAAAGCAGTGACGCGACCTGACCGCCTGCTGCCCTCGGCCCTGTCGAGCTGCTCGGAGCGCTCGTTGAGCCGCGCTCCAACCCCGCGCCGCCCCTGTCCAACCGACTTAGGGGACTGCAAGCAGACTCTCTCAGAGTGACGGAGTCGGTGTCAGGGGCCCGTTGAATGTTACCTTTGGCCGTGATTTCTGCCACGCTTCAGGGTTTGTCCCGCGTCCAGGGTGGCCTGAAGAGGCTGGGCCGTGGCGCGACCTTGGAGGCGTTGCAGCCTGGGTTGAGCCCGACCCAGACCAGACAATTCCTCCAAGCGGCGGGGCTGCCCGCTGATGCGCAGACCGAGGCGCTTTACTCCTGGCGTGATGGCACCCGAACATCTGGATTCAAACTGGATGACCTTCAGATCTTTCCGGGCTTCTACTTCCTCTCGATCGAGGACGCGGTTCACAATTACCGCGCATTTGTCAGCGACCCCCGGTGGAGTCCGAACTGGCTCCCCCTCTTCGCCAACGGCGCAGGGGATTTCTACTTGGTTGACTTTGGAGATCCGTCCCGGCCGATGCGTCACTTCCGCCTTGAAGAGACCGAACACCCAATTGAGTTCGGCTCACTGTCGGACATGATGATGACTCTGGCAGGAGGCTTCGAGCGAAGCGTCTTCTTCGTTGATGGTCAGGGATACCTCGAAATGGACGACCTGAAATTCGCAACCCTCGCTGCGGAACTGAATCCCCGAGTTACCTGGTGGACTGACCCGACCCTCGGTGGCTTGGACTAGGCGGCAGATTTGGTCCCGCCAGAGTGCGCACTCGCTGTAGCCGCGAACGTGGGCTCGTTCCTCGTGCTCACGTCGGCCGGGGGACTTCGAAGCCGACGCACAGACGGAGATCCCGCGGCCCACTGGGAGCTGGTGCCCACGAATCGCATACCTGCCCTCTCATCGTAACCACGCCTCGGGCGTCACAATCCTGAGGCGGCTCTGCTCTCGTCAGCCCTCCGGCGACAAGGAACTGTGCTCACCAGCGCTCTAGGGAAGGGGACACGCTCGGGCAGCCCCTCTGCGCCGCCCTCTCCCTACCCACAGTCGCGAACGTCTACTAGGCTGGGTTACGCCCGCGAACGTGCCGGCCCACTTGGGCGGTCCGTTGTTTGCGCCGCCTGCCGGGCCGGTGGTGTTCGTGAGGATGGAGCCATATGAAGGTGATCATGCCTGGAGCAACTGTGTTGGCCATGTTCATCGTCACTAGTTTCCGGCCGCTGGGGGGAGGCATGCGGACTGTGGCATGCAAGTACCCGGTCCATCTTCGAGGGCCATGGTGGTACTGCTCGTGGTGACACCTCACGCGCCCACGGAGGCCTCCATGGTCCCCAGCAAGACCACGACCGGTGTACCAGCCGTCGCGTGCAGGCTCGCTATCACTGCCGTTCTTGGACTCGCACTCGCCACATCGACCATTCACGCGTTGGCATGGCTCATGAGTCTCCGCGGCGAGTCCCCGCTGTGGTGGGTCGACCCGTTCGTCGAGATCTACTGGCGGGACTCCTGGGATTGGCGCACCACCCTCGCCTTGACGGTCACCGTCTCAGCAGTCATTCTTCGCGCGGCACTCACCCGCAAGCTCGCTTGGAACTCGCTTTCACGTCCCGTCCTTGTCGCCGCCCTCGCCTGGTCGATACTCGTGTTCCCTGTCGTGGTGGGGCTAGAACCGCGTTCCGCCCCCGTGTTCTACAGACACGAGTCTGATTATCTTCGCGCGGCACAGTGGGTTGAGGAACATACTGATTCGAGTTCCAGCGAAGGGGATGTGATCCCACTTCCGCCGCGACTCGGTGGTCTCACAGTGGACGATGAGGTACGGGTGGATCGGGCGGGGGTCGTTTTCGCGACCGACAAGAGCTTGCTGGGACGGACCGCGGGGATCTGGTACACAGATTCAGACATTGAGGCTCCGGCTACTGGCGAGGGGTGTCGCTTCATTCGATTGTCCCAGCATTTTTGGTATTGCGGATGACGCACCAAGTGGCGATGAGCTCCGGTCCTCCGACCCCTGGCGTTGAGATGACCGAATACGTCGAGCTCACCTTGAAGCGCGGCCGCGGCTGGCCGTGGTCCGAGGACCGGCGAAGGGGCTTCACGGCCGTCGAGAGCGGCTGCGTGCCGGACTGGCAGTTCGACGCGATCTGCCTGGAGTCCTCTCCCAACCGGCGGGTCATCGGCCCCAACGGCGACTTGGGAGAGATCATTCGATGACGATGCCGGAACCCTTTCAGGCGCTTGCCCACTCGCTCGGCAGACTCGCTACGTCGGCCCCCGATCAGATCAAGTACCTCGAGGCGCTGGGTGTTACTGACCTTGTCGATGAGCTTGCCCTCGAGTTCGACGACCTCTATCGACCGCGCGCGAGTCTGGTCGAAGAGGCGTCGCCCGAAGCCGCCGCTGCCTGTCGAGAACTTGACCGCATGCTCTCCAACGACCAGCTCGGCTGGACGTTTGCCGACCTCGAATCCCCCCAATGGCAGGGGATCCGTGCAACTGCTGCGGCCGCACACTCCGCCCTGGCGGATGTCCCAGCGGGAGGATCGCTGTGCTGATCACTCGGCCAATTGCAGTGGCTGCAGGCATCGCAATCCTGGCTTGTGCGTATGGCTGCGCCCCCTCTGACCCTTCCCCCAGCGTCTACGTGCTGCACACCGGCCAAGGCTATGTGGCCAAGAGTGCCTGCGATTTCCCCATCAGTCGAGCAGCGTTCAAGGAGGTACCCAACGACGCAGAAGTGGTCGAGGACGGGCCGCCTTTCGTTCTCGACAGGCGAGCTACAGGGCAACCAGTGGAGGCACTGTTCTTAGCCGAGAGGATGCCCGATGCGCGTCCCGGAACCTACCTCGGGGTATACATCTGGCTGGGTCCAGAACAGGACGACGTTGCCCAGTGGATCGACGTGCCATCCGACTTGCGGGTCGGAGAGGCCGCTTGGGCACAGGGGGTCGACACCGAGGCCGCGGTGCGCTCCATGAAGGGCAAATTCGGCTGTGGGTAACGGCGGCGGATTGGGGGACGCAGCGTTCCGCCGCTTCATGACGGGCTGGTCCGCATGCCCTCTCACAGCCAACGCGTCCCACACCACCTCGGCGCGTGCGACGGCTGCGAACATCTACCAGAACCGAAAACGGGGCACGCAGGTAGCGGAGTTTGAGCGCACCAGGAGCCGTTGGCCCTGACTCCACCCGCCGGGGCCACCAGCACCGAAGATCCGCTCGGCCGCCAACCGACCACCCCCAAGGTCGACCCGACACCGCGCATGCAGCGGAGGAGAAGCCCTACACCACCGACTACCAGCGTGATTCAGTGTCGGGTGTCGCCCGCGCGGGCCCGACTCGGTCGGTGGAACCAGAGCAACTGGCGAGATCTTGGCCATCAACTCGCGCACCAGGGCAACCAAGCAGCAGGGGGCGACAAGCAGTGACACATCGACGTACTACTATCGCACCAGCCACGTACAAGAGTTCCTTGAAGTACAGGTGAATCATGAACGCTGCAGATCAGCTGCGGACTGTCTCGAATCCGTTCCTTACAACCATCGTCAATCAAAGGACAATCGCGGCTGCGGCGCGTGAGTGGCAAGACGCAGGGCTGTTGGTCCGGACTATCCGTGGGATCAAGGCGCGCTCGGTTGCTGGCCTGTTCGACGAGTTCTCCGCCGCGTTTCAGTTTCCCCACTATTTTGGCGAGAACTGGTCCGCTTTCCAGGACTGCATAAGCGATTTGGAGTGGCTGCCATTCCAGAACGGCGTGGTCGTGCTGATCTGCAGCGCTGATGAAGCGCTCGTCGACGCGCATCCCACCGAGCTGACGACCCTCGTGAAATCCTTGGCGACGGCATCGGCCGATTTCGCGGTCGCGGTCACGGACGGTGAGTGGTGGGATCGTGCCCCGGTGCCCTTTCACGTCGTCCTGCAGTGCACGAGGGAAGACGAGTTTGGCTGTTGGATCGAGGCTGGCGCCGCGCTAGGGTCGTTGATGTGATGCGTGCCTCCAAGGAATCGATCGTGGATTCTGACAAGACTGGGCGTGACCGCCAACCCGCTGGGAAGTTGATTGGGTTGCTGGTCGCTCTGCCCGGCGCACTTCTGTTCGGAGGCTTCATGGCGGTACAGGTGTGGGACGCGATCTTGGTCGGCGCGACATCAGAAGCAATACTTCGATGCTGGCTCTCGATCGTCATTTGTCTGGCGCCAGTGCTGCTGATTCCCCTGTTCGCCCCGCGAGCTGTTGGAATCTATCATGTGATTGCCCCAATTCTCGCGCTTTGCGCTCAGTGGTCATCTATAATGCTGACAGCCACCGGATTTTGAGTATTGAGTGCCACGGCGTGACTCGAGCCGAGAACGCCGCGTCCAGTGCCAGATGAAGACCGACACGACTCAGGTGGATCACGCTGGTGTTCACCACTGCCGTTGGCCTGGGCGATCCGGAAAAGCTGGCTCCGGCGTTGGAACTCGTACGAACTGCCATGACCGCTGCCAAGGCCGTTGACAAAGGTCTCCTGGAACCCGGATTCGGTAATGGTGCCACGATCCGAGTGCCATCAGATGAGAATTTCGAGCGCCGGGAGGTCTGCGGCCCCGAGGGGGCTGATGCTTGTCGCAGTTCTGGGTGGAGGACTGTCTGTGTGGGGATAAGCAGGCAGGTCTTCACGAACCTGTGGAGACAAGCGATCTCATACAGTGCAAAGACGTAGATCGCCAGCCGGGCGCAGATCGTCGATACCGCCCGACGGTTCTACTCTGACTACACGCAGATCCTCCGAGCTTGGAGTTGAGATGACCGAATACGTCGAGCTCTGCTTGAAGCGCAACCGCGGCTGGCCTTGGCCCGAGGACTCCTGGGGTCTTGCGCCGAGTTCGGCGAGGATGGCTGGTGCCATGCCTGCGGCGTTCCGAAGGGCCCGCAGACCGGCTCAATCGTGCTCCAGCCCAAGGGCTTCAAGGTCGCCGAAGGCGGCTGGGTGCCCAACTGGCAGTTCAACGCAATCTGCCTGGAGTCCTCGTTGGCCGAGGACGCTGCATCGAGGTTCCAACTCGATCTGCTCAAGGTCGAGTGGCATGGAGTCCCCTCAGGGCAAGCACAACAGATCGTGGTGCCCAGTGTGGGGGAGTCCTGGTTCGATCACGACGAGTTGAGCGTGAAGGCGGTCCAGCAACACGGCTCAGCGGGAGCCAGGTGTTCTGACTGCGGCACGTGGCGGTGGATGCCGCTGGCCTTCGGAACGTTGCCGCCGTTGAAGATCCAGCCTCCTCTGAGCGACGTGGACATTGCCGCGAGCCCGGAGTGGTTCGGGGACGGCTGGAGCGCCTACCGACAGATCCTTGTCAGACGCGAGCTAGCCGAGTTCATAGCGGCAGCCAGTCCCAAGGACTTCAAGGTGCGACCTGTCTCCTGAAGGGCCTGCCAGCCCCCACGCGCTTGGTGGCGCAGGGGAGGGCCTCGTCAGGTCGGCGATGTTGGCGATCGGACGGTGGTGGCAGCGCAGCACCAGCCGCGGACGGTCGTTTGGGGGAGTCAACGGAGCATTTCGGTGGATCACAGGGCAGGTTCTTCGGGTGGGGACGGGTTGTCTTGGTCGACTTCCATCGTTGCCGCCGGGTACCTGCCCGTCCCTCACGACCTACCGCCGGGTGACGCCAGCCTCATGAGCTGCAAAGGCCAGGACGGGGTACGTCAGGTCCGGTGCTCGGCGGGGATGCCTTCTATAGCAGCGGCCACTCTCCGGCGCTCAGGACCCGATTTCCACTCTGACCACCGTTGACTCTTCCCCCATCGCCGGGTCACCATTGCCGCATGGTCGACCTTGAGCAGGTGCGTGCCACTCGGCGGACAATACTGACCCTGACCGCCGTGGCGGCTGGGACGGGATCGGGACTCGCCGCCTGCAGTGCGAATCCTCTGGACGGCAACTGGCGGGTCACCGGTGCCCGCGGCCCAGACGCCAGCCTACCCGCCAAGGCGAACATGAAGATCTCCGGCGACAAGGTCACCGGCTACGACAGCGTCAACGCCTTCCAGTCCCACTTGGTGGTGTCAGGAGACCAATTGTCGTTCGAAGACCTCGCCGTCGGCGCAGTGGGAACAGTGGGTGACGCCGGAGCTGGCGCGACCTTCTTCCACACCGTGATCGGAGCAAAACCCCGCTACCGGATCGATGGGCAGTCCCTGATCCTGTCCGACCGTGGCGGGCGAACCCTTGAACTAGCTCGCCAGTGAGGGAATCCGGCACCTTCTATGTCCCCACTGAAGGTGCCCTCGGCAGATCAAGCACGAAGCCTTGACATATCACTGCCTCAACGTGGTAGGACGAGACATGTTCAAACTGACCTCTGCGTCCTTCGCTGCGCTGCTAGTACTGGCAATGGTTCGCGTGATGACCCCGTGACTCCTCCCGTTGGATGCGAAGGTGCTTCACCGCCGGATCGGTGGCCACGTTGACCGGCCAACCTTCGTACTCGACCCATGAAAACCCGGTGTGGCGAGAGCGTGCGAACTTCATCATCAATGCGCCTCTTCGCGAAGTCGATCGCTTCGAACAGCTCTGGTGTCGCCAATTGGATGAGGATCAGTTCGAGGTCTGTTGCATTCCATTCTTCGTCTACAACCTCGCCTTGGGGGACATCGTTCGCACAGCCCCATCTGGCGGTATGACCTACATGATCTCCCAAGTGCTGAACCCATCGGGGCGGTTCGTCTTCCGAGTCTGGTTTGGAGAATCTTTCCATCCTAAGGAACAGATTGTGAAGGGACTTGATTCGCTTGGGACGCTTCTCGAGTGGTCGTCACCCAACCTGCTGGCGGTGGATGCCCATGACAGCGCGCGTGCCCAAGTGGTCGCCAAGTACTTGGCGAAACAGGAAGACGCCGGACGCCTCATGTACGAGACAGGAAAGGCGGTCTGATCGTTTTCGCGACATGTGAAGACGTGACTCATTGCGGCGCATGCGCCTACGACTTTCGCTCAGTACCTACTCTGTACGGAAGGCATCAACGGAGGGTCCTTTCGGATTCCGGTGTGAGGGAGAGGGAGGATCACGCGATGACGACGTGGGTAGATGCGCGGGTGTCGACGCTGCACCAGGATCCGGCGCCTCAGGTGGAGGCACTACGCCAGGCTGGGGTTTCCGGAGAGCATCTGGTAGTGGAACGGATGTCGGGGGCCACCAAGGACCGGCCCGGCCTGGCGGGTCTCCTCGAACAGGCACGCCCCGGCTGGTACCACGCTAATCCGCCGATTCGGATCGGGCCATGAGCACGGCCGACATCGCACGGGCGTTCGTGATCCACCTCGGCTTGGGCGGCCCTGAACTTGTAAGGCTTGCGGACGAAGCATGCGAGCGAGGAATGAGAGTCATCGAGCTCGATCTTCAAGGGCTCGTGGACCGATCGGCCCTGGTCGACTATTTGGCGAGGGCGTTCATGTTTCCCCACGAGATCGTGGGACTTGATGCCGCGGTGGACTTGATCTCAGACTTGGAGTGGTTTGGGAACTTTCGGGGGTACCTCGTGCTTGCGCGGGGGGTGGTCGGCACGACGGCCGTGGGTGAAACCTTTGTGTCGATCCTTCCGAACATTGTCGACCGCTGGCGCAGCCAGAGTGTGCCGTTCGTGGTCGCGATCGACGGTGAGGACGAACGACTCCAGTCGGTACTCGCTTCTGCCAACCGCGAGATGGAGCGAGCGGGCAAGCTCGCGTGGGCCCAGCCTGGAACTGGACCGACGGAGGTGGTCCTGCACCGCGGCAACGGGCCAAGGGGGGCGGCCGGATGACAACATTCGTCCGCATCCAAGTTGTGATGTTCGCCCCTTGACGGAGACATCCCAACCCTTCAACCATGGAGCCCAACCTCCTACGCACGATTTGGGTCCGATGACCGGCCCGGCTTGTACCGGCTCATGGATGAACGGGCACCAGCGAGTACCAACGAACAGCGGTTTGGTGTCGGTTGCACCCGCCCGCGGCCAGACTCGATCGGCGGGACCAAGCAATCCCCACGCAGCTTCACCATCATCGATCTGACCACCGTCGCTGAGCTCGACCCTGACGCCCGGTCCAGATTCACGAGACCCCCGGCGGTACGACCGGTAAGTTGGGCTATGCACCTTCGCTTGTCAGCTACTTCGAAGGATCCATTCCATGTACAACACTTCTAGCTACACGAGTGTCAGGGGTTGAGTCTGCCATGCATATCTCCCGTCGGCGTGCGACCATCGTCAATAAGATTCTGATCGCCGCCTTCATAATTGCCGTCATGATAATCTCTTTACAGTTTCGGCACTATTGGGCCGGCAGGATAGTCACTGCGATTGGCATTGGGGCTGTCCTTGGCTACGTATGGCGTGGAATTGTTGAGCGCAACCAGGACACTCCATCGCCGACACGGCAGAACGACTCCAAGTAATGACCGGGAATGAGCGTTGGGAGTACGCATGAGCGCTTGGCAAATATGGTTAATAGGTGCTCGGCTACAGGGCCCTGATAAGTAGCGGGGGATCGTGTTTGTCATCGCTTTCGGACTCTGTCTGGGTGCCGGCGTGATTGCTCGGGCCACCACTTACTACGCCGTGCGCACTCAGGATCGCTTTACGGTCCTCGTCCGCTGGTCTGGCGTCATATACGCACTCGCTATGGTTGCGGTGGTGTTCATCCCTGCTGCGGGAGGGGATGGAGAACATCCCCAAGAGTGGGCAACGTGGACGATGTTTACGGTCGGCCTGATCTCGTGCCTCTGGCAGGTGTCCGAGTGGATCCACTGGATCTGTACGTCTCGTATGAGGCGGGGTCAGGCAGTGGCTGATCTCCACCTCTCCAATGGCCCAAGGCTGAGATGAAATGAATACGTGGTTCCAAGGAAGTCACCCACGGACTCCAGACGAGGGCTACTGGACCAACGACGGCCGCCTCGTCACGTACTGGGATTGATCATGGACCGACAAGCAGTTCAGGATGCAGCAGCAGCTTTGCGAGAACTTCCCTTCCCGCCCTCGCCAGACGACCCGGACTTGGGGGACTGGATCATGGATCTGCTTGAGGCGGACACCTACTACGCGGGCCTTGCTCAGTCCGCACTCTCCGGTGCGCGATTCGAACGTCCACCGGAGCGCAGCTTGGTCGAGCTCGCCGTCTGGCTGGATGAGTTGCGCGTTGCCACTCCGGGAGACGAGGCAATTCTCGAAGGCTGTCGAGCATACTTCGCCGCGCTCTCGGCGCTTCACGAGGCTTTGAGATTGTGAAGCGCTTGACGTGCCTGATCCTCGCGGCGGTGATCGCATGGTTGATCCCTGCCGTGCCCGTGGAAACGGCCAACGGCGAAGCGCCGATTTCGATCCATGCGTACAACGACACCAATCATTCGAACTGACATCCGGCCCTTCTGCGAAGGTCTCGATCGAGCCGATGCACCCCGGAGCAGTGGGGCGGTCTCGGCGTCAGGTACTCGAACCCCGAGCGCCCCGGGGAGGAGATCCGAGTCATGCCGGGCAAGGCCACCGACCCGAATCCCCTTAAGCGAGGGCCATACCTTCGTATCAGTCGACACGGCACCGTCACCGACCGGATTCCGCTGGAGGGAAATCCAACATGAGCGTGAGCGACATCCAGCGTGAGATTCTCGGACTTGTCGACGAGGACTACTACGGAGTGTGGGAGATCGGCTGGCGTCTCTTCACTGTGCTGGGTGTCGATCCGTCCGTGGACCCCGCAGAGGCCGCCGAAGCGGTGGCTTTGCTCAGGCACCGTGGTGTCGTGGCGATCTACGTCCGCGAATGGATCGATGATCCACCTCGACCCCTGGGCTCGTCGGGACGAGCCGTCGACCTCAACGACCCAGCTGCGTGGCGGGAGCCCGAGCCCGGGCTCCCGCAGTTTCTTATCGGCGCGGCGGACGACAGGGACGACGCCACTGCGCGAACTTGCTGACTTGGGGTACGAGGTTCAGTCCTTTGGCTGACCTTGGCACTTCAGGCTTGAGGCAACGTGATGCCATCCCGGTGCTGCTTTCTGCTTTCCTGAATACCGATGACCGAAAGCTGAAAGCAGAAATCGCGAGAGCGTTGAGCTTTCCGGGGGCGCTGCCGAAGGGCTCCCGAACTAGCGCCACTAGACCGCTAGCGAACTCCTAGATCCTTCATGAGCGGCCCCAACGTCACTGCGTTGATATGGCTCAGGACCCAGTGGGGGAGGACCGGGTTGGAGCGAATGCGGCTCTTCACAATCCACGGTGTAGTCGGGGTCTGAAGCCCCCGGTCTCGAGGAGGCTGCGCGCGATGTAGTGGGTGAGGTTCCGGAAGCCGAGGGCGCTGCCCCGGGGGTGTTCGAGTCGGCCATTCAGGGCTTCGGTGGGCCCGTTCGACGTGCCGGGTCGGTCGAAGTAGGCGAGGATGTCGGCGGCCCGCTTCCTCAGGGTGCGGCCGAGGGTGATGACCTCGGTCAGAGCGCCTGGGGACCCCACTGCCGATCGCGTCGATGACGGCTTGCATGAGGGTCTTGCCCTTGGCCTTGTCGGGTTCTCGGTAGGCGGCGATCATCTGCTGGTAGATGCCCCAGGTGGTCTCGACCTCGACGTGGTCATCGCCGGCGAACAAGGCCTCCAACCGTGTCTTCTGCCTGGGGGTGAGCAGGTCCAGGCCGGTGTGCAGCATCCGTCGTGCCCGGTACAGCGGATCAGCTGCGCGGCCGCGATGACCGTGCAGGTCTTGTTGGATGCGGCGTCGGCACTGTTCGAGCGCATCGCCGGCCAGCCGGACGACGTGGAACGGATCCAGCACGGGGGTGGCGTCGGGGAGTTCTTCGGTGGTGGCGGTCTTGAAGCCGGTGAACCCGTCCATCGCGACCACCTCCACGTTGGCGCGCCACTCCTGCGGGCGGGCGGCGAGCCAGGTCTTGAACGCTTGTTTGGAGCGGCCCTCGACCATGTCCAACAAGCGGGCCGGGCCGGTGTCATCTCTGACCGGAGTGAGGTCGATGACCACGGTCACGTACTTGTCGCCCTTGCGGGTGTGCCGCCACACATGCTCGTCGACGCCGATCACCTGGACGCCGTCGAATCGCTTGGGGTCATCGATCAGGGCGCGTTGGCCCTCGGCCAGGACGGCATCGTTGGCGGTGTTCCACGACACCGCGAGGCCTTCGGCGATCCGGGCGACGGTCAGGTGGGCGACCACGATGCTTTCCAGCGCCCACCGCAACGCTCGCCGGGACAACTTCGCCCGCGGTTCGGCGGCCTTGCTCATGTCCTGGCGCCACACATGACCGCACTCACCACACCGGTAGCGGCGCACCGTAACCACCAGGAGGGTGGGGCGCCACCCGAACGGCTCATGGGCCAGGCGCCGGACCACGGTGCCACGCGGGATGCCCTCACCGCCACACCGACGGCACCACCGGTCATCATCGACGACCCGGCACGCCAACACCGCCCGAGCAGGGTCGAGGCGCTGGCCGACAACCTCCAGGCCGAGCTCATCGACACGGGCGAACGTGGTCAGGTCAGGACGAACGAAGGTAGCGTGGGGCACGTCGAGGTCTTCCAGATGGGCAGTGTGAGAACTTCCATCTTCGGGAGACCTCGACCCTCAACCGCGGACCGACGCGCCGCCCCAGATCACCCCGCCTCTACACCCTCCACTGTGATGAGCCACTTAAGCTAGGACATGCATGCACTGGGTAATACCTCAAAGGGCTCGCAAGGCGCAAAGAATCCTTCAGATACTTGCATTGTTGCTGTTGTTGTGGGTATGGGGGGCACCCTTGAACATCTGGCTCAATCGTTTCGTAGGCGCTTGCTATATCGCATTCGCGGCCGGGTATTTCTGGCGAAAGTTCATGGATCACGCAGAGAACCAAGCACCCCGGGCGAAGAATTAATCCTAAGGCTCGCCGCTTTCGCAGCATTCGCGGAGGTCAATCAGTCCCAGGGTTGCCCAGGTGAGCTGGGGCCGTGCGTACGTGAGGTCGGGTGCTCGGCTGGGGATTCGTTCTGAGCAGCGGTGCACTTGCGGCCTGTCAGCAGCGCTGCTTTCCGCCTCTTGCAGGAGCCCTTTGGGCGCGGAAGGCGACCACCACACACGTGTTCCTCTTGCCTAACCCCGAGCTATGCGTAGCTTCAGAGGCGTACCTGGGAGTGGCCGATAAGCGACATTATGACATCTCCTCTTGTTCAGATCGATTATTGGTGATTCTCCAAACTATCCGAACTCCCCCCCACCGACTCAACGGCTGACGAGCTCGGTGGTCGTGGACGGACAGCAACGGCTCACTACCGTGCAGCTGATCACCGACGCCACCGCAGCGATTCTCGAGGGTGCTGGGGAGAGCCGCTTGGCCACGTTCTGCTGGAACCAGGTGATCGACCCCTCCCAGCCGACCCGCTCAGCCAACACCGTCGCCGGCATCTCCGGGAACTCCAGCAACAACGCCCGACTACCGCCTCGACCCCGGACCAGGCCCCCGCGACCGGGGGCCGCGGCTTGTAAGCCGGAGCACCGTCACAGGCCAACGTCCTCGCGACCGTCTTGCGAGCCACCCCCAACCGCCGCGCGATCTCCCTACCCGACAAGCCCTCACTGGCATGCAGATACCGAACCTCGGTCCACACATCCACGCTGATCATCCCCCTATCCTGATCGCGTGGCCCTCTTTTCGACCGTCGCTACTGGCTCCCTTTTCGACCGTCGTCGACACGGTCAGCGGCATGACAGTGCGTATTGCTGTTTGCTTGATCATGCGAGGGGCGCGAGCATGGGAAGCTCTCCCCAAATGGGGAGGCTTCTGTGAATCCGATCGTGACGGCTCGTGGCCTCAGCAAGTCGTTTCGACGTCCGGTGCGCTCGCCGGGGCTGAAGGGCTCGTTGAAGCATCTTCTCAGGCCACGGTGGACCACCGTCGAGGCGCTCAAGGGCGTGGATCTCACCATCGAGCCCGGTGAGTCCGTGGCTTACGTCGGCCCGAACGGGGCCGGCAAGTCGACCACCATCAAGCTGCTGACCGGGATCCTGGTGCCAACCGCGGGTGAGGTCGACGTGGCTGGCGTCACACCCCACCGCAACCGGGTGGCGAACGCGCGCAACATCTCGGTGCTGTTCGGGCAGCGGACGCAACTGTGGTGGGACATTCCGGTGATCGAGTCGCTGCGGCTGCTCGGGGACATCTTCGCGGTGCCGTCCGAGCAGTACCGCACCACGATGGACGAGCTGGTCGAGGTACTCGACCTCGAACCCCTGCTCAACGTGCCTGCGCGCCAGTTGTCGCTGGGGCAGCGGATGCGCTGCGACCTGGCGGCTTCCCTGGTGCACTCCCCCCGGGTGCTCTTCCTCGACGAGCCGACCATCGGCCTGGACGTGTCGGTCAAGGCCAAACTGCGCGAGTTCGTCGGACGCCTGGTGCGCGAGCGGGGGCTGACGCTGCTGCTCACCTCCCACGACCTGGGCGACATCGAACAGCTGTGTCCCCGCATGGTGATGATCGACGAGGGCCGGATCGTGTTCGACGGTGCGCTGGCCGAGGTCACCCGGCGGTTCGGCTGGGAGCAGTCGGTCACGGTCACCCTCGGTGAGGCACTGCGGGACGCCGGCGACCGGGCGTCCGCTGCACTGGGCAGGGATGCCCTCGAGTTGAGCTCGTCCGATGAGCACACCGTGACGGCCCGCTTCGACTCCCGTCAGCTGACCTCGGGGGAAGTGGTCTCGCGCTTGGTGCGGGCCTTGCCCGTGGTTGACCTGTCGGTGGAGGGCACCACGACCGAGGCCATCGTGCGCCGGCTTTACGAGGGCGACCTGCGGTTCGAGTCCGAGGACGCGTCGTGAGCGAGGCCGCCGCGACACCGGTGAAGCTCGGACGCCTGCGTCCGCGCTCGCCGTATCAGACCATCGCCGGGGCTACCTTTCAGCAGGCGGTGGCCTACCGCTGGACCACGTTCATGAACGTGGGCCTCACGTTCGTGTGGGTGGTGATTCTGTACTACCTGTGGCGAGCCGCCTACGCCTCGCGCCCGGCGATCCAGGGCTACTCGTGGGACCAGATGCGCACCTACATCGTGATCGCCTACGGCCTGAACGCCCTGGTCGGCTGGCGCATCGGCTCGGGGATGATGCAGACCATCCGCTCGGGTGACGTGGTGCTCGACTACGTGCGCCCACTCAACTACGCCACCACCCAGCTCGCTCGCGCCGCCGGGGGGTCGCTGGTCGAGGGCGTGGTCAGCCTGGTGCTGGTGATGGGGCTCGGCGTGGCATGGTTGCGGATCCTGCCGCCGGCGAGCCCGGGGGCGACGGCGCTCTTCGTGATCGCGGTGGTGCTGGGCTTCCTCACCAAGGCGTTGGTGGTGTTCCTGGTGTCCCTGCTGGTGTTCTGGACCCAGTCCGGGGTCGGGTTGATGTGGACCCAACAGGCGGTGATCCAGGTGCTGTCGGGCACCATCGTGCCGCTCGCGCTGATGCCCGGCTGGCTGCGGATCATCGCCGAATGGGCACCGCTGCGCGGCATCGCGTCCACGCCGCTGACCTTCTATCTGGGCAAGGCGGACCCCACGCAGACCGCCATCCTGCTCGGGGCGCAGGTGGCCTGGCTGGTGGTGCTGTGGGCGCTGGCGAACCTGGCCTGGCGGCGCGCGTTCAACGTGGTCAACATCCAGGGCGGCTGAGCGATGCGCCACCTCAAGGTCTACGCCAAGCTGCAACTGGCCCAGCCGCGCTCGGCCATGGAGTACCGCGGCGACTTCTGGATCGGCATCCTCGGGGCGCTGCTGCTGCAGAGTTCGCAGATCGTGGTGCTGATCACCTTCTTTCACCAGGTCGACACCCTCGGGGGCTGGACGATGGCCGAGGTCATGATCCTGCAGGGACTGGTCACCATCTGCCTCGGGCTCGGCGAGATGTTCACCGACGGCACGTGGGCGCTGCGCGGCTCGGTCAACGACGGCACCTTCGACCGCATCCTGGTGCGTCCGATGCCGCCGGTGCTGCAGCAGATGGCCCAACTGGCCTCGATCCATGGGGTGGGCAACGTCGGGCTGGGCGGCGCCCTGCTGGGACTCGGGTTGGCCCACGCCCCGGTGCAGTGGCGCTGGTGGACCCCGCTGGTGCTGCTGCTCACCCTGCTGTGCGGCTTCGTGCTGAACGCCGCGCTCAACCTGCTGGTCAACACGATCGCCTTCTGGGAGCCCTCGGCCCAGTCCGCCTTCCCCACCCTGATCTCGACGCTGCGCTACTTCGCGTCCTTCCCGCTCGACATCTACGGACGCTCGATCCGGCTGGTGATGACTTGGCTGGTGCCGTTCGCGGTCATCACCTACCTGCCGACCTCGGTGATCCTGGGGCTGAAGTCGTGGCCGTGGGCGCTGACCCCGATCGCCGCGGCGACGCTGACCGCGCTGGTGGCGTCCGCGGTGTGGCGAGTCGGAGTAAACCGCTACCAAGGGGTCGGACACTGATCTCCCCGCACGAACTGCCCGACTTGGGCCCCGCGATTTGCACGATCAGGTCCAATCCGCGCCAGTTCTTCTGTTACGACACCTGTTCAGGTGACACCGGCCGAGGCACGAAAAGCTATCCACTGGTGGCACCGCCCTTTGCGCCCCCTGACCGGAGAAGGGCGCATCCTCTCCACGGCGCGGTCCGGGAGGCAGGAACCGCCGTCGGCAACCGATCAAGCTCCACGTCCAACCTCCTTGAGCACGTCACCAGCTACCTCACTGTACGAGTCATGCCCGTCGTGCAAGAGCTCGGACGACTTGCCTGCGACCCACGCACGGTGGTGTCTGACGAGCACTGGCACCTCGGCCTTCCCGCTTTGCTCAGCGCTTATCACCAACACCATCCGGAGGTGCCCGCGGAAGACCTTCTCGCAGTCCCGGCAGTGGCCTGCGCCGCCATGTTGGGCTCCACCTATCCCCTGCTCGAACCGCTGAAGCGCCCACACGAGGTCACGGAGCCACTGCGTCGCTACGGACACAACCCGCATGCGGCAGCCGTCCGGTTGCTCCAGCAACTACCCGAGATCGAATGGCGGCTACACCGCTGGCACGCTTGCGTCCAAGATCTGTAGATGGACCGGAGCCACGACACTCCAGAAACCGGGAGACTCCGGGAACCCTAGAGCCCCTGAAAGGGCGTGGGGCCCGTCGGAGTCACCCTCAGCAGACGAGCCCCTAGGAGCCTGCCTGCTGACGCAGGCCGCCGAGCAACAGATCCAGACCGGCACGGAACTGCTCGCCATCGTCGTGGGCCGCGAACTCGTCCGCGATGTGGTGCAGGAAGGGGAAGGCGTTCGGGTCCATCGAGCGGATCTCGTTCCGGAAGGAGGCAACGTACGCGTCCCTGTCCACCCGGCCGTCCCGCACCTCGGGCGGCGGGTCCTGACCGCGGTCGGCTGCGACACCGACGACATAGGCCAAGATCGCTGACACGGCGTCGAACTGCTGACGTGGGGTCAGGTGCAGCCGCATGACTTCCCTGCCCATCCTGTCGTACAACGCCAGGCCGTTGACCTGCGTGCCGGTGTCCCTCAAGAAGTAGGCGCCGAGCCAGGGGCGATTCGCCGTCGCCTCGTAGAAGGCGACAGCCAGCTCGCGCAGCTCAGCGATCGGGTCCTCCCCCTCGCCGAGGTGCGCAGTCCGTTCCAGGACGTCACCGAGCACGCTGTCCGCCGCCCGCCCCAGCAAATCGTCCTTGCTCGAGACGTACCAGTAGATGCTGCCGACCCCCGTGCCCAGCCGGCTCGCCAGCGCGCGGAAGGTCAGACCCGCCTCTCCGGCCTCGTCCAGCAGCGCGACCGCCTCTGACACGACCGCCTCGAGCGAGTGAGAACCACGCGTGCGGCCAGCTGACGCACGGCCGCCGCCGCGTCGAGGGGGCTTCTGCGGTGAGGCTTCGAGTGACGCTCTGCTCGCGTCGTCGTCCAGCATGTTTGCACTCTATCGAACCGCGTTCTAGATTGATAGAACAACGTTCGATCAACGAACTGCGTTCCATCTGGAAGGCCTGCCCATGACGACCCTGACCGCTCCTGCCCCCCGGCGCACCTACCCAACACTCCGTGTCGCGTGGATTCCGATGACCGCGCTGTGCCTGGCGTTCTTCGTGGAGATGGTCGACAACACCCTGCTGACGATCGCGCTTCCGACGATCGGACGCGACCTCGGCGCCGGAACCACCACCCTCCAGTGGGTCACCGGCGCCTACTCCCTGACATTCGGAGGTCTCCTGCTGACGGCTGGCTCAGTCGCCGACCGCTTCGGCCGCCGCCGTGTGCTCAATGTCGGCCTCGCCGGCTTCGGCCTGATCAGCCTGCTCGTCGTGTTCGTCGACACGGCCAGCCACCTGGTCGTACTGCGGGCGGCCCTGGGCATCGCCGCGGCGTGCATGGCCCCCATCACCAACTCCCTCGTCTTCCGCCTGTTCGACGACGAGAAGGTCCGGATGCGCGCGATCACCGTGATGATCGTGGTGGGCATGTCCGGATTCACGCTCGGACCGTTGCTGGGCGGCACCGCCTTGATGCATGTGCGCTGGGAGTGGCTCCTCGTCGTCAACGCTCCCTTGGCACTGATCGCCGCCATCGGGATCCACCTCGGTGTCCCCGCCGACGACCCCTCCGGCCTCACCCGGACCCCGCTCGACCTTCCCGGCGCATTCCTGTCCGTCGTCGCCATGGGTCTGGCCATGTACACCCTCACCTCGGGGGTCGACAACGGCTGGACCGACACGATCACCCTCTCCTGTGCCGTGGGGGCTGTCAGTGCTGTCGCAGGGTTCCTCTGGCGTGAACGCACCGCCCCGGCGCCCATGCTCGACCTGTCGCTGTTCGACTCCGGGACCGTGCGCGGTTCGTCCGTGACGCAGGTCGCCAGTTCGGCCGCCATGGCTGGCGTCATGTTCGGCCTGATCATGCACTTCCAGTACGCATTGGGCTGGAGCCCCTTGGAGGCCGGCCTCGCGAACCTGCCCATGGTCATCGCGATGATCGGGGGCACCCCGGTGTCAGAGAACTTGATCAAGCACTTCGGGCACCGTGTCGCCTGTCTGATCGGGGTCGGGCTCCTCGTGATCGGCCTCGGTGGCCTGGCCTGGGGCGTCGGCAGCCGCTTCGGATACCCACCGATCGCGGCGGCGATGCTCATCTTCTCGCTGGGTCTCCGCACCCTCATGACGACGTGCGCCGTGGCCCTCATGGCGGCCGTGCCCGAGGACCAGACCTCACTCGGTGCTGCGCTGAACGACACCACGCAGGAGGTCGGCACCTCGCTCGGCACCGCCCTGACCGGAACCCTGATCGCGGCCCTCGTGACCACGGCACTGCCCGGCGGTGTCTGGCCCAGCGCCCTGGTGGACGCCTTCTTCCGCGGCGAAAGACTCACCTACACCGTCCTGGCTGTCGTCGTCGCCGTCATCGGCTTCCTCGGGGCGCGCTCCCTCACAGACTCACGCCTCGCGGACGAGCAGCACTGAGACTTGGGGCGCCCAACCAGCTCAGATCTCCCCGGCGCCAACGGCCTACGGGCGGCGGCAACGGCGTGCGAGGTTGCGTCCAAGGCTGGCGTAAGAGTCCGGCGTCGTCATCTCGTGGATCACCCGCGTAGTCGTCTCGCTGTGACGGCAGTGGTGGGGCGGCCCCATCGTCTCCGGAACCGGCCCTCCCCCCTGGATCCACCAGACCAGTCTCGGCTCTCGTCAAGGACTCTCGCTGCCGCGGAATGGTCGACATCAAGAAACCTGGTGTCGAGTTCACGTCCATGCTCAGTTCTGCGAAAGCCCAAGACGTCGAGCACAGGGGCCTCAAGGTCTGTCACGACTCGCCGCGCACCGCGCCACGATGCTTGGTGAGCTGCCCCCAAGCAGAGTTCCAGCAGGACCGTGTCCGGGACCCCGGACAAGGTCTGGCAGGAGACGAGTCCGGCGGTCTCAGCATCAATCGCGGCCACCCCTGCGTGGCCCACCCATCTAGAGCCGTGCAGGTCGTCGACGGAGGCCCGTTCCCAACTGATCAGGCTGCCGTCGGCCCGCAGCGACCGCAGCATCGCCGTGTCGAAGCCTTGCTCGTCGAACGTATTCAGGGACGTCCAGCCATTGCCGTCATTCCCCGTGAGCGAGTCGACGCTACTGACGTAGAACCGCGAATCGAAAGGCCAGTCGGGCTCCACCAGCTCGAGCGCATCACCACGGGCTTGCCGGGCGGCTCGGAAGACGAGGCCCGTCCCCAGTTGTTCGTCCAGCCACGTGGCTGCGTCTTCTGCCCACTCGGCTGGGTGCGACCACAGCGTCGTCGTCGCGGTATTCACTGTGAGGGCCGAGGGCGTGAGCCAAACGGTGTGGATAGGCCATCCAGCTGAACGTCACCAACCCTGCTGTTTCGCGCGCACTGATGTCCAGGACAGTCGCGAAAGCATCTCCCAGTCCACCACCGCCAATACGGCTGCCAACCGGAACGAGAGCACGAAACGCCGCGGCGTGCGCCTCCCCAACAGACCCGGACACGATCACTCCTCCCTCCGAGACAAGGCGTTGGGCGACCTCCCGTCACCCGATTCCATCGGAGGATAACGGGCGGACGCGCGGATTCGTTGGCCGGTGTCGGGACTCCCCCGGCAGCGCCTCATCCGTGGGTTGGTTCGGCCACTGGTCATATCGCGACGACCACGTGGGACGCAAGGTCCTACGCTTCAGGAGCACGTCGGCGGGCACGGCGGGAAAGGTTCCTTCCACCCGTCGAGAGACACACCGCCGCGACGAGGAAGAACCCCAGCATCACGGCAACGTTGGGCTTCTCGATGATTCGAACGCAGCCCACCCCGTTGCAGCCGACACCGTAAAGGTTCTGGCTCACGATGAGCCCCATCACGAGGGCCGCGACTCCGGCCACCAAGAACAGCGACGACGTAACGACGACGAACCATGGACGATCAACAAGCTGCGGTCGGGCCATGGGGCTGGCTCCCCTCATCTGGCTTGGACTGTGAGGACTCCGATTGTGGGTTCCACCCAGGTATCTGCACCAGTACTGCCCACGTGATGATGGCTTCGTGGATCTCCTGCGTGCGCGTCACTGCGGTCCTGTGATGTTACGTCAGGGCAGTCGCCGTGTCACCAGTCGCTCGGAGCTTCAGCAATCTCGATCGTCGCGCCGCCCGACGGTGGACAAGGGGCCGTTGTTGCGGCCCTCGCCAAACGAGATGAACCAGCGGCGGACGGTACCGTTGATCGAGGCCGCAGCGTTGCCCATAGAACATCGCTCGAGGTTTGGCTGGGGACTCAACGTGAACGATCAGCGGTGGCGTTCCAAGAGATTGACTCGGACCATCGCAATCTGGGGTCCGAGCCTCGCGGGCGGGGGCCTCAACCTTGGCCTGATCCTGTGGTTCGCTCTCAGCCAGTTCACTGCCAAGCTGCTCCACGAACCTGTTGGATTTGGCCTGACGGTCGCCGCTGCCCTGCTGACTGGATCGACCAGCACGCGCGGTCCCATTTTCCAATCTGTCGCGCACTCCCGCGTGAATGCTGCTGCGATCATTCTGCAGATCATGGTGGTTTCATTCGTCCTGCCGTATTCAGTCATCTACGGCAGCAACGGAGAACCGAACACCACTATCGTCTTACTCACCTGCGGAATTGCCGGAGTGCTCGGATCCAGTTGGGGGTTCCGGCTCCACCCTTTCCTTCGCGACGCCAGATTCAGACGCGATCCCGCGCGGCCCCGAGACACGGTGTGAAAGTGTCCGCCGCGGGTGGATCCGCACCTCCTGGCGACACGCGTCGAACATCCTGCTCGCTGCAGGGCATGCCGTTGAACCCTACGAATTGGACGGTTCGCCGTGATGAACCCTGTCACCCGGTCGAACTGGACGCGAGGGGGATGGTGCGATCGATCCTGATGACTGGCACGCCGAGCAGTTCGGCGGCTTGGGCC
This sequence comes from Aestuariimicrobium sp. T2.26MG-19.2B, assembly GCF_950101875.1. Classification (NCBI taxonomy): domain Bacteria; kingdom Bacillati; phylum Actinomycetota; class Actinomycetes; order Propionibacteriales; family Propionibacteriaceae; genus Aestuariimicrobium; species Aestuariimicrobium sp. T2.26MG-19.2B. The sequence goes on along the minus strand of NZ_CATNLW010000002.1, from coordinate 242,106 downwards.
TCGGTCCAGGTGGCGGAGCGCTCAGCGGAGATCACGATCGCGTTGTCCTTCGAGGAGATCGCGATGCCGACGAACCCTGGACCGAGGACCTTCTCAATCCGGGGCGACCACCGTGACCTTCCCTCCATCACGGTCTCGAGCTGCAGGGTGCTGTGCTTCACTGGCACGATCTGGATGGTGAAACCGGCCGACTTGGCGTCGCTCACCACGCCCGGTCCAATCTTGGCGACAGCCTCCGTGCCGCCTGCCAGGTAGACGACGGCCTTCTTCCCCATCGGGTCGGGGCACTCGCTGCCCGCCTTGAACTCGGCTGGGATGCCTTCCTCGACCTTGACCAGCATCTCGTAGCAGGACCCCAACGCGTTGCTCCAGATCAATTCCGGGTCATCTGGCGACGGTGGGGCTGGCTGGTAGCCGCCCTCGGCCTCGACCTGGGCCAGCTTCCTCGCCTGAGCGGCCGCCAAGTCATCTGCAGGATCAGCCACCGCCGTAGCCCCAGACGCCAGCGCCAAAGCAAGAACGAAGGCCCCACACAGGACCGGAATGCTCCGCCTCATCACTGCCCCCATCGACGCCGACCATGAATGGATCGGAAAGAACCTCACGGCCCACAAAGACAGGATAGTCCGGGCGTCAATGGGCGCCGGACCCTCGGCAACTGGACGCCTTCGGGCCACGTCCCCTCTTTCCGAATTCGGACGTCGTGCTCGACCCTCTTGTGGATGTGGACTGAAGTCGTCGTGCTGAGCGGAACAGTTCCTCGGATCTGTGCTTGACCGGGTCGTGGGGTGCGGCGGACAGTGTCCTCATGAAGCCACGGACCCGAGCCGCCATGGTTGGGGCATCGCTCATCTTCGTCGCCCTGACGGTCTTGGGGGCCCTGTCGCTGTCGGCCAAGGCCGATCCGACGCCAAGTACCACAACTGCCGAGGAGAGGAAGCGGGCAGAGGCGAACGGGGGGCAGCCGGAACACAACGAGCCGCCCCCTCCCCAGAACATCAAGGGGGGCGCCATCAACAAGGTCCTTGAGCTGGTGCCTGCCGACGAGCGGGCGGGGGTTCAGGTCCCTCGGGAGGGGGCGGTGCGCATCTTCGTTGCCCGGCGGGGCGCAGACCAGGACCCGACTCTGGCGCGTGCCATTGACGCCAGTGGGTACGCAATGATCATCGTGGTGGTCCGCCGCAGCGAGCATGAGGTCCTCACGATGAGCGATCCCTCGCAGTGGATCGCCAAGGCTCCCGAAAGCTGGTCCGACAAGGTGTCAGCTGTTGGTTTCGCTCCAGAGATCAATGGGGTCACCCTGGAGGTCATCGAGGGATGGACGGGAACCCCGGAGCAGGCGTCGGCGCTGATCGGCGTCCCGGTCCAGATCCGGGTCGTCAAGGCTCATGCGCAAGCAGTTCTGCGCGGGTGACCACGGCAGGACGATGGCCCAGCTGCCCAGAACTGGAAGTGGACTTCCCCATACGCCACCCGGACTCAGCCTGAGCACTTGCCATGCCCCACGGTGGGAGGCCGACCTAAGCGGAGGCAGTGATCGCCACTGCAACCGAGACCGCCAGGCTCATCACCAGGAACGCCCAACTCAGCCCGCGCGATCCTCGCCGGCTGATTGCCATGGTGATCCAGCCAGCGACCAACAGACTCGAACCGACAACCAAGAGCGCGAGATGTGACCCCTTGACGGCCGGGAAACACCACTGAGGAGAACCCTCACCACGGTCGGTGGCGCAGACCCAGCTCAGCGCGACAATCCATGCCGCGATCGCGGCGACCAGTGACACGACCAGAAGTCCGAGGTCGAGGCCTCGGGGCACTGTTCTGACAGGCGACGGCATGTGATCCTCCAGACTGGCGTGCACCCCGAGATGACCGGCTGTGGACCTCACAGTGTTCCAGCACTCGGGCGGGATGGCTGGGTCGCTGCGCGTGACTTCATCCAACGTGACCACCCCCCTCCCCCACCATCAGCACGCACAATGAACCCATGAGCGACCACGAAGTCATCGTCATCGGTGCCGGTCTGGCGGGCCTTGCCTGCGCGCGACAACTCCGCGACGAGGGCCTGCAGCCCGTCGTTCTGGAGGCGTCCGACCGGGTGGGTGGCCGGGTGGCCACCGACCGGGTCGACGGATTCCTCGTCGATCGAGGCTTCCAGGTGCTGAACCCGGCGTACCCGCACCTGCGCCGCACCGGCGTGATGGGCTCCCTGCGAATGCAGTCCTTCCCACGAGCCGTGAAGGTGCGCCGCGGCGACAGGCTGGACGAACTGGCCGACCCCACCCGTCGTCCCTCGGCAGCCCTTCGCGACCTGCGGACCGGACTGGTGAGCCCCGGAGACCTGATGGCCGCCGGCGTCATCCCGCAGTTGGCAGGCTTCGACCGTTCACGTGTCGACGCCTTCGACCGTGCGGGGTTCACCGGTCCCCTCCGTCGACACGTCGTCGATCCGTTCCTGGCCGGTGTCGTGTGTGAGTCCGACGGGTCCACCTCCGCCCGGTTCACGGCTTGGCTGGCCTCGATGTTCGCGCTCGGCACCCCCGGGCTGCCAGCCGGTGGCATGCAGGCACTGCCCGCGGCGATGGCCGAGGGTCTCGACGTGCGACTCCACCACCGGGTCGGGCACCTCGATCTCGACGGTGGCCTCGTGTCCACCGACCAGGGTGAGTTCACCGCCTCGTCCGTGGTGGTGGCCGCCGGCCTGACCACCACCTCCGAGCTCACCGGACAGCCCGATGTCGACGCCCACCCGACCACGACGTGGTGGTTCGCCACCGACCGGTCCCCCAGCGACACCCCGGCCATCCACGTCGACGGGTTCGGACGAGGCCCCATCGTCACCACCAGCGTCGTCAGCCTGGCGGCACCCGACTACGCCCCACCCGGCCAGCACCTCGTCGCCTGTCTCACCCTGTCCGGTGGCGAGTCACCCGATGGCGACGAGGCAGGAACCGACGGGGCAGGAAGCGATGGAGAGCAGTCGGTCCGCGACCACGCAGCCCACATCTACGGCGTCGACACCTCCACCTGGCGCACCCTGGCCACCCACCACATCGCCCAGACGCTGCCGGCCATGCCGCCCGGCACGTTCCCGGGGTCGCGCATCCGCACCGTGGGACCTGCAGTGCTGTGTGGTGACCAGTTCGGCAACGCCTCGATCGATGGTGCCATCTCGTCCGGGCGGGCAGCCGCCGACCACGTGCTGCGCCACCGCATCGGACGCTCCTGACTCCCCCACACCACGTCGGGCAGAATGGCCCCATGACAGCGAGAGTCATGGCGGTGCACAGCAGTCCTTCCCATTCGTTCAGCAAGCAGACGCACGACCACGTGACCCTGGTCGAGGGGCTGGGTGTCGAGGGCGATGCCCATTCCGGCGCCACGGTGAAGCACCGGTCACGCGTGGCCAAGGCCCCTTCGACCCCGAACCTTCGACAGGTGCACCTGATGCACCAGGAACTGTTCGACACCCTGGCCTACTCCGGCCACGAGGTGCACCCCGGTGACCTCGGGGAGAACATCACCACCGTCGGTGTCGACCTGCTCGGGCTCCCGGTCGGCACACGCCTGGCGATGGGTGGTGCCGTGGTCACCCTGACGGGCCTGCGCAACCCGTGCAGTCAGATCAACGACTTCCAGTCGGGGCTGTTGAAGCAGGTGCTCCGCAACGACGGCGACGGAACCGTCGTCCGCCTCGCAGGAGTGATGGGAGTGGTCTCCCGCGGTGGCCAGGTAGCACCGGGTGACGAGATCACGATCGAATACCCGCCCGAACCGCACCTACCGCTCGCACCCGTGTGACGCTCGGTTGATGACGCCCCTCCCCCATCCGCGCTACACCCGAGCCAAGGCCGACCGCGACCTCGGACGACGCCACACCGTCAACGCGGCCCCCACCTTTGACCGTGCAGCCGTCGGCGCCGCGCTGGAGCGCGAGTACGGCGTCCGGGTGCAGTCGATCGCACCGATCGACGAACACGCCGACACCAGGCCGCGCGGTTCGTGGCCCGGCCACCACCCGTCGACCCTGGTGGTTCGCCTGGCAGACGGCCGAGCCTGGATCGCGCGGGTGCGCTCCTCGACGGCCGACGGTCTCGCCCAGACGCAGGGTGACGCCGAGATCCTGAGGTTCCTCGCCACTCACCACTATCCCGCGGAGCGGCTCGCCACCCCCCAGCCGGTCGTCGAGGTCGACGGTGCCGCCGTGCTGCTCACCACGATGATCCCGGGCGGCCGACCCACCGACGAGAACGGACGAGCCCTCTCCCCCAGCGTGCAGTGCGAGCTGGGCGCGCTGCTCGGCAGGCTTCACACGCTCCCCGCCGGCGGCATCACACCGCCCGACGGACCCACCCGACTGGGCGGCGCCGAAGACGCCAATGATGGGCAGCACCGCGGACGACCGGCTCAGGACTTGCTCGCAGCGATGTCGTTCCTGGTCGACGCCGAGGACTTCGTCGCCGCCGCCGATCGAGCCGGATTCGACCTGTTGCGCGACCTGGTCGAACAGGCCGACGACGGCGAGGGCCTCCCCGAGGCGCTCACGCATCCCAACTTCCACACCTGGGCCGTCGTCGGTGAACCCGGTGACCTCCGAGTGGTCGGATGGGCCGGCGCCGGGCTCGGTCCCCGCCTACCGGCCCTGGCATGGCTGCTCACCACCTCGTCCGAGATGGGCGATGAACACGACGAGGCGGCCGTCGAGGGTTACGCCGAACACGTCACCCTCACCGAGCAGGAGCGGCAGCGGCTGGCCGGGGTGATGGCCATCAAGCCGCTGTGGCTCGCCTGTCTCGACTTCCGGCAAGGCGTGCTCGCAGGTGGTCACCCCGACCTCGCGCATGGCTGGCTGGGTTGGCGACCCGAGCGGGCCGATCGCTTGGCCGAACGCGCACTCCGGCTGCTACCCGCCTGAGGTCTCGTCGAGCAACTGCAGCAACTCGTGGGCGGCAAGTTCCACCGACTTGTGGTGCCACTCCGAGGCCCTGAACACGCACGCGATCAACGCACTGCGATGCACCCGGCGGAAGTCGCCGACCCCGAAGGCGAAGCGTCCCTTCGTCTCGTCGGTCGCACCCTCGGTCAGCCCGAGGAACCAGCGGCCGTACTCGTCCCAGGAATGGTGCTCGAGATAGGTGTTCTGACGCTCGGCGTCGGGCTGCACCTCGTCCCAACGACTGTCGAGCACGTACTGCTTCTTGCCGATCAGGTCGCGCACGAACTCGACCGCGTCATGGTTCACGGAATAGGTGGCCATGACCACAGCCAAGCACCAATGCCGCCGATGCACGTGGAACCGACGAACCACATGACCCTGCCGCTGGCGTCAGCGGGGGTCGTCCACCTCGTGCAGGGCTGCCTTCTCGGGACCACCGAAGGGGTCGTCGCGCAGGCGCTCGTCGTCCTCGTCCCACGCCGGGGCACCCAGCACATCGGTCTCGGCCGGGATGGCATCGGGGTCGTCCCCACCGACCATGTCGACTGGTTCATCGCCAGCCTCGTTGTCAGGCGCGCCGTAGGCCGTGCCCTCCTCCGGCTCCTCCTGCAGGATGCGCTGGTCGATGGTCTCTTCCTGACCGGGGTCGTTGCCCGCCAGTTCGGCGCCTCGCGGTTGCCGCTCGGGCGGGCTCCAGGGCTCGTTGTCGGTGTCGGTCGGGTCGTCCAGTGCGGTCTCCGCGAGCTCGCGTTCGCTGCGGTCACGCTCGACCTCGCCGAAGTCGCTTCCCCACTCTGATGATTCATGGCTCATGCCACCCACCCTAGGCAGGTGCCACCAACTGCACCCGCCGTAGGGAAAACACCACGGATGTGTGGGAATTCACGCCAACGCCGGATGAACGGCTGCGCATCGGCGTAGTTTTGCGCGCGTCGCCATGACCCACCTGCTGCATGATCCCCCACACCCACAGGACCAAGGAAGACTCATGAGCCAGCGCACCTCCACCCCGGTCGACACCTTGGGTGAAGCCGGTCGCCAGATGATCGGGAAGGGATGGTTGCAGGGACTCGTCCTCGTCTTCCTGAGCAGCTTCCTGATCATGGCGTTCCTGGGCTACAAGACTTACACCGATTCCACCCCCGTGCCGGCCAAGGTCGTCTCCCAGTCGGGGGAGATTCTCTTCACCCAGCACGACATCGAACAGGGCCAGGAGTTGTTCTCCGCCCGAGGAATCATGGAGTACGGGTCCATCGTCGGCCACGGTGCCTACCTCGGCCCCGACTTCACAGCCGATTACCTGCGGATGGCGACCAACGACGTCGCCGACCAACTCAAGGCCAAGGGCATGCAGGACACCCACGCTGCCGTCGTGGAGATGTTCCGGACGAACCGTTACGACGCAGCGTCGAAGACCATCACCTACACCCCCGAGCAGGTGACGGCCTTCCAGCACATCACCCAGCACTACGCCACCTACTTCGGTGCCGACTCGTACAAGAACGGTTTCACCCCCAACTTCATCACCGACCCGACCGAGATCCGACAGCTGACGGCCTTCTTCTCGTGGACGGCCTGGGGTGCGGCCGCGGAGCGTCCCGGCAAGACCTACAGCTACACCAACAACTGGCCCGCAGAGCCGCGGGTCGAGAACGTGCCGACCGCCTCGATGCTGGTCTGGTCAGGCCTCAGCCTGTGCGTGTTGTTGGGTGGGACGGGCATCCTGTTCGGCATCTACGGTCGGTGGAGCCGCAAGATCGGGTGGCACTCCGAAGAGATCCCGAAGGTCTCGTACCGCCAGCCCGGGCAGGTCGCCCTGACGCCGGCGCAACGCGTGACGGTGTGGTTCACGTTCATCATCGCCGCCTTGTTCGTGGCCCAGACACTGCTCGGAGCGCTCACCGAGCACTACCGGGCCGACCTGTCCAGTTTCTTCGGCATACCGATGGCCAAACTGCTGCCTTACAACCTCGCCCGCACCTGGCACCTGCAACTGAGCCTGTTCTGGACCGCGGCGGGGTTCCTGGCGGCCGGCATCTTCCTGGTGCCCCTGATCACCAAACGCGAACCGAGGAAGCAGAACGTGCTCACCTGGGTGCTGCTGGGGGCGCTGGTCTTCGTCGTGGTCGGTTCCCTGCTCAGTGAGGCGTTCTCCATCCACGGCTTCAGTTGGGCGAAGGGCCCCCTGTTCGCCCAACAGTGGGAGTGGCTGGACCTGCCCTTCGTCTACCAGATCCTGTTGACGCTGGGCATGGTGATCTGGATCGGCATCATCTACCGCGGCCTGCGGGGGCACTTGAAGAAGTTGCACCGGTCGAACATGCCGTGGTTGTTCTTCTTCTCGGCGTTGACCATTCCGGCGTTCTACGCCGTCGGGCTGCTGGCTCGTCCGACCACAAATCTCGCCGTCGCCGATTTCTGGCGATTCTGGGTGGTGCACCTGTGGGTGGAGGACTTCCTGGAACTGTTCACCACGGTGATGGTTGCCTACGTGTTCGTGCACCTCGGTGTGGTGAGGGAACGGATTGCGGTCGGCATCATCGTGATGGACGCGATCCTCTACTCCATGGGTGGCGTGGTGGGCACCATGCACCACCTCTACTTCTCGGGCACGCCGGTCGAGAACATGGCACTGGGTGCCTTCTTCTCGGCCGCCGAGGTGATCCCGCTGACCTTCCTGACCGTCGAGGCGTGGGCGTTCATGCAACTCGGTGCCCGTGACGAGGCCGGACGCGGGAATCCCTTCCCCCACCGGTGGGCCGTCATGTTCCTGGTCGCAGTGGGGTTCTGGAACTTCGTGGGTGCCGGCATCTTCGGCTTCCTGATCAACCTGCCGATCGTCAGCTACTACGAGATCGGCACCGCGCTGACAGCCAACCACGCTCACGCCGCGATGATGGGCGTCTACGGGATGCTCGCCATCGGATTGTCGATGTTCGCGCTGCGCTATTTCATCCCGGACGAGAAGTGGCCCGCGCGCACGGCGAAATGGTCGTTCTGGCTGCTGAACATCGGGTTGGCGTGGATGGTCTTCGGGTCGTTGCTGCCCCTGGGCATCATGCAGCTGTACCACGCGGTCGGATCGGGCTACTACGAGGCGCGCACCCTGGGTTACCTGACCACGCCCGGCAACACCGTCGTGGAATGGATGCGCATGCCCGGCGACATCGTGTTCATCGTCGGGGCCGTGCTGTTCCTGTGGATCGCCTTCGTGGCGGTACGCCACTGGCGCACCGGCGAAACCACCCATGAACTGCCCGAGGACGTGCTCTACACCCAGTTGGAGGAGGCGGAGCGCTGATGGGTCACGTCTCAGCCGCCGCCTGGCTGTTGGCCGGGTACGGGGTCCTGATGATCCTGGTCGCCTGGGCCTTCGACCGGATCGCCCGCCGCGGGGCGATCCGGTCGGCTGCCTGGCGGACGGGCAACTTCGTCTACCACGACGACCACGACGCCTGGAAGTGCCACGAGGACCAGTGGTTGTGGCCGGTGTCGTTCGATGCCGAGAAGAGGGTCATCCGCTACCAGGGCCAGCACGAGATCTGCGGACGATGCCCGGTCAAGGACACCTGCTCACCCACCCCGGGCCCACGCGAACTGACCCGACCGATCGACCCCTGGCCCCACTCCGAGACGGGCCGCTTCCACCGCGGGATCGCGCTGGTGGTCTGTCTGCTGGGCGGGCTGATGCCGCTGGTGCAGATCTTCGACAGCCACACCCCGGCCGAGGCGCTGCTGCTCGGATCGGTCACCGTGGCGGCGGTCGCCCTGGCGGCCCCGCTCGCCCGGCACCTGTGGAACCAACCCGTCAACTACCCAGAACACCTGCCGACCGAGGCGGGGCCACTCGTGGAGACCACGAGACCAGCCTTGCCCGACGTCGAGACCCTGATCGACCGCTACGCAACGACGTGGCGCACCGAACGCACCACCCCCTCTGAGAAGGACACCGCATGACCCTGCTGTTCACCACCCCCATGACCGCCATCGCGATCGTGCTGGCCGTGCTCATCCTCGGGGGTGCGTTGCTCTTCAGCTCGCTGCGGGTCATCTCGGAGTACGAGCGCGGGGTGGTGTTCCGGCTGGGGCACATTCGTCCGCTGTACGGGCCCGGACTGCACGTGGTCTGGCCGGGCATCGACCGGCTACAGCGGGTCGACGAGCGAGTGGTGACGCTCACCATCCCTCCGCAGGAGGTGATCACGAAGGACAACGTGCCGGCCCGGGTCAACGCCGTGGTGCTGTTCAACGTGACCGACCCCGTCAAGGCGGTGATGGTGGTGGAGAACTACGCCGTCGCCACCAGCCAGATTGCGCAGACCACCCTGCGGTCGATCCTCGGACGAGCCGACCTCGACACCCTGCTGGCCCACCGTGAGGAGCTCAACCAGGACCTGCGGACGATCATCGAACTGCAGACGCAGCCTTGGGGCATCGACGTCAGAACCGTGGAGATCAAGGACGTCGAGATCCCCGAACAGATGCAGCGCGCCATGGCCCGGGAGGCGGAGGCGGAGCGAGAACGCCGCGCCAAGGTCATCAACGCCCGCGGCGAACTGCAGGCTTCCGGCGAGCTGAAGCAGGCGGCCGACATGCTGAGCCAGAGCCCGGCCTCACTGCAGTTGCGCTACCTACAGACCCTGCTGGAACTGGGGGCCGACCAGAACTCCACGGTCGTCTTCCCCCTGCCCATGGACATCATCGGACCGCTGCTCGGTCGGCTGGGGGTCGGGGCGGATCCCGCTCCAGCTCCTGCCGAGCCGCCGAAGGTGTCCTAGTCTCGAGAGCAATCCGTCGACACAGGAGGAGCCATGCCCAAGGAATGGTCCGACAAGGACGAACGGCAGTACGAGCACATCAAGGAGTCCGAACAGAAGGAGCAGGGACGCTCCGAGGACCGCGCCGAGGAGATCGCCGCCGCGACGGTGAACAAGCGTCGCTCCAAGGAGGGCCGGACCAAGGAACAGAAGGACGACGACTGAGCGCCAGGATCACCACCGTTGTTCGACCAACCCCCGATCTTCGAGGGTTGGTGCAGCCACGGTGGTGATCCTGGCGGGCTCTGGAAGGATTGCACCATGACCAGACGACGCATCCTGATCACCGGCGCCACCGGGGGCATCGGCAAGCTGCTCGCCCAGCGCCTGCGCGGCGACTACGACCTCGTCCTGCAGGGTCGCCACCCCGATGACGACGATCCTGACGACTTGGTGCTGGCCGACCTCACCAACTACGACGACACCCTGAAGCTCATGGACGGCGTCGACACCGTGGTGCACATGGCCGGCTCAGCCTCCCCCGACTCGACCTGGGACGACGTGCTGCAGGCCAACATCATCGGCTTCCGCAACGCCCTCGAGGCTGCTCGGGAGGCGGGGGTGCGCCGGTTCGTGTTCGCCTCGTCGAACCACGCCATGGGCATGTACGACCGGCACGGTGAGTGGCCGGTTCATCCCCACACCCTCCCCCGGGGGGACTCCTTGTACGGGGTCTCGAAGATCTTCGGGGAGGCCTTGGGACGCTTCTACCACGACGAGTACGGCATCGATTTCATCGCGCTGCGCATCGGTTGGAGCAGCCCCGACACCCATGAGACCGACCTCGACCTGCTGCGTGCCATGTGGCTCAGCCCCGACGACACCGAGCAGGTGGTGCGCCGCGCGATCGAGGCCGAAACGCGATTCGGGCTGTACTACGCCATCTCCGACAACCCGAACCGGCGCTGGGACATGACCAACACGATGCTCGAGTTGGGTTACCGACCGAAGGACTCCTGGACCGACCACTCCGACGCCGAGGAGAACACGGCGCAGCCGACCCCCCCGTCGTGGCCCAAGGGGTGACCCCAGCCGACGTGGCGCACCGGCACGGCGTCGTCCTGGACGACCACCCGCTGCTGCCGGGCTCCATGTCGGGCTCCACCGTCGTCACGGGTGTGCGCGACGGCCAGGCCGTGGTGGTGAAGATCACCGTCCACGACTCCGACGAGGCCACCGGTCGCGCGCGACGCGAGTTCGCTGCCCTGACCGGCCTCGCCCTGCCCATCCCGATGCCCCGCGTGCTCGCCGGCGAGGTGACGGCAGAGCACACCGTGGTGGTGATGCGCGCCCACCGGCCGGCCCTGACAGAGGAACACCCCGTCCCGAGCCTGCCCTTGTGGACGTCGCTGGTCGACCTGCTGGCCCGCCTGCACGCGACGCCGATGCCCTTGGACTCGCCCGCGGACTCGCTGTGGCGGTACCAGGGTTGGTCCGAGCTCGACCCGGTCAACGATCGTCCGGCTCTCGACCTACTGTGGTCGACCCCGCAGACGCGCTCCCAACTGCAGCGCGTGCTCGACCACCGCGACGGGTTGGAGGTGCTGGCTTCCGCCGCCGAGGAGGAGTTCGTGCACGGTGACTGCCACTGGGGCAATGTCGTCACCGACAACGGCGATCCGCTCCTGGTCGACTGGCAGAGCGCCGGCATCGGACGAGGAACCGATGACCTCGCGTTCCTGCTGACCAGGGCGGCCGCCGACCTCGACGTCGTCCCACGAACGACCGTGATCGCGGACTACGCCGCGCGACGCGGGCTCGACCCGGCCGAGGTGGAGGCACGGGTCACGGCGCGCCAGTTGCTGGTGCTCGCCCTGCAGTACCCGGCGTTCGTGTCGTACCTGCACCCGCGGGCCGTGGAGAGACTGCACACGCTGTTCGTCCAGCTCAGGCATCGCCCACGCTGACGGCGCGGGCCTCGAACTCCGAGTCGATCGGCTCGGCCCCGTGGTGGGGCGCGTGGTCGAGCGCGTGGATCAGGTCACGGGCCGTCCACAGCACCGCCATGGCGAGGAGCACGGCCCCTGCCCCGACGAAGAACGGCACGTGCACCGACCGCTCGCCGAGCCGACCGGCGAGCCACGGTGCGATCGCCCCGCCGATGAACCGGACGAAGCTGTAGGCCGACGACGCCACCCCACGCGGTGCCGGCGAGATCTTCATCACCGTCTCGGTGATCAGGGTGTTGTTGACCCCCAGGGCCGCTCCGGCGAGCACGACCCCGACCACCAGCACCACCTTGTGGTCGGTGAACAGACCCATGACCAGCAGGACCAGCATGAACAGTGCCAGCGCCGAGACCAGCCCCACAGCGGTGCCGACCCAGCGATGCACGAGCGGTGCGAGCAGCACAGACGAGAGCGCCAGCAACAGGCCCCAACCGAAGAAGACCAGCCCGACGCCATGGGCATCCATGTCGAGGGGGAAGGGGGTGAAGGCGAGCAGGGTGAAGAACCCGAAGTTGTAGAGGAAGGCCGTCAGCCCAACCGTGAGCAGACCACGATGGCCCAGGGCCCGCAGCGGAGCCGTCACGGATGTCCTCTCGCCGGTGGGCGGGGCCGAGGGCAGCACCAGGGCGGTGGCCACCAGGGCGATGGTCATCAACACGCTCACCCCGAAGAACGGGAAGCGCCACGACATCCCGCCGAGCACGCCGCCCAACAGGGGTCCGGCCGCGATGCCCAGCCCGAGGGCCGCCTCGTAGAGGATGATGGCCTGCCCGACCGATCCCTTCGCGGCGGTGACGATGGTGGTCAGGGCCGTCGCGATGAACATGGCATTGCCCAGACCCCACACGGCCCGGAAGGCGACGATGCCCGAGATGGCGTCCTGCATGCCAGCCGCGCCCGCCCCCACGATGATGATCGCCAGCCCCATCAGCAGGGTCGTCTTGGCCCCCAGTCGGCTGGACACCCACCCGGCGAAGAGCATCGCCACGGCCATGACCGCGTTGTACGAGGTGAACAGCAGCGAGACCTGCGAGGGGGTGGCGCTCAGGTCGTCCGCGATGGGTTTCAGGATCGGGTCGACCAGACCGATGCCCATGAACGCGATCACGCAGGCGAAGGCGACAGCCCACACGGTGCGGGGTTGGTGCACCACGCTGACACGGCTGGGTCGGGCAGTTCCGCTGGTTGGGGCAGTTCCTCTGGTTCGGGCAGTTCGGGCGGTTCGACGCACGAGGTTCAGTCCTTCCGGGACGTGGGGGCTGTCGGGGTGAGCAGGTCGGTCAGCACGGCCAACCCGCGACGCAGGTCGTCGAGTTGGTCGGGCGGCAACTCGTCCAGCAAGGGTGCGAGGGTCCGGGCCCGCTGGTGACGGGTGCGAGCCAGGCTCTGGGCACCCTTGCTGGTCAGACGCAGCAGCGAGGCGCGGGCATCGGTGTCGTCGGCGACGCGCTCGACCAGCCCGGCTTCCTGCAGGCGGTTGACCTGCGCCGTCACCCCTGGCTGGGACGAGTGGTCGGCAGCGGCCAGGGTGGTCACGCGTACCGGTTGCAGGTCGTCGATGTGGCCCAGCAGGCGCGCTTGCGCCGTGGGCAACTCGAAGGTCGAACGAGAACTGGCCCACCGGTTGATCCGGGCCACGGCCCGCAGCACCTCATCGGCGATCTGCTCACTCATGCATCACATTCTTATATAGTTTTCGTATGTGTGCAATTCCACACCGGCGCTTGGGCCTGTGGCTACGCTCCAAACCGTGAGCACGGAGCACACGGCTGAGGGCAGTCGCCTGTCGACCTCGGCAGACCAGGACTCGGCCTGGCGCCGCTGGGGGCCGTACCTGTCCGCCCGGCAGTGGGGCACCGTCCGCGAGGACTACTCCCCCGACGGCGACGCCTGGAACCACTTCCCCTTCGACCACGCCCACCTGCGCGCCTATCGCTGGGGAGAGGACGGCATCGCCGGGCTCACCGACCGCTACGGCTTCGCCAATCTGGCCGTCGCGTTGTGGAACGGCCAGGACGACCGGCTCAAGGAGCGTCCGTTCGGGCTCACCAACCCGCAGGGCAACCACGGTGAGGACGTCAAGGAGTACTACTGGCCGCTCGACGCCCTGCCGACCCACGCATGGGGGCAGTTCCTCTACCGCTACCCCCAGGCGGCCTATCCGTACTCCGACCTGGTCCGGGAGAACGCCCGCCGCGACACCGGTGACCGGGAGTTCGAACTGAGTGACACCGGCGTGCTGGCCGACAACCGCTTCTTCGACATCACCATCACCCATGCCAAGGCCGAGGCCACCGACATCTGCATGGTCGTCACGGCCACCAACCACGGCCCGGACGCAGCACCGCTGCACTTGGTGCCCCAGTACTGGTTCCGCAACACCTGGGCCTGGGGGCGGGACGACCGCAAGGCCTCGATCAGCGGCGCGGACGAGCACCCGGGCCACACCGAGGTGCGCAGCAGCCACGCGTGGCTGGGCGAGTATCGGCTCGCGGTGCAACACTCCCCCGTCGTCGGGGCGCCCACCGTGCTGTGGTGCGACAACGAGTCCAACGCCGAGGACCTGTGGGGCCAACCCAACCCTTCGCCGCACCCCAAGGATGCGATCAACCGGGCCATCGTCCACGCACAGGCCGATGCCTGTCGGCCCGAACCCCATGGCACGAAAGTGGGGTTCTGGTTCCACTTCCCCACCGTGCCACCGGGTGGGAGCGTCGAGGTGCGGCTGAGGCTCACCCACAGCCAGAACGACCTGGACGACCCCTTCGGCCCCGGCTTCGACCAGACCCTGACCGAGCGACGCGCCGAGGCTGACGAATTCCACGATGCGGTGATGCCCGAGAACTCGTCCGCGCACGAGCGGCACCTGTGCCGAGGGGCCTTCGCCGGACTGTTGTGGGGCAAGCAGATCTACCGCTACTCGGTGGAGGAGTGGCTCGAGGGCGACCCCGCCCAGCCCCCGCCACCGGAGTCAAGGAGGGCCGACGAGCCGGTCGGCCGCAACACCGACTGGACGAACCTCGACCTCGCCGACGTCATCTCGATGCCTGACGACTGGGAGTACCCGTGGTTCGCGGCCTGGGACCTCGCTTTCCACTGTGTCGCCCTGGCCCACATCGACCCTGCCTTCGCCAAGAACCAACTGCTGCTCATGTGCCGCGAGTGGGCCCAACACCCCAACGGCCAACTCCCCGCCTACGAGTGGCGGTTCAGCGACGTCAACCCACCCGTGCACGCCTGGGCGGCCTTCCAGGTCTACCTGGCCGACGGGGCATGGGATCGTGCCTTCCTGGTGCGGATCATGACCAAGCTGCTGCTCAACTCGGGCTGGTGGGTCAACCGCAAGGACGAGGCCGGCAACAACCTGTTCGAGGGCGGTTTCCTCGGCATGGACAACATCTCGCTGTTCGACAGGTCGACCCAGGTACCCGACGGCTGGCGGCTGGAGCAGTCCGACGCCACCAGCTGGATGGCCTTCCACACCCTGGTGATGATGCGCATCAGCCAGGAGTTGGCGCGCACCGACGCCGCCTGGGACGAGACGGCCACCACGCACTTCCACCGCTTCCTGTCGATCTGCCAGGCGATGGAGCGCTTCGGAACCGGCGGCGCCTCGCTGTGGGACGACGACGACGGCTTCTTCTACGACACCCTGGTCGGCCCCGACAACCGGGTGGAGCGGGTACCGGTGCGCTCCTTGGTCGGACTGGTGCCGCTGTTGGCCGTGGCCAACACGCAGTCGTGGGTGGCCGACGAACTGCCGGAGTTCACGCGGCGGCGGCGATGGCTGGTCGACAACCGGCCCGACCTCGCCCGCTGGATCCTCACCGAACGATCGGACGACGGCCACCTGCAGACCCTGTCGCTGGTCGACCCACCGCGTCTGCCGCGGGTGCTGGCACGGGTGTTCGACCCGGGCGAGTTCCTCTCCGACCATGGCATCCGCTCCCTCTCGGCCGCCTACCGCGACGGCCTCACGGTGCGATTGCTCGACCAGGACATGTCGCTGCGCTACCTGCCCGGGGAGTCGGACAGCCGCATGTTCGGCGGCAACTCCAACTGGCGAGGACCGATCTGGTTCCCGCTCAACTGCCTGCTGATCGAAGCCCTCCGTCACCGCGGAGACGGGGTCGGCGGCAAGAACCCGGTGGAGTTCCCGACCGGGTCGGGTCGCCACCTCACCCTGGCCGAGATCGCCGACGAGCTCTCCGACCGACTGGTGGCCCTCTGGGCCCCCGGGCCCGACGGACGGCCCGCCAGCACCCCCCGTGACCGCGGGGATGGACCTCTCTGGCTCGACCACCCCACCTTCTCGGAGTACTTCGACGCCGACACCGGTGAGGGGCTGGGCGCCAGCCACCAGACCGGCTGGACCGCGATGGTCGCCCACCTGGTGATCGAGCGAGCCACCCACCAGGTGCAGCAGACCGAGACCCGCCACACGGGCGCCGCCCGCACCCGGCCCCAGCCACCCACCGACCAACCCTCCTGAAGGAGCACCCATGGCAGCCAGGCTCGTCCCCAACGTCTATCCCAGTCTCGCCGGTCGCACGGTCGTCGTCACCGGGGGCAACACCGGCATCGGTGCGGCCATCTGTCGGGCCGCCGGGGGGCAGGGCTGCAACGTGGTCATCGACTTCGTGGGGGACGACTCCCCCAACGCGCGGGTGATCGCCGACGTCGAGAAGGCCGGCGGCCGGGCGATCGCGGTCCGGGCCGACGTCACCCGTGTCGACGACCTCCAACGTCTGGTGGATGCCGCCGTCGACCAATTCGGGAGACTCGACGTGTGGGTCAACAACGCCGGCGTCGAGACCCGCAGTTCACTGCTCGAGGCGACGGAGGCCCACTACGACCTCGAACTGGGCGTGAACCTGAAGGGCGCCTTCTTCGGTGCCCAGGTCGCCGCGAAGCGGTTCATCAAGCAACGCAGCCGCGGGGTGATCGTGAACGTCTCGTCCGTGCACGAGGACTGGCCCATGCCCGGCAACGCCATCTACTGCTGCAGCAAGGGAGGCATGCGCATGCTGGCCCGCAACGGCGCCGTCGAACTCGCGGGCCACGGCATCCGCATGGTCAACGTCGCCCCGGGCGCCGTGCGCACGCCCATGAACGCCGCCACCCTCGACGAACCCAAGCTCGCTGAGGCCTTGGAGGAGGCCATCCCCCTCGGCCGGGTGTCAAGTCCGGACGAGATCGCCAGTGTCGTGCTCTTCGCGGCCAGCGACGGCGCCAGCTACCTGACCGCCGAGACCATCACGGTCGACGGCGGCGTGAGCCACGAGTCACCGGGGCTGTGAGGCGATCATGCGACTGAGAAGGGTCTCGAGCCACCAGCCCGGTTGGGAGCGCCGCCGATCGGGGCGAGGGTTCCGCTACCTCGACGAATTGGGTCGTCCCCTCGGCGCCGACGACATCGCCCGGGTGAAGTCGCTGGTCATCCCGCCGGCCTGGCGCGAGGTGTGGATCTGCCCACTGCCGAACGGCCACCTGCAGGCCGTCGGCACCGACGACGCGGGGCGCCGACAGTACCTGTACCACCCCGACTGGAGGGCGGGACGGGACCGAGCCAAGTTCCAGCGCGTCGCGGCCGCGGCCCACCACCTGCCGGAGGCCCGTGCGCAGATCACCCGCGACCTGCGTTCCGAGGGCCTCACCAAGGAGCGAGCGTGCGCCACCGCCGTGCGGCTGCTCGATGTCGGCTACTTCCGCGTCGGCAACGACGCCTACACCGACGCCAACGGCTCCTTCGGGCTGACGACCCTCGAGCGACGCCACGTGCGTCGTCGGGGCGACGACCTCGTGTTCTCCTTCGTCGGCAAGTCGGGGATCGTCCACACCATCGAGGTCTCCGACCCCGATGCGGTCGCAGCCCTGGCCCAGATGCGCGCTCGCAAGGGTGGTAGCCGACTGCTGGCCCACCATGACGGCAACCACACCTTGGCCTCGGGCGAAGGCTGGCGCGACCTCACCAGCGCCGACGTCAACTCCTACCTGGCCGACCTGTTCGACGGCGAGTTCACCGCCAAGGACTTCCGCACCTGGCACGCCGGTGTGATCGCCGCCGAGGTGCTCGCCACCACCGACGAACCCGGCACCAGCGAGGCCTCACGCAAGCGCGCCGTCAAGCAGGCCGTGATGGAGGTCTCGTCCTATCTGGGCAACACGCCGGCGATCGCGCGGTCGTCCTACATCGACCCGCGCATCATCGACCTCTACGAGTCGGGCACCACGATCGGGGACGCGGCCCGGGCCAGACACCGCTCCCCGACGGCCCGCCAGACCGCACTGGAACGAGCCCTGCTCGACCTGCTGGACTGAGTCGCACGACATTCTGGTGAACCCGCCCCGCGGTCGGCTCGACTGCACCAGAGTGGGTGCATGAGCAGTGACCAGGACCTCGCCCAGGATTTGTCGCAACTGAGCGACGACGACCTCGCCACCGTCGATGCGTGGTGGCGCGCCAACAACTACCTCACGGTGGGCCAGATCTACCTGCAGGCCAATCCCCTGCTGCGGGACGACCTGGCACCCGAGCACATCAAACCGCGCCTGCTCGGCCACTGGGGAACCTCCCCGGGGCTGGCCTTCATCTACGCCCACGCCAGCCGGCTGATCCGCCACACCGGTCAGGACATGATCTACCTGGCCGGACCCGGTCACGGTGGTCCCGCACTGACCGGGGCCAGTTGGCTCGAGGGCAGCTACACCGAGTACTTCCCCCACATCCACCAGGACGGTGAGGGGCTGGAGGCCTTCTTCCGCCAGTTCTCGGCCCCCGGCGGCATCCCCTCGCACGCCTCGGTGACCACCCCCGGCTCGATCCACGAGGGTGGGGAACTGGGCTACGCCCTCATCCACGCGTTCGGTGCCGTGTTCGACAATCCCGACCTGATCGCTTGTGCCGTCGTCGGCGACGGCGAGGCCGAGACCGGCCCCCTCGAGGGCTCGTGGAAGGGGATCAGCTTCCTCAACCCGGTGCACGACGGAGCGGTACTGCCGGTGCTGCACCTCAACGGCGGCAAGATCGCCGCTCCCACCGTGCTCAGCCGCAAGCCGCCCGAGGAGGTGCGCAGCCTGTTCGAGGGCCACGGCTACGAGGTGATCGAGGTCAACGGCGGCGACCTTCCCGGTATGCACGCCCGTTTCGCCGAGGCACTCGCCCACGCCTGGGGCCGGATCCGCCAGATCCAGACCGAGGCACGCTCGGGTGGTGGCGGGCGGACAGGTCGTCCGCGCTGGCCCATGATCATCCTGCGTTCACCGAAGGGCTGGACGGGTCCCCACGAGGTCGACGGCACCCTGATCGAGGGCACCTGGCGCGCCCACCAGGTTCCGCTGGCCGGCGTCAAGGAAGATCCTGACCACCTGCGCATGCTGCAGCGATGGCTGGAGTCGTACCGGCCCGAGGAACTGTTCGACGAGTCGGGTGCACCCGTCGAGCTCGTCACCCGCAACAACCCCGTCGGGACGAAGGCGATGAGCCGTCAACCTCACGCCAACGGTGGGCTGCTGACCGAACCCCTCGACCTGCCCGACATCGACGACTACGAGGTGAAGGTGCCCGCACCGGCGACCACCCGTACCGAGTCGACCCGAGTGCTGGGTGCGCTGATGCGCGACCTGTACGAACGCAACCCCCATAGTTTCCGGTTGTTCTGCCCCGACGAGACCAACTCGAACCGGCTGGGTGCCGTCTTCGAGGTGTCCGACCGGGACTGGCAGGAGGCGGTCACCGAGGACGATGTGCACCTGTCGTCGCAGGGCCGGGTGATGGAGGTGCTCTCCGAACACAACTGCCACGGCTGGCTCGAGGCGTACAACCTGACCGGGCGGCATGGGCTGTTCGCCACCTACGAGGCCTTCGCGATGGTGAGTGCCAGCCAGACCATCCAGCACGCCAAGTGGCTCGAGGAGGCCAGTCACCTGTCCTGGCGCGCGAAGGTGCCCAGTCTCAACATCCTGTTGTCGTCCACCGCCTGGCGCAATGACCACAACGGGTTCTCCCACCAGGGGCCGGGTCTGATCAACAACGTCATGCAGCACCGGGGCGACGTGGCCCGCATCTACCTGCCGCCCGACGCGAACTGCCTGTTGTCGGTGGCCCGCCACGCCTTCTCGAGCCGCAGCCACGTCAACCTGATCGTGCAGGACAAGCAGCCTCAACTGCAGTACCTCACCCTGGCCGAGGCCAACGAGCACTGCCGCCGCGGCGCCAGTGTGTGGGACTGGGCCGGCAACGAAGACCTGTCGACCGAGGCTGCCCCCGACATCATCCTGGGGTGTGCCGGTGACGTGGTCACCATGGAGACCGTCGCGGCGGCACACCTGTTGCGCACCCGGCTCCCGCAGCTCACCGTGCGGGTGGTGAACGTGGTCAACCTGATGACCCTGGCCCGTCCCAAGGACCACCCCAACGGGATGACCGCCGAACTGTTCCGGGAACTGTTCACCGACAACGTCGACGTGGTCTTCAGCTTCCACGGGTACCCGGGCACCATCCACCAGTTGGTGCACGGACGTCCCGACGTCGACCGGTTCCACTGCCGCGGATTCATCGAGCAGGGCACGACCACCACCCCCTTCGACATGGTGGTGCGCAACCAGGCCAGCCGGTACCACCTGGTGATCGACGCCATCCACAACTCCAAGCGCAAGGTGCGCGGCATGGCCGAACTGAAGGCTTGGTGCGAGCGCCAGCTCGAGCGGCACGCGGAGTACATCGTCGACCACCTCGAGGACATGCCCGAGGTGCGTGACTGGGTGCTCGACCAGACCAGCTGGGACGAACTGGCCGAGGATCTCTCCGAGCAGTGACCGCTCGTCCCAGCAGGGGGACGAATCGGGGGCGACCGGCCGGCCGGGGCCTAGGGTGCGAGGCGTGAACCACGCCTTCGACACCCGCCGCAGCTGGTCGGTCTACCTGTTGGCCGTGGTCGTCTACATCTCGGCCATCTGGCAGCGGTCGTCCTTCGGGGTGGCCGGCGTGGTCGCCACGGAGCGGTTCCACGTCCTCGCCAGTGTGCTCAGCCTGTTCGTGGTCGTGCAGTTGCTGACCTACGCCGCCATGCAGGTTCCTGCGGGGTTGTTGGCCGACAGGTTCGGGTCGCGGGTCGTCATCGGCTCGGGAGCGGCCATCATGGCGCTGGGCCAACTGAGCCTGGCGAATTCCACTTCGCTGGTTCCGGCAGTGGCTGCCCGGGTGCTGATCGGCATGGGGGACGCCATGACGTTCACCAGCGTGATCCGGCTGCTGCCGTTCTGGTTCAGCGCCCGCCGGGTGCCGATGCTGGTGCAACTCACCAGCATGTTCGGGCAGGTCGGGCAGTTGATCTCGACGATCCCCTTCGCGGCCTTCCTCAGGCAGCGGGGGTGGACCCCCGCCTTCACGCTGTTGGCGGTCGTCTCCCTGGTGGCCGCGGCCACTTCCTGGTCGCTGCTGCGCAACCGGCCCGACGGACAGCGAGTGCACTCCCACGTCGACGGCGACTTCAGCTTCATCGACACCGCCCGGCAGGTGTGGCGCAACCCCGCCACCAAACTCGGCTTCTTCCTGCACGCAGTCGCCGGTTTCCCCGGGCTCGTGTTCGCCATGATGTGGGGCTACCCGTATCTCGATCGCGGGGTCGGCCTGGGTGCCGGTGAGACGTCGTTGTTGTTCGCGCTGCTGGTCGTCACCGGCATGGTGTGCGGACCGCTGATCGGCTGGTTGGCGCCGCGTCACCCGCTGAGGCTCTCGAACTTCTCGCTGACCGTGGCAGCGGCCAATGTCGTGGCGCTGGGGGTCGTGCTCTCCTTCGAGCGTCCACCCCTGTGGGCCCTGGTGCTCTGGATGGTGGCCCTGTCGGCCAACGCCGCCGGTTCGAACATCGGCATCGAGGTTGCGCGCACCCGCAACCTGGCCAGCCGGATCGGTACCGCCACCGGTGTGGTGATCATGGGGGCGTTCGTCTTCGGAGTGGCAGGAATGTTGCTGTTCGGGGTGGTGCTCGACCTGGCGGGTGGCTACACCCCCGCCGCCTTCCGGGTCGCGTGGTCCACCCAACTGGTGCTGTTCGCGATCGGTTTCGTCGGTGTCTATGCCCTGCGGCCGAAGGTGCGTCGACTCAACGCCGCCGAGGGACGAGTGGTGCCCCCGTGGCCCGATGCCCTGGCACGCGAGTGGCGCCGCTGGCGGGAGCGCCTCAGCCGCAGGTGACCGCTCCCATTGGTAGCGTCAAGCATCACGTCCGCCGCGGTCGTGATCGCTTCGAGGAGGATCGGTGTCGCAGTACGGTCAGGACCCCGGCTGGGGTCGGGCACCAGGTTCGGACGATCCGTGGAACCAGGCCTGGTCAGGCCGTTCCCAGCCCTCGGCCGGTCAGCCTCCCGCAGGTCAGCCCTCGGCCGGGCAGCCGACGTGGGGCCAGGCCCCTTCGGTCCAGCCGCAGTACGGGCAATCGGGCTACGGGAATTCGGGATACGGGCAGCCGACGTGGGGCCAGGCCCCCTCGGCCCAGCCGCAGTACGGGCAACCCGCGTACGGGCAACCCGCGTACGGGCAACCCGCGTACGGGCAACAGCCCTACGGCCAACCGACCTACGGGGGTAGGGGGCTGTGGAACGTGGTGAAGCCGGGCATCCTGGCCCTGAAGCCGCTGGAATTCAGTGACTTCTTCACCGGACCCGTCGCGGTCATCAGGCACAACCCGAAGGCGACCATCCTGGTCAGCCTGCTGATGCAGGTGGTCGCGCTGCTGGTAGCCGTTCCGGTGACCCTGGGCATCCAGCAGGCGGTCGCCACCTCGTCCGCACTGGGCCGCGACGTCGCCGAGTCCATCGGACTCGTCGTGGGATCCATGGTCAGCGCCGTGCCCATGGCCATCGGTACCGCCCTGGTGGGGCCGATGGTCATCCACGCCACCCGCGAGGCCGTCCTGGGCCGCAAGCCCGGCATCTCGCAGGTGTGGGCGGCCGTGAAGGGCCGAGTCCTGCCCTACTTCGGCACCAGTCTGCTGGTCTTCCTGCTGGCCAGCCTGCCGGCCCTGCTCGCCGGTGGTGCGGTGGCAGCGATCGTCGTCGGCTTCGTCCGATCGACCACCCCCGACAGTGGCACGGTGGCGATCATGGTGATGGCCGGCATCGTGGTCCTGCTGCTGGCGCTGGTGGGCACCATCTTCGTGAGTGTCAGGACGGTCGCCGCCGGAACCGAGACCGTCTGGTCGTCCCGTTCCCCGGGTGCCGCCGTCAAACAGTCCTGGGAGCTCACCCAGGGCTACTTCTGGCGCGTGTTCGGCGCCCTCTTCCTCGTGCAGATGGTGCTCTCGATGGTCACCGGCATGATCTCCTTCCCCCTGCAACTCGTCCTCGGTCTGGGGCTCGAAGGCGTCGGCTCGGCCTCCTCCGGCGACCCCAACCTCGGGGTCTACGGGGTGGCCCAGGTCGCCGCGAACGCGATCCCCTCGATCGTGAGCGCGCCCGTCATGGCCGCGCTGGTGGCGCTGATCACCCTCGACCTCAAGATCCGCCGGGAGGGCTACGACGTCACCCTGTTGAGCCAACTCGACGACGTCAGCGGTCGCTGAGCCCCGATGCTCCCCCTGCAGGCACCCGTACGTCCCTCGCCCGACGAGGCTCGGCGTTGGCTCGCCGAGGAACTGGCGCACCGCGGTTACGAGCGCCCCATCTCGTGGCTGGAGCGATGGCTGAACGATCTGTTGCGGCGCCTGCTCGACCAGTCCCTGCCGAGCCCCGACACGCACGGGGTCAGCGTGGTCGTGGCGTTGCTGGTCGTCGCGGTGCTGGCACTGGTGGCGGTGCTGGTCTGGCGTGCACGTCCCGAAGCCCGACGGCGGCGGGCCACGGCGGCATCGAGCGCCCTGGTCGACGCCACCCTCTCCGCCGACGACTACCGACGCCTGGCAGCAGAGTTCCTGGCACGAGGCGAGGTCGACCAAGCACTGATCCACGCCTTCCGCGCCATCGTCGCCGACATGGTCAGGCGCACGGTGCTGGGGCGTCGTCCGGGTGACACCGCCCAGGAGGTGGCGGCCGCAGTCGCCCGCGTGTTCCCCGCCCATGGGTCTGGCGTCCATCGCGCCGCAGACCTCTTCGACCAGGCGGCCTACCGCCACCGGGAAGGACTGGCCTCCACCATCACCCCTGCCGACGTCGGCTCGGTGCAGGCGCTGGACGAGAGCCTGGGTTCGGCCCGTCCCCAGCACCACACCGCCGCAGATCTCGCTGCCGCTACCGGTGTCGCCCCATGAGCGCCGCCTCCGGACGGGCGACAGCGCACGCCGGCTTCCTGCGTCGCCACGGCGGGTCACTTGCCTTCTGGCTGATCGCGCTGGCGGCGGCCGCCACCGTTGCCACCGTCCTGTTGTGGCCGGCACCGTCGTGGGGGGCCAACGACCCCGAGAGCCAGAGCCGCGAAGGCATGCAGGCCCTGAGCAAGGTGCTGCAGCACCACGGTGTCGAGGTGACGGTGGTTCGCACCGGCGCCCAATTGGCTGAGCTCGACCCGCAGCGGCCGACCACCCTGGTGGTGACCAACCGGTCGGGCTACATGACCTCGGAGAGCAGGCAACGCGCCACCGAGTTGGGTCATCGCTACCAGCGTGTCGTCCTGCTCGGACAGTCGACCGACGTGTTGCGCGGCTTCGGAGTGACCGGTGTGGGTTCCACGGGTCTGTCGACGTTGACCACGGCCGCCGCCGACTGCACCGACCCGGCGATCGGGCAGGCGCTGAGGGTCGGGGCGTCCAAGGACCGGTCGGGGTGGACGACTGCCTACAGTCTTCCCCCCGAGTCACCATTGGGGTTGAGGGGCTGCTTCCCGGTCGACGCGGGCGCCGGGCGCAGCCACCTGCTCGTCCATGCCCAGGGGAACCCCGAAGTACTGGCCTTCTCCGACGAGTCGATGTTCACCAACGAGCAGGTCCTCGTTGCCGACAACGCGGCCTTGGCCCTCACCCTGCTGGGCAACAACCAGCAGCTGGTCTGGTTCTCCACCGGGGTCGAGTCCGACGACCCCGGGAAACCTGCCAGCACCGGGCTGGCCGCGGTGCTCCCACCCTGGTGGGATGCCGTGCAGCGACTGGTCACCTGGACCCTGGTGCTCGCCCTGGTGTGGCAGGTGCGCCGGTTCGGACCCCTGGTCTCCGAACGGATGCCGGTCGTGGTCAGGGCGATCGAGACGACGCTGAACCGCGGTCACCTCTACCATCGGGCCGGCGCCCGCGACCGGGCCGTGTCGTCACTGCAACGGGGTACCCGCCAACGTCTGCGGCAAGCATTGGCGTTGCCCCGGGACTCCCCCGACGAGACCGTGGCCCGCGCCGTCGCACTGGCCACCGGACGAGACCCCCGCGAGGTGCAGCGCGTACTCAACGACGCTGGCGATGTGCACGATGACCAGACCATGGTGCTGCGAGCGCAGACCTTGGCCCAACTCGAAGAAGAGGTACGACACCCATGACCCAGCTCCACGCCTCGGCCCCGCCCGCAACCCGCGGCGACCACGAGGCCCGCGACGCCTTGTGGCGCGTCCGCTCAGAAGTGGCGAAGGTGGTGGTGGGGCAGGACGAAGCGGTCACCGGACTTCTGATGGCCCTGCTGACCCGCGGCCACGTGCTGCTCGAAGGGGCACCCGGAACCGCCAAGACACTGCTGGTGCGCGCGCTCTCACAAGCCCTGTCGGTCGAGCACAAACGGGTGCAGTTCACCCCCGACCTGATGCCCGGTGATGTCACCGGCTCGCTCGTCTTCAACGCCTCCACCTCTGATTTCAGCTTCCGTCCCGGCCCCGTGTTCACCAACCTGCTGCTGGCCGACGAGGTCAACCGCACCCCACCCAAGACCCAGGCCTCGCTGCTCGAGGCCATGGCTGAACGCACCGTGACCATCGACGGCCAACCCCGTGACCTGCCCGATCCGTTCCTGGTGGCGGCGACCCAGAACCCGATCGAGTACGAGGGCACCTACCCGCTCCCCGAGGCGCAACTCGACCGGTTCCTGCTCAAGGTGGAGCTGCCCGCGCCCCCGCGCGACGCCGAGATCGAGATCGTCTCCCGCCATGCCGCAGGGTTCGACCCGTCCGACCTGCCGTCCGCGGGACTGCGGGCCGTCGCTACCGCCGAAGACCTGCAGGCCGGCATGGCGGCCGTCCGACGGGTTCAGGTGCACCCGCAGGTGGTCGCCTACATCGTCGACATCGCCCGTGCCACCCGGCACTCCCCCAGCCTGGCGCTGGGCATGTCACCGCGAGCTGCCACGGCGCTGATGTCGACCGCTCGCGCGTGGGCCTGGCTGAACGGACGCGACTTCGTCACCCCCGACGACGTCAAGATCATGGCGCCCAGCACCATCGCGCACCGACTCACCCTTCGTCCCGAGGCCGACCTGGAGGGCGTGCGCGTGGGTGCGGTGCTCGCCAGTGCCGTCGACTCCGTCGTCGTGCCCCGCTGACCGTGGTGATCACCGGACGACCGGTGCTGGCCATGCTGGTCGGCGTCGCTGCCTGCGTCGTGTGGCCGTCGTGGACCACCGCAGTGTGGTGGACGGCCGCCGTGCTGCTGGTGGTACTGGTCGACCTGCTGCTGGCACCGAGCCCGCGAGCGATCACGATCGAGCGGGAACCGTCCGCACCGGTGCGGGTGGACGAACCCTCCGAGACCAGCCTGCTGGTCACCAACACCGGACGACGACGGCGACGCGGAATGCTGCGGGACGCCTGGCAGCCCTCCGCCGGGGCGTCGCCGAACCGGCATCGGTTCGCACTGCCCGGCGGGGAGCGTACCCGCCTGACCACCCCACTGCTGCCGACCCGCCGGGGCGACCTCGTCTGCCGCCGGGTGACGATCAGGGTGTGGGGTCCCCTGGGATTCGCCGGGCGCCAACTCGGCTTCGACTCCCCCGGCACCCTACGGGCGCTGCCCGCCTTCCCCAGCCGCAGGCACCTGCCCAGCCGGCTGGCCCGCCTGCAGCAACTCGACGGTCGGGCGCTGACGCGCACCCGCGGCCAGGGCACCGAGTTCGACTCGCTGCGCGACTGGGTCGACGGCGACGACGTCCGCTCCATCGACTGGCGTGCCACCGCTCGCCGGCAGGACGTGGTGGTGCGCACGTGGCGTCCCGAACGTGACCGCCGGATCATGATCGTGCTCGACACCTCCCGGGTGTCCGCAGGCAGGGTCGGATCCGTGCCCCGCCTCGACACCGCCATGGACGCGGTGCAACTGTTGTCGGCGCTCGCCGTCAGGGCGGGTGACCGGGTCGACCTGCTGGCCGGCGACCGAGAGGTACTCGCCGCCGTGAAGGGAGTGCAGCGCGGCGACGCGTTGCCCCGGATCACCCATGCGATGAGCCAGTTGGAGCCCTCCCTGGTCGAAGCCGACTGGACCAGACTGGCGGCGGCTGTCTCCGCCGCCGGACGCCGCTTCTCGCTGGTGGTGCTGCTGACCCCGCTGGAGCCGGCGGCGGTGGAGGAGTCACTGGCACCGACCCTCGAGGTGCTGGCCCGGCAGCACCGGGTGTTGGTCGCCTCGGTGTCGGACGACGAACTGGTGGCGTTGCGTGACCACCGCGACGACGCCCGCGAGGTGTACCGGGCGGCAGCAGCCGAGGACACCCTCGCCCGCAGGCAGCGGGTGGCGCTCGGGCTCCAACAACTCGGGGTGACCGTGCTGGACGAGCCTCCCGCGCGGCTGCCGGTGGTGCTCGCCGACCACTACCTCGCCCTCAAGTCGCGCGGACTGCTCTGAGACCAGCCGGGTTCAGTCGACGCTGATCAGTTCCTCGCCGCGGTCCTCGGCATCGAGGTCACCCGTGGCCCCGGTCGCGGCGGCAGCTCGTCCCACCACCAGGGCGTAGTACAGGAAGGCGAGCCACACCACCGCCCCGATCGCCACGCGGGCGAAGCTCGGCAGCGGGCTGGGGGTGATGAAGGCCTCGAGCACCGCGCTCACCGCGAACAGCACGACCAGGCCCAGCACCACCCCGATGCTCTGCCGCCCCACGTGGGCCATGGACGACATCCGGGTCCTGGCCCCGGGTGCCACCCATGACCAGAACAGTCGAAGTCCCACCCCACCGGCCACGAAGATGCCGGTCAGTTCCAGCAGCCCGTGGGGCAGGATCAGACCGAAGAAGAGCCCGGCACGCTGGTGGTTGACCATCACCGCACCGGTGAACGCGACGTTGTAACAGTTCGACAGCAGCACCGACAGGGTCGGGAAGCCCAGCACCCCGTAGGCGATGCACTGGGCAGCCACCCACGCATTGTTGAGCACCAACCGCAGGGCGAAGCTGCGGGCGGGATCAGAGGAGTAGTAGTCCTCGAAGTCGTGGTCGACCAGTCGTTGCAGTTCGGCGGGGGTGCCCAGCCGGTCCATCAGCGCGGGATGCGCCACCAGGTAGCCGCCCAGGACGAACGCCAACCCGATCCACACCAGCCCCGTCAGGATCCACCAGCGACGCATCAGGTACAGCGAGGCGGGGAACGACCGGGTGAAGAAGCGCAGCAGGTCGCCCCAGACGAACGCGCGCCCCGCTCCGGCGCGCCGACGGGCACGGGCCAACAGGTTCGACAGCCCCATCACGAGCTGGGGGTCGGGGCTGCCGGAGCGGATCACCGAGAGATGGGTGCCGACCCGCTCGTAGAGGTCGACCAGGCGGTCGACCTCGTCAGGCGACAGGCGTGACCTCTTCACCAATTGCTCGAGTTCACGCCACTGCTCGGAGTGCGCATCGATGTAGGCGTCGAGGTCCACGGGGGTGAGACTATCCAGCCAGTAGGGTCGTGCCATGGCAGCCGAGGTCTTCGTCCCCACGGGCCCGGTCACCGGGGACGCCGTCGAGCTCGAGATCCGCGCCGCGAACCTCGGCGCGCGGATCCTCGCCCAGTTGATCGACGTGCTCGTGCAGGTCGCGCTGTTGGCCGTGCTGATCTTCTGGCTGTTCTCGGTGGGGCGCCACCAGCTCACCGATTCCTCCCTGCGCATCGCGGCCGTGATCGTGATCCTCGTCGGGGTGATGGTGGTCGTGCCGGCCACGGTCGAGACCCTGACCCGTGGCAAGTCCTTGGGCAAGTACGCCGTCGGTCTTCGGGTGGTGCGTGACGACCACGGCACGATCCGCGCCCGACAGGCCATCGGTCGCGCCCTGATCGGCTACGTGGAATTGTGGATGACCGCCGGGGTGCCGGCCGTCCTGTCCGCTGTGCTGACGTCGCGCGGCAAGCGCCTCGGCGACCTGGCGTCGGGAACGGTCGTCGTCTCGGAACGGGTTCCCCTGAAGTGGCCCGCGCCGATGCCGATGCCGCCGGGGTTGGCCCGTTGGGCCCTCAGCGCCGACATCGGTCCGCTCGACCCGCGCGTGACCCTGGCCGCGAGGCAGTACCTGCTGCGGCGCACCCAGTTGTCACCCACCGCGCGGGAACGGCTCTCCCACCAGCTCGCCGACAACCTGCGCCGCCAGGTCTCACCGCAGCCGCCGCCCTCGACCGCCGACGACCTGATCATGGCGATCATCGCCGAGCGTGGCCGCCGCGACCGCCAGCGCCTCCGACACCATGACGACCTACGGGCCCGGCTGTTCGGTTCCGTCAGGCCCTGACGTCACGGACTGGGACGGCGCGCTCAGCCGCCTCGACGACATTGCGGAAGAGCATGGCGATGGTGGTCGGCCCCACCCCTCCGATCCGCGGGGTGATGGCAGACGCCACCTCGGCGCAGGACTCGTCCACGTCGGGCAGCAGCTTGCGACCCTCGTAGCGCACCCCGCCACCGATCACCACGACCCCTTCGCTCAGGTGCTCCGGTCGAAGGATCCCCGGCACACCTGCTGCCGCGATCACCACGTCGGCAACCTTGGTGTACCGCGACCAGTCGGGCACCCCGGTGTGGACCACGGTGACGGCCGCGTTGGCCGTGGGCCGCTTCTGCGTGAGCAGCATGGCCAGCGGACGACCGAGGGTGGTGCCCCGGCCCAGAACGACGACGTGCCTGCCAGAGATCTCCACGCCGTGGAACGCGAGCAGGGCCTCGATCCCTGCGGGGGTGCAGGGCACCGGACCCGGCACGCCCAGGGCCAGTCGGCCCATGTTGAGCGGGTGGAGTCCGTCCACGTCCTTGTCGGGATCCATCCGGGCCATGGCGGCATCGAAGTCGATCTGCGGCGGCGGCGGGTTCTGCACGAGGATCCCGTGCACGTCGTCGGCCCGGTTGAAGTCGGCGATGACCGCCTCCACATCGGCCTGGGTCGCGTCCTGCGGCAGGTGGACGTGAGGTGCGGTGAAGCCCAACGATTCGGCCTTCTCGATCTTCATGCGGATGTAGCCGGCGCTGGCCGAGTCGTCCCCCACCAGCAAGGTGGCGAGCCCGGGCACCACACCGACCTCGGCGAGGGCGGCGACCCGTGGGGTCAGATCGGCGAAGACGGCGTCGGCGACCGGGCCGCCGGGAAGGAGTCGAGCAGTCATGGGTTGCTTCCTGCCAGTGGGGTGACCAAGTGGTCGTGACCCGCCCATTCAACCAGCCCTCACCCTGCCGGGTCACAGTTCGCCGAGCGCATAGACTCGAGGTTCGAGGAACATCGCCCCGGGTCATCGCGTTGACCTGCTGCGATCGTGGTGAATGTGACGCCGCCCGTCGCGGGCGTGATTGATGAGGAAGGACGCCGATGTTGGACCCAGCAAGCCTGTACCAGATCGAGCCGCGGGTCGATCCGCGCACCATGCGCGCCCGCACCCTGGTGGTCACCCTCACGAGCTTCATGGACGCCGGACGAGCCCAGGGCCAGTTCGACCACCACGTGTTGACGACCCTCCCCCACCAGCGGGTGGCAGAGTTCGACCTCGACCAGTTGGTGGACTACCGCGGGCAGCGTCCCCCCATCACCTTCGACGCCGACCACTTCGTCGACTACGAGCCCGGACGGATGCTGATGCACCACCTGCTCGACGAGCAGGGAGCCCCATGGCTGCTGTTGTCGGGTCCCGAGCCAGACCTGCAGTGGGAGCGACTGGCGAGGTCGATCGCGCAGCTGGTGGAACAGTTCGACGTGCAGACCGTGGTGCTGCTGTCGGCCATCCCCATGGCTGCCCCCCACACCCGTCCCGTGTCGGTCACCCGCCACGCCTCCGACCCCTCGCTGATCCCGGGCAACGTGCCGATGTTCCCGCGGGTGCAGATGAGCGCCTCCTTCCCCAGCATGCTCGAGCTGCGGTTGGCCGAACTGGGTCACAAGGTCGTGGGTCTCACCGCCCACGTGCCGCACTACCTGGCGCAGGCGGAGTACCCCGATGCCACCATCGCCCTGATCAGGGCGCTGTCGGAGACGACCGGCCACATCATCCCCACCACCGCCCTGGCCGTGACCGCCGAGCAGACCCAGGCCCAGGTGGCCGACGAGGTGCAGGGGTCGGACGAGGCCCAGCAACTCGTGCAGGCGCTCGAGGAGCAGTACGACCAGGTGCACCAGCACCGGCCCAGGCGTGGGCTTGCCGCCCAGCCCGAGGACCTGCCCGACGGGGATGCCCTGGCCCGTGAGGCCGAGGCGTTCCTCCGCGCCCACAACGCCGGGGACGAGGGCGAACAACCCGATCGTGACCAGCCCGAAGGATGGGACGGGCCCGGGGTCTGACACCCCGGGGCCCATCCCCCCTCGGCTGATCCCGACGTCCAGGACAATCCTGGCGTCCAGGACGATCCCGGCGACGAGGACTCAGCCCTTCAGACCGCTCGAGGCGACCCCCTCGATGACGTATCGCTGCAGGATCACGTAGAGGATCAGCACCGGTACTGCGGCCACCGTCGCACCTGCCATCACCACGGGATAGTCCGTGACATAGGCGCCCTTGAGGGTCGCCAGTCCCGGGGCGAGGGTCAACTTCTCGGGACTGAACAGGACGAACAGCGGCCAGATGAAGTCGTTCCAGTGACCCAGGAAACTCAGTGTCGCCAAGGTCACCAGCGCCGGTTTGCTGAGCGGCAGGATGATGCGGGTGAAGATCGTCCACTGGTTGGCACCATCGATCAACGCGCTCTCCTCGAGTTCCCTCGGGATCGAGAGGAAGAACTGGCGCAGGAAGAACACCCCGAAGGCACCGGCGGCGCCCGGGACCACCAGCGCCCAGTAGCTGTCGAGCCACTGCAGTTTGTCCATCGTCAGGTAGTTGGGCATCAGGAAGATGAAGCCCGGGATGAACATCGTCGCGATCAGGGTGCCGAACAAGAGGTTCCTGCCACGGAACTGCATCCTCGCCAAGGGATACGCAGCCATGGCCGCCACCACCAGGTTCCAGATGGTGCCCAGTGTCGAGACCACCAACGAGTTCAGGAACCACCGTGGCACCGGATTGGCGCCGGCCGAATCACTGGCCGGGTCGAAGATCATCCGGTAACCCCGCAGCGAGAAGTGTCGCGGGATCAGCTGGATGGGAATGGCCCTGGTCTCCTCCGAGACACGGAACGAGGTCAGGAACATCCACAGCACCGGCACGATGAACAGCAGCGCGATCAGCACCAGCACCACGTAGAAGATCGGTCCGTTGCGGTCGCGGTTGTACGACCGCTTGTGGGTCATCCGTCGGCTGGACTCGGACCCCACCGACGTCTGCTGGGTGGGGTCATCGACGGTCGTGGTCATGAGCGCTCCCTCATCACGAAGAAATTGGCCACCGAGACCACTGCGAGGAACAGTGCGAGCACGTAGCTCATGGCCGAGGCCGACCCCATCCTGAACTGGCGCAGGCCCTCCTCGGTCATCACCATGATCGCCGTGCGGGTCGAGTCCCCGGGCCCCCCGGAGGTGATCAGGTAGGACTGCCCGAACATGTTGGCGCTCGCCAGGATCGTGGTTGTCAGCACGAAGATGAAGACGTTGCGCAGTCCGGGGATGGTGACATGTCGGAACTTGCCCCAGCCTCCTGCCCCGTCCAGTTCGGCCGCCTCGTACTGCTGGGCGCTGATCGCCTGCATCCCGGCCAGGAAGATGATGGCGTTGAAGCCGATCGTCCACCAGATGGTGACGATCACCAGACCGATCCACGCCGCCGGCTGGGTGGTCAGCCACCCGATCTCGGGCACCCCCACCCAGCTCAGCATCTCGTTGATCAGGCCGTAGCGGGCGTCGAACAGGTAGGTGAACAGCAGCCCGATCACCGAGATCCCCAGCACGAACGGGGCGAAGATCAGCGCCCTGAAAACGGTCCTCCCCGGGAACTTGCGGTTGAGCATCACCGCGAGCGCCAACGGGATCACCACCAGGAACGGCACGCTGATCACGGTGAAGATGAACGTGTTCTTCATGCCGTTCCAGAACGGGTCGTAGGTGGTCGAGGTCGAGTCGAGCAGGTTGGCGTAGTTCTGCAGTCCCACGAAGGGCTTCGAGGCGAGCAGGAAGTCCCAGTCGTGCAGGCTGATCCAGAAGCCGAACACCGCCGGCCACAACACGAACCCGAACAGCAGCACCACGTACGGAGCAATGAACAGGTACGGCGTCAGTGGGTGGTGGTGCCGGAGTCTGGACGAGAGCCTCGCTTCGGCGGCAGCCATCAGTACCCGTACTTCTTCTGGTTCGCGGCCAGGATCTTGTCACCCTTCACGGCTGCCTCCTTGAGGGCCACGTCGACCGGCTTCTTGCCGAGCATGGCGTTGCTGACCGCGGGGCCCCACTCGCTCTCGGCATCGGCGACACCGGGCTTGAGCGGCGGGAACTGCACCCAGTCGATCATCTTCTCGAACTGCGTCACCTCGGAGTACTTCTTGAACTCCTCGCTGTCGCGCACCGAGGTCCGCGCCGGCACCATGCCCGCCTCGGCCCAGCCCACGGAGTGGTTGCCCATCCAGTTGAGGAAGACACGCGCCGCCTTCTGCTTGTTGGCATCGTTCGACTTCTGCACGGGCAGGGTGAAGCAGTGGGAACCGCCCCAGGTCTTCTGGTCCTTGCCCAGGATCGGCACCGGTGCACACCCCCACTTCAACTTGGAGATCTCCTTGCAGGGGGTGACCATCCACGGGCCGTTGATCATGAAGGCAGCCTTGTCGTTCTGGAAGCTCACCCAGTCCGCATCGCCAGCGGCGTTCTTGGGCGAGTAACCCCCGTCGATCAGGGACTTGAAGAAGGTGATGGCGTCGATGGCGGGCTGATCACCGAAGCCGGTCTTGGTGCCGGTCTCGTCCTCCATGTAGCCGCCGTTCTGGAAGATCATCGACTGGGCGACCAGTCCGCCGACGCTGAGCGCCGAGACCCAGTAGCCCTGCACGCCCTTGCTCTTGCAGGCGTCGAGAGCGGCCATGAACTCGTCCTTGGTGGTGGGGGGCTTGGTCGGGTCGAGCCCGACCTTCTCCATCACGGTGGTGTTGTAGTAGAGACCGGCGGGGTGCAGGTCGAGCGGCATGGCGTACTGGTCGTTGTTGTAGAAGGCGGCCTTCCACACGTTCGAGGGGAAGTCGCTCTCGGAGAGGTTGAGGCCCTTGATCACGTCGTCGATGGGCTGGATCACCTTGCGGGCGCCCATGGTGGCGATGTCGGAGACGTGCATCAACGCGATCTCGGGGCCCTTGCCGTTCGAGACGGCCGCGGGCAACTTCTGGAAGAAGTCAGCCCAGGCGATGGCTGTGGTCACCACCTTGATCTTCGGGTTGGCCTTCATGAATTCGCCGACGAGCTTCTTCATGATGGGGCCGTCACCACCGGTCAGGCCGTTCCAGTACTGCAGGGTGACCTCGGGGCCGTCGTAGCCCTCGGCACCACCCGATCCGGATGCGGCGGTCGGACCGGCCTTGCCCGGAGACGAGCTGCCGCCGCAGGCCGAGAGGCCGAGGGCGGCGCTGCCGCCGACACCTGCACCGAGCAGGCCACGCCGGCTGAGCGAGGTGGTCACGGAGGTTGGGAGGTGATTCGTCATTGGATCTTTCCCTTCGGTTGGAGGTGGTCAGCTCGGGTTCGAGGTGAGCCGCAGGCAGTGCCACGACATGGGCGCCAACTGTGTGGTGAGCACCCCGTCCGCGAGGGACGAGGTGCCGGGGACGGGGACGACCCGATCGGGGTCATCGGCAGTGTTGTACCGATCGGGGTCATCGGCGGCCTCGACGGTGACGTGGTCGACCAGTGCTGTTCCGGCGAAGCTTGACAGGTCGAGGGTCCACTCGATCGATCGGTCGACCGAGCGGTTGCAGCAGAACACGGCCACGTCGCCGGTCTGCGGATCATGGGTGGCGGTGGCCCACACCTGTTCGACCTGCCCGAACCGGGGCGTGTCGATCAGGGGGCTGGTGCCCGCCAGGCGCAGCACGATGCCGCGGGCATGGCGCGAGGTCAGCGCGAACGGCTCGAAGATGGCCTGCTTCCACGCTCGTCCGCCCGCCTCGGTGAGGATGGGCGCGATGATGTTGACCAGTTGGGCCTGACAGGCGATGCCGACCCGGTCCGTGTGCCTCATCAGGGTGATCAGCAGCGACCCCACCACCACGGCGTCCATGGCGGAGTAGACGTCCTCGATGAGCGGTGGCTTCTCGGTGATCTCGACACTGTTCTCGCCCTGCCAGCGTTCCTGGAACCAGACGTTCCACTCGTCGAAGCTCACCGTCAACCGCTTGGACGACCCCCGCGCCGCCGCGACGGCGTCCGCAGTGGCGACCACGTCGTCGATGTGGCGACTCATGTCCTCCGAGCAGGCGAGGAAGCTGACCCGGTCACCGTCGATGGGTTCGTAGTAGGCGTGCGCGCTGATGTGGTCGACGTGGTCGAAGCATGCCTCGAGCACGACCCGTTCCCATTCGCCGAAGGTCGGCATGGCGTGGGACGACGACCCGCACGCGACCAGTTCGAGGGACTCGTCGTAGCGCTTGAACGCGTTCCCGACCTCCTGGGCCAGTCGTCCGTACTCCTGGGGAGTCTTGTGGCCGATCTGCCAGGGACCGTCCATCTCATTCCCCAGGCACCACAGCCGCACGCCCCAGGGCTGTTCCACCCCGTGCTCGACCCGCTTGTCGGCCAGGGTCGTCCCCGCTGGGGAGTTGACGTACTGCAGGTAGTCCATCGCCTCGGTGAGCCCACGGGTGCCGAGGTTGACCGCCAGCAGCGGTTCCATGCCGACCCTGCTGCACCAGGCCAGGAACTCGTTGGTGCCCACCTGGTTGGTCTCGATCGACCGCCAGGCGAAGTCGAGCCGACGAGGACGGTCCTCGACCGGGCCCACCCCGTCCTCCCACTGGTAGGCACTGACGAAGTTCCCGCCGGGGTAGCGAACCAGGGTCGCGCCCAGTTCACGCACCAGGGCTTCGACGTCACCGCGGAAGCCGTACTCGTCGGCCGTCGGGTGGTCGGGCTCGTGGATCCCGGTGTAGACGCACCGCCCCATGTGTTCGACGAAGGTGCCGAAGATGCGGCGATTGAGGGGGCCCACGGCGAACTCCGGGACGATCCGATGGTGTGATGACATGCGGCCTCCGATTTACAGCGTTGTAAACGTAGGAGCATTCTTGTCATGCCCCGGCGCTCGTGTCCAGCACCGTCCGGGACTTTTCCCGACCTGCGGTCAGTCGGGGATCGGCTCACGCGAGGCGAGGCCGACGAGATTGCCCTCACTGTCACGCACGAAGGCCATCCACTCGTCGACCCCGGCCTCCCCGAAGGTGCCATCGGTGTCGGTGAAGATCACGTGGGGTTCGGTCTCGATGACCACCCCCTCGGTGCGCAGCCGTTCGACTTCCCGACGCACTGACTCGACCCGCAGGTAGACCAGCCCTGAGGGCGCCCCGCGGTCGAGCAACAGTCTCGTCCCACCCAGCCACAGGAAGGAGAGTCCCGGTGGGTCGAACCGTGCGATGGGTGTCGCTCCCAGCGTGGACGACCAGAACTCGGTCGCGCGGACGAGGTCATCGGCACGGAGGGCGACCTGGTGCAGCAGGGGTGCGGGCATGGCGGCATTGTGCACGCTGACGATGCCCCGGCTCGCCCGATGGCGAAGATTGGCAACCCTGGGAACATTGACCCCCTGACGTGCGTTACTTCATGTGTGAAGCAAATGTCCTCCGTCGAACGCCAGCCCGTCCTCTATCTCTCCCATGGGGCTCCCCCGCTCGCCGATGACCAGACCTGGACCCGCCAGTTGGCCGACTGGTCCGGCGCGCTGCAGACAGCCGCCGGCAAGCCCAGCGCCATCCTGATGGTCTCGGCGCACTGGGAACAGGCGCCACTCACCGTCTCGAGCACGGTGCAGGGCACCCCTCTGGTGTACGACTTCTGGGGATTCCCCGAGCGCTATTACCAGGTGACCTACGACGCACCCGTCGCGCCGGGTCTGGCGACCGACATCTCGAAGCTGATCGGCGGGGAGACGCCCCTCTACACCGACCCGGAGCGCGGACTGGACCACGGCGCGTACGTGCCTCTGGTCGAGATGTTCCCCGAGGCCGACGTGCCGGTGCTGCAGTTGTCGATGCCCACCCTCGCCCCCGAGAAGCTGTACGACCTCGGACGACGGCTGGCACCGCTGCGTGAGCAGGGTGTGCTGATCGTTGGTTCGGGGTTCACGACGCACAACCTTCGTGGGTTCAATCCCAACGCCCCCGCCGATGCGCCGGCACCGACCTGGAGCACCGAGTTCGACGCCTGGGCCGCCGAACGCATGGACGCCCATGACGTCGACGCCCTGCTGAACTACGAGCAGCAGGCACCTGCCGCCACGATCGCGCACCCCCGCAGTGAGCACTGGGCCCCGCTCTACATCTCGCTGGGGGCCGCCATGGAGTCCAACCCCTCACCGAAGGTCACGTCGACGGTTGACGGCTTCTGGTTCGGGCTCAGCAAGCGGAGTTGGCAGCTCGACTGAGCCCCGTCCACCCTTCTGCCTGAAGCCTGAAGGCTTACACTGTGGCAATGAAGGCTGAGAGCTCAAGCGATTCCGCTGGTCGGCGGTGGTGGTTCGCCATCACCGCCGACCAGCGTCGTTCACAGCAGAACACCGACCGGGTGCCCGCCGCCCTGACGACGCTGTCGGGTCTGGACGGGTTGGCCCTCGGCTTCGAGCGCACGGCAGGCGACGAGCTGCAGGGACTGACGGACCAAGCGTCCGCGGTGGTCGCGGCCGTGTCAGCCCTGACCCGCCTCGGCGAGTTCCGCATCGGCGTCGGAGTGGGCACCGTGGAGGAGCCACTGCCCGGCTCCACCCGAGAGGCTCGGGGGGCCGCCTATGTCGCCGCCCGCCTGGCCGTCGACCAGCACAGCCAACCCGTGCGGATACGGGTCTCGGCTGAGGCATCGGAGGCCGAGACGTTGGCCCGCCATGCGGAGACTGCGCTGCTCGCCCTCGTGTCGTGCCTGGCCCGTCGCAGTCCCGAGGGGTGGCAGGTGGTCGACCTCGTCGAGCAGGGTCTCAGCGGTGCCGCCGCGGCGTCGCGTCTGGGTATCACGCCCTCTGCCGTCAGCCAGCGCCTGCGCGCGGCCGAGCACCAGCTCGTCAACCGCCTGGCAGACCTGTGCGAACATCTGTTGGGTCAGCTGCCGTCGGGAGGCACATCATGATCGACTGGGCCCACGTCGGCATCGTCGTGGGAATGGGCCTGCTCGTCACCCTGCTCGGCGGACGGGTCGTCACCGCCGTGTTCCGGATGGCCGACTCGATGTCTGATCGCCACACCTCACGGCCTCACCCGGACCCGGTCCGATCGGCACCCCCTCACCCCGAACCGGCCGACCAGCCGCCCCTGGGTGCCCAGGCTGCGGCCGTCACCCTGCGCGGCGGGGCCTGGATCGGCGTGCTCGAGCGCCTCGCCGTGTTCGCCTCCCTCCTGGCCCACTACCCCGAGGGCCTCGCCATCGCGTTGGCGGTCAAGGGGCTGGCTCGCTACCCCGAACTGAAGGCGCCGGAGACCGGTGTGGCGGAGCGGTTCATCATCGGCACCTTCGTCAGCGTGCTGTTGGCCTGCGGGGCCGCTGGGCTGACGCTGTGGCTGGTGACGTTGGTGTGAGCCAGGCCCATGCCGAACTGGCCGATCCGGCCCCGGAAGCGGTCGAACTCGTCGTCCGCAAGTCGGTCTTCCGTACCAGCCTGCTCAGGGTGCGCACCGAGGACGAGGCCCGCGCCGCCATCGCCGAGGTGCGCTCCCGCCACCCCAGGCCAGGCACCACTGCACGGCCTTCGTCATCGGCCCCCGACGAGAACTGCAGCGATCCAATGACGACGGGGAACCCTCCGGCACGGCCGGGGTGCCCATGCTGAACGCCTTGCTGGGAGCGGCCGGTCTTCGGGGGCTTGACTAGGCTCTGGGGGTGACCGAGACCCGTCCCCCCGCCCGCTGGCGTCGCGCCCCCGTGACCATGGGGCTGATCGTCGCCTGCGTCCTCGTCTGGCTGGTGCAGTTGGTCGTCCCCACCTCCACCGACGCGCTCCTGCTCTCCGCCGACACGGGCTGGAGCCAGCCCTGGCGTTTCGTGACCGCCATGTTCACCCATGACCCCGTGCTCCCCTTCGGGTTCATGCACATCGGGTTCAACCTGTTCGCCCTGTACACCCTCGGACGCAGCCTCGAACCCTTCCTGGGCAGTGGCAGGTTCCTGCTGCTCCACCTCTGGTCGGGGCTGGCCGGCGGCGTCGCGTTCGTCCTGCTGATGCCCAACCCCGGCGGCACCATGCCCTGGGGCGGGGCGTGGACGCTGGGCACCGTCGGGGCGTCCGGAGCCGTCTTCGGGCTGTTCGGAGCCATCTTCATCGCGCAGCGCGCCGTCGGCGGGTCGACCTCCCAGATCCTGGTGGTGCTGGGCATCAACCTGCTGATCACCTTCGGCATCTCGGGCATTGCCTGGCAGGCCCACCTCGGTGGTCTGGCAGCAGGGGTGGCACTCGCCTGGCACCTGCTGCACCGACCGCGGGCCCCCAGGCGGTGGCCCGCGGCGCTGACCCTGATGGCGCTCCTGGTCGTCGTCCGCTACACCGTGATGGTCTGAACCGCCCGCACACCGTTCACGGTGACCTCGAGTGTGGCGGTTCCCGGACGCAGGCCGCGCACGGTGCGGGTGGCCGGGTCGAACTCCACCACTGCCGCGGAGGTGTCCCGACCGCGCAGGGCCACCCCGTCACCCGACCAGGTGGCGCTGACGGGCCACGCGACCGGAACCTGCCGGCCACCGTCCTGGGTGAGCGTGGCCGACACGCTGGCACTCCCGCCCACGGACAGCCGCGCCGGAGCCTCCATCGCCAACTGGTCGACCCTGGCCCGCGTCTCGGCCTGCAGCCACCCGAGGCGGCCCGTTGACGAGGGATCGATGCCGAGCATCGTCCAGCCCGTGAACCCGCCCCGGTCGGGACTGCCCGAGGGAGACTTGCCGGAGTTGCCGTTCACGATCCTGGAGACGCCGTCGCGTGCATCGGCGTGGAAGCTGCCGATGTGGCCGTTGACCTGGGCGACCTGCTTGCCCGTCGAGCGGTGCCAGGCGGCGAGTTCCGCGGCCAACGCCGAGGCCTCGTACCGGTCGGTCAGCCTGGAGGCCTGATCCGGTTGGAAGTCGTCGACGGGATGGTGGTTGACCACCAGCACCCCGGTCACGGTCGGATCGGTCGAGGCGTGGGCCAGTTGCTGCTCGAGCATGCGCAACTGCTCCGTCGAGCCGCCGGGGTGCAGGGTCCCCGAGGACGAGTCCAGGGTCACGATCAGGGTGCCCTGCACCACGCGATGGGTGGAGGTCGGCCCGAACACGGACTCGAAGTTCGAGATCGGCGCCCCCATCACCTCATGGTTGCCGGGTACGTAGGTCCAGGGCACCTTGCCGGTGGCCTCCTCGTCGAGCACCGTCCTGGCCAGCTGCAGGTCGGCCATGCCGCCCTCGTCCACGAAGTCCCCCACCACCAACAGCAGGTCGGGCCGGGCCGCCACGATCTCGCGCAGGGTGCGTCGGGCCGCCTGCACGACGGGTCCGTCGGCACCATTGCGGGCCACGAACTGCGTGTCACTCATCACCGCGATCCTCAAGGGCCGCTGGTCCACGGTGCCCTGGGTGATGATCACCTGGTCGGCTGCGACCGGAATCGGCGCCAGGTCGACCGACACAGGAACCTCGGCGACCAGGTCGGCGATCTCGAGGTGGTCGGTGTAGGTGGCGGTCGAGCGGGTCTCCATGAACCGGATCGCGGTGACCGTCAGTGGGAAGGGGGTACCGGCAGGTACGGGGAAGGTGACCTTGCGCCACCCGGACCACGTGATCAGCGGAGCGTCGAGGTTGGTCGAGGTGCCGTCGCCTCGGGTCACCTGCAGGCGTGGCCATTCACCCTTGCCGGTGCCGTTGATCCACATCGTGACCGCCTGGGGTTGCCCCCCGACGGCGATGGGCGTGACCGGCACCGCGTACATGCCGCGGGTGGCCGTCGAGGTGGTGAAGTCGAGGTTCATCCCCAGTGCTGGTCCACCCTGTGGACCCGTCGCCGGCGACAGGCTGCCGGTGGCGCGGGCCAGACCCACCTTCCAGTCGGCAACGGACGAGAAGTCAGCCAGCGGTACTTCGTCCACACCGACCGTGACGGGAACGGTGACACTCCTGCCGAGCACGGTCAGCACCACCTTCGACGCCTTGGTCGACCCGGTGGCGCTGACGGCGAGCGTCTCGAGGTCCCGGGAGCGCACCATGATGCCCGGTCCCGCATCGACGGCAATGTCACGGGTCTCGACCGGCACCCGGTTGCCGTCGTAGTCCACGGCTGTCACCGTCAGGTCGACGCTGTCGGTGGTGTCGGAGAGGGCCACGACCCGCCGGGAGGGCTCGATCCGGGCAAGCGCGCCGTCGACGTGCAGGGTGAGGTCGTCGCGGGCGGGGGCACCCGTCCGGCTGAGCTTGGCGAAGTACTCCACCTGTGTCTCCCCGCTGGTCAGGGCACGGACGACGCCCGTGGCACCGGTCGGTTTGGTGTTCTCCACCGTCGCCACGGCGGTGTTCTTGGTGACCAGTTTGCCCTCGACCGGCGTCGCTGCGAGGTTGGCGTCGAGTCCGGTCACCGCCATCGTGCGGCTGAGCCCCGGCAGCAGCCGGGTTGCTTCAGGTCGCTCCAGGCCGGCAGCGGGCTGGAGAGCTGGTCTGACGGCGACACCCCCCACGGGTCCGCCGGCGGTCGAGGTGAAGACCAGGGCGTTGGCGTCGAGGCGTTGGTTGCCATCGGAGGGGCGGTTGACCAGCTGCAGGTCAGAGGTGCCGGCTGCTCGGGCGACCAGGGTCGTCGACCCCCCTCCGTCGAGGTTGAGGGCGTTCCAGACACCCAGATCGCGCATGAACGCCGACAGTTCGGCGATGGTCATGCCGTGGGAGTCCCCCGCCCGCCCGTCGATGGTCACGACCTTGAGCCGGGTACCGTCCTTGGACACGCCGATGGCGGTCCGACCCGCGGTCGCCTCGTCCACGGGGTTCACCACACCCTCGCGGATCATCCACTGGGAGCCACCCACGGCGACGTCCACGGGCGACGAGGTGCCCACGGACAGCTCGACGACCGAGCCGACCTGCACCACCGCGAGCCGGGAGGCTGCAGCACCGCGGGCCACCACCACCGACTCACCCGCCGCGATCGGGGACGACAACGCCAGGGAGGACCGCTCCGACGAGGACGCGGTGACCAGACCGCCGGCGACCCGGACCACGCGAAGGTTGGTCTCCCCGACCGGTACCAGACCCTCGAGGCTGTACCCACCCC
Organism: Aestuariimicrobium sp. T2.26MG-19.2B; assembly: GCF_950101875.1. Classification (NCBI taxonomy): domain Bacteria; kingdom Bacillati; phylum Actinomycetota; class Actinomycetes; order Propionibacteriales; family Propionibacteriaceae; genus Aestuariimicrobium; species Aestuariimicrobium sp. T2.26MG-19.2B. The sequence continues at coordinate 199,743 of NZ_CATNLW010000002.1, read as the reverse complement.
ACACCTGCGTGAACAACGTCGCCTGATCGGCCGCGACGCCCGGGGAGTTGACGGCGGTCAGCTTCTCGGTGAGGCCACCGCTGGCGATCGTCGCGGTCGACATCAGCGCCTGCACTGCCGCTCGACCGTTGGAGACCGTGAACGACGGACGGCCCGAACTCGAGATGGTGCGCACCCCGGCGCTCGACACGTTCGTGCCCACCGGGGCGTCCGTGGCGTTCATGTCGAAGTAGTCGCCGTTGACGGCCGCCACCGCTCGTGCCTGTCTGCCCAGGCTCTCGATGGTCGCGTTCGACCCCGACACGGTTCCCCCGTCGGCCACGTCCACACCGAGACTCGGGGTGGACAGGTCGGCATCCATCACGTGACCGGTCACCCAACCACCGGGCTGCAGCCGGCGGAAACTGGTCAGGTCGAGTCCGGGAGCGATGGCGGTGGTGCGGTCGACCACCAGGGTCGACCCACCGGAGTGCACCGCCTGCACGGTGGCCTGCGAACCGGGCAGGGACGGTGCTGCGTGGGCCGGGGTGGCGATCGGCAGGCTTGCGGACGCCAGCGCTGCAGCAAGGGCCAGCACGACGATGCGGGGGCTCTTCGGCTGTGGGGGGTGTGTCTTCACGGGGGAGTTCCTTCGGGAGGGGACGAGGTGAAGCCGACCATCACCCGAAGTCAGGCAGAAGGCATCCACATGACGTCAGGGTGACGATTCGCACCCAACTCCCGTGCGGATGGGCTCCCGTTCGGATGGGGCTCGGGTGCGGTGTCGTCTCAGGTGGAAGCGATCTCGGCCGCCCAGCACTCATGCCGAGCAAGCAGGTCGTCGAACACCTCGGGCCGTTCCCCTGACAGGTCGCGCTGTTCGCCGATGTCGGTCTCGAGGTCAGCCAGCAGGTAGCCCGATCCCAGCGGCGCGTGCTCGGTCGCCCGCAGTTGGTGGGCGGCGGGCGCATCGGGGTCGCACCACGACAGTTTCCATTGGCCACTGCGCACCGCCCACTGGAAACCTGCGTCCCAGTGCAGTTCGTCGTGACCGGTCCCGGCGCCGGTGAGCAGGGGGACGAGGTCTCGTCCGTCCGTCTCCTCGACCGAACCACCGGCGGCAGCGACCAGGGTGGGCACCAAGTCGAGGCTGGATGCCAGGCCGTCGCGGACCTCGCCGGCGGGCACACCGCCCGCGGGCCACCTGACGATGTAGGGCACACGGATGCCGCCCTCGAACAGGGTGTACTTGGTGCCCCTGAGCGGACCGTTGTCGCCGTAGTTGCAGGTGCTGCCGCCGTTGTCGGTGAGGTACACCACGATGGTGTCGTCGGCCAGTCCCCGCTGGTCGAGCCGGTCGAGCAGTCGCCCGATGGCGGCGTCCATCAACTCGAGTTGGGCAAGGTAGTACTCGCGGCCGTGTTCCAGGTTCGGGGCGATGGCGTCGTCGTACCACTCCTCGTAGGGCTGGTCCCCGGGATGCCAGTCCGCGGCGGCCGGCAAGCCACGCTTGCGCAGTTCGTCGGCCGGCAACTGCCAGCAGAAGTTGTGCACCGCATTGAAGGCGACCATGCAGAAGAAGGGGTCCTCGTCATCGGCGTGCTCATCGATGAAGCGGTCGGCCCGCTCGGCCCACAGGTCGGTGAGGAAGCCGGGGGGAGCCACCTGCTCGTCGCCCTCCCACAGGGTTCCCACGCCCATCGGCCCGGCCGCCTGCCCGTACGCGGCCACGTCGTCGGGGCCGCGATGGAGGTAGTTGAGCCGCCCGAGGTGGAACTTCGCCAAGGCGTAGAGGGACTCGTCGAAACCGTGGTGCGGCGGGCAGGGACGGGTGCCGGGGTCGTCGGTTGACCCGTAGTGCACCTTGCCGAAGTACCCGGTGCTGTAGCCGAGGTCGTGCAGCCGCTCGGCAAGGGTGGGACCCGAGGTGGGGAAGGACGAGGACTCGAACCAACGCGCCCCCCACCGTGCCTGGTGGCGCCCCGAGATCAACCCCGCGCGGGAGGGGCTGCAGATCGGTGCGGTGACATAGGCCTCGTCCAGCGTGGTGCCCTCGGCCGCCAGCCGGTCGAGGTGCGGAGTGGCGAAGGCTTTCCCACCGGCCGGCGATCGGCTGCCGCGGTCGGCCCAGCCGTGGTCGTCGGAGAGGATCAGCAAGATGTTGGGCCGGCTCATGGGTGGAGCCTGCCCCCGCGGCGACGCCCCTGTCAGCGGGCGTACGGAACCGCTCAGCGGTGAGGGTCGGGTGCTCAGGCGGTGGCGTAGCGTTCCGCTGAGCGGGCGCGGGCCTTCGCGGCCTCCACCTCACGGTCCTTGGCGGGCGCCGTGGTGGTGAGCTCGTCCATCAGGTGGTGGGTGATGTGGGCGATCTCGTCGACCGCCCGATCAAAGGCTTCCTGGTTGGCCTGGCTCGGCTTGCTGAAACCCGAGACCTTGCGGACGAACTGCAGCGCTGCAGCCCGGATCTCGTCATCGTCGGCGGGCGGCTCGAAGTTGTACAGCGGGCGGATGTTGCGGCACACGGTGGGCCCCTTTCGTCTGTCTGCCATGCTGCCCCGCCGAGGCCTCAGGCTCAACCCCGGGAACGCACCACCGGGCCGAAGGACCGCTGGCTCAGCGCAGGAAGCCCACCAGCAGGGAGGCGCCGAGCACACTGCAGGCCAGCGTGGCGCACCCCAACTCCACCAGGATCCCCAGTCCCACCGAACGGATCGCGGCCCAACTGCTCGTGAGGGCGAGTCGGAACTGCTTGACCCTGATCCACTCCAGGGCGAGCAGGGCCACGACGAAGCCCACCACCATGCCCACCACGGGCACGTAGAAGCTGGCCAGCACCCCCACCACCAGCGCGACCACGATCGTCCAGTTGGGTATGCCACGCCGCTTCAGTTCACCGCCGGTCAACACGGTGGACGCGACCGACCCCGCGACCAGCAGCAGTGCCCCGACCGCGAACCATGCCCAGGGCCAGGGTGCGTTGCCGAAGACCGCCCAGACCAGGAGGCCGATGCCGACGACCAGGGAACCGGGCAGCAGTTGGCTGATGATGCCGACGACCCCCAGCAGGCACAGCAGGACGGCGGCGAGGGCGGCGAGTTCTGCGGGCATGGGCCCAGCCTAGAGCCCCTCCCCCCGAACCCTCCCTGAGCCGCTCCCCCATCCGGCCACTGATGTTGCCTCCAGCGCCCGGGGACGCATCGACAATGGGTCCATGAGCAGCCACGATTCCTCCCCCCGCACCATCCGACCCGAGGTCCGCACCGCGGCCGCCCTCGCCCACCTGTCCGCGATCATCGCGATGGTGGTCTCGGCAGGCTGGCTCACCTTCCTGGGGCCATTGACGATGTGGGTGCTCTACCGGGACCGCAACTCCTACGTGCGCCGCGCTGCGGCAGGCTCCTTCAACTTCAACGTGTGGAACTGGGTGATCGGCATCGTCGGGTGGATCTGCGTGCTGTCGGTGGTGCTGATGCCGGTGGGCCTGGTGCTGTGGGCTGTTTCGGCGATGCTGACGCTGTGGTGCCACATCCATGCCGCGCTGAGGGCCTTCAGCGGGCGCAGCTACCGCTACCCCTTCGAGATGAAGCTGCTCAGCTGAGGTCGAAGGGCGCTGGGTTCCCCGCCCCGATGCGGAGTACCTCTGGCTCGGCCCCCGTGAGATCGACGACCGTGGTGGGCTCGTGGCCGCATTCGCCGCAGTCCAGGACCACGTCGAGCAGACTGCCCAACTCGTCCTGCACGGTCCATCCGTCGGTCATGGGCTCGGTCTCGCCGGGGAGGATGAGGGTGCTGGTGAGCAGGGGGGCGCCCAGCACCTCCAGCAGCGACAACGGCACCACATGTTCGGGCACCCGCACACCCACGGTCCTCTTCTTGGGGTGCTGCATCAGCTTCGGCACCTCACGGCTGGCCTTCACGATGAAGGTGTAGCGGCCCGGTGTGTTCCCCTTGAGGGTGCGGAACACCCACCTGTCCATGTCGACGTACTCCCCCAACTGGGCGAAGCTCGAGACCATCAGGGTGAAGTGGTGCTTGTCGTCGAGGTTGCGCAACCTCTTGATCCGCTCCAGTGGCTCCTTGGCGCCCATGGCTCCGCACAGGGCGTACCCCGAGTCGGTGGGGATCGCCACCAGCCCGCCATCACGGATCGCGTCGGCGGTCTGGTTCAGCAGCCTCGGCTGCGGGTTGACCGGGTGAACATCGAGATAACGCCCCATGGCGGCGATGCTAGTCGTATCAGCGTTGGCGCAACTGCGCCGCAGTCTCACCGTCGGATGACAACTCCGTGATGCCGACCAGGGTCAGGAAGGTCGTGGGGGTGCGGTGATGCACCTGCACGCGCAGCACCCCTGAGGCCAGCATGGTCACCGACCCTTCCCTTCCCTGCTCGCGCAGGCTGGCTCGGGCGGCGGCCACGGCCTGCGTGGCGCCCGGACGACCCTGGATGCCCGCCACGGCCCCCGCGTCCACGCCCACCCGGGCTGCACGGGCGGCGATGGCCTCCGACTCGCGTTGGTCGGCCGCCTTGGCACCCCCGTCGACCACCAGCCCCGCCATCAACAACACCGCGACCGCCACGACCGCCGAGAAGGCCGACAGGCTGACCCCCCGCTGGCGCAACCGTACGTGCGCCAGCGACGGGACTGGGTGCGGCAGCGGTGGGTGGGCCATGGCGCCACCTCACCACGGCACGGGTGCATCCTGCGGGTGGTCGTCCGGGTCTGTGGACAACCACTGTGCCAAGAGCCACAGTGAACACTCGCTCAGTTCGGTGCATCCGGAGGTCGGGCCTGCTATAGCCTCAGCCCATGTCCTCCATCGCTTCACCCGATGAGCCAACGGCGGCCCGTCGGGGTGGGCGCCCCAGTCGGCGCACCGAGATCGTCGTCGCGGCCATGGAGGCGTTCGCGGCGACCGGCTACCACAACACCTCGCTCAACGACATCGCCGACCAGCTCGACATGACGGCCGCCGGGATCCTGCACCACTTCAAGACCAAGGAGAACCTGCTGGTCGAGGTGCTCGGACAGCGGGACCTGGTCGCTCCCCCGCCCGCTGACCCCTCCGGGAAGGCCCTGCTGGAGACCCTGCTCGCCGTCACCGAACGCAACGAGCGCAAGCCCGGTCTGACCCAGCTCTACGCCGTGTTGTCGGCGGAGTCGCTCACCCACAACCATCCGGCCCAGGAATGGTTCCGTGACCGCTATCGCAGGGTGCGTGGCGACATCCGCGCGGCACTGATCGACGTGGTCGGTCCTGACGCCACCAAGGTGCCCGAGCTGGTCGAGGACGCCACCCGCGCCCTCATCGCTGTCATGGACGGGCTGCAACTGCAGTTCCTGCTCGAGCCCGACAGCCAACCGATGGTCAGCTCCCTGAGATTGACCATCGACAGCGTCGTCCGCGAGCTGACGCGGGCTGCAGCCGAGGCCTGAACCCCCACCCGGCGGGTGGGTGGCCGTGCCCTAGGCTGGCTCCGACATTCCACACGTCGGGTCCCGAAAGGTTCACACATGGTCAACAAGGTTGCTCTGCTCACCGCCGGGGGTTTCGCCCCCTGCCTGTCGTCAGCGATCGGCGGCCTGATCCAGCGCTACACCGAGGTCGCCCCCGAGGTCGAGATCATCGCCTACCGCCATGGCTACCAGGGGCTGTTGTCGGGTGACTACCTCACCGTGACCGATCAGGTGCGCCAGCATGCCGAGCTGCTCCACCTGTTCGGCGGCTCGCCGATCGGCAACTCGCGGGTCAAGCTGACCAACGCCCATGATCTCGTCAAGCGTGGTCTGGTGCAGCAGGGTGACGACCCCCTCAAGGTGGCCGCCGACCGGCTGGTGGCCGACGGTGTCGACGTGCTGCACACCATCGGCGGTGACGACACCAACACCACCGCCGCTGACCTGGCCGCCTACCTGGCCGAGCACGACTACGGACTGACCGTGGTGGGTCTGCCCAAGACCATCGACAACGACGTCATCCCCATCAAGCAGTCCCTCGGCGCCTGGACCGCCGCGGAACAAGGCGCGCTGTTCGCCCGCAACGTGGTGGCCGAGCACAACTCTGGCTCGCGCATGCTGATCGTCCACGAGGTCATGGGGCGCCACTGCGGCTGGCTCACGGCCGCCACGGCGACCAAGTACCGCGAGTGGCTCGACACCCAGACCTGGCTGCCCGAGATCGGCCTGTCCCGTGAGGCCTGGGACGTCCACGCCGTCTACGTGCCCGAGGCCGTCATCGACATCCACGCCGAGGCCGAGCGCCTCCACAAGGTGATGGACGAGGTCGGCAACGTCACCATCTTCCTGTCGGAGGGTGCGGGCCTCGACTCGATCGTCGCCGAGCTCGAGAAGTCGGGCAAGGAGGTGCCCCGCGACCCGTTCGGCCACGTCAAGCTCGACAAGGTGAACCCGGGCGCATGGTTCGGCGCCCAGTTCGCCAAGCTGCTCGGTGCCGAGAAGGTCATGATCCAGAAGTCGGGGTACTTCTCCCGCTCGGCCGCCGCCAACCAGGCCGACCTCGACCTGATCAAGCAGTGCACCGACCTGGCCGTCGACTCCGCACTGGCCGGCACCCCCGGTGTCATCGGTCAGGACGAGGAGAACGGCGACCAGCTGTCTGCGATAGCCTTCGACCGGATCAAGGGTGGCAAGCCCTTCGACATCACCCAGCCGTGGTTCACCGAGATGATCGAGGCCATCGGCCAGCCCGCCCCCGTGGCGGGCGCTGCGCACTGAGCCGGGTTCGTCCGGCCGTGGCCGTGGGTCGTCCAGCAACCGTCGGGTGTTGGACGACCCGGGGGGCCGTCGGCACTCTTTCCCCGGGTTCGCACCAGTTCCCGCCCGGTTCGGGCCAGTTGCCCCCGGTTCGGGCCAGTTGCCCCTTGTTCGCACCAGTTGCCCCTGGTTCGCACCAGTTGCCCCCGTCAAGAGCAGTTGCCCCCGCCCGGGGGCAGGGCAGGTGCGCGCATCAGGGGCAAGTAGGGCGAAGCGGGGGCAAGTAGGGCGAAGCGGGGGCAAGTAGGGCTAAGCGGGGGCAAGTAGGGCTAAGCGGGAGCAAGTAGGGCTAAGCGGGGGCAAGTAGGGCTAAGCGGGGGCAAGTAGGGCTAAGCGGGGGCAAGTAGGGCTAAGCGGGGGCAAGTAGGACGAGCCGACCCTCACGCAGGACCAGCCGAGCCCGCACGCAGGACGAGGTCAGGGCACGTCGGGCGAGGTGAGGCCACGTGAGGCGGGCGTCTACGCTTCACCCATGCACCGCCTCGCCATCGCCAGTCTCGGCAACCGGGCCCTCATCGCCCTGATCACCGTTTTCGTGATGGCCTACGGCATCATCGCGACCAGCGGGCTGAAGCAGGAACTGCTGCCCTCGATCCAGTTCCCGCAGGTCTACATCATCGCCAGCTACCCCGGCGCCAGCCCCACGGTGGTCGAGGACAAGGTGACCACCCCCATCGAGCAGGCCGTCCTGGGGCTGCAGGGGCTGGAGTCGTCCGAGTCGACCTCGAGCACCGGGCAGTCGGTGGTCATCGCCACCATGAAGTACGGCAGCTCCATGAACGCGGTGCAGCAGGACGTGCAGGCGGCCATCTCCAGGATCGCCGGGCTGCTCCCGGACGGTGTCGACACCCAGGTCATCACCGGGTCGTTCGACTCCATCCCGGTGCTGGTGCTGTCGGTCGCCGACTCCACCAACGCCCCAGACCTGGCCCAGCGACTCAATGACCTGGTCGTGCCCCGTCTCGAGCGCCTCGACGGGGTGCGTTCGGTCGAGGTGTCGGGAGCGCCGGCCCGACAGGTGCAGGTGACCCTCGACCCCGTGGCGCTGGGGCGCGCCGGGTTGTCGTCCGTCGACGTGGTCACCGCCCTGGGCACCAACGGGCAGCTCTCGTCCAGCGGTGAGATCACCGACGGCGACACCACCATGTCGGTCACCCTGGGGCAGCGCTACACCACTGTCGACCAGGTCAAGCAGGTGATGGTCACGCCGTCGTCGGCCCGGGCGGGGTCCTCGGCCCCGCCGACAGCCCAGCGTCTCGACAGTGTCGCCACCGTCGAACTCGCCCCTGCCGCCGCACGCTCGATCTCGCGCACCAATGGGGCGCCCTCGGTGACGGTCAACGTGTTCAAGGTGCCCGACGCCAACACCGTCGCGGTCGCCGACGCCATCAAGGCCCAACTGCCCGAACTCGGGGCCGAACTGGGCCACGACGCACGGTTCACCGCCGTCTTCGACCAGGCCCCCTTCATCAGTCAGTCCATCCACGACCTGCTGGTCGAGGGCGGACTGGGACTGACCATGGCGATCGTGGTGATCCTGGTCTTCCTGCTGTCGCTGCGCTCCACCCTGGTCACGGCCGTGTCGATCCCGGTGTCGGTACTGGCCACCCTGATCGGGCTGCAGATCGCGGGATACTCCCTCAACATCCTCACCCTCGGCGCGCTGACCATCGCGATCGGACGGGTGGTGGACGACTCGATCGTGGTGATCGAGAACATCAAGCGTCACCTCTCCTACGGAGAACCGAAGCTGACCGCGATCATCACCGCCGTTCGCGAGGTGGCGGTCGCCGTCACCTCGGCAACGATCACCACCGTCGCCGTGTTCCTGCCCATCGGGCTGGTGCAGGGCCAGACCGGTGAACTCTTCCGGCCCTTCGCCATGACGGTCGCGCTCGCCCTGGTGGCCTCCCTGGTGGTCTCGCTGACCATCGTGCCCGTGCTGGCCCACTGGTTCCTCGCCACCCCCGGCGCCGGGGACGCCGAGACCGCCCGCCTCGCGCGGGAACGGGCAGAGGCCCGCGAGCACTCCGGCCTGCTGCAGCGGATCTACCTGCCCGTCCTGCGCTGGTCGCTGCGCCACCCCGTGGTGGTGTTGGTGGTCGCCGCCCTGCTGCTCGGAGCCACCGGGGCCGCAGCCACCCGCATGAAGACCAACTTCCTCGACGACGCCGGCCAGAACACGATGTCGGTCAACCAGCAGTTCCCGCCCGCACTCAGCCTGGCCGAGAAGGATCGGCGGGCCGCCCAGCTCGAGTCCCGGCTGCGCGACATCCCCGGACTTCAGGCGGTGCAGTTGACGGTCGGGTCGGAGGGGTTCAACTTCGGTCTGGGTGGCAGCCAGGACTCGGCCACCTTCAACCTCACGCTCGACCCCGACACCGACAAACCGACCGTCGAGGCACGCATCCGGCAGGTGGCCAAGGACCTCGCCGACACCGGCGACATCACCGTCGCGGCAACCGCCATGGCGGGCTCCTCACAGGTCACGGTGATCGTCCGCGGGCCCGATTCCGAGCGGCTCAACCGGGCAACGGCCGACATCCAGGACGCCATGAAGAAGGTGTCGGGGGTCAGCGACGTCTCCTCCTCCCTCACCGACGGACGACCCCAGATCCAGGTCGTCCCCACACCGCAGGCAGCCCGGCTGGGCGTCTCGACCGCCCTGCTGCAGCAAGTGGTGTCGCAATCACTGAGCACGCGCACCGTGGGACGGGTGGAGCAGTCCGGGGGCGCCAGCCTCGACGTCGTGGTGATGCCGACCGGCACACCCGCCAACGTGGCCGAGCTGAACAACCTGCCGGTGCCGACCGCGACCGGGATGGTGCCCCTGTCACAGGTGGCGAGCATCACCCGCACGACGGTGCCCACCAGCATCGCGCACCACGACGGTCAGCGCAGCGCCACCGTTTCGCTGACCCCGACCGGCAACGACCTGGGGGCACTGACCAGCCGGGTCAACACCGCCCTGGCCGCGGTGCAGTTGCCGCCCGGGGTGACGGCCGACGTGGGTGGCGCCTCCGCCGACCAGGCCGATGCCTTCAGACAACTGGGGCTGGCCCTGCTGGTGGCGATCGCCATCGTCTACGTGGTGATGGTGGCCACCTTCAAGTCGTTGGTGCAGCCACTCATCCTGGCTGTCTCGATTCCCTTCGCCGCCACCGGAGCCCTGGCCGGACTGTTGATCACCGACACCCCGCTCGGGGTGCCCGCGCTGATCGGGGTGTTGATGCTGGTCGGCATCGTCGTCACCAACGCCATCGTGCTGATCGACCTGGTCAACCACTACCGCGGCGCCGGTGACAGCGTCGACCAGGCCCTGCTCGACGGTGCCCGGCGCCGGTTGCGTCCGATTCTGATGACGGCGGTCGCCACGGTGTTCGCGCTGGTTCCGATGGCACTGGGACTGAGCGGGGGTGGGGTGTTCATCTCCAAGCCGCTGGCGATCGTGGTGATCGGGGGGCTGACCTCGTCGACCCTGCTGACCCTGGTGCTCGTCCCCGTGCTCTACCACCTCGTCGAGGGAGGGCGGGAGCGCCGACGGGCCAGGCGCCGACCCGCGCCGGACACCGCCCCGGGGGATGCCCCCGATGCAGCCGTGGACGAGAGCGGGACCCCCGTCCCGCCCCGCCGGGCAGCCGACTGAGGCGCTCAGCCGCGGTCGCGGTTGAGCCAGCCCACGAGCATGCCCAGCCCGGCCCCGGCCCCCACTCCCAGGGCGAACCCACGCCGTAGCGGGCGCTCCGGATCGAGCGGCGGGGGTGCCGTCGGGGGGCGCTGGAGGGCGCTGAGCGTGGGATTCGCCTCCCGCGAGGCGTCGGCGATGAGCTGGGCCGGGAACGGTTCCCCACCACGCCGGTCACGGTCAGCCAGCTCCCAGTGGCCGGGGGCCACGTCGGCCCGTGGGTCCTCCCGCAGTGGCTCGTCGGCCGCGCTGTGGTGGAACGCGACGGCCGGCTGGGTGGAGGTCGCGATCCAGGCGCCCACCAGGAGCACCAGCCTGCCGAACAGGTTGAAGAACAACATCAGGATGATCACGGGCCCGAAGAGGGCAGCTGCCTTGTTCCTCGAGAAGACCCCGATCAGCAGGCCAGCCGTCAACTGCAGGGCCGTGAACGCCACCGCGGCCATCAAGGCGCCGCGGGCCCGGGCCGACCAAGGGGCCGGTTCACGGGGGAGCAGCCAGTAGACGAGGGTGAACAGCAGCCACGCGCTGGCCACGGTCAGCACCAGCGCCAGCACCCGCATCAGCATCCGACCCACCCAGGACTGGTCGAGACCGATCCACCCCGCGACGGTGGACGACAACGTGGTGCCGGCCTGGCTGAGGCCGAAGGTGAGCCCGACCCCGAGCAGCAGCGCCAGCAGCATGCCGGTGTTGCGCAGGGTCTTCACCAGGATGTTGGCCTTGTCGTCGTCGTTCTCGAACTCGGGACGCCACTGCGCCCGGATGGCCGTGCGCAGGTTGCCCACCCAGCCCGAGCCGGCATACATCAGCGACAACAGACCGACCACGCCGACCGAGCGCCAGCTGCGCAGGTACTCGTCGATGAGCGAGATCACCTTCGGGTCGGAAACCTGCTGCCCCACCGCACGCTTGACGGCGCCGAGCCAGTCAGGTCTCAACACGGTCAGGGTCATGCCCAGCATCGAGAAGGCGAACATCATCACCGGCACCGCGGCCAACACCGAGAAATAGGTGATGGCGCCGGCGAACTGGTCACCGAGCCGGTTCGCGTAGCGTTCGCGGGCCCTCATCAGGTGCGCCACCACCCGGTTGGCCATCAGGCGCTCCAGACGCTTCTTCATGCACCCTCCTGGGTCAGTCGTCCTTCCATACTGTCAGGCCCCGTTGGCGCCATCAGGCAAAGAGCACCTCTGGTCAGTCCTCGTAGGCCTCCGGCGGGGGGCAGGAACAGACCAGGTTGCGGTCACCGTAGACGTTGTCGATGCGCGCCACCGGCGGCCAGTACTTGTCGTGGCCGTGCCCGGCGATCGGCCCCCGGTGCTGACCCGAGGGATAAGCCGCCTGACGCCGTGAGTAGGGGTGGGACCATTCGTCGGCGGTCACCACGGCCAGCGTGTGCGGGGCGTTGCGCAGCGGATTGTCGTCGGCCGGCCACTCGCCGGCGCGCACCTGGTCGATCTCGGCGCGGATGGCGATCATCGCATCACAGAACCGGTCGAGTTCGGCGAGGTCCTCGGACTCGGTCGGCTCGACCATCAGGGTGCCCGCCACCGGGAAACTCATGGTGGGCGCGTGGAACCCGTGGTCGACGAGTCGCTTGGCGACGTCGTCGACCGTGACGCCGGAGGCCTTGGTGAGTGGCCGCAGGTCGAGGATGCACTCGTGGGCCACCAGACCGCCGGACCCGGCGTAGAGCACCGGATAGTGCTCCCTGAGCCGAGCGGCAACGTAGTTCGCGTTGAGCAGCGCGATCTGGGTGGCCTCACGCAGGCCGTGCGGACCCATCATCGCGATGTAGCCGTGGCTGATGGGCAGCACACCGGCCGAGCCCCATGGTGCGCCGGAGATGGCGCCCGAACTGGTGGCGGGGCCAGCAGCCTCGACGACCGGGTGGTTGGGCAGGAACGGTGCGAGGTGCTCCCGCACCGCCACCGGACCCACACCCGGGCCACCCCCGCCGTGGGGGATGGCGAAGGTCTTGTGCAGGTTCAGGTGGCTCACGTCGGCACCGAAGGCACCGGGACGGGCCAGACCCACCAGCGCGTTCATGTTGGCGCCGTCGACGTAGACCTGGCCGCCGGCGCTGTGCACCGCCTCACACAACTCCGTGATGGTGTCCTCGAACACCCCGTGCGTCGAGGGGTAGGTCACCATGATGGCGGCCAACTCGTGGGCGTGCTTGTCGATCTTCGCGCGCAGGTCGTCGAGGTCGACCGAACCGTCGTCGGTGGCCTTGACCACCACCACTCGCATGCCAGCCATGGCGGCCGATGCGGCATTGGTGCCGTGGGCCGAACTGGGGATGAGGCAGACCGTGCGCTGGTTGTCCCCACGACTGCGGTGGTAACCCCGGATGGCGACCAGTCCGGCGAACTCGCCCTGTGAGCCGGCATTGGGCTGCAAGGAGACCCGGTCATACCCGGTGATCTGGACCAACCACTGTTCGAGTTCGGCGATCAGGATGGCGTAACCGGTCGCGTCCTCCGCCGGGACGTACGGGTGCAGGTCGCCGAACCCGGGGTAGCTGATCGGCTCGAGTTCTGCTGCCGCGTTGAGTTTCATGGTGCACGAACCCAGTGGGATCATGCCGCGGTCGAGGGCGAAGTCCCGGTCGGCGAGGGTGCGCAGGTAACGCATCATGCGGGTCTCGGAGTGGTGGGAGGTGAAGACCTCGTGGGTGCAGAAGGGGCTGGTGCGGCGGTGGCCGGCCAGGCCCCCGGTGACCTGGTCGCCCAGGCGGGCACCGAAGGCCTCGGCGACGGCCACCAGGTCGGCCTCGGTCGCGTCCTCACCGACACTGATGCCCACATGGGTGTCATCGGCGTGACGCAGGTGCACCTGCGCGGCCCGGGCGGCGGCCACCACGCTGGCGGCGTCCGGCACCTCGACCGTCAGGGTGTCGAAGAACTGGTCGCTGGCCAACCGGTGCCCGGCGGCCACGAGCGCGCCGGCCAGCCTGCGGGTGTTCTGGTGGATGGTGCGGGCGATCCTCGTGAGTCCGTCGGGGCCGTGATGGACGGCGTACATCGAGGCACACACCGCCAGCAGCACCTGGGCGGTGCAGATGTTCGACGTCGCCTTCTCCCGGCGGATGTGTTGTTCCCTGGTCTGCAGCGCCAGACGGTAGGCCTGCACCCCGGCCGCGTCGACCGAGACACCCACCAGCCTGCCCGGAAGACTCCGCTCCAGCCCGGCCGCGACCGAGATGTAGCCGGCGTGAGGCCCCCCGTAGAACAGAGGCACACCGAACCGCTGGGACGAGCCCACCGCGATGTCGGCACCCCACTCCCCCGGCGGCACGACCAGGGTCAGCGCCAGCAGGTCGGCCGCAGCCACCACCAGGGCGCCGTTGTCATGGGCCAGGTCGGCGATGGCGCGCAACTGCTCCGGCGGGCGCAGGGAGCCGTCGAGTCCCGGCACCTGCACGAGCACGCCGAAGACCTCGTGGGTGCGCAACGACTCGAGCAGGTCGTCGCCGGCCACCACCACCTCGATGTCGAGGGGCGTGGCGCGCGTCCGCAGCACCGCAAGGGTCTGCGGCAGCACCTGGGAGTCGACCAGGAAGACCGCACCCTTCTTCACCTGTCGCCGGCACAGGGCCATCGCCTCGGCGGCGGCGGTGGCCTCGTCCAACAGGCTCGAACCGGCCGTCGGCAATGCCGTCAGGTCGGCGACCATCGTCTGGAAGTTCAGCAGGGCCTCGAGTCGTCCCTGACTGATCTCGGGCTGGTAGGGGGTGTAGGCCGTGTACCACGCGGGGTTCTCGAGCACGTTGCGTCGGACCACCGCCGGGGTCACGGTGCCGTACCACCCCATGCCGATCATCGAGCGGCCGGGGTTGTTCAGCGCCGCCAGTTCTCGCATCCGGGCAAGGTGGGCCGCTTCGTCGAGCGCCTCGGGCAGGTCGAGGGGACCATTCATCGCGATCGCCGCGGGCATCGCCTGGTCGACCAGATCGTCGAGGGATGCGACCCCGACCACGTCGAGCATGTGCTCCAGATCAGTCTCGCGGGGGCCGATGTGACGAACGGCGAAGCTCAAGGCAGGCTCACTTTCAGCGGGGATGCCGCCACATTATCCCGAGCCCGCGGGAGCCGTCTCCTTCAGCCGACGCGGCGCTGGCGGCGGCGTCGAGCCAGTTCGTCGTCGGCACTGTGGGCCGCGTCGGACGAGCGTTCGCCCGGCAACTGCAGCAGTGCTCCCTCGAGGTCACGCCACACTCCGCCCAGCGCGATCGCGAACATGCCCTGGCCGCCGGCCAGCAGGTCGATGATCTCGTTGTCGGAGGTGCACTCGTAGACCGAGACACCATCGCTCATCAACGTGACCTGCGACAGGTCGTTGACCCCACGCACGCGCAGGTGGTCGACGGCGATCCGGATCTGCTGCAACGAGATGCCCGCGTCGATGAGGCGCTTGATGACCTTGAGCAGCAGGATGTCGCGGAACGAGTAGAGGCGCTGGGTACCGGAGCCCTCGGCCCCGCGGATCTCGGGCACGACCAACCCGGTGCGGGCCCAGTAGTCCAGTTGCCGGTAGGTGATGCCGGCAGCGGCGGAAGCCAGCGGGCCCCGGAAACCCAGGTCTTCGGGGAGCGGTGAGAACTCGCCCTCGAACAGCGCGTCCTGTCCCAGGTCGAGGTCGGACCGGGACAGCTCAGCGTGGGTGAGACCCTCTGCCTGCTCGTTCACGTCCGCTCCGTTCACTCGGTGGCCCCATTGTCACACGGATGACCGTGGCCCCACTGTTCTGCCAGCCGATTGGCTCGCTGGTGGGCACCAACCTACGGCCGCCGAATCACACCGACGTGACTGACACGCCGGGCGCGGCCCCCGGCCCGACGGGAATCTGGACAACTACGCCCCCACTAGGGGTGACGCACCTGGCCGCCGACGCTGAACCTTCAAGTGGAGGTTCAGCCCCCCGGGCTCACACGGGGTTCGGGGGCTCCTCGCCCGACTCGAAGTCGTCGGGGGTGACGTTGTCGAGGAACTCCCTGAACTTCTCGACCTCGTCGTCGCCCTCGGTCTCGAGCACCACCCCGACCTCTTCGAGCAGGTCTTCGGGGCAGGTCACCACGATCCCGGCCCGGATGGCCAGGGCAACCACGTCGGAAGGCCGGGCAGAGATGATGTGACCGTCGATCTCGAGTTCGGCCATGAAGGTGCCGTCCGTCACGGCCGTGATGCGGCCGGCCAGTTCGGTGTGACCCAGGTCGGTCAGCACCTCGGCGAACAGGTCGTGGGTGAGTGGGCGCGGTGGCACCAGCCCCTCCATGGCGCTGGCGATGGCGGACGCCTCGGCCGCACCGATCCAGATCGGCAGGCATCGCGCCCCACCCGATTCCCGCAGCAACAACATGGGTCGCGACGGCAGGTCGAGACGGACTCCGAGGATGTCGAGCTCACGCATGGCACCAGAGTAGTCCGGCCGCGAGTGCCCGATCAGTCACCGCCCGATCCCTCAGCGCTCAAGCATGGAGTGCATCATCGCCGCGTGGGCGTAGATCACCAGTTGGGTGACCTCCGCTGCCGCCTCCGAGGCCCCGTCCTTCCTGCGGACGAACGGTGCGATCGCCTGCTCGACGAGACCCGCCTCACGTTCGGCGGACTGCTTGATGGCGCGCAGGTGGCGCGAGTCCATGCCATAGGGACGAAGCTTGCGGGCCACCACGCAGATCGTCAACGCCTCCCGCCCGTAGTAGCCACCCCCGCGACGGGGGAACACGAGTTGCAGCCGCTCCAGTTCCACCAGGACGGCCTCGCTCAACCCGCTGGCCGCGAGCAGTTCACGACGGCTCAGGCGGATCGGCTTGCGAGAGACCTGACGCTGCCCGGTCGCCACCGGACGCGGCTCAGGCATCACCTCGTCGGCCGGCAGCACCACTTGGGCGGGAGGGGGCGCGTCGAGATTGGGGGGCTCTCCCCCGCGATCCATCTCGTCGAGGTGGTCCTTGATGACCTTGAGCGGCAGGTAGTGGTCTCGCTGCACCCGCAGGATGTAGGTCAGGCGCTCGATGTCGACCTGGGCGTAGCGGCGGTACCCCGACGGGGCGCGCTCGGGCGACAGCAGGCCCTCCGACTCGAGGAACCTGATCTTCGAGATGGACACGTCCGGGAACTCCGCCTTGAGCAGGGCCAGGACCTGTCCGATGCTGCGCACGGGTGAGGGCATCAGTTCCGACCGGTCTCGCTCTCGGGCGCGCAGTAGACCATGCGGTACTTGCCGATCTGCACGTCGTCCCCGGTACGCAGCGGGGTCGGGGCCTCGACCAGCTTGCGATTGACGTAGGTGCCGTTCAGACTGCCCAGGTCCTGCACGCTGTAGCCGCGCCCCGCTCGCACGAACGTGGCGTGGTGGCGCGAGACGGTGACATCGTCCAGGAAGATGCCGGAGTCGACGTGACGGCCGGCCGTGATCTCGTCGGTGTCGAGCAGGAACCGGGCACCCTCGTCCGGGCCCTGGTCGACGACCAGCAGAGCGCTGCCCGAGGGCAGGTCGCGGATGGCGTTGCGCACCTCGGTGGGGAACTCGTGTGCCGGTCGGGTGTCATCGGTCACCGCCGCGATGGTGTGCGTGGCCTCCCCGGACGAACCGGGCACCAGCTTGGCGCCGCAGTTGGGGCAGAAGTTGTTGGCCGAATCGCACTCACGTCCGCACTGGGGGCATTCGATCATTGCTCACACTCTCCTCTGGGGCACTCACCTCTGGGGGATGCCCATCGTATGCGGCCGCGGGGGCCCGACGGGTGGGACGTGTCCGGCGCGTCACTCGCCGACGTGGCTGGCGTACTCGTCGGCGTCGAGCAGGTCGTCGTCCGCCTCAGCGGGGGCGAGTTCCACCTCGAACAGCCAGCCGTCCCCGAAGGGCTCGGCGTTGACGGTCGCCGGGTTCTCGGTGAGCGCGTCGTTGACTGCGGTCACCACGCCCGAGACCGGGGAGAAGACGTCGGAGACACTCTTGGTCGACTCGAGTTCCCCGCACGAGTCGCCGGCAGCGACCTCCTCGCCGACCGTGGGCAGGGAGACGTAGACGATGTCGCCGAGGGCCTCGGCGGCGTAGTCGGTGATCCCGATGCGTACGGTTCGACCGTTGCCCTCGCGCACCCACTCGTGCTCACGGCTGTACTTCAGGTCTTCCGGAAAGCGGGACACGGATCGCTCCTCAGTGACGGTGCCTACGATCGGGAGAGTCGTCGGCAGGACGGGGTGGACAGGCTTGTCGTGAGTGGGTGGCAATCCCACGCGCTCACCCTAGTGAACAATCGGGAGTCACGCACGAGGGCCCCCGACCAAACTGTTCCGACACGGGTGGCACAACGGTCGTGCAAGTCAGCGGGTCGGCTGGGCGAACCGCGGCTGCTTCGGCTGGGTGGTCGAGGTGATCTCGACCGAGTCGCGGGTGGAGATGTCGACCCGGGCGCCGACCTGCGGGGCCTGCACCTGTGAGACCAGCCCTCCGCGGAACCTGGCGCCCTCCTCGAGGGCGTGCGGTTCGCCGATCACCGTGATGACGTAGGGCGACTGCAGGGGTGACCCGTTCACCGTGACGGCACCGGCGGACCCCCCGAACCACGTCTGCGCGACCACCCTCACCCCGTTCACGTCGACCGCCTCGGCGCCGGCGTCACGCATCTCCTCGACGGCGTCCAGCACCATGTCACCGGTGACCTGGTGTTCGGGGTCGACGACGGTGATGACGATGCCCGGGCCGGTGGCGGCCACGGTGCCGGCCAGCACCTGCAACTCCTTCAGCCGTGCGTTGGCCTTCTCCTGGGCCACCTTCCTGGAGTCGGCGCCGGACTGCAGGTCACGCTGTGCGGCCTCCTCGTTGGCGATGTCCTGCCGCAGTTTCGTGGCGTTGGCGTTGAGTTGGTCGAGGATCTGCACCAGGTCGGCGCGACGCATGCCGGCGTAGGTGTCGTCGGCGGAGCGCACCCTCACCTGCCAGATGATGGCGGTGGTCAGCAGGCACAGCACGATGGCCATGAAGGCCTGCGCCCGTGACGGGCGCACCAGGTCGGAGAGCATGCGCCGCCAGGTGAGGCGGGGCGCCGTCGGTGGCGTCGTCGTCGCGGCGCCCGCCGTCCCGCCGGTGTTGGTCTCTTCGGGGCTGGTCTCTTCGGGGCTGGTCTCGTCAGGCATGCAGCAACGCCCGCCTGATGGCCGCGCTGTTGGTGAAGATGCGGATGCCCAGCACCACGATCACCCCGGTGGCCAGTTGGGACCCGACCCCGATCTGGTCACCGACCCACACGATGAGCGCCGAGATGACGACGTTCGAGACGAACGAGACGACGAACACCCGGTCGGAGAAGACGCGCTCCAAGTAGGCCCGCAGGGCCCCGAAGAGCGCATCGAGGGCTGCGACGATCATGATCGGCAGATAGGGGGCCAGCACGGTCGGCAAGGTGGGTTCGAGCACCAGGCCCAGCACCAGGCCGAGCAGCAGGCCCAGGATGGCGATCATCGCCGTCTCCTCTCGTCGACGTCGTCCACCCTAACCCGCGCCGTCATCGGCCAGCCTTCGCCGTGCGCAGCCCCAGACCGGCGTCGGCCGGAAGGGTGAGTGACTCGGAGGTGGACAGGTCGTACCTCATGCCGTAGTTCTGCTTGAGCAGGTTCCACAGGCCTCCGCCCGCGGTGGAGTTGAACCGCGCGGGCATCGTCTTCGGGTCACCGATCGCCTCGACCCGGTAGGGACGGTTGAGCGAGACGTAGTCAACGGTGATGGCCGTCCCCGCCCCACGGATCGCAGTTCGCGAGGTGATCCGGTGACCGTTGATGGCGATCGCCTCGGCGCCCACCTGCCACAAGGAGTTGACCAGCCGGCGCAGGTCGGTGTCGACCACGATCGACTGGGAGTCGTTGGTGCCCGACAGTCCGCCGGCGTCGTCGACCACGACCACGACCCCCGGACCGGTGACCGGCACCGCCCCGGTCAGGACCCCCAGCCGGTCGACCCCGGTCTGCACGCTGGAGTCCGACCCCAATTGCGCAGCCTGCAACCGGTCGACCTCGCTCTGCCGCTGCTGCAGGGTGTGGGTGAGATCGAGGTTGGCGGACTGGGCCTGGTTGATCTGGTCGATGAGGGTGGCCCGCTCCTTGGCCATCTCGGGGGCCTGCTGGGTGGTCTGGAAGGCGGCCGTGCCGAACAGCGTTCCCGCCAGCACCAGCGCCACCACCACCATCCACCGCCGCCCGGCGCGGCCCGGTCGGGCCGCCGCCTGCCGGTATCCGGGCTCGAGGGCCGTGCCCACCAGGTCGGTGAGCAGGCTCATGCTCGCGTCCGGTCGGCGCGGTGTCACACTCACACCGGTGCCCTGCGCAGCAGTTGGCGGGTCTGCCAGACATAGACGATGCCGGCCCACCAGTACAGGCCGACCCCCCAGGCCGCGAAGGCCCAGCCGATGATGCGCACCAGTCCGGCTGCTGGGAAGTCGACCTGGGCCAACAGCACCAGCGGGAAGGCGTAGAGCAGACAGAACGTGCCGGCCTTGCCCATCAGGTGCACCGGCAGTGAGGTCCATCCGCGTCTGCGCAGCAGGGGCACGAGAGCCACCAGCATCAGGTCACGCAGCAGCAGCGCGACCACCAACCACCACGGCACGAGGCCCCGGACCGCCATGGTCACCACCACGGTGAGGATGTACAGCCTGTCGGCGGCGGGATCGAGCATCTGGCCGACCCTGCTGGTCTGGTGCCAGCGACGGGCGAGGTGACCGTCGAGCCAATCACTGGCTCCGGCGAGCGCGAGCAGCGACACGGCGACGAGGTCGTGCCCACTGAGGACGAGCCACCCGAAGACGGGTACACCCACCAGTCGCAGCAGTGACAAGACGTTGGGCAGCGTCAGCACCCGGTCGGTGTCATAGCTGGCCACACCGCCATGCTAGGCGATCTGGAGACCCGGGTCAGCGACAGCACCGGGCAGTACCGAGGTGTAGACCTCTTCGATGCGTGGTGCGATGTTGCTCCAGTCGAACTGTTCGGCGCGGGCCCTCCCCCGCCGCGGGTCGTGCTCCTCCTCGGCGAGAGTGGCGCAGATCGCGCCGGCCAGGGCCAGGTGGTCGCCGACGTCGACGATCCGGCCGATGGGGCCGTCACCGTCGTCGAGTACCTCACGGAACGCGGGCAACGCGCTGGCGACGACAGGCGTGCCCGAGGCCATTGCCTCGAGCAGCACGATGCCGAACGACTCCCGACCCAGGTGGGGTGCGACGTAGACGTCAGAGGTCGAGAGCAGCAGGTCACGGTCGGCGTCGTTCACCCGTCCCAGGAAGCGCACCCCGGGCACACTGCGACGTGTGCCCCCGCCGGCGACGACGACGTCGACCAGCGGGTGGCGTCGGCGGACGAGTTCCACGGCCCGGCAGAAGACGTCGAACCCCTTGCGTGGCTCGTCGTAGCGACCGATGAACGCGATCCGCGCCTGCTCCCCTCCCCGCCAGCCCTGCCACGGCAGCCGAACCGGATGGTCGGCGAGGGTGATGCCGTTGCCGATCACCACCGGCTCGATGCCGATGTGGCTGTGGACGACCTCGCGGGCGATGGTCGAGACGGCGATGCCCGCGGAGATGCGGCTGATGGTGCGGGTGAGGGTGCGCCCGGCGAGGCGCATCGTCCTGGATCCTGGGGTGGCGGTGTGGAAGGTGGCCACCACCGGCACCCTGGCCTGCCACAGGGCCAACAGCGAGGCGGACGGGGTGATCGGCTCGTGCACGTGCAGCACATCGGGCGAGACCTCGGCCAGCCAGTCGTGCACCCGGTGGTGCGTGAGTGGACCGAAGGTGACCCGGGCCACGGAGCCGTTGTAGCGGACGGGCACCGCTCGTCCCAGACCCGTGAACTGCTCCGACGACAGCCCGTGACGCACCAGCAGGGCCGGGTCGGGTCGTCCGGGACCGAGGATGGAGACCTCGTGTCCGACAGCCCCCAGCCAGGCCGACAACCCGAGCACGTGGTTCTGCACCCCCCCGGGCTCGTCGAAGGAGTACGGGCACACCATCGCGACCCTCATCACGACTCCCCTTCAGCGAACATCGGTTGCAGCATGTGCCAGTCCTCAGGGCGTTCAGTGATCCGCTCGTGGAAGAACACGCAGACCTGCTGCATCATCGACTGGTAACGGCTGACCCTACTTCGTGCCCCCGGTTCGGCTTCGATCGGGTCCGACAATTGCAGCCTCAGCCTGCCGCCCTCGAAGGTCGACGAGAGGGCCAGCAACATCGACCCCGACTCCAGGGCCACGTGTGCCGGTCCGATCGGCATCAAGGAGCGCACCGGACGAGGTGCCGGCCACTCCACCGGCACCCCGCCCCGGGACAGGTTGCGGTCGACCAGCAGGCAGACGAGCTTCTTGGCCCGGGCGTCGGCGATGAGTTTCTGCCCGACCAGCGGGTCGCGGTGCCCGTGCACGGTGAATCCCAGCCGGCGCCGCTCCCGCAGGAACAGTTCGAACTCGCTTCGCCCCAGTTGCTCGGCGACGGTCGACACGGGCATGCCGACGGCGCAGGCCCAGGCGCCGGCGAGATCCCAGGAACCCATGTGCGGAAGTGCCACCACGGCCCCGCGGGTGGCGGAGACCGTGCGCAACCGCTCCTCCTGCTCGGGGTCCATCACGATCCGACTGATCACCTGCTCGCGGGTGAAGTGCCCCAGACGCATCGAGAGCGCATTGTTGTGGGCCCAACTGACCAGCGCCCGACGACAAAGGGACCGGCCCACCGGTCGACCGGTCAGCGCCGTGACGTTGGCCTGCCACTGCCTGAGGCCGCGGTTGGGGTGCAGGGCCAGGGCAGTGCCGGTCAGTTCGGCGACCGGCCGCCACACGGGCCACGGGACCCCACCCGCCGCACGCAGGCCGGCCGCGACCGCCCGCGAGCGCAGCTCGGTGCCGCCGATGGTCGCGGTACGACCTGGGGCCTCGGGGACGGGAGAGCCCGGCGGAGGGGGCTTCATGGGGTCGTCGAGCGTGCGCTGTCGAACTCGCGCGCCTGACGGTGCACCTGGGCCATGCGCTGCCCCACGGTGATCGCCCCGGCCACGAACAACCAGGTGCAGGCGAGGGGAAGGGCCCAGTGCAGGCCGAGACCGGCGAGCAGGGCACCCAGCAGCAGCGCCAGGATGCGGTCGGCTCGGGCAGCCAGCCCGCCCGCGACCCGGAACGACAGCGACTCGCCTCGCGCCTTCACGTAACTGGTCACCTGGCCCATCACCAGCGCCCCGAGGGCCACTCCGGCCCACAGCAGCGAGTCGCCCGGGCCCGCGTAGTAGAGCATGATGCCGCCGAAGACGGCGCCGTCGCCGATCCGATCGAGGGACGAGTCGAGGAACGCTCCCCACGTCGAGGTGCGCCCCGTCATCCGCGCCATCTGTCCGTCCACCCCGTCGGAGAGCATGAACACGCCGAGCGCCAGCGCTCCCTGCCAGAGCCACCCCTGACTGAAGCACGTGATGGCCAGCGCCACCGTCGCGAGGGTGCCGACCCAGGTGATCACGTCGGGGCTGACGCCCCACCGGATGAACAGGCGAGCCGGTGGGGTCATGGCCATCGACCAGTAGCGGCGGAACCTCTCCAGCATCAGGCGACCCACCCGTCGGCCAGCAGCTGGCGAGCCTCGCCCAGCAGTTGGGGCAGGGCCCGGGTTCGTCCGATGATGGGCAGGAAGTTCGAGTCGCCCTGCCAGCGGGGGACGACGTGCTGGTGCAGGTGGGCCGCGATCCCGGCGCCGGCGACCACTCCCTGGTTGAGACCGAGGTTGAACCCTGCGGGGTGGCTCACCGCACGCAGTGTGGTCATCGCCTGCTGGCTGAGCAGGGTCAGTTCCGCTGCCTCGCTGGTGGTCAGCTCCGTCAGGTCGCTGAGGTGCCGGTAGGGGCAGACGAGCAGGTGTCCGGAGTTGTAGGGATAGAGGTTGAGCACCACGAAGCACAGTTCCCCGCGCCGCACGACCAGCCCGTCCTCGTCGGTTCCGTCGGGGATGCGACAGAAGGGGCACTCACCCACCGACGAGTCGGCCGGCTTGTTCTCGCCCTGGATGTAGGCCATCCGATAGGGCGTCCACAACCGTTGGAAGGAGTCGGGTACCCCGGCGAACTCGTCGGTTGTACCCGGGTCGTGGGCATCGGGTTGATCGAGGTGGTCGGTCACCGTCACCCCTCAGGCGTCGAAGCTGGCCGCGGTCGGCGAGTCGTTGCGCCTGCTCGCGACCCAGTCCGCGATCTCGGCCACTGCCTGGTCCACCGGGATGCCGTTGCGTTGGGAGCCGTCGCGGTAACGGAAGCTCACGGCACCCGCGTCCCGGTCCTCGCCACCGGCGATGACCATGAAGGGGGACTTCTGCTTCTGTGCGTTGCGGATCTTCTTGGGGAAGCGGTCGTCGGAGTCGTCGACCTCGACACGCACCCCCGCCCGCTTGAGCCGGTCGGCGACCTCGTACAGGTAGTCATCGAACTCGCCGGCCACCGGGATGCCTGCCACCTGCACGGGCGACAGCCACGCCGGGAAGGCACCCGCGTAGTGCTCGACCAACACACCGATGAACCGCTCGATGGAACCGAACTTGGCGGAGTGGATCATCACCGGCTGCTGGTGGGAGCCGTCGGGTGCGGTGTAGGTCAGGCCGAAGCCCTGCGGCTGCGAGAAGTCGTACTGCACGGTCGACATCTGCCAGGTGCGGCCGATGGCGTCCTTGGCCTGGACGGAGATCTTGGGACCGTAGAACGCAGCGCCCCCCGGGTCGGGGACCACGGCGATGCCGTGATGGGCGCCGAACTCGTCGGCGATCTGCTGCAACAGGGCGGTGGCATCGGCCCACTGCTGGTCGGTGCCGATGAACTTGTCCTTCTTCTTGCCGTCCTCGTCGCGGGTCGACAGCTCCAGGTAGAACTCGTTCAGCCCGAAGTCCTGCAGCAGTTCCAGCACGAAGCCCAGCAGGTGGCGCACCTCGTCGGGTGCCTGCTCGGGCGTGCAGTAGCTGTGCGAGTCGTCCTGGGTGAGGGCCCGCACGCGGGTGAGTCCGTGCACGACGCCCGACTTCTCGTTGCGATAGACGGTGCCGAACTCGAAGAACCTGAGCGGCAGTTCACGGTAGGAACGCTGTCGCGACTGGTAGATGAGGTTGTGCATGGGACAGTTCATCGCCTTGAGGCGGTAGGGCTGGCCGTCGTCGTCCAGGGCGGGGAACATGCCGTCGCCGTAGTAGGGCAGGTGCCCGGAGGTGTGGAACAGACCCTCCTTCGACAGGTGCGGGGTACCGACGTAGAGGAATCCGTGGTCCAGGTGGGCCTGGCGCACGTAGTCCTCCATCTCGCGCTTGATGACACCGCCGTTGGGGTGGAAGACCGGCAGCCCCGGGCCGAGTTCCTCGGGGAAGCTGAACAGGTCGAGTTCGGCCCCCAGCTTGCGGTGGTCGCGCTTGGCGGCCTCCTCGAGTCGGTGCTGGTGAGCCTGCAGGTCCTCCTTGGTGGCCCACGCGGTGCCGTACACCCGCTGCAGGGAGGCGTTCGCCTGGTCGCCCCGCCAGTAGGCGGCCGACGACCTGGTCAGGGCCACCGCCTGCAGATAGCCGGTGTGGGGCACGTGGGGGCCGCGACACAGGTCCTTCCACGCCACCTCGCCGTTGCGGCGCACGTTGTCGTAGATGGTGAGCTCGCCGGCGCCCACCTCAACGGACGACCCGTCGTCGTCGGAGGAGTTGCCCTTGAGCCCGATCAGCTCCAGCTTGAAGGGCTCGTCGGCGAGCTCGGCGCGTGCCTGCTCGTCGGTGACCACCCGGCGGACGAAACGCTGCCGCTCCTTGATGATGCGGACCATGGCCTTCTGCACCTCTTTGAGGTCGTCGGGCGTGACCGGCTCGGTCTGGAAGTCGTAGTAGAACCCGTCCGTGATGGGCGGGCCGATGCCCAGCTTCGCGTCGGCACGCAGCGACTGCAGGGCTTGCGCGGCCACGTGGGCCGAGGAGTGACGCAGGATGGCCAGACCCTCGGCCGAGTCGATCGCGACGGGCTCGACGACGTCACCGTCGTGGATCTCCCGCTGCAGGTCGAGCACCTCGGAGTTGACCCTCATGGCGACCACACCACGGTCGTCGCCGAACAGGTCGAACCCGGTCGTGGTGGTCTCGCGCGTCTCCTGGCTGGACTGGCCGTGACGGTGGACGCTGAACGAGATGGACACCACGGTGCCTTTCGCTGGGTGGGGTTCACGCCCTGGTGGGCGGACCGGGACTCATTCTGCCCGATCCGCCCAGCTGGCCGGAAACCAGATTCGGTGTTGGTTCGATCAGGACAGCGGATCGTCCTTGATGTCCCAGTCGTCGTCATCGGCATGCTTGGTGGCCTCGATCCGGGCCACCACCACTCCGGCCACCACCATCAGCAGCGAGATGATGATGGAACCGGTGTCAGCCCACCTGCTCGCTTGGCTCCTGATCGCCGGACGAACCACCAAGGCCAGGATCAACATCCCGATTCCCAGGCCGATCATCCCTCTGGCCGCCACCGACAGTTGCGACATGGTGCTCCTTGAGGACTCGTTCCTTCTGCACGTGGGTGAGCGGTTCCACGCGCTCGGGGAACAGGCAGGCACTGCGCCGGGGCCGATCCCCGGACGCACCAGGGGTCGGTGCCAGCGGTGGCATCGCCGTCCGGCACTCGGGCTGCACCATCGGGCAACGGTTGGCGAACACACAACCCTTCTGCGCGGGGGTACCGATCAAGCGCTCGGCCTGGTCGAGGTGCCGTTCCCGGGCCAGCACCGGGTCGGGGATCGGGATCGATTCCAGCAGCATCCGCGTGTAGGGGTGGGCCGGCGAGATGATCACCTCGTCGACGGGCCCTTCCTCGACGATCCTGCCGAAGAACATCACGGCGATCCGACCACCGCGGGCGAAGTAGCGCACCACCCCGAAGTCGTGGCTGATGAACGCGTAGCCGAGACCTCGTTCCTGCCGGAACTTGATCAGCAGGTCGAGGATGGCCACGCGCATCGACACGTCGAGCATGCTGGTCACCTCGTCGGCGACGATCAGGTCAGGTTCCAGCCCGATGGCACGGGCGATCGAGACGCGCTGGCGCTGACCCCCGGAGAGTTGGTGCGGGTAACGGTTCAGGAATGCAGGCGTGGCATCGAGGCCCACCTGCTGCAGCAGGTCGATCATCGTCTTCTCGACGGTGCGGTGGGTGGCGACCTTGTGGACCAGCAGCCCCGGAGCGAGCGTGCCGGCGAGGGTGAGGCCCGGGTTGAGGGAGCCGTAGGGATCCTGGTGCACCATCTGCACCCTTCGGCGCCACTGCTTGCGTTCACCGCCTCTCAGCGAGTTGATGTCCTTGCCGTTGAACTCGATCGTCCCCTCGCTGGGCTGGTGCAGGCCTGAGATGAGCCGACCCAGGGTGGTCTTGCCACACCCGGACTCCCCCACGATGGCCACCATCTCGCCTTCGGGGATCTCGAGGTTCACGTCGGTCAGCACCGGCCGCGGGCTGGTCGGGTAGGAGTGGGTGACGTCGCGAACGCTGAGGGTACTCATGCATCCTCCTTGCTGCTGGGGAAGGTCGTGGTGTCGGGGCCGGTCTCGCGGGCGATGACGTGGCAGGCCACGCCGTGGTCACCCCGCACGGTGAGGGCCGGTTCCACCTCGGTGCAGTGGGGCTCGGCCAAACCGCAGCGGGGGGCGAACCGGCACCCGGGCGGGAGTTGCGCCAGGTTCGGCACCTGCCCACCAATGGGCTTCACGGTCAGACCGGCCTCGAGCACACTGGGGATGGCGCTGATCAGTGCCTTGACGTAGGGGTGTCGGAACTCCCCGGCGAAGATGGCATCGACGTCGCCGACCTCAACCAGGCGGCCCGCGTACATGACCGCAACCTTGGTCGCCAGTTCGGCCACCACGGCCAGGTCATGGGTGACGAAGATGATGGTCAGGTCGAGCTCGCGGTGCAGGTCCTTGAGGATCTCGATCACCATGCGCTGGTTGAGCACGTCGAGCGCGGTGGTCGGTTCGTCCAGGATCAGCAGCGCCGGCTTGAGCAACAGCGCCACCGCGATGGCCACGCGCTGCTTCATGCCGCCCGAGAGTTGGCTCTCGAACGACTTCACGATGCGTTCGGGAGACAACTGCACCAGCGACAACAGCTCGGCGAAGTACTGTCGGCCAGCCTGTTTGGTGGGGTGCACGTCCGGATGCGCCTCGAGGATGTGGTCGACCTGGGTGCCGATCGTCAACACAGGGTTGAACGCGTTCATCGCCCCCTGGAAGACCATCGACATCTCGGCACCACGCAGCTTGTTCAACTGGTTCTTCGACATCGAGGTGATCGGGTTGCCCTGGAACTCGATGGTGCCGCCCACCACCTTGCCGGGTGGGGGGACGATGCCCATCAGCGCATAGGCGAGGGTCGACTTGCCGCAGCCCGACTCACCGACCAGGGCACACAGTTCACCGCGTTCGAGGGTGAGGCTCACCTCCTCGACCGCCTTGACCTGGCCTGGGCCTCGTCCGAACTGCACCGTCAGGTCATCGACCTTGAGCAGCGATGCCGACCGCGATGCGGTGGGCGCGACACGGGGGGTGGTGATCGTCATTGGACACGCAACCTCGGGTTGAAGACGGTGTCGAGCGCACGGCTGAAGAACACGAACGCGACCTGCAGGATGACGATGGCAGCCATCGGTGAGAGCAGGTAGAAGACACTGTCGGTGGTGTACAGGGCGCCCTGGGCCATGGCCAGGTTGATCATGATGCCCCAGTTGGTGCCGCTGATGGGGGCGATGCCCAGCATGAACAGACCGACCTGGGCATAGATGGCGCCCGTGATGGCCATCAGGAAGTGGATCGCGACATAGGGCCCGACGTTGGGCAGCAGTTGTCGTCCGATCATGTTGTTCAGCGACACCCCCTGCAGGGTCGCGGCCTCGACGAAGTCGGACGACCTGAGGCTCAGCGCCTGCGACCGGATGGCACGAGCAAGTCCGGCCCACGCGGTGATCGAAAGCACGCACGCCAGCACGAACGGGTTCGTGGTGCGGATGACCGCCGACAACACGATGATCAGCGGGAGGCCGGGAATCGTCAGGAACACGTCGGTGACGCGCATGATGGCTTGGTCGGTGATGCCACCCACGTAGCCCGACCAGAGGCCGACGATGACCCCGATCGCGACGGTGACGACGGCCGCCAGCACCCCGACGATCATGATGGGTCGGGTGCCGATGATGATCTGCTCGAACACTCCCTGACCGAGGGCGTCGGTGCCGAGCCAGTGCTGGGGCGAGGGTGGCAGGTAGGCCTTGGTGGGGTCCTGCTCCTGGTCGAGGTGCACGAACGTGGGCCCGAAGATGGCCACCAGCACGTAGATGAGCACGATCACACCGCCGATCAGGGCGGCGATGTCGTGGCGCAGGATGCGCCACAGGTCCTTGAACCAACTCATGCGATGGTCCCTCCTGCCGGGATGACGTCGGTCGACGGGTCGGTGTCGACGGTGTCGTCACGACGCTTGCGAGCACCAGGACGAGCGATACGGGGGTCGATCAGGGGGTACAGCAGGTCGACCAGGAAGTTGGTCACCACCACCGTGACGGTGATCAGCAGGAACGCTCCCATCATCAGGGAGTAGTCGCGCTGGTTGACCGATTGGATCATGTAGTAGCCCACGCCGGGGTACTGGAAGTAGGTCTCGATGAACACCGACCCACCGAACATGAACCCGATCGAGAGGGCCAGCTGCGTGATCATCGGCAACATCGAGTTGCGGCCGATGTAGGAGCGGGTGATGACCCGGTCGGACAGACCGCGCGACTCCGCGGCGCGCACGTACTCGGCGCCGAGCACCGACACGGCGCTGCCCTTCATGCCCAGGGCCCACCCACCGAACGAGGTGACCACGTAGGCGACGATGGGCAGGGCGGCGTGGTGCAGCACGCTGAGCACGTAGTCGAGGTTGGGGCCAGGCGCCACGTCGACGGAGTAGGCGCCACCGGTCGGGAAGACCCGGTAGATGCCGGTCAGCACGTAGAGCAACAGGATGGCCACCAGGTAGCTGGGCACCGCGCTGAGGAAACTGACGGTCAGCGTCATGATGCGGGCACCGACGCTGCTCTGGTGGGCGGCCATGGCCTGCCCGACCGCGCAGCCGATGATGAAGCTGAGCAGCAGCGAGACACCGACGATCATCAGCGTCCAGGGCAGTGCCTCGGCGATGACGGCGACCACGGTGGTGCCGGGATTGGTGAGGGGACGACCGAGGTCACCGCGCAGCACATTGCCCAGGTACTGCAGGTACTGCTGCCCGACGGGCGAGTTCGGCTGCAGGCCGTAGATGGCATTGATGCGGTTCTGGATCTCGATCTCGGTGAGGCCACCCTGCATGCGCAGTTGCGACTCGAGGGCTGCCATCGGGTTGCCCGGCATCAACCGGACCATGAAGAACGACAGCGTGACGACGATGTAGATGATGACCAGCGACAAGACGAGCCGCTGGAGGATGTACTTGACCATTCAGGTGCACTCCTGGGTGTGGGCTGTGCCCCAGCCCTCCACAGGCCTTCCGGTGCCGGGCACCGGAAGGCCTGCGGAGGGTGGGACGGGTTGGCGTCCTTCAGTGATCGATCACTTCGGGACGATGTAGCCCTGCTGCATGGCCAGCGAGAGACCGCCGGTCATGTTGTTGGAGATGATGTCCCAGAGCTCGCTCGAACCGTTCTGGTCGGCAGGCGGCCAGTTGTCGAAGTGCTTGGTCGAGTACGAGAACTGGTACACCTTGGTGGCGTACCACAGGTACGGCATGTCTTCGTTGACGAGCTGCGCCCAGGCCCAGGTGGCCTTCTTCATCTCGTCGTTCGGGGGGACCGTGCGCTCCTGGTTGGCAATGGTCGAGGGGATGTCGACGGTACCGAGACCGGGGACGTCCATCTTCGGGCCGAAGCCGATACCGCGCTTGCCTGCGTAGTTGCCCTGGTTGGTGAAGTTGTAACCGGGGCCGAGCAGCGAGGCGTAGTTGCTGATCGGGTTGTTGCCACCCACGAAGGCCATCCCGATCTCGAAGTCACCGTTGTGCTGGTCAGCGTCCTGCTGGGCACCTGAGGTGGCCTTCACCTCGGACTTGATGCCGAACGCCGTCAGGGCAGTCGCAGCCGCGTTGAACGAGGTCACGATGTCGGAGGTGTCGGCGTTCACGGTCAGGGTCAGCGTGAACGGCTTGCCGTCAGGCTTGATCCACTGGTTGCCCTGCTTCTTGAAGCCCTTGCTGGTCAGCAGGTCGCTGGCCTTCTTGGCGTCCACGGGGTAGGGGTTCAGCTGCTTGAGCTGCTCGGGGGTCAGGTACAACTTGTCGAGCGTCGGCGACAGACCGGTCGGGATCTCCTTCCAGGCGCCACCTGCTCCCTCGACGTTGCCGTACGCAGCCTCGGCCAGCTTCTGCCGGGGGATGACGTAGGCGAGGGCCTGACGGACCTCCTTGATGTTCAAGGGGGCCTTGTTCGAGTTGAACGCCATCACGAACCCGAAGGCCAGCGGCAGGGCCGTCTTGGCGCCCTCGGTGTCACCCCAACGCTTCAG
Organism: Aestuariimicrobium sp. T2.26MG-19.2B; assembly: GCF_950101875.1. Classification (NCBI taxonomy): domain Bacteria; kingdom Bacillati; phylum Actinomycetota; class Actinomycetes; order Propionibacteriales; family Propionibacteriaceae; genus Aestuariimicrobium; species Aestuariimicrobium sp. T2.26MG-19.2B. The sequence continues at coordinate 168,743 of NZ_CATNLW010000002.1, read as the reverse complement.
GATGGGCGGGGGCAGGTAGACGTTCGAGAAGTCCGCACCGTCGCTGAACAGCTGCGGGTAGATGGTCTGGTTCGACCCGTTGAGGTAGTCGATGCCGGCCACCTTGATCTTGTCGGCGGCCCAGAAGGTGGGCGACTTCGAGAGCTTCGCCTCCTTGGTGGTGATGTTGTCGAGCTTGAACGGGCCGTTGCCGATCAGCTTGTCGACCTTGAGGGCCGCGAGCTTCTGGAAGACGGCGCCCATGCGCTTGAACTCCGCCATCGAGGTGGCGCCCTCGGGGTCGGTCGCGGCCTTGGCGAAGTACGCCTCGGCGTCCTTCTTCAGTTCGTCGGTGACGAAGGAGCCGTACACGCTGGAGGGGTACACGACGATGTTGGGCAGGATGGCCAGCTTGGCCAGCGACATGTCCTGGCCCTTGGCGAGGGTGAACTCGACGGTCGAGTCGTCCTTGGCGGTGGCCGACTGGATCGTGCGCCAGAAGCCGTCGCCGCGGGTGGCGTCGAGGTAGACGGTGTCGACCAGGTCCTTGGCGGTGACGGGGGTGCCGTCCTCCCACTTGGCCTGCTTCTGCAGGTGGACGACGAGCTTGTCACCGCTCTCGTCCCAGCTCTCGGCGAGCTGCGGAACGAAGTCGGTCAGACCCGGCGCCTTCAGGATCGCCAGACGCATCGAGACGAAGTCGTTCTGGATGCCGAGCCCGTTGACGTTGTAGGGGTTGAACGACCACGTGGTGTTCCAACTGCAGCAGGGCGACAGCTTGATGTATCGGTTCGAACCGGCGGCGGTCTTGCCACCTGAACTGTTGTTCGGTTGCGTGTTGCCGGTGCTGCCCTGACCTGCTGTTCCCGCCGTGCAGGCGGCCATCAGTGACATCAGCACGGCCACGACCAAGGCCATTGCGGCGGGCAGACGCCCGCCCCGACAGCCCGGGGTACCTCTGCTCATGGATCCTCCTTGATCCTCAGCGCCCAGTTGCGCCATGTGCCATGACTATTCCAGCGCCGGAGCAGTTAGTCCCGAACTTGGACGAAATACACCGTTTCGTTACACAACTGGTGGCCAAGGATCACGGTCGTCGTCCTGACAGGCCCCGGGCGTCCGGGCTGACCCGTTCGTCCAACACCATCGTTGCGGCCCCAATGGCGATCGCCTCGTGCATGGCCCGCGAACTCTGCACGTGCACGGGTCGAGCCGTCCGCAGCACCGCCCTCTCCCCCAGCCGACGTGCCATCGGCGACTGGACGAGATCGGCGTACCTGGCCCAGGAGTGGCCACCGATCACCACCTCGTTCACGTCGAGCAGGTCGGTCAACGGGGCCAGTCCAGCTGCCAGGTCGTCGGCCAGCGCATCCAGCACGCGGGCGCTGGCGGCGTCACCGTCGCGCGCCTGCTGGGCCAGCACCGCAACCAGCGCGTCACGGCCGGTCGGGCTGTTCTTGGCCGACTCCACCTCTGCCGGATCGAGGGCACCCACCTCGGCCGCCGCATGGATCAGGTGGCGGGGTGAGATGCGGTGCGCGAACGAGCCCGGCACCACACAGCACGACAGGGTCGGCTGCGAGGTCTGGACGATGAACATGTTGACCTCGCCGAAGTTGTGCGACACCCCGTGCTGCACGGCCCCGTCATGCACCAGCCCGAAACCCAGCCCGGCGCCCAGGTAGACGTAGAGGAAGTCGGGAGCGGTGGAACCCTGCCGCAGCCACGCCTCGCCGGCCGCCGCCGCGATCAGGTCCTTCTCGACACAGACCGGCAGTCCCAGTCGCGACCGCAACAGGGTGGCGATGGGCACGTCGCGCCAGGTCTGCAGCAGCGGAGGATTGATCATCACCCCGCGGGCGACGTCGATCGGACCCGGCACCCCCACCCCGACGCCCATCATCCTGCCCAGGGCAGCCGGGTGCCCGGCCGTCACCCGCTCGACCGCGGTGACGATCCCGTCGAGCACGCAGGCCGGGTCGGCGTCGTCCTCCAGCACCACTGTCGTGCGCTCGACCACCTCGCCGGCGAGGTTCACCATCAGGACGGCGACACTGACGGGGTCGAGGTGGATGCCGATCGAGAACATGCCCTCGGAGTTGAGCCCCAGCATGGTTCGGGGCTTGCCCGGACCGTTGACCTCCCGGCCCAGTTCCACGACGAGTCCTTCGTCGAGCAGCCGTCGGGTGAGGTTCGAGACGGTCTGCTCCGACAGGCCCGTGAGCCCGGCGATCTCGACCCGACTGATGCCCACGGTGGTACGCCGGATGCAGTCGAGCACCACCCGTTGATTGAAATCCCCCAGCCGCGGCACGTTTGACCCACGTTGCATGGAGGTCATTGAACCAAATGACCAACCTCCCCACCTGATCGGGTTGGTCTCAGGCGCGTCGCGATCGACCAGCGTCAGTCGGCGTCGAGCCATTCGACGTCGTCGACACGACGCCCGATGGCCTGCTTGAGTGGCGAGGTCGCATCCCAGTCGTTGAGGTGCATGCCAGCCACCACCGTGCCGTCCCGCACCCACAGCACCCGCATCGTGCGGGCCGCACGATCTCCGGTGACCACGGTCTGGTCGTCCGGCTTCGACCTGCCGACGTACTCCATGCCGAGGTCGTACTGGTCGGTGAAGAAGTAGGGCTGCCGCTCGTAGGGGGAGTCGTCGCCGGTGAGCTGCCTCGCGACGTACTTGCCCTGCTGCAGCGCCGTGTCCCAGTGCTCCACCCGCAGTCGTCCGAGCCGGGGGTGGTCGTGGTTGGCGATGTCGCCGATGGCGAAGACCCTGGGGTCGCTGGTGCGCAGGTGCGCGTCGACGAGCACACCGTCGTCGACCTTCAGACCGGCGCCCCGGGCCAGGTCGACGTTCGGCTCGGCACCGATGCCCACCAGTACGAGGTCGGCCTCGACCTGGGACTTGTCGTCCAGGGTCAGCACAGCCCCCTGGCCGTGGGACGAGATCGAGGTCACGTTCACCCCCGTGCGCAGGTCGACGCCGTGCTCGCGGTGCAGGTCGGCAAAGACCTGTGCCATGTCGTTGCCGAGCACTGCCTGCAGGGGCAGGGCGTCGCGGACGAGGACGATCGCCTGACCGCCCGCCTGTTGCACGGCTGCTGCCACCTCGAGCCCGATCCAGCCGCCGCCGATGATCGCCACCCGCTCGGGCAGGTGCGCCAGCAGGGCGTGGGCGTCGTCCAGGGTTCGAAGGTAGGCAACGGGCGCACCGGAGTCGTCTGCCATGGGCAGGGGACGGGGGCTCGACCCGGTGGCGAGCACGAGCTGGTCGAACGCCAGCCTGCGGCCATCGGGGAGCACGACCTCGGCAGCGTCCAGGTCGACCTCGTGCACCGTCGTGTCGGTCAGCAGTTCGACGTCGTGCTCGGAGTACCACGTGTCGTCGTGCACGAAGGCCTTGGCCTCTGCATCCTGCTTGCCGAGCAGCAGGTCCTTCGACAGCGGTGGCCGCTCATAGGGCAGGTGGGGCTCAGCGCCGATCAGGGTGATCGGGCGGGTGTCGCCTCGCTCACGCAGTTCTGTCGCCACACTGGCTCCGGCCAGTCCTGCACCGATGATCACCACGGACATCGCAATCCCTCCTCGACGAGTGTGACCACCCTAGTTGAGCAGGCATGACGGGGGCAGGAGTCGTGTGAGGTGATCACGCGGCAGGGACGCGAAAGGCTCCTGACCAGCGTTTCCGCTCGTCAGGAGCCTGTTCGTTCGGTGGGCGATACTGGGTTTGAACCAGTGACCTCTTCCGTGTCAGGGAAGCGCGCTACCACTGCGCCAACCGCCCGAGGTGGAGACGGGATTTGAACCCGTGTACACGGATTTGCAGTCCGTTGCCTCGCCTCTCGGCCACTCCACCAGGGAGAAGTGACCTCAAGCCTCGACTGGGCTGAGACCCCTCCGAGCGGACGACGAGATTCGAACTCGCGACCCTCACCTTGGCAAGGTGATGCTCTACCAACTGAGCCACGTCCGCATGCCCCCGGCCCGGATCTTCCCTTGCGGGATCCCGTTCTTGGGGCGTTGAAAACCATAGCGGACTCTTCAGCGGATGCACAAACCGGACGACGACCGAGCGTGTCCGGGCGGCGATGTGCAAACCGGGCGCGGCTGCTGCTACGGTTGCTTCTCGCACGGGCGATTGGCGCAGTGGTAGCGCGCTTCGTTCACACCGAAGAGGTCACTGGTTCGAACCCAGTATCGCCCACCCGTCTGGACGGCCCCTGACTCGCGGAAACGCGGTCAGGGGCCGTTCGCGTGCGATGAGCCCCCGAGCGCGTGGTCTCCACCGGTCGTCCAGCTCGGGAGGAAGGGCGGCCACCCTTCCCTTGGCGCGCACCTCCTGAATGGGGGGATGGAGGGCGCAGCGTGAAGGGTGACCAACGTCGGCAACGCTACAGAGCGCTCCTTGCCACGTATCGGCGCCCCCTGCATTGGCGTCGGGTGCGACCCGGCGGAGCGTCGCCCGCTCCTGCGGGCAGACCCGTGGCACCATCGTGGGGTCAGTCCTTCCCCCTGGCACTTCCCCGTTCGAAAGCTCCTCCGTGCATGCTCACCGGATCCGTTGTCGTCATGCCCCAGCCTTGGCGTGAGCGCCTGCTCGACGTCAGCCGCCACCCTGCGCTGGCCCGGCTCGCCCTTGCCGCGAGGGTTCCGTGGCGCACCATCCAGGCCGCCATGCGCTACCGGGTCATGGGTCTGGCCGCCGAATCGGCCTTCTTCGCCGTGTTGTCCCTGCCCCCGCTCTTGTTCGGTCTGGCAGGGTCGGTCGGCTTCGTCGCCCAGCGCTTCAGCGTCCAGTCGGTCGAGGAGTTCAAGACACGCATCGTTGACGTCGCCAGCCCCCTGCTGACCACCTCGGCCATCGACCAGGTGCTGGTGCCCACCCTGAACGAGGTGCTCGGGTCGGGGCGTGTCGACGTCATCTCCATCGGCTTCCTGCTCGCCCTGTGGTCGGGGTCCCGGGCCATGAGCGTCTTCATCGACACAGTCTCGATCATGTACGGCCACGCCGGCAAGCGAAGCATCATCCACGCCCGGGCCCTCAGCCTGGGCATCTACCTGGTCGTGCTCCTGCTGACGGCCGTGATGCTCCCACTCGTCCTCGCCGGGCCGAGCCTGGTGGCGCGACTGCTGCCGACCCAGGTCGCCTGGGTCGCCGCCGCCTACTGGCCCACCGTGCTGATCGGGTCGACGTTGTTGCTCACCACGTTGTACTGGCGAGCGGTGCCGCTTCGTCGCAAGTGGCGGGCCGACCTACCAGGCGCCCTGCTCACCCTGGGCCTGTGGTTGGCAGGCTCGTGGGTCATGCGTCGCGTGCTCGACGAGTCCCTGGGGGGATCGTCGCTGTACGGCCCCCTGAGCGCGCCCATCGCGCTGCTGCTGTGGCTCTACCTGACCTCGCTGGCGGTGCTGATCGGGGCGGCGTTCAACGCCGCCCTGGAGTCCGTGTGGCCCGAGTTCTCCGGGATCAGCGTCGTCCAGGCCGAACTGATCCGTGAGGGCGTGGCCGAGGGCGACTCTCCCTTGTCGTGAGTGGTCAGCACGGCCCCCCACCCGGGCGACGGCCGCGTTCACATCGCCGGTCTGATGGACGTCCGTCCCGAAATGTGGGATTTGCCCTTGCGGATTGTCCACATGGCGAGAAGAGTACGCATCACGGCAACGGCGCCACCCTTCCATTCAACTCGGAAAGGCAGATCCATGACTGCTCCGGCCCTGGTGCTCGCCGCTGTCGGCGGCGACGACGCGCATGTTCGTCAGGTGGTGCACACTCTCGCCACGCGCATGATGAAGCTCCGTCCGACGGTTTCGGTGCAGACCGCCATGGTGGACGGTTCTGGGTACCAGCTGCGGGCTGCGGTCGAGCGCCTGTCCCAGCAGGGTGCCGACGAGATCGTGGTGGTCCCCCTCGACGTCACCAGTGCCATCGACGCCCACCCGGATCTGGCAGGTGAGCTCGGGGACCTCACGGCGACCTACCCCCTGCTCCGGATCGCGATGGCTCGTCCGATCGGCCCCGCTGCCGAGCTGCTGAACATCCTCGACGACCGGCTGCGTACCGCACTGCGAGCCACCCGGACCGTGGAACTCGACGCCCTGGTGCTCTCCCTCCCTGCCGGTGGCGACGTGCGCGGACACGGACTGGTGTCCCGCCGGGCCCGTCAGTGGGCCACTCACCACAAGCTCCCCTGCGTCGTCGCGGTCGCCGACGGCTCCGGCCCCAACGTGGCCCAGGCCATCGCCACCCTGCGGGGCCAGGGACGACGCCACATCGCCGTCGGTTCCCTGTTCCTCGCCGAGGGCCCCCGCTGGACGGCCCAGGCCGAACTGGCGCTGCACAGCGGTGCAGTCGCGGTCAGTGGACCCCTGGGTGCCGACGAGCGCGTGCTCGACCTGGTCATGGCCCGCTACGCCTACGCGGCGATGGACCTGCTGGAAGCGGACTCGGATGCGCCGCTCACCGACGTCGAACTGCACACCGAGGACGCCCTGATCGAACTGCTCGCGCACAGCTGATCACCCGAGCGCGGCGTCAGCGCAGCTTGGCCAACTCCTCCAGTTGCTCGGCTGCGCTGAACTCACCCACGGGCCACCCGAGGTTGAACGCCCGCAGGTGTTCGAGCAGGAGCTGGGCCACGGCCCAGTTGCGATACCACTTGCGGTCGGCTGGCACGACGTACCAAGGGGCCACGTCGGTGTTCGTCCGCGAGATGGCCTCGCTGGCGGCCGTCTGGAACTCGGCGAAGTGTCGTCGGGTGTCGAGGTCACCGGGGTTGTACTTCCAGTGCTTGTCGGGATTCTCGAGCCGCTCCGCCAGCCGCTCGTACTGCTCGTCCCACGACACGTGGAGCCAGCACTTCAGCACGGTCGTGCCCGACGCGGCCAGGTCGGCCTCGAATGAGTTGATCTCGTCGTAACGGGCCTCCCACGTGGCCTTGTCGATCCAGCCGTTCACACGGGTCACCAGCACGTCCTCGTAGTGCGAGCGATCGAAGATGCCGATCATGCCGCTGGTCGGCAGCGCCTTCTTGATGCGCCACAGGAACGGGTGCGACTTCTCCTCGTCGGTGGGTGCCTTGAACGCCTTCAGTTGAACGCCCTGGGGGTCGACCATGCCGATCGCCTTCCGGATCACCCCACCCTTGCCTGACGTGTCGAGTCCCTGCAGCACCAGCAGCAGGCTGCGGGGAGGGGCCTCGTCCACCCGCGACGCTGCGTAGAGCCGCTCCTGCAGGTCCGACAACTCCGGATCGATGATGGCCATGTGTGCCGCCGAGTCCCGCTTGCCACGTCCTGGGTAGCCCAGTCGGCCTCGGGGATCCACGTCGTCGAGGTTGAACGCTCCAGCGGGCACCCGGAGCAGGTCGGTGAGATTCAGCTCTGCGTTGATCGGTTCTGCATTCTTCGTGGCCATCCGGGCATCATAGGAGGATGACCAACCCCACCACCCCCCGCGTGACGAAGACCTCGGACGAATGGCGTGCCCAGCTCAGTGACCTGGAGTACCACGTGCTGCGGGAGAGCGGCACCGAGCGTCCGTTCACCGGGGAGTACACCGACACCACCACGACGGGCGTCTACAGCTGCCGGGCGTGCGGTGCGGAGCTGTTCACCTCGACCGAGAAGTTCGAGTCCCACTGTGGGTGGCCGAGCTTCTACGCCCCGTCCGACAACGACGCGATCCGCTACCTGACCGACGACTCCCTGCCGGGGCGGCCCCGCATCGAGGTGCGCTGCGCAGCCTGCGACTCCCACCTGGGCCACGTCTTCGAGGGTGAGGGATACGACACCCCGACCGACCAGCGGTACTGCATCAACTCCGTCAGCCTGAAGCTGACCCCCCGATCCTGAGGGCAGGCCGGGGTGGGCCGCCGAGGTGGCGACCCGCTCCGGGTCAGGACCAGCTGGCCACGATCTGGGCCAGGTCGCGACGGCGCCCGGTGAAGAAGGGCACCTCCTCGCGGGTGTGACGGCGCGCCTTGGCGGCACGAAGGTTGCGCATCAGGTCGACGATCCGGAAGAGCTGGTCGGCCTCGAAGGCCAGCAGCCACTCGTAGTCACCGAGGGCGAAGGCGGAGACGGTGTTGGCGCGCACGTCGGCGAAGTCCTTGGCCAGCATGCCGTGTTCGCGCAGCATCTCGCCGCGCTCCGCGTCGGGCAACAGGTACCACTCGTAGGAACGCACGAACGGGTACACGCACACGTAGGCTCGCGGATCGTCGCCCATCAGGAAGGCGGGGATGTGTGACTTGTTGAACTCTGCGGGACGATGCAGGCCCACCTGCGACCAGACCGGGTCGAGCACCGAACCGAGCGCTCCGCGACGAAGGGCCAGGTAGGCGTCCTGGAGCACCTCGGTCGAGTCGGGTGCGCTCCACCACACCAACAGGTCGGCGTCGGCACGGAAACCGGCCAGGTCGTAGAACCCACGGATCACCAGTCCGCGACCTGCATTGGCCTCCTCGATGGCCCGCAGCGTGGCGGCCACGTCGTCGGCGCCCACCGAACCGGTCCTGCGGAAGACGGCGTACTGGGTGTAGTGCAGGCCGGCGTTGATGGCCTCATGGTCGACGGGGGTGGTGGTCGTGTCGTTCACGACAGGTCCTTCCTGATTCGGGGGCCCTCGGTGTGCACCAGCTCCACGATCCGGGTGAGCACATCAGGATCTGTGGTGGGGGGCACACCGTGTCCCAGGTTGAAGATGTGGCCGGGGGCCTTGGCCCCGGCGCTGATCACCGCGCGCACCCGCTCGGCGAGCACGTCCCACGGGGCCAGCAGCAGGGCTGGGTCGAGGTTACCCTGCACCGCCGTGCCGCCCCCGACCCGGTCGGATGCCACATCGAGCGGGGTACGCCAGTCCACCCCGATCACCCGGCTTGGCACCTCGTCGGCAGCGGGGACGCCCATCGCCTCGGTCATCGCCGGCAACAGTTCGGCGGTGCCGACACCGAAGTGGATGCGGGGCAGGCCCTCGGGCAGTGAGGCGAGCACGGACGCGCTGTGGGGCAGCACGCGGGCGCGGTAGTCCTGCTCGTCCAGCGAACCGGCCCACGAGTCGAAGAGTTGGACGATCCTGGCACCCCCGGCGATCTGAGCCGCCAGGAAGGCTGACGAGATCCCTGTCAGCCACGCGCACAAGCGCTCCCACAGCTCGGGCTCCCCCACCATGAACGCCTTCGCCACGGCATGGTCCTTGGACGGGCCCCCTTCGACGAGGTAGCTGGCCAGGGTGAAGGGGGCTCCGGCGAAACCGATCAGGGGCACCGACTCGTCCAGTTCGGCCACCGTCTGTCGGGCGGCCCTGGTGATCGGCTCGAGCGCCGCCGGGTCGAGCTCGGGCAGCCGGTCGAGATCGGCGGCCGTGCGCACGGGGTGCGCCACCACCGGGCCGGTGCCGGCAACGATGTCGAGGTCCACCCCTGCCGCCTTGAGCGGGACCATGATGTCGGAGAAGAAGACTGCGCCGTCGACCCGGTGGCGTCGAACCGGCTGGAGGGTGATCTCGGTCACCATGTCTGGGTCGAAGCAGCTGTCGAGCATGCGAGTGCCGGCCCTCGTCTCGCGGTATTCCGGCAACGATCGACCCGCCTGCCGCATGAACCAGACCGGCAGACGGTCCGCCTGCCTCTGGTGTGCCGCCGCCAGCAAGGCGGGCTCAGCCACCCCCGAAGGGAGGAACCCGTGGGAGGGGGCGACGGGGGTGTGGTGGGCGAGGGGCTTGGGGACGGTCACCCAACAATCCAACCACACCCCTCCAGACCCGCAGGGGCGGCCGGGGAGCCGCTGGCCGCCCGGGGTCGGCGTGGCAGCAGCCCCCCGACGGCTGGCACGCCGTACCGTGTGGGGGTGAGCGCGATTCCTCCCATCCGGGCTGCTGCGGACAGCTTCGCTCTGGTCGAGCGCCAGCTTGCCGAGTTCCGCTGGCGGCCCGAGGTGCAGGTGACCGAGATTCCCGCCCCGAACCGGATCGCGCCTCGCGCGGCGGCCGTCCAGGCGGTGGTGATGGGCGACGGGGACGAGATCGGTAACGGGCGCCTCGTGCTGCTCCATGACCCAGCCGGCAACGAGGCATGGGCCGGCACCTTCCGGCTGGTGTCGTTCGCGCGCGCCGACGTCGACGAGCAGATGGTCGCCGACCCCCTCCTGCCCGAGGTCGGTTGGTCCTGGCTCACCGACTCGCTGACCCAGCGTCACGCCGACTTCACGGCCGCCTCCGGCACGGTCACCTCGGTCGCGAGCCGCAGCTTCGGTGAGATGGCCGACGACCCGGCTCGCAGCGAGGTCGAGATCCGGGCGTCGTGGACCCCCGTGTTCGCCGATCCCGCCGATCTGGTGCCGCACCTGAGGGCATGGCAGGACCTGCTCTGCACCACGGCGGGGCTGCCCTCGCTGCCGGACGGGGTCGTGCAACTCGCCCCGCGCAGTGGTCTGCGGCCGCTGTGAAACGAGAACCCGAGGAATCATTGACCGTGACCCCAGAACCCCCCGCAGAACCCCCCACGGACGGCGCATCCCCCGACACCCCGGGGACGTCCGACAGCCCCGCCTCGCCGAGCCTGCCCGTGCTGCGGGAGCCGGCCGACGGCATCCCACCCTTGGTCGACACCCCTGACGCCTTGGCCGACACCATTCGCGCGCTGACGGCCGGCGAGGGTCCGATTGCCGTCGACGCCGAACGGGCCCAGAGCTTTCGTTACTCGTCGAAGGCCTACCTGCTGCAGCTGCGTCGTTCAGGTTCGGGAACCCACCTGATCGACCCGGTCGCGTTCGAGGACGCCGACGGGACCCCCCAGCTTGCGCAGTTGCAGGCCGCCATGGCCGACGCCGAATGGGTCATCCACGCCGCCAGTCAGGACCTGCCGTCCCTGGCCATGGCGGGACTGGTGCCCACGAGGGTCTTCGACACCGAACTCGCCGGTCGCCTGCTGGGGCTGCCCCGCGTGGGCCTGGGTGCCCTGGTCGAGGCCGAGTTCGGGGTGCAGTTGCTCAAGGAGCATTCGGCCGCCAACTGGTCACAGCGTCCGATTCCCACGGAGTGGTTGGCCTACGCGGCCCTCGACGTGGAACTGCTGGTCGAGTTGCGGGAGCGGATGGAACAGCAACTGCGCGAGGCGGGCAAGCTGGAGTGGGCCCACCAGGAGTTCGCCTTCGGCATCGTCAAGGCCTTGGAGCCCGTCGCCGACAAGGGCGACCGCTGGCGGCGGACGAACGGGTTGCAGCACGTTCGCAGCCGCTTGGGACTCGCGCTCGTCCGCGAATTGTGGGACGAACGAGACCTGCTCGCCGAACGCTACGACCTCGCCCCGTCCAAGGTGCTGCCCGACAAGGCCATCACGGAACTGGCCGCGTCGATGACCTCTGGCCGGCAGAGCGCGTCCCATCCTGCGACCAGGCCCGATCCGGTGCTGCCCACCCGGGCAGACCTGCGCACGATCGAGGGGTTCAGGCGACGCAACGCCCGCCGTTTCGAGAACAACTGGCTGGCAGCCATCGAGCGGGTCTCCCAGCTCCCGAGCCGGGAACTGCCTCCCCTCAAGGTGCCGCCCGTGGGTCCGCCCAACCCTAAGAGTTGGGAACAGCGCGACCCCGAGGCATGGGCACGGTGGAACCGGGTTCGACCCGCCACGCAGCAGGTTGCCGAGGTGCTGGGGATGCCACCCGAGCAGTTGATCCAACCGGAGGCGCTCAAGCGGATCACCCACCGCCCGCCGAGCCCGTTGACCGAACAGAGTGTGGACGAGGCTCTGGCCACCCTGTCGGTGCGCCCCTGGCAACGGAGCCACCTGGTGGCGACCTTGCTCGAGGGTCTCACTCCTCGCCCGGAGGACTCGCTGCCCCCGGGCTGACCTGGCGGACGGTCAGCCTCGGGACGCGTTGACGTCCTCGGACTGCTCCTCGGGCTGCATCCGCAGCCACCGTTCGGTGACCTGCCGCGCAATCGTCTGGGGCGTCAGGCCGCAGTGTTCGAGCACTTGTTCGCGTGAGGCATGGTGCAGGTACTCCAGGGGAATGCCCAGGTCCATGACGACGGTGGACGATTCACGGCCGCGAAGCAGTTGGGCGAGTCGTGAGCCCACTCCCCCGTTGACCAGGTTGTCCTCGATGGAGACGACCAGACGGTGCTGGCCGGCCAGTTCGACCAGGCCCTCGGCGACGGGCAGTGACCACAGCGGATCGACGACGATGACACCGATGCCCTGTTCCTCGAGGCGCCTGGCAACCTCGACCCCGAGACCGACGAACTGGCCGTGGGCCACGACGAGCACCTGCTGGTCACCGGAGAGGTGGACGACGTCGCAGCTGTGGCGGTGGGCGAGGGCCGGGATCGGGTCGGGGAGCTTCTCCTTCGAGTAGCGCACGACGGTGGGCGCGTCGGTCACACTGATGGCTCGCTCCAAGGCGGCCTTCAGCCGATCGGCGTCCCGTGGCGCCGCCAGTTGCAGCCCGGGGACCAGACCGAGCAGCGACATGTCCCACATGCCGTGGTGACTGGGCCCGTCCGGACCGGTGATGCCCGCCCGATCGAGCACGAAGGTGACGCCTTGGCGGTGCATGCCCACGTCGAGCAGGGTCTGGTCGAAGGCCCTGTTGAGGAAGGTGGCGTACAACGCCACGACCGGATGGAGGCCGGCCGAGGCAAGCCCTGCCGCGGAGGCGACGGCGTGCTGCTCGGCGATGCCGACGTCGAACGTGCGATCGGGGAAGGCTGCGGCGAACCGGGCCAACCCGACCGGGTGCAGCATGGCGGCGGTGAGGGCGACCACCTCGGGGTGGGCGTCACCGATCCGCACCATCTCGTCGGCGAAGATGTCGGTCCACGTGGCGCGGCCACCCTCGGAGAGGGACTCGCCCGTGATCTCGTCGATCTTGCCAACGGCGTGGAAGCGGTCTTCCTCGTGGTTCTCGGCAGCGTGGAACCCGGCACCCTTGCGGGTGATGCAGTGGACGATGACCGGACCACCGAAGCCCTTGGCTTGTTCGAGGGCGCGTTCTGTTGCCGCCTCGTCGTGACCGTCGATGGGGCCGATGTACTTGATCCCCAGATCGGAGAACATGCCCTGGGGCGCCAGCACGTCCTTGATGCCGGTCTTGACCCCGTGCAACAAGTCGTAGGCGGGACGCCCCACCAGTGGGGTGTTGTTGACCCCCCGCTTGACGAACCCCAGGGTCTGTTCGTAGCGCTTGTGGGTGCGCAGTCCCGACAGGTGTTGGGCCAGCCCCCCGACGGTGGGGGTGTAGGAGCGGCCGTTGTCATTGACCACGACGACCAGCCTCAGGTCGGGCTCCGCGGCGACGTTGTTGAGTGCCTCCCACGCCATTCCCCCGGTGAGGGCACCGTCACCGATCACGACCACGACAGTGCGGTCCTGGTGCGTGACCCGGAAGCCCTTGGCCAACCCCTCACCCCACGAGATGGAGGTTGAGGCGTGGGAGTTCTCGACCCAGTCGTGGGGTGACTCGGCCCGCTGGGGGTAACCCGCCAGTCCCCCGCGCTGCCGCAGTCCCGGGAACTGGTCGAGTCGTCCAGTCAACATCTTGTGCACGTAGCTCTGGTGCCCGGTGTCGAAGATGATCGGGTCGTCCGGGGAGTGGAAGACCCGGTGGATCGCGAGGGTCAGTTCGACGACTCCCAGGTTGGGGCCCAGGTGTCCGCCCGTGCGGCTGACGTTCGAGATCAGGGCTCCCCTGATCTCGGCTGCCAACGTCTCGATCTGGCCCCGTGACAAGCCTCGGAGGTCGTCGGGGCCACTGATGCGCTCGAGCAGTGACATGTCGACCAGTCTAGGTCCAGCGATTGAAGGTTCACGCATTCAGCACGGGAAGGTCTCCACCCCAGGCAGGTGACGGTGACCTCACAGACGGCTCACGAAGATCTTGCCGCGCAGCGTCTCCTCGACCAGCATCACCGCTCGACGCAGGCGCACCAGTCGCGCCTCCTCGGTCTGCAGCAGTTCCACGGTGCCGTCGAGCACCGGCGTGTCGACGTACTCCTGCAGCCCGGCCCGCGCCTGCATCAGCCCCTCTCGGGTCGCTCGTACCTGCGACTCGACGTACTGAGCGGCCAGCCGCGCCAGCACCACGGGTTGGCGTCGCAACAACGGGTAGCCACGGTACTCGTGGGGGCAGCAGTCCAGCAGGAAGGCAGCAGCCGACTGCTCCCAGTCGGGCTCGCAGGCAGGCAGCACCGATTCGGGCCAGCCCGGCGGCACGAACATGCGGTCCTCGTCACGGATCGGCTTGCGACGCTCCCCCGATCGGGCACGCGGCTCCCGCCGGGGTTCCCAGTCGAGACCCTGCTCGACCTTGGCCCAGTCATGGCGAAACACGGTGGTGCTCATGGCTCGTCCCCTCACTCCCGCCCCGTGGGGCCTCGTCTCTGTTCGATTCTAAATCGAACACGTGCAGGAGTCTAGGGGCGGCGTCCGACAATTCGGGCCCTGGCCCGAGCCACCATCCGAACGACGAGCGGCCGGTCCCCACTGGGGGCCGGCCGCTCGTCGTCCGATCAGGCGGGACGGTGACGTCTCAGGTCACGCCTTGGCGAGGTTCCGCAGGACGTACTGCATGATGCCCCCGTTGGTGTAGTAGGCGCGCTCCCCGGGGGTGTCGATGCGCACCACTGCCTCGAACTCGGTCACCGAGCCGTCCGGCTTCGTGGCGGTGACGTGCATCGTCGAGGGCGTCGCGCCGTCATTCAGACCGGTGACACCCGAGATCGAGAAGGTCTCGTCCCCGGTCAGACCGAGGGAGTCCGCGCTCGTGCCTTCGGGGAACTGCAGCGGGAGCACGCCCATGCCGATCAGGTTGGAGCGGTGAATGCGCTCGTAGCTCTCGGCGATGACCGCCTTCACACCCAGCAGGGCCGTGCCCTTGGCCGCCCAGTCACGCGACGAGCCCGAGCCGTACTCCTTGCCGGCCAGCACCACCAGGGGCACACCGGCGGTCTGGTAGTTCACCGATGCCTCGTAGACCGTGGTGACAGGTGCACCCTCGACGGTGAAGTCGCGGGTGAAACCGCCCTCGGTACCCGCGGCGATCTGGTTGCGCAGGCGAATGTTGGCGAACGTGCCCCGGATCATCACCTCGTGGTTGCCACGACGCGACCCGTAGGAGTTGAAGTCCTTGCGCGCGACCCCGTGCTCGGTCAGGTACGTACCAGCCGGGGAGTCCGCCTTGATCGAACCAGCAGGTGAGATGTGGTCGGTGGTCACCGAGTCGCCCAGCTTCAACAGCACTCGAGCACCCTCGATGTCGCGAACCGGATCGGGGGTGGCGGGCATGCCCTCGAAGTAGGGGGGCTTGCGCACGTAGGTCGAGTCCTCGGCCCACTCGAAGGTGTTCCCCTCGGGCGTGGGCAGCGAGGTCCAACGCTCGTCGCCCTTGAAGACGTCGGCGTACCGATCGGTGTACATCTGGGAGTTGATGGACGAGGCGATCACCTCGTCGATCTCCTCGGGGGTCGGCCAGATGTCGCGCATGAACACGTCGTTGCCGTCGCGGTCCTGACCGATCGGGTCGTTGAACAGGTCGATGTCCATGGTGCCCGCGAGGGCGTAGACGATGACCAGCATCGGGCTGGCGAGGTAGTTCATCTTCACGTCGGGGCTGATGCGTCCCTCGAAGTTGCGGTTGCCCGAGAGCACCGCAGTGACGGCGAGGTCGTTGTCATTGACCGCCTGCGAGATCTCCGGGATCAGCGGGCCGGTGTTGCCGATGCAGGTGACGCAGCCGTAGCCGACGAGGTTGAACCCGATCTGGTCCAGGTAGCGCGTGAGATCGGCCTTGTCGTAGTAGTCGGTCACGACCTGCGACCCGGGAGCCAGCGAGGTCTTGACCCACGGCTTGCGGTTGAGCCCACGTTCGGCTGCCTTCTTCGCCACCAGCCCGGCCCCGATCATCACGCTGGGGTTGGAGGTGTTGGTGCAGGAGGTGATGGAGGCCACCGTCACGGCGCCGTGGTCGAGGTTGAACTGCTCACCCGTGGCCAACGTGATGGGCACCCCAGCCTCGGGACGTGACTGTTCGCCCCCATCACCCATGTGGACGGGTCGGGCCGAGTCGTCATGGTCGGCCGGGTTCGAGCCGGTGGGGTCGGAGGCGGGGAAGCTGTCGGCGACGGTCTTGTCCCAGTCGTCCTTCTCCTCCGCGCCCCCCGGCAGCTGGTTCGCGGGCGCATACGCCTTGAGGGCCTCGCGGAACGCACTCTTGGACTGGTCCAGGCGGATCCGGTCCTGCGGGCGCTTCGGGCCAGCGATGGAGGGCACCACCGTGGACAGGTCGAGCTCGAGGTACTCGGAGTACACCGGCTCGTGTGCTGCGTCGTGCCACAGTCCCTGTGCCTTGGCATAGGACTCGACGAGGGCGATCTGGTGAGCCTCGCGGCCGGTGAGGCGCAAGTATTCCGTCGTCTTCTCGTCGATCGGGAAGACGGCGATGGTCGAGCCGTACTCGGGCGACATGTTACCGATCGTGGCGCGGTTGGCGACCGGCACAGCCGACACCCCCTCGCCGTAGAACTCGACGAACTTGCCGACCACCTTGTGCTCGCGCAGCATCTCGGTGATCGTGAGCACCAGGTCGGTGGCGGTGGTGCCCTCGTTGAGCTTGCCCGTGAGCCGGAATCCGACCACGCGCGGGATGAGCATCGAGACGGGCTGGCCGAGCATGGCGGCCTCGGCCTCGATGCCGCCCACGCCCCAACCAACGACGCCGAGCCCGTTGACCATGGTGGTGTGCGAGTCGGTGCCGACGCAGGTGTCGGGGTAGGCCTGCAGCACGCCGTCGACGGTGCGGGGGAAGACGACTCGGGCGAGGTGCTCGATGTTGACCTGGTGCACGATGCCGGTGCCGGGGGGAACCACCTTGAAGTCGTCGAACGCAGTCTGGCCCCAGCGCAGGAACTGGTAGCGCTCGCGGTTGCGCTGGTACTCGATGTCGGTGTTCTGCTGGAACGCCTCGGCGGTGCCGAAGACGTCGGCGATGACCGAGTGGTCGATCACCAGTTCGGCCGGGGACAAGGGATTCACCTTGTCGGGGTCGCCGCCGAGGTCGGCGACGGCCTCACGCATCGTGGCGAGATCGACCACGCAGGGAACGCCGGTGAAGTCCTGCATGATGACGCGGGCCGGGGTGAACTGGATCTCACGGCTCGGTTCGGCGCTCGGATCCCACTGGCCGAGGGCGCGGATGTCGTCCGCTGTGATGTTGGCCCCGTCCTCGGTTCGCAGCAGGTTCTCCAACAGCACCTTCAGGCTGTAGGGCAGCTGCTCGTGACCGGGAACCGTGTCGAGACGGAAGATCTCGTACTCGGTGCCCTGCACGTCGAGGGTGGACCTGGCTCCGAAGCTGTTCACGCTCATGGTGTCTCCTGTGGCTCAAAGTCTCTTGACGTCAAGATATCACGCGGTCCGACGCCGTCCCCGTCAGTCTGCCGCAATCGGCGCGAGGAGGGGCGGGGAGGGGGCTCAATGCTCAGTCGGACGAAGGCTGGCGACCGCTTCGAGGTGCTGGGTCATGCCGAACAGGTCGAAGCCCCGGATCCACTCGGGTTTCCAGCCCTGCTCGGCGAAGAGGGCGAGGTCACGGGCGAACGATGCGGGGTCGCAGCCCACGTGCACGATCGCTCGAGCGCCGAGCCCCGCCACGTGCCCGACGACCTTGCGTCCCGCGCCCTGACGGGCGGGGTCGAGCACCACCAGGTCGACGTGGTCGGGCAGCCGTCCGAGTGCTCGGTCGAGGGGGGCCGCGATGAAGCGGGCGTCGGGGACGTTCCGCCTCGCCTGCGCCACCGCGTGCTTGTTGATCTCCACCCCGGTGACCCGGACGCCGCGGTCGCTCAGTGCGCCGGCGAACAGTCCGACACCGCAATAGAGGTCGAGCGCGGTCTCCCCCGCCCGAGGGTCGAGCCCGTCGAGCACCACCTCGGTCAGCAGTTCGGCTGCTCGGGGGTGGACCTGCCAGAAGCCGGCGGGGTGCACCCTGAACCGGTGGCCCAGCACGGTGTGCTCGACCAAGGCCGGTCCGTGGATGACCCGCCCGTCGGACACGGCCGAGACCCCGGACTCGCCGACCGCCAGGCGCAACTCGTCACCCTCGGCGCGGGCCGCGAGGTCGTCCAGCAGGTGACGGTCACGTAGCGCGGGGTCGGCGATCAGGCACCCCTGGGCTGGCAGGTCGACCAGGTGGTGGCTTCGATGGGCCAACAGTCCCAGTCGGGTGCCCGAATGACGCAGGTCGAGTCGGGTGCGCCAACCCAGCAGGTCACCGGCGGACTCGACCGTGCCCGACCACTCGATCCCGGCCAGACGGAGCAGTTGCTCGGCGAGCACGTCGGTCTTCCAGCGCAGTTGCCCGGCCTGGCTGACGTGCTGCAGGTCGCAGCCGCCGCACTCACCGGCCACCGGACAGGGAGGGACCACGCGGTCGTCCGAGGCGACCAGCACCTCGGTGACCTCGCCGCGCCAGAAGGCCTCTCGCGTGTCGTCGGTTATGCGCACCATCACCCGCTCGCCCGGGAGGGCACCGCGGACGAAGACCACTCTCCCCTCATGGCGGGCGACGGCATGGCCACCGTGTGCCACCCGCTCCACCTCGAGGGGTCCCACCACAGCCATCAGTAGGTGGCCCGGTCGTGCTCGACCTCACTGCGCCACGCCAGCGGGTCGTCCTGCGAGAAGCGTTCGCGGGAGGACTTCAACTGGTAGGGCACCGAGGTCACCATCACCCCGCTCATGAAGTGCAGCCGGGTCCTGATCAGCAGCGCTGTCTGGTTGTGCAGCAGTTGCTCCCACCAGTGCCCGACCACGTACTCGGGAATGAAGACGTTCACCACGTCGCGGGGATTGTCGGAGCGCAACCCGCGGATGTACTCGATGAACGGACTGGTCAGCTCCCGGTAGGGCGAAGCGAGCACGCGCAACCGCACACCCAACTCGGCGGCGTCCCAGTCCTCGATCAACTGCTGGGTCTCGGCGGTGTCGACCGAGACGGTGACGGCGTCGACCGACGACGCACGGGCAGCCTTGGCGAACATCAGGGCGCGCACCGTGGGCTTGTTGAGCTGGTGCACGAAGACCACGTTGCGGATCCTGCTCGGCAGCACCCGGTCGCTGTTCGACTTGATCCGGGTCTCCTCGGTGACCATGTCGTAGTGGTGGCGCACCAGCTTCATCGCCGCGAACACCAGGGCCATCGCGATGATCGCCAGGTACGCCCCGTGGGTGAACTTCGAGACGAGCACGATGACCAGCACGACACCGGTCATGGTCAACCCGATGGCATTGATCACCCGCGAGCGCTGCATGGTGGCCCGGCGGGCCGGATCGGTCTCGGTGCGCAGGTGCCTCGTCCAGTGTTTGAGCATGCCGGTCTGGCTCACGGTGAACGAGACGAACACCCCCACCACGTAGAGCTGGATGAGGGCCGTCACCGAGGCGTTGAACGCCAGCACCAGTCCGGCAGCCGCGCAGGCGAGCAACACGATGCCGTTGGAGTAGGCGAGTCGGTCGCCTCGGCTGTGCAACTGCTTGGGCAGGTAGCTGTCGCGCGCCAGGATCGAGCCGAGCACGGGGAAGCCGTTGAAGGCGGTGTTCGCAGCCAGGAACAGGATGATCATCGTGGCGATGATGACGAAGTAGAACGCAGGTCTGAAGTCGGAGAAGACGGTGGTGGCCAACTGGCCCACGGCGGTGCTCGCCTGCTCGTGGCGTTGGGTGCCGTCGGGCAGCACGTAGTACGAGCCGCCGTGCTCGTCGATCAGGCGCACGTCCACCTTGTTCGCGAGAACGATGGTGCCCAGCAGCATGGTGACCGCGACCCCGCCCAGCAGCCCCAGGGTGGTTGCGGCGTTGCGGCTCTTGGGTTCGCGGAACGCCGGCACGCCGTTCGAGATGGCCTCGACACCGGTCAGGGCGGCACAACCGGACGAGAAGGCCCGGGCCAGCAGGGCCACCATGGCGAAGCCGGTCATCGCCGTGTACTGGGGGTTGGTGCCGATCACCTGCCAGTCGGCGGTGGGGGCCCGCAGTTCCTGTCCCAGCACGAAGATCTGGAACAACCCCCAGGCGGTCATGCCGAGGATGCCCACCATGAAGCAGTAGGTGGGGATCGCGAAGATGGTGCCGGACTCCTTCACCCCGCGCAGGTTCAACAGCATCAGTACCATGATCATGACCGCGGCGATCGGCCCCTCGTGGCCCTGGATGAAGGGCAGCGCCGCCTCGGCATTCTGGATGCCCGACGAGACCGAGACGGCCACGGTCAGCACGTAGTCGACCATCAGGGCACTCGCCACCGTGAGGCCGGCATTGGGTCCGAGGTTGACCGTGGCCACCTCGTAGTCGCCACCGCCGGAGGGATAGGCGTGCACCGTCTGGCGGTAACTGGTGACCACCACCAGCATCACCACGGCGACGACGATGCCGATCTTCCACGAGAACCCGTATCCCGCCATGCCGGCCAGCGACAGGGTGAGCAGGATCTCGTCGGGGGCGTAGGCCACCGACGACAGGGCGTCGGAGGCGAAGACGGGCAGCGCAATGCGCTTCGGCAGCAGCGTCTCGCCCATCTGGGCGCTGGCCAGCTTGCGGCCCACCAGTAGGCGTTTCAGGGCATCCAGCGCGTTCACGAGCGCTCACAATACGCCCCGCAGGGCGTGCCCGGGCATTCGCCGGATCGGCCTCACGGCCCGGCAGGCGACGGGGTGCCGTTCAGCGTAGGCTGACCCGCGAACGGCCCACCAGGAGTGGGCCGCCGCCGGAGTCGAACGAAGGGACAGCGCGTGCACGTCGTCATCATGGGTTGTGGACGAGTGGGCTCGACCTTGGCCAAGAGCCTCGAGAAGCGCGGGCACACGGTGGCGATGATCGACATCGACGTCGACGCCTTCCGCCGTCTCGGCCCCGACTTCCGTGGCGACACCGTCAAGGGGGTCGGCTTCGACCGCGAGGTGCTCCGGCAGGCCGGCATCGAACACGCCGGCGGGTTCGCTGCCGTCTCGTCGGGTGACAACTCCAACGTCCTGGCCGCCCGCACGGTGCGCGAGGAGTTCGGGGTCGACAACGTCGTCGCCCGCATCTATGACCAGGGCCGCGCCGAGGTCTACGAGCGACTGGGCATCCCCACGGTGGCCACCGTCAGGTGGGCCGCGAACCAGGTGCTGCGTTCCCTGCTGCCCGAGGGGTCGGAGCCCGTGTGGCGCGATCCCGCCGGTGGCGTCCGGTTGGTGCAGATGCACCACCACGAGGACTGGGTGGGCAAGCGGGTGTGGCAGATCCAGGAGGCGGTGCGCACCCCGCTGCCCATCGTCATGCGATTCGGCAAGGGCATGATCCCCGCCGAGGACACGGTGCTGCAGGATGGCGACCTGTTGTACGTCGCCGTCGCCTCCGACCGCCTCGACGAGGTCGAATCGGCCCTGGCCAACCCGCCGGTCAAGCACTGAGCGTCGACCACCACCCCACCACCAGTTTCTGGAAGAAGGACAGACATGCGTGTCGCCATCGTCGGAGCCGGCAACGTCGGGCGATCGATCGCCCGCGAACTGCTGGCCAACGGCCACTCCGTGCTGCTGATCGACCGTGACCCCAGGGCCATCAAGACCGAGTCGGTGCCGGACGCGGAGTGGCTGCTGGCCGATGCGTGCGAGCTCGACACCCTCGAGGAGGCCAGGCTCGACAGTTGCGACGTCTCGATCGCAGCCACCGGCGACGACAAGGCCAACCTGGTGCACTCGCTGCTCGCCAAGACGGAGTTCGCCGTCCCGCGCACGGTCGCTCGCGTCAACCACCCGGGCAATGAGTGGATGTTCGACGAGGTGTGGGGGGTGGACGTTGCCGTCTCCACCCCGCGGTTGATGTCGGCACTGGTCGAGGAGGCCGTCAGTGTCGGCGACCTGGTGCGGCTGCTGACCTTCAAGCAGGGATCGGCCAACCTGGTCGAACTGACCCTTCCCTCGTCGTCACCGGTGGTCGGCACCCAACTGCGCGACATCGTGTTGCCCGGGGACGCCGTGCTGGTCGCACTCATCCGCGACGGGATCGCGACCGCTCCCGAACGTGACGGTGCCCTGGAGGGCGGGGACGAGTTGCTCTTCGTGGTGTCGCCGGAGTTCGAGACCACCCTGCGCGACGTGCTGGCTCCCCGCGAGAAGGTCGAGGGCGACAAGCGGGCCTTGGGCTGAGCCCTCGTGTCAGCCGACGATCCGGTACTCGGGGTTGAAGATGACCTTGCGTCCGTGGTCGTTGGCGAGCCGTCCCTGCACTCGCAGACGGCGCCCGCTCTCGATGCCGGGGATGTGGTCACGTCCCATCCAGACGAGGGTGACCTTGCCGGTGCCGTCGGTCAGTTCGGCCTCGAGCCAGCGCCGGTCACCGCGAGGTTCGATGGTCAGGCAGTTGACCATGCCCTGCAGGTTGACCCGGTCGCGCACGTGGCAGTCGGTGACCTGCGTGCAACCCGACTTCTTCGCCTCTTGTGCCAGCACCTGGTCGGCGGCCTCGGCGTCCGACTGCAACAGACGCCGCATGGCCTGCCGGAACCCTCCGCGTCGCTCGCCCATCGCCGTCAGCCCTCCACGGGAACCATGGACTCGGGCAGTGACATGGGAATGAGGTCACCGGGCACCTTGGGGTCGGTGCCCCGGCGTACCACCGTGTTGCGGAAGACCTCGAGGAGCAATTCGGCGTCGGGGCTGGAGAAGTCGTCGGCCAGGGCCGCCTGGCCCATCAGCGTTCCGCGCAGCAGCCACCGTGGGCCCTGGGCGTACCAAGTGCGGGACACATGCATGAGTTGCTCACCCTGCTCGTTCTGCACGGGCACCGTGCGACGCACGTCCGGCCCGTAGGGGCCCTCCTGCACCTGTGTCTCGCCCCCTTGCTGGGGGGTGGCGTTGACCACCTCCGCCACCACCTCGTCGACCATCGAGGTCGTCAGAGGGGCCGCGAACAGGGCCAGCTCCAGAGCGGACTGGCCCGCCATGATGAGCGCGCTCTGCACCTCATTGGTGGTCTGGTCGGCCTGCAGTTGCATCTGCATGTCCTCGAACGGGGTGATGATCAGGGTGCCGAAGTCGAGCCGGTCAACCTCGTCGGCGTCCAGGTCGACCTCCTCGATGTCGAAGGGGCCGTCGGCCCGCAGGGACGAATCGACCGGCCGCCCCCGGTCGTCATCATCGTCGTCCTCGTCGTCGTCTTCTTCGAGGTCGTCATCCTCGTCGTCTTCTTCGAGGTCGTCATCGTCGTCGAGGTCATCGTCATCGTCGAGCTCATCGTCGTCGAGATCATCGTCATCGGGGTCGTCGAGGCGGACGCGGTCACCCTCGTCGTCCAGGAGCTCATCGGCATGCGCCTGCGGGTCGACCCCGTGCTGCACCTCATCGGCGCCCTCGTCAACCTTCTTCTTGCGTCCGAAGATCATCGCGCATCCTTCCATCGGCACGTGGTCAGCCCGCACGAGCGTGCGGGCACACAGCACAAGTCTAGACACCCCCGCACGGCTTGGGTCAGCCGGTGAATCCGCCCGTCGAGCCGAACCCGCCGCTCCCCCGGTCGCTGGGGGGCAGCACGTCGACCTCCACGAGGTCGGCCAGCCCGACCCTTTGGAAGACGATCTGCCCGGCCCGGTCGCCCCGCGCCAACTCGATGGCTCGGTGGGGGTCGGTGTTCAGCAGGCACAGCTGCACCTCGCCGCGGTAGCCGGCATCGATGGTCCCGGGAGTGTTCACCATGGTCAGCCCGTGACGAGCAGCCAGACCCGACCGGGGGTGGATCAGACCGACCCACCCCTCGGGGATGGCCAGCGCAACACCCGTGGGCACCAGCACGCGTTCCCCGGGCGCAATCGTGACATCCACGGCCGTGACCAGGTCCATCCCGGCATCCCCGGGCCGTGCGTAGCCCGGGGTCGGCAACTCCGGATCCAGCTTCTGGATGAGAACCACCGGGCGCTCGACCTCAGTCATCGCTGCCACCACCCGTCGGACCCTGCTCGTTGACCGCGCGGGCCAGTTCGTCGGGTCGACGGCTGGCCACCAGCCAGGTGCGGTGCCGGTCGGCCGGGTCGTGCAACTGGATCCGCACCGATCGCGACAGCCAGGGACGAAGGTGCAGCCACTCGTCGGGACGCCCCGACCGGAGAGCTGACTTCGTCTGGGTGGCCGTCAGCGCGGAGGCCGTGCCGAGCCAGGTCGTGTCGACCCAGGCACCGCCCACCTGCAGGCGGCCCCCGTCCACCCGGATCACCGTCCGACCCCAGGCGTACAGTCCGCCCACGGTGAGCACCATCACCACGACCAGGCAGCCGAGTCCCCAGGTGGTGCCCAGGAAGGCCCAGACGGCCACCACGAGTGAGCACGCCAGCAGGAGCAGTCCGGCGGACCAGGACAGCGGGACCCATTGTCTCTCCCGGTAGGTGACGGGCGGGTGCCCCTTCGACGGGGTGGTGGGTTGGATCACGGCCCCCACGCTAGTCGCCGCGATCAGCGCTCGCACCAGACCCTCGCCCCTAGGATGGTGCCCATGAAACTCACCGACAAGGTTCTGCTCAAGGTCTACGCGGCCGTCCTCGCTTCGGTGTCGACCGTGGCCACCCAGAAGCTGCTCGCCGCCGGCTGGGAGTTCGTGACGGGCGAGAAGCCACCGGAGCCGGGTGACCCCGAGGTCTCGGGCGCCGCCGCGTTCACCTGGGTGCTGGCCAGCGCAGTCGGTTACGGGGTCAGCCAACTCGCGGTGCAGCGGGCCACGGCGCGGATGACCGTCAAGCGCGGTGGTCTTCGCCGCTCCCACCCGTTGCAGATCAAGATCTGAGGACGACGAGGGGCCCGACACCGTGGTGTCGGGCCCCTCACGTTCGTCCCCGGAATCGCTCGGGGTGCGGGTCGCGCTCAGACGCAGTCGACGCAGATCGGACCCTTCTTGGTCTCCTCGGCCAGTTGGCTGCGCTGCTTGACCAGGTAACAGCTCACGCAGGTGAACTCGTTGGCCTGCCGGGGCAGCACGCGAACCGTGAGTTCCTCGTGCGAGAGGTCGGCCCCGGGGAGTTCGAAGGCTTCGGCAGCCTCGACCTCGTCCTCGTCGACCTTGCCTGAGTTCTTGTCGTTGCGGCGAGTCTTGAGCTCCTCGAGGGAGTCCTCATTCATTTCCTCGTCGGTCTTGCGTGGGGCGTCGTAGTCAGTCGCCATCGGTGTCCTCTCCCGGTCACGTCCATGCCTGCGGCCCCGCTCCGGGCGGGGTGTCGCGGCATTCCTATCACAGCTGTCAAGGCCGCCGCGACCGGGGTTGTTCCCATCGGCCGTCCGCCGAGGGCTGAGCGGTGCCTTCGCTCAACCCCTGCGTCAGTGCACGGCCTCGCGATCGGGCTCCCGGAGGTTGCTGCAGCACCCCAGCCCACCGCAGCCCGGGGGCGTCTCGGTGGGGTCCCGGCGCGCCGCCGCCGCTTCGATCCGGTCGACCAGAGTGCGGACGAACGCGGGGTCGACTCCGGCGGTCGCCGAGCGAGCCATGCTCAGGCCGAGCCTGTCACAGGTCTGTCGGGCCTCGGTGTCGAGGTCGTAGATCACCTCCATGTGGTCGGAGGTGAATCCGATGGGAGCCAGCACCACGGAGCGCACTCCTCGTTCCGCCAGCGCCTCGAGGTGGTCGTTCACATCGGGTTCGAGCCACGGCTGGCTCGGCGGGCCCGAGCGCGAGCAGAAGGCCAGGTCGAAGTCCTCGACCCCCAGCAGGGCGCAGACCCGCTCGGCGACCCGCTGGTGCCAGGCCACGTAGGTGCCGGGCTGACCCGCCGGCCCGGAGGCATCGTCCATGGCGGTGGGGATGGAGTGGGTGACGAAGACGACCCTGGCACCCGGCTCGACGCTCGCCAGGGCCGCGGCCACCGCGTTGGCGTTGGCCTGGACGAAGCCCTCGTCCAGCGCGTAGTTGCCGATCCGCAGGAACTCGAAGCCCTCACCCTCGCCGTCGTCGCGGTCGGCGGCCGCCTCGGCCAGCGCCTCGCGGTAGCTGCGGCACCCCGAGTAGCTGGGGTAGGCAGCCGTGGTGAGGACGACCAGTCGGCGTCGTCCCTCCTGCTTGGCCGCGCGAAGGGTGTCGGGCAGCAGAGGGTGCCAGTGGCGGTTGCCCCACAGCAGGGGCCAGTGGTGTCCGCGGGCCGCGAACTCCGTCTCGATGGCTGACAACAGCTCACGGTTCTGGTCGTTGATCGGGCTGCGGCCGCCGAACAGGAAGTAGTGCTCACCCACCTGGCGGAGCCGCTCCTCGGGGATGTTGGCACCCCGGGTCACGCTCCTCAGGAAGGGCACGACGTCATCAGGCTGCTCGGGTCCCCCGAAGCTCACCAGCAGTACCCCGTCGATGGGGCGATCGGGCTCGTTCGCAGGTGCGGTGTCCATGCGCAGCATCGTCGCACAACGCGCCAACTCGGTCATCGGCGGAGGTGGACCAGGCGCCCCTGGATTCCTGCGGCCGGGGTCGCCGGGAGCGAGGGCGCCAAGCATCAAGTGCTGGTTCAGCGGCACGAGGCGCGGCGCAGTGGCCTCGCGGTAGTGTCGGGCGGAAGAATGGTGAGGACGATCATGTCTGCGAACGAGCCAGGACACCTTTGTCACATTCCCGCCCGTAACCAGGACGCATTGGAGATCCCCATGGAGAGCGCGCTCAGTCCCCGCGACATCCAGGCACGCATCCGGGCGGGCGAGAGCCTCGAGCAGGTCGCCCAGGCAGCCGGCGTTCCGATGGAGAGGGTCGAGGTCTTCGCGGCTCCGGTGTTGGCCGAGCGGGAGCACGTCGCAGGGGCTGCCCAGGCCGCTCCTGCCCGCAGAACGGGCGAGTCGTCGACCACCCGCTCCCTGCGCTCGGTGGTCACCGAGAGGCTGCAGCATCGGGGCATCGACATCGATGACGTCAGCTGGGACGCCTGGCGGGAGCCCGACCGCAGTTGGACGCTGGTGGCCCGTTACCACTCCGGCAGCGCCGAGCACGAGGGCCGCTTCCGATTCGACCAGCGGGCCCGGTTCAGCGTCGCCCGCAACGACGAGGCCCGTTGGCTGATCGGGGACGTCTCGCCCCTGCACGGGCCCCAGCCGGGGCGGCACACCGGGCGACACGGTGACCCCGACCAGGAGCCCACGGTCGACCTGAACGACGAACTTGCCCTGGTGCGTGCCGTGCAACCGGGTGGTCGGACTGCCAACCCTGCCCCGACCCCCGCGGCCCCGACCTCCGGTACACAGGTCGAGCCGGCAGTGTCGAACCCCGAGCCCGATGACTACGCCGAGGCCGACCTGCAGGAGGTCGACGGTGTCTACGACATCGTCCCGCAGCAGTCCGAACTCGACGTCCTCTACGAGATGCTCTCGTCGTTCAACGAGGACTCGGTGAACATCTACGCCGGTCTCACCCAGCCGGTGGTCGACGAACTGCTCGAGGGCGACCAGCCCCCGACCTCGTCCGACGTGGACGAGGCCCGCGCCGAGGAGGTCGAGGAGGCGGAGGTCGAGCACGAAGCCCAGTCGCACCAGTCAACCCAGTCGCACCAGTCAACCCAGTCGCACCGGGGAGACCAGTCACCGGGGACCGGCCCGAGTCTTCCCCCCGGGCAGCCGGAGGGCCTCGAGCAGGATCCACTGATCGCCCCGCACCTGATCCACGGCTCCCAAGCCGAGACGGAGTCCCCACAGGGCCCCGCCGAAACCCAACATGCCGAAACCGACCCGGACGGGACCGAAGCGGGAGAGACCGAAGTGGAGTCCATCCCGGCCGAGTCGAAGGAGTCGACCCAGCCAGCACGCCGCAAGCGCACCCCGCGCAGGAAGTCGGGCCGGGCGCAGGTGCCGAGTTGGGACGAGATCATGTTCGGCGGGCCCAAGGACTCCTGACCGGCCGACCGGTCAGCACGGGCGCCGATCAGGCGTCCGGGTTCGGACCCGTCGTAACCGGCCGTGTGGGATCGGAGATCCAGTCCGACCAGGAACCGGGATAGATCGACAGCCCGGTCAGCCCGGCGGACTCCGCGGCCAGCAGCGCCAGGCTGGCGGTCACGCCCGATCCGCAGCTGAACGCGTCACCGGGACCCAGCCCGGCGAAATACGCTCGGATCTGGTCGGGGGACGCGAAACCGTCGGTGGTGGCAACCTCGGTCACCGGTTTCGAGACCGATCCCGGGATGTGCCCCGCCACCGGGTCGATGGTCTCGTTCTCGCCCCGGTAGCGATCAGCGGCCCTGACGTCGACCACGGATCGTCCGGCTGCGATCGCGGCGGCCACACCGTCGGCATCGAGTTGGGGCAGCTGGCCACTGCGCAGGACCACGTCACCGAGGTGTGGCTGGGGCACACGATCCGTCACCTCGCCACCCGCTGCAAGCCAGGCCCCCAGCCCGCCGTCGAGCACCCGCACGTCCTCCTGGCCGGCATCGCGCAGCAGCCACCACAGGCGAGCAGCCGCCAGTGACGAGCCCTGGTCGTAGACCACCACCTGACTGTCCTCGTTGACCCCGGCGCGGCGCATGGCCTGCTGCAGGCCGACGGTGTCGGGCAGAGGGTGGCGACCCCCGCGTCGGTCGGGGCGGAGGTCACCGGTGAGGTCCCCCTCCAGGTCGACGAACACCGCGCCCGGCAGGTGCGACTGCTGGTACTCCGAGCGTCCCCGCGTGGGGTCGGGCAGGTACCACCGCACGTCGAGCAGCACCAGATCGGACTCGCTCGGGTCTTCGGCGAGCAGCGCTCGCAGTTGCTCGGCACGGATCAGTGGGCTCATGCGTCCTCCTCGAAGGGCAACACCTCGGGACTGAGGGTGGCCATGGCGACGTGTTTCGACATCTTCAGACGGTGGTGCTTGCGACACAGCACCTCGTACTGCACCACGTGTGCGGGTTGCGTGCCAGCGGTGTCACCGACCACCACCTGCGAGCCCTCGGTGACCATCACCCCGTCCAGGGTGCGGGCGTTGTGCGTGGCGCGGGCACCGCACCAGCACAACGGACGAACCTGCAGGGTCTCCATCCGATCGGCCAGTTCGACCAACCGCCGTGACCCGGGGAACAGTTCGGTGCGGAAGTCGGCGAGGATGCCGAAGCACAACACGTCGATGTCGAGTTCATCGCAGACCCTGGCCAACTGGTCGATCTGGTCAGGAGAGTAGAACTGCGCCTCATCGCAGATCACGTAGTCGATCCTGCGACCTGAGGTGAGCCCCGCGACCACGTGGTCGAAGAAGTCGAACTGCTCGCCCACCTCGGTGGCAGCACTCGACAGGCCGATCCGTGAGGTGATCACCGCATGGCCCGACCGGTCATGGCAGGTGAACAACTCACCTTGTCGATCGTGGGCCGACTGCGTGTAGTCCATCTGCAGGGCCAGGGTCGACTTGCCGCAGTCCATGGGTCCGGTGAAGAAGACTAGTTCAGCCACGCGCCGCTCCCCCGTTCGACGTGGCGGGGTGGTCGACCACGAGCGGCACCACCATCTCGTCACCGGTCAACGAACCGTGCATGCCGATCAGGGTGAATTCGCCCGGAAGGGTGGTGCTCATCACGGCCCACCGATCCCGCGCGGCGACCAGCACGTCACCGATCCGGTCGACCACGGGGTCATCCACCACCCCGAACCACCCCTCCGCGATCGCCTCCTCACGGGTCCTGACCCAGGCGCGATCACCGAGCACGGACGACCAGCGCCTCGCCACCGCCTCGGGTTCGTCGGTGTAGAGCTGACGGAGCCTGGCCTCACCGGCCAGATCGTCGACGCCTCGTTGCAGTTCGGGCTCCTCCTCGAAGACCAGACGGTTCTCGAGGGGCACATCGACCATGCCGTGGTCACCGGTGACGACCAGGCAGGTGTCATCGTCGAGTCGGTCGCGCAGGTCGGCGAGCCACGCGTCGGTGCTCTCCAGCGCGATCAACCAGGCCTCGCTCCCCACTCCCTGACCGTGACCGGTGTGATCGACCGATCGGTCGTAGACGTAGACGAGGCTGCGGTCGCTGGAGCGACTGGCAGAGACAGTGCGCTGGGTGCGCGACTCGAGGTCGTCCTCGTGGCGGATGCCGATGAACTCGCCCCCGCGCAGTCCCGATTCGGTCAGTCCGGAGCCCTGGTGACGGGCGGGCATCACCCGGGCCACCGCCACTCCTTCGTCGTGCAGACGCTCGAGGACGGTGGGATGCGGCTGCAGGTCGTGGGGGTCGACATCGGAGTCCCAGGTGAGCGCGTTCATCACCGGACGGCCCACCTCGGGCCTGAACATGTACCCCACGATGCCGTGGGCGCCAGGCACGAGTCCCGAACCCAGCGACGTCAGCGAGGTGGCGGTGGTCGAGGGGGCCCCCACGGTCACGGGGCGAGCCTGTGCGAAGCGCTTGCCGAGCCAACGGGCATGGCCCAGGGCCGATCGGGTGATCGACCAGCCCAGCCCGTCGACGAGCGCGACCACGTAGCGCTTCGCGGGCGGTAGCCCCAGCACGTCGGCGTGGCCCGCCACTCCCATCGCCGCGGCGACCGAGGGCAGGACATCGGTCAGCGAGGCGCGTCCGTAGGCGGGCAGGACCAACTGCCCCGCCGCGGCTTCAGCCAACAGGTCGCGGTGTGCGGCAGCGGTCATCGACCGACGGCCCGCTGCAGTCGGGTACCGAACTCGACGAGTTCGGCGACCTTGTCGACCCCGTCGGCGGTCGGACTCATCCGCACCGTGATGTCGTCGTTGACGAGCGTTCCGCTGAAACCGTGGTCGGCATCGCACTCGGGGTCGGCGCAGCCAGCCGGCTCGAGGTCGACGCGCCGCATCGTTCCCCAGCCCAAGGTCAACCAGGTCTCGACGACGGAGCGATGCGCCTCCTCAGCGACCTTGAAGCGACTGGGATTCTGGATCACCCGGGTGAGCGACACGGCTGACACCTGCCGCAGCGGGATCACCTCGGTCGACGTGATGGCCGTCGCCCCCTGGTCAGGACGATCGCTCTGCTCGTCGGTGTGCCCCACGATCAGTCGCGCCTCGGTGAGCACCAGCACCGTGAGGTGGCGGAGCACCTCCTCGGAGGTGAAGGTGGCCTCGTGGTGGACAAGATGGGCCAGCACCGCATCGTCGCCGATCGCTCGGGCCACGGCGTCCGACACCACCTCGGGGTAGTAGCCGGCGTCGAAGATCTGTGCCCGCAGTGCCGGGGTCAACGCGTTCGCTGCAGAATCCACCCGCCCATCTTGACACTTGCGGGCCCGCGACACCGAGTTGGCTAGGGTGCTGCTCATGAGCAACCGCCCCTTCATCGGCGCCCGCGCTGAAGAGGTCATGATCCGACGGATCGTGGCCGGCCTGCGCAAGCGTGGGTGGGTCGAGACGATCACCCCGTACACGGGGTACGGGTCGTCCGACCAGGTGCGCATCCTGGGTCGGGTGGTGCTGACCCCCCGCAACCCCCACACCGACCTGCTCCGCGCGGCCGACAAGTTCCTCAGCCAGCGTGGTTGGCGCAACTTCATGGCGGTGCCCATCCCGCTGGCCACCGTCAGCGTCACCAGCATGGACCAGACCCTCGAGATCCAGGCGGACCGCACCGGGCACATCGACGTGCGCATCAAGAACCCCGGACTGCCAGCCGGGCTGCAGCACATCGACCTGCGCACGCCCGACTCGCACCTGGTGCAGGCACCGGTCCACGTGGTCTCGGACGAGATCGACTTCGGACTCATCTCCGACATCGACGACACGGTCATCTCGACCTGGCTTCCGCGACCCTTCATCGCCGCGTGGAACAGTCTGGTGGTCACCGAACAGGCACGCGAACCCGTGCCGGGCATGGCCAGGCTCTACCAGCGCCTGCTGGCCGAGCATCCCGGTGCGCCGATCATCTACGTGTCGACCGGCGCCTGGAACACCTATCCCTTCCTGCAGCGGTTCTTCAAGCGCCACGGCCTGCCGCTGGGCCCCCTGTTGCTGACCGACTGGGGACCCACCAACACCGGTTGGTTCCGCTCGGGCCCCGACCACAAGCGCATCGCCCTGCGTGAACTGGCCCGCGACCTGCCCAAGGTCAAATGGGTCATGTTCGGCGATGACGGGCAGCACGACCCCTCCCTCTACAGCGAGTTCGCCAATCTGCAGCCCGAACACGTCCGCGCCATCGCGATCCGTCAGCTCACCCAGGCCCAGCAGGTGCTGGCACACGGCACGGCCACCGTGCTGCACGACGACGACCACCTTCAGTGGCAGCCCGACGCGCCGCCCGAGATCCGCGGGGCCGACGGGGACGATCTCTCACCGAAGCTCACCGAGGTGCTGGCCCAGGGGTGAAACCCACCGTGGGCGGCGTGTACGGTGCCCAGCGTGCCCGCAGCGCGGGACAATGAGGGGTCGTGCGCCGCGGAGGTCGCGGCGTGACCGGTGAGGAGTGAGAGTGGCGAAGTCGGACGGACCCGACGAAGAGGTCGTCGAACGGATCATCGACGTCGACGTCTCGGCCGAGATGGAGGCCAGCTTCCTCGAGTACGCCTACTCCGTGATCTACTCCCGCGCCCTGCCCGACGCTCGCGACGGGCTGAAGCCCGTGCAGCGGCGCATCCTCTACTCGATGGACGACATGGGCATCCGACCCGATCGGGCTCACGTGAAGTCGGCGCGCGTGGTCGGCGAGGTGATGGGCAAGCTGCACCCGCACGGCGACTCCGCGATCTACGACGCGCTGGTTCGCACCGCGCAGCCCTGGGCCATGCGCCTTCCGCTGATCGACGGCCACGGGAACTTCGGCTCGCTCGACGCCGGCCCCGCGGCCATGCGCTACACCGAGTGCCGGATGGCCGCCTCGGCGGTCGCGATGACTGCAGGCCTCGACGAGGACACGGTGGACTTCCGTCCGAACTACGACGGCAAGGAGACCGAACCGTCGGTGCTGCCGGCCGCCTTCCCGAACCTGCTGGTCAACGGCACCACCGGGATCGCGGTGGGCATGGCCACCAACATCCCCCCGCACAACCTGGTCGAGGTCGTGCAGGCGCTCAAACACCTGCTGGCCCATCCCGACGCGACCCTGGACGACCTCATCCGTTTCGTGCCGGGACCGGACCTGCCCACCGGCGGCACCATCATCGGCCTCGACGGCATCAAGGACGCCTACGCCGCGGGTCGCGGCAGCTTCCGCATCCGCGCCACCGCCAGGATCGAGCAGGTCACACCCCGTCGCAAGGGCATCGTGATCACCGAACTGCCCTACATGGTCGGGCCCGAGAAGGTGATCGAACAGATCAAGAACCTGGTGCAGTCGAAGAAGTTGACCGGCATCGCCGACGTGAAGGACCTGACCGACCTCACCCGCGGCATGCACCTGGTGATCGAGGTCAAGAACGGCATCAACCCCGAGGCCCTGCTCGAGCAGTTGTACCGGCAGACCAAACTCGAGGACTCGTTCGGCATCAACGCCGTCGCCCTCGTCGAGGGACAACCCCGCACACTCGGCCTGAGGGAGCTGCTCGAGGTCTACCTCGGCCACCGGCTCGAGGTCACCCGACGTCGCACCCAGTTCCAGCTGGGCAAGGCCCAGGACCGGTTGCACCTGGTCGAGGGACTGTTGCTGGCGATCGTCGACATCGACGACGTGATCGCGATCATCCGCTCCTCCGATGACGTGGCCGAGGCACGAACCCGGCTGATCGAGGCCTTCGAACTCTCGGAGATCCAGGCCAACCACATCCTCGACATGCAGTTGCGACAGTTGACCAGGCTGTCGTCGATCAGGCTCGAGTCCGAGCGGGACGACCTGCGGGCCCGGATCGCGCGGCTCACCGAGATCCTCGACAACGACCATGTGCTGCGCGGTGTCGTCTCCGACGACCTCGACACCGTCACCCGCGAGTTCGGTACCCCCCGCCGCACGGTGCTGCTCGAGGGATCGGGAGCCGTGGCGAAGGCCTCGTCCACCCCCCTCGAGATCGCCGACGACCCCTGCTGGGTGATGCTCTCCTCCACCGGGCTGCTGGCCCGGCTCGACCAGCGCGACGCGCCCGCCAGCACCGGTCCGCGGGGCCGCCACGACGTGATCATCTCCGCGGTCCGCGTGAGCGCCCACGCGGAGTTCGGGGTGATCACCTCCGCGGGCCGACTGGTCAAGGCGCGCGCCATCGAACTGCCCACCGTCCCCGTCACAGCGAACGCCCCGCACCTGCGTGGCGGATCACGGCTGACCGAACTGGTCGCCCTCGAGAAGGACGAACGTCCGTTGGCGCTGACCACCCTGTCACCCGACTCATTGGGGTTGGCCCTCGGCACCAGCGCCGGGGTGGTCAAGCGGGTCAACGCCGACGTGCTGGCCCGGGACTCGTGGGAGGTGATCCGGCTCGACGCGGGTGACCGCCTCGTCGGGGCGGCCGAACTACCCGCCGACGATGTCGAGTTGGTCTTCGTCACCGCCCAAGGGCAACTGCTCCACTTCCCCGCCAGCGCCGTCCGGCCGCAGGGACGAGCAGGCGGTGGGGTCGCCGGGATCAAGCTCGGCGCCGGAGACAGCGCCCTGTGGTTCGGGATCGCACCCGCCCAAGGGGCGCAGGTGGTCACCGTCTCCGGCACCTCCGCGTCACCGGCGGGCACGCAGAGCGGCTCGGCGAAGATCACCGCCTTCGAGGAGTACCCTGCCAAGGGAAGGGGCACCGGTGGCGTCCGCGCCCACCGGTTCCTGAAGGGCGAGGACACCCTGCTGCTCGCCTGGGTCGGAGCTTCGCCGGCGGTGGCGGCAGCCAGTTCGGGATCGCCCGTCGATCTGCCCCCGGCCACCGGCAAGCGGGACGGGTCTGGAGTGCCACTCAGCCAACCCGTCGCCGGTGTCGGGTCGCGCCACTTCGTGACTCCCCCGGCCGACGTCGGCAGCGTGTCGACGGCCCCCTCGTCCGAGGAAGCCGAGCCGATGGACGAAGAGGTTGTCGACGAGGACGAAACGCTGTTCTGAGCCCCGATCGGTCCGCGGAGGTGCAACACAGTTGATGGAGGGCGGCCACGCCCGATTGACTGGTGTGACATCCCCATCCCCCAGCGGAGTCAGTCTCCCTGAAAGGAACGATCGATGAAGATCGGCATGGTCGGCGCCGGCCAGTTCTCCCCCAGCTTCACGGGTCTGTGGCAGTTGCACCCTGACGTGGACGAGGTCTGGATCACCGACGTGGTCCCAGAGCGGGCCGAGAACCTGGCGAAGAAGTACGCTCTGGCCGGTACCTACCCCAGTTTCGAGGCGATGCTCGAATCGGACCTCGACGCCGTCGCGCTGCTCACCCAGCGGTGGACCCACGCCCCGCAGGCCATCCAAGCCCTGCGAGCGGGCAAGCACGTCTACTCCGCGGTCCCCATGGCCACGCGCACCGACGAGATCGCCGACATCATCCAGGCGGTGCTCGACACGGGCAAGGTCTACATGCTCGGTGAGACCCACTGGTACTACCCCCAGGTCATCTGGGCCCGTCAGGCCCAGGCCGAGGGCAAGTTCGGCCGCCTGTTCTACGGCGAGGGCGACTACGTCCACGACATGGACCACGGCTTCTACGCCGCCTACCAGTACTCCGGCGGCGACCAGTGGAAGTCGACGGCCTCCTACCCGCCCATGCTGTACCCGACCCACTCCACGGGCGGGGTGCTCGGCGCCTGGCCCGACGCGGTCCCGGTGAGCGTGAGCGCCCTCGGCGTGGTCGACAACCGCGGCGACGGTGTCTTCGACAAGGACGTGTCGATGTTCGGCAACGACATGTCGAACATGTCAGCGCTGATCGAACTCTCCGACGGCGGCATGGTGCGCATCAACGAGTTCCGACGGGTCGGCATGGCCGGGCAGATCGACGAGTCGACCCACCGCTGGTACGGCACCGACGGCATGTTCGACCAGGGGGCGCGGGTGAACAAGTTCTACTCCCGGGACGAGACCATCGACCTCACCGAAGACCTGCGCATCGGCAGG
Organism: Aestuariimicrobium sp. T2.26MG-19.2B; assembly: GCF_950101875.1. NCBI lineage: Bacteria > Bacillati > Actinomycetota > Actinomycetes > Propionibacteriales > Propionibacteriaceae > Aestuariimicrobium > Aestuariimicrobium sp. T2.26MG-19.2B. The sequence goes on along the minus strand of NZ_CATNLW010000002.1, from coordinate 132,842 downwards.
GCCGACCTGTCCGCCGAGGAACTGCAGGGCATCGACCCCGCGCTGGTGGAGTCGTTCGCCTCGGGTGTGGCACGCGTGCATGACCGCAACCGCCTCCCGGTGGAGTACGACGGCGCGCACAACGGCCACAACGGTGCACACCACTACCTGGCCGACGACTTCGTCCGCGCCGTGAAGTCGGGGCTGCAGCCGCCGCTGAACGCCTGGAATGCCGCCCGGATCAACCTCGGCGGCATCGTCGCCTGGGACTCCGTGCGCCAGGCGGGCGCCCGCCTGCCCGTGCCGCAGTTCGGTGCCTGCCCGCTGCCGATCGTGGACGTCACCACACCGGCACGCTGACCCGCGAACTGGCCTGTGGCCGGGTGCGCTCGTGGCCAGGACCCGGAAACTCGTCACCAGATCCCCTGCCCCGCCCCTGAGGGGCTGGTTGCGGCGGACTGGTGACGACTTTCCGGGTCCACCGCACCCAGGGCATGGTGGCCGGATCCGCAGGAACGCTCCGCGGACCGCCCGATCGAGGTGCCCCGACGGCCCTACAGTGGCAGGCATGTCTGACTTCGATGATCTGCTCGCAGCCAACCAGTCCTACGCCCAGGGCTTCAGCGACGGCGGGTTCGACGGCATCGCCCGCGCCGGTGTCGCCGTCGTCACTTGCATGGACTCCCGCATCGAACCTCTGGCGATGCTCGGCCTGAAGCTCGGTGACGCCAAGATCCTGCGCACCCCCGGCGGCCGCATCACCCCCGACGCCCTCATCGGCTGCATCCTCGGGGTGCACGTGTTGAACGTCGACCGGATCATGGTGGTGCCGCACACGCGCTGCGCGATGGCCTCGGGCACCGATGCCGACATCGCCGAGCGGATCCTCACCCAGAACGGGGTCGACATCCGCGGTATGACCTTGGGCGCCAACCCCGACCAGGAGCGAACCCTCGACTTCGACGTGCGCCTGCTGGCCTCGCACCCGCTGATCGACGGACGCGCCCAGGTGGGTGGCTTCCTCTACGACGTCGACTCCGGTTTGCTGACCCAGCTGCACTGACCTGGACGACCCCGTCTCGAGGGCCCACGGATGCCGTGGGCCCACCGACGGTCTCACAGGGTGTGGTGGGTGTGCTCCTTCACGGGCGCCATCACGGCCAACCCCGCCGCCAGCACGACCACGATGCCCAGGATGCCCCAGTACTGCGTGTTCTCCGCCTTGGTCAGGGCCGCGCCCAGCGTGATCGCCAGTCCGAACATGGCCGGTGACAAAAAGCTGACGACTCGTCCGGTGGTCGCGTACAGACCGAAGATCTCACCGGACTTCCCCTCCGGGATGAGCCTCGCCAGGAAACTGCGGGAGGACGACTGAGCCGGGCCCACGAACATGCACATCACGAGGCCGGCGGCCCAGAAGACGCCCGGCCCTCGGTCGTGGAAGAGGAAGACGACCAGGCCGGTGATCACGAGCCCCACCAGCGAGGTCATGATCACCACCTTGGGGCCGAGCCGGTCGTCCAGCAGTCCGGCCAGCATCGCCGACAGGCCGGCGACGACCGAGGCGGCCGCACCGAAGATGATCACCGAACCGGCGCTGAAGCCGAAGGTGCCCGTCGCGATGACAGCACCGAACGCGAACACCCCGGCGAGCCCGTCCCGGAAGAGCGCCGAGGCCAGCAGGAAGTACACGGTGTGAGGGGAGGTGCGCCACAGTCTCCTCACGGTGCGCCAGAGCGACACGTAGGAGCGCATCAGCGACTCGCGCCCGCCCGGCTGCGCAGGCTGGTCCTTCAGCACCACGAACGCCGGGATGGTGAAGACCAGGGTCCAGACCATGCAGACGAGCATCGAGACCCTGATGTCGAGACCGTTGGCCCCGGTCACACCGAACAGGCCGACCTCCGGGCCGATGAAGGCGAAGTAGATCAGCAACAGCACCAGGATGCCGCCGAGATAACCCGCGCCCCATCCGAAGCCCGAGACCCGTCCCACATTGGAGGGGGTGGCGACCTGCTCGATGGTGGCGTTGTAGTTGACCCCCGCGATCTCGGAGACGATGGAACCGACCGCCAACAACGACAGCCCGACCCACAGGTGCGAGGGGCGCGGCTCCACGAAGAACAGCGAACCAGAGATGAGCGCCAAGGCCCAGGTCAGGTATTTGAGCACCGTCACCAACCGGCCCGAACGGTCCGACATCTGCCCCAGCACGGGAGCCAGCAACGCGATCAGCAACCCCGCGAGGGTCGTCGAGACCGACAACGCCTGCGAGGTGTGATTGGTGTCACCGAACGGTTTCGAGGTCAGGTAGACCGCGAACACGAAGGTGGTGATGACCGTGTTGAACGGCTGGGTCCCCCAGTCCCAACTCGCCCAGGCCGCGATCTTCCTGCCGGACGACGGGGGTGCCTGCTCGAGTGCCGTGGGGGGCGGGGCCGAGTGGCCCGTGGTGGCTGCGGTGGTCACGACCGCACTCTAGTGGTCAGGCGTCGATTGCCTCGGCATCAATGGTGTACGCGCCGTCAATGATGAATTCCTTGCGCGGGGCCACGTCATTTCCCATCAGCATCTCGAAGGTGCGTTCCGCGGCTGCCGCCTCGTCCACCGTGATCCGGCGGAGGGTGCGGTGCAACGGGTTCATGGTCGTCTCGTTCAACTGGCCCGCGTCCATCTCACCGAGCCCCTTGTAGCGCTGGGGCTCCTTGAAGTTCTGGCCCTTCTTGGTCAGTTCGGCCGCCTTGCGCTGGTATTCCGCATCGGAATAGGTGTAGATGAACTTCTCGTAGCCACGCTTCGGGTTGACCAATTCGAAACGGTGGAGGGGAGGAACGGCCGAGTACACCCGACCGGCCTCGACCAGCGGCCGCATGTAGGTGAAGAACAGGGTCGCCAGGAGGCAGCGGATGTGGGCACCGTCGGAATCGGCGTCCGCCATGAAGATGACCTTGCCGTAGCGGGCGGCGTCCAGGTCGAAGGAGCGGCCCGACCCGGCTCCGACCACCTGGATGATGGAGGCGCACTCCGCGTTCTTGAGCATGTCGCCGACCGAGGCCTTCTGCACGTTCAGGATCTTGCCCCGGATCGGCAGCAGCGCCTGGAACTCGGAGTTGCGGGCGACATTGGCCGTTCCGAGCGCCGAGTCACCCTCGACGATGAACAGTTCGGTGCGGTCGACGTCGGACGAGCGGCAGTCCTTCAGCTTCGGCGGCAGTGAGGACGACTCCAGTGCGTTCTTGCGGCGCTGGTTGTCGCGGTGCATCCGCGCCTGGATCCGCGCCCGGCCGGCGTTCGCCACCTTCTCCATGACCAGACGCGCCTGCGCCTTGGTGGCGGCCTTGCTGCTGGTGAGCCAGTCAGCGAGTTCGGTCTCGACCACCTTGGCCACCAAACGGCGCACGGGTGGGGTGCCGAGCACTTCCTTGGTCTGTCCCTCGAACTGTGGTTCGGGCAGGCGGACGGTCACCACCGCCGTCATCCCCTCGAGGATGTCGTCCTTGATGACCTCCTCGCCTGCCTTGAGGATGCGGGTGCCCTGCATCGAGTTGACGAAGGCCTTCGTGATGCCCTGCTCGAACCCGGCCACGTGGGTGCCGCCCTTGGGGGTGGCCACCACGTTGACGAACGAGCGGGCGACGGTCTCGTAGGCGTTGGTCCAGCACAACGCGATGTCGACGTCGAGGCGGCGTTCGACGTCGGTGGGGGTCATGGCACCGTTGTCGTCGAGCATCGGCACCGTCTCGGTGAACTCGCCGCTGCCCTGCAGGCGCAGGATGTCGGAGACCCGTTCACCGGTGGCCAGGAAGTCGGCGAACTCGGCGATGCCACCGTCATGCTTGAACGTCTCGCTCACCTTCTCGGCGGTGCGCGAGTCGTTGACCACGAGCTCGAGGCCGGGCACGAGGAATGACGTCTGGCGGGCCCGGTTGAGCAGGTTCTCCAGTGACAGTTGGGCGTCCTTGAGGAAGATCTGGCGGTCGGGCCAGTAGGTGATGGTGGTGCCGCTGGTGCCTCGCTTGGCGCGCCCGATCTTGCGCAGTTCGTGATCGGGGGTGAACGGGGCGTCCGGGCCGTCACCGTCGAAGACCCCCGGCACCCCGCGCCGGAAGCTCATCGCCCAGACGGCCGAGTTGCGGGTCACCTCGACGTCGAGCCTGCTCGAGAGTGCGTTCACGACCGAGGCCCCGACTCCGTGCAGCCCGCCGGTGGCGTTGTACGAACCGCCGCCGAACTTGCCCCCGGCGTGCAGCTTGGTGAACACCACCTCGACACCTGACAAGCCGGTTCGGGGTTCGGTGTCGACGGGAATACCAGCGCCCTGGTCCGACACGCGCACCGAACCGTCGCCGAGCAGGTCGATGTCGATGCGGTCACCCGAGCCCGCCAGTGCCTCGTCGACGGAGTTGTCGATGATCTCCCACAGGCAGTGCATCAGACCCTTGGTGTCGGTCGATCCGATGTACATGGCGGGGCGCTTGCGGACGGCTTCGAGGCCCTCGAGCACGAGCAGGTGCTTGGCCTCGTAGTCGCGGCCCTGCGCCGGGACGGCCTTCTTCGCGGCTGCCGTCTTGGGGGTCGTCAACAGTGCTTCGGTCACCGAACGAGGTTACAGTCTGGGCACGACACGCTCACGCAGGCTCTCCGCCCGCACCTGGGTTGCGCTGAGTCGGTACGGTGGGGGTCAGGCCAACCGGAATGTCCGGGCCCCCTCGGGCGTTCCATGAGGCGAGAGTGATCAGTACGCGCCAGCTCGTGGGCACGCCCGTATGGGCGCGGAACCCTCATTCATGTGACACCACGACAGAAGGAGTAGCCATGAGCACCACCGTCACCGAGGACCGCAGCCTGACTGCTGCCGACCGTTGTGACCGCTGCGGCGCCCAGGCCTACCTGCGCGTCACCCTCCCCTCGGGGGGCACCCTGTTGTTCTGTGCGCACCATGGGCGCGCCCACCAGGACAAGCTGCAGCAGGTTGCCCTCAAGATCCAGGACGAGACCTCGGCCCTCTCGGAGAAGAACCCCACCTGAGGTGCCGACCGACCCGACGAGGGCCCGAGCCGATCCGGCTCGGGCCCTCGTCCGTTCAAGGGGAGCTGTCGGCGGCAGAATGTCAGCCATGGACGATTCCCTCACCCACCTGCTGGCCACCACCGACCAGTCCGACCCCACCCGCTGCTGCTTCCTGTTGAAGGTCCGACCGGAACGGCTGGCCGACTACGTGGAGGTGCACCAGCGGGTGTGGCCAGAGATGCGCGAGGCACTCAGCCGCTGCGGGTGGCGCCGCTACTCGTTGTTCCTGGACCCCGACAGCGGGCTGGTGGTCGGCTACTTCGAGGCGGACGACACGGCCGCTGCCATCCAGGCCATGGGTGAGGAGCCTGTCGACGGGCGCTGGCAGGCAGAGATGGCCCAGTACTTCGTCCAGCCGGACGGTGGCACACCGCGGTTGCTGCCGCAGTACTTCCACCTCGTCTGAGGCGGGCCACCCGCCGCAAACAGGGGAACGCCCCCGGGACCGAGGTCCCGGGGGCGTGCCGTGGAGTGGAGTCGTTCCGGATCAGACCGGTTCGATGGTTCCGTCCATGATGCCGATCACGACGAAGTTGTCGGAGTAGGCCGGGTTCTTCAGAACCGGGTTGTCGTCCGCCGGGAACTTCTTGACCCGCACGCCCTCGACCGCGGCGTTGTTGCCGTAGCGCTCGAACAGCGGGATGATCGGCAGCTCCTCGTTGAACAGCTGCGCGAGGATTCCGATCTGCTGCTTCTGCTTGTCCAGGTCGAGACCCTCACCGCACGCGGTGATCTGGTCCTCGATGTTGTACTTCTTGCCATCCGGGCCGGGAACCGCGGACAGGTCGTAGTCGATGCCACGGCCTCCGTTGTTCTTGGCGATCGGGTAGTTGTGCGTCAGGTAGTCAGCCTGGTACGCGAAGTACGGGTGCGGGTGCGAGTTGGCACCCCACGCCTGGATGATCAGCTGGAAGTTGCCCTTGTCGGCGTCCACCGGAACCTGGGCGAAGTTGACACCACGAGGGGTCACCTTGATGCCGAAGGTGGTCATCTGCTCGGCAACGTTCTTGCCGGCGGCCGACCAGTCAGCGAACTCCGCCGGGAACTCGAGCTCGTAGGCAGCGTCCTTTCCGGCGGGGGTCTTCCAGGTGTTGCCCGACTTGGTCCAGCCGGCTTCCTTCAACAGGGACTCGGCCTTGGCGTCGTCCTTGTCGTAGGTCTTCAGCTTGTCCTTGACACCGGCCGGCAGCCACTCGTCCACCGAGTTGTCGGTGAAACCGGCCATGTACTTCACACCCACACCCGACTCAGCCAGCGACACCTTGCCGACCACGGCTCGGTCGATCAACGTGGCGAAGGCCTGACGGACGCGCTTGTCCTTCAGCTCGGGCTGCTTGGCGAAGTTCATGAACAGCGCCGGGCCCGACAGGTTCGGCGGGCGCAGGATGCGGATACCGGCAGCGATGAACGACTTCTCGGTGCTGGGCGGGAAGCCGTGGGTCGCGTAGTCGACGGTCTTCGACTGCACGAGCGGGGTCACGTCCGGGGTCTCGCCGTTGTAGATGACGACCTTGTCGAACTTGATCTTGTCGGCGTTGACGCCCTTGTCGTTCTTCACCAGGGTCAGCTGGGTGTTGGTGATCGACCCGGTGTCGAACTTGAAGGGGCCCGAGGTGATCGGATCGGCAGGCTTGAGCTTCTGCAGCTCGGCCAGCAGCGCCGAAGGCTCGGGATCCGAGGCGGCCTTGCCGGCCTTGATCAGCGGCCCGACCTTGTCGGCGATGGCACCGTAGGTCTGGGTGTCGGAGATCTTGAGCTTCAGGATGTAACGCTCGAGCACCGTCGAGGGGTTCTTCAGGGTCAGGACGAAGGTCTTGTCGTCCTTCGCCTCGACATCCTTGACGTACTTCCACACCGGCTGGCTGGTGAGCCAGGCGCAGTAGAAGGAGGTCACGTAGTCCTTGGCCGTCAGCGGCTTGCCGTCCGACCAGGTGAGGCCGTCCTTGACCGTGACGGTGTAGGTGTTGGACGCCTCGTCCAGCTTGTAGTCGTCGATCAGGAACTTGATCCACGACTTGTCAGCCCACAGGTAGTAGGCGGACGGCATGTGCAGCATGTCGCCGTAGGGAACACCGACCGCGTCGATGATGGTGTTGGCCGGCGCGAACATGTTGAACGTGCCCTCGGGAGGAGCGGTGAACGGGTAACCGACGTGGATCTCACCGCCACTCTTGGTTCCTCCGCCGGTGCTCCCCGAGCCGCTGGGCTTGGTCGAGCTGGTGTTGCCGTTGTCTGCGGTACCCGGTGAGCACGCGGCCAAAGCCCCGGCGCCCACCACGCCGACTGAAGTGATGCCCATGATCTGCAGCATTCTGCGCCGCGAGACCGAGATGGGATCGCTCATCGTTCTTCCTCCTTGAAGTTGGGCCGTTGGATGGTCCAACGCGCCACCAGGGTTGCACCGACCACAGCGACCAGGGAGACCCCCAGGCTGAGGACGGTGACAACGAACTCCGCCGTGCCGGGTTCGACCATGAACATCAACATGATCGAACCGACCAAGACGAAGCAGCTGACCGCCAGCATTCCGCGGGCGACAGCGTTCATCCGGCCAGCTCCCGGGTGGGAGAGTCCGTTTGGCTTCGGGTGTCGCGCCCCGTGACGTGGCAGGCCACCTCACGGTTCGGACCGATCTCAGCCAAGATTGGGACCACCTTGTCGCAGCCCGCCTCGAACAGCGGGCAGCGCGGGTGGAAGGTGCAGCCGGTCGGCAGTTCGCGCAGGTTCGGGATCTCCGAGGAGCGCAACCCACCGTTGGGCAGCTTGGTGCGGGTGAGGTCCGGGTCCGGCTCCGGGACCGCGTTCAGCAGAGCACGGGTGTAGGGATGCTGCGGATTGTTGATCACCTCGGGCGTCGGGCCGATCTCGACCACCTTGCCCAGGTACATCACAGCGGTCTTGCCCGACCAGCCGAAGTACTTCGCGATGGCCAGGTCGTGGGTGATGAACAGGAACCCGACGTTGAGCTCGTCACGGAGCTTGCCGAGCATCTTGAGCATGCCCACTCGGATCGAGACGTCGAGCATCGAGGTCGACTCGTCGGCGATGATCAGCTTCGGGTTGAGGGTCAGCGCACGAGCCACCGCCACACGCTGACGCTGGCCACCCGAGAGCTGGTGGGGGAACTTCGACAGGTAGGCCTCGGGGGGCGTCAGGTCGACCCGGCGGCACAGTTCGGCGGCCTGCTCCCAGGCTTCGTGGCGGTTCTTGGCCAAGCCGTGCTTGAGCAGGGGCGCCGTCAGCGTCGCCGCCACCGAACGAATCGGGTTCAGCGAGGCGTACGGATCCTGGTGCACGTACTGCACCGAGCGCCGGTAGTCGATGAACTCCTTGGAGTCCATCTCCCAGATGTTCTTGCCGAGGTAGGCCACCTCGCCGCCGGTCGGCTTCAACAGGCCGCCCGCCATCCGAGCGCTGGTGGTCTTGCCACAACCCGACTCCCCCACCAGGCACAACACCTGGCCGGGCCCGACCTCGAAATTGACGTCCTGGACTGCCGGGACGTCACCCTTCTTGGTCTTGAAGGTCTGGTCGACGTGGGTCATCCGCAACAGCGGGGTGTCTCCGGACTCAAGCACGTGCAATCACCTTTCGCTCATGGTGCACCTCACGCCAGTGAATGCAGCGGACTTCATGGGACTGACCCTGGTCCCGGGCCTCGATGGTCTCCTCGGGCGGCTCGGCGGCCCGGCACTCCGGGGTCGCGTACGAACACCGCGGTGCGAACGAGCAGCCGACCGGCAGGTTCGCCAGTGACGGCGGCGATCCCGGGATGGACGCAAGTTCGGGGAGGTCACCCACCACTGGGGGCACCGCGTTGATCAGACCTGAGGTGTAGGGGTGACGAGGCTCGTAGAAGATGTCGTGGAGTGACCCGCGCTCGATGATCTGCCCCGCATACATGGTCGCCACCCGGTCGGCCAGTTCGGCGGCCAGCGCGAGGTCGTGGCTGATGAAGATCATCGCGAATCCCCGCTCCTCGCGCAGTTCGGCGAGCAGGTCGACGATGCCGCGTTGGGTGAGGATGTCGAGGGCGGTGGTCGGCTCGTCCAGCACGAGGAAGCGAGGGTCGAGCAGCAGGCTCATCGCGATCAGGGTGCGCTGCCGCATGCCGCCCGACAGCTCGTGGGGGTAGGACCCCAGCACCCGGGAGGGGTCGAGCCGCACCCGCTTGAGCATGTCACCGGCGCGCTGGATGCCTTCCTTCTTGTTGTACCGCTCGCCCTCGCGAACGTGGGCCTTGAGGGTGTCGGCCATCTGGTCGCCGATGGTGATCACCGGGTTGAAGGCGCTCTGGGCACCCTGGAAGACCATGGCCGCCTCGGCCCAGCGCCACCGGCGCAACTGGCGCGAGTTCAGCTTGAGCACGTCGATCGGGGTGGCGCCGGGCTGGCGCCGGTAGGTGATGGAACCGGCGGGGATGTGCCCCAGTCGCGGTAGCAGCCGCAGCAGCCCCAGACCAAGGGTGGTCTTGCCACAACCCGACTCCCCCACCAGCGCGAGCGCCTGATTCGGGTAGAGGTCGAAGCTGACGCTGTTCACCGCGTTGACGGTCGTGCCCGAGCCGGTGCGGTACTGCACCACGAGGTCGCGCACGGAGAGCACGGGCTCGTCGGTTCGCTTGGCGGTCCTGGTGGACGAAGTGGATGCCACGCTGGTGTCGCTCATCGGTCACGCAACCTCGGGTTGAGGATCTCTTCGAGAGATCGGGTGAGCAGGATCAGGCCCAACTGCAGCAGCACGATCATCGCGACCGGGGCCAGGATGTAGGGCAGGGCGTCGGGGTTGAACATGGCGCCGTTGGTCCAGCCGTCCTGCACCATGATTCCCCAGTTGACGCCGGCCAGCGGTGCCAGACCCAGCAGGTACAGGCCGACCATCGCGTAGATGGCGTTGGTGACGGCGATGATGAAGTTGATCAGGATGAAGCTGGCCATGTTCGGCACGATCTCGACGAACACGATCCGCAGGGTGCCCAGGTCGAGCAGGCGGGCTGCCTCGACGAACTCGCGCTCCTTGAGGGTCAGCACCTGTGCACGGATCGAGCGCATCAACACTGGCCACGAGAGGGCACCGACGATCACGGCCAACCAGAAGGGCGAGTCGAACCTGAACAGGGAGCCCATCACGGCCAGCAGCACGATCTGCGGGATGGTCATGAACAGGTCGGCCACCTGCAGCATCAGGGCGTCGAACCAGCCACGGAAGTAGGCGGCCAGGGAGCCGATCACGACAGCGATCAGCACCGTCAGCGCGGCAGCTCCGAAGCCGACCAGCAGCACGGTCTTGCCACCGTTGACGACCATCGCGAGGGTGTCGATCCCCTGACCGCTGGTCCCCAGCGGGTGGGCGGCCGAGAAGGGCGCCCAGTAGTCGGTGGTCGGCTTCAGGTTGCCCCGCAACAGCGGCGCGAAGATGGTCATGGCGACCAACAGCACCACGATGATGAAGCCGATCAGTCCCGAGGTGGATCGAGCCAGTTCCCGGAAGAACCCACGGATGGGGCCGACCCCTTTGGCCTTCACGACCTCATCGGAGACGTGGGGCTCCTCGCCCTTGGCGGGTTCGAGAGTGGCGTCCGCGACGTTGATCCCCATCTCAGTCCTCCGTTCGCTCGTCGGTCCGGATGCGGGGATCCAGGAAGCTGTAGATGAAGTCGGCCAACAGGTTGGCGAAGATGACCACGATCGTGATCATCAGCAGGATTCCCTGGATGATCGGGTAGTCGCGGAAGTTGATCGACTTGTAGAGCTGGATGCCGATGCCGTCGTAGGCGAAGGTCTGCTCGACGAAGATGGCGCCGCCGACCACGAACCCGGCCTGGGTGGCGATCTGGGCCACCAGTGGGAGCACCGCGTTGCGTCCGACATAGGTGCCGGCGATGCGTCCGCCCGAGAGCCCTCGGGCACGCGCGACGGTGACGTAGTCCTCACCGAGCACCTGCGTGGTGGATGACTTCATCACCAGTGCCCAGGTGCCGGCCGTGGTCAGCACGTAGGTCAGGATCGGCAGGGCCGCGTGGTAGAAGATGTCCTGGATGAAGTTGATGTTGAACCCCGGCTGCACCCCCGGAGTGACGCTGCCGCGCATCTGCGCGAAGTCGAACCACTTCAGCTTCACACCCCCGACCACGACGATCAGCATGGCCAAGAGGTAGTTGGGGATGGCGTGCAGCAGCGAGCCGATCACCGAGACCGCGTGGTCGACGATGCCGCCGCGGCGGTAGGCCATCAGCATGCCGAGCACCAGCCCGAGGCCGATGGCGATCACCATCGAGATGCCCACCGAGAACATCGTCCACGGCAGGTGGGCCGCGACCTTCGAGGCGACGGTCGTGCCCGACGAGACGATGGAGCTGCCCATGTCGCCGTGGAGCAGGTTGTTGAGGTAGTCGACGTACTGCAGGATGAGCGGCTTGCTCGAGTCGAACTGGAACAGCGTGGCGGCCTGGGCCCTGGCCTGCTCGTACGAGAGGCCCTGTTCGGCGATCAGCTTGTTGGTGTAGGTGTCGACGGGGTTTCCGGGCATCAGTCGCACCAGGAAGAAGATCGCCGAGGTCACGACCCAGATCATGATCAGTGCGCGCACGACCCGCCGCAGGAAGTAGTTGCGCCAGATGCGCAACCAGATCGAGGGCGTCCGTGGGCGGTCCGGGTTCGCGACGGGCACGGATTTCACTGCCACTGCCGTCATCGCCACCTCCTGCCGGTGTCACACCGGGACACTGCGTCCCGCTTGGTGGACCCAACCTAGGGCCGGGTGACCAATCGCGCGCAATTGCAGCGCCGCCACTTGTGCAACGATTCGGTAACAGCGGATTGACAAGGCATGACACGGCTGAGCGATGCGTTCATTTCGCGCAACCGAACTGCGCAATGGTTGCGCTCGGGCGGCACCGAAGCGGGCCTCGCACGAAGCCCGGACGACAGCCGGACCTCAGTCCCGGACGAGCCGTGTCTCGCAACCTCCGACGGGCACCCCGCCAGCGGGTCGGGTCACCCCGTCCGGACGAAAACCATGGCGCCCCAGGAAGGCCGCGACTCGCGGGTTGTCGACCGGCAGCCACAGGTACGCAGGCGCGTCACCGATGGCCATCTGCAGCAGCCGATCGGCGATCCCGGAGCCCCGGGCAACCTCGAGCAGGTGCAGGACGGCCAGCTCCAGAGGTGCCGGGGCACCCTCCTCACAGGCGGCACGGGCGTGGGCGACCCCCACCCACACGACACCCTGATCCGCCGGGACACGGGAGTCGACCACACCCCAGTAGTAGCCACCGCGCTGGGCCTCCCCGAGCCACTGGCTGGCGACCCGATCGATGTCCGCGTCGCAGAGGTACGGGCTGGGGGCATCCTCGTCGCCGGGCCAGCAGGACCGTGCCCTCACCCGGGCAAGCTCCGGCAGGTCCGCCAGGGCGGCCTGCCGGATCCGGAAGCGCCCGTCGAGCCGACGGGCGTCGGGGTGCGACATCAGTCGAGGTAGTCCCGCAGCACCTGGGAACGCGAGGGGTGACGCAGCTTCGACATCGTCTTCGACTCGATCTGCCGGATGCGCTCGCGGGTGACCCCGTAGACCTTGCCGATCTCGTCGAGCGTCTTGGGCTGACCGTCCGTCAGGCCGAAGCGCATCTGCACCACACCGGCCTCGCGCTCGGAGAGCGTGTCGAGAACGTCATGCAGTTGCTCCTGCAACAGCGTGAAGTTGACGGCATCGGCGGGCACGATGGCCTCGGAGTCCTCGATCAGGTCACCGAACTCGGAATCCCCGTCCTCGCCCAGGGGAGTGTGCAGGGAGATGGGTTCGCGCCCGTACTTCTGCACCTCGACGACCTTCTCGGGGGTCATGTCGAGTTCCTTGGCCAGTTCCTCCGGGGTGGGTTCCCGTCCGAGGTCCTGCAGCATCTGCCGCTGCACACGAGCCAGCTTGTTGATGACCTCGACCATGTGGACCGGAATGCGGATGGTGCGGGCCTGGTCGGCCATGGCGCGGGTGATGGCCTGCTTGATCCACCAGGTCGCGTAGGTCGAGAACTTGTAGCCCTTGGTGTAGTCGAACTTCTCGACCGCGCGGATGAGGCCGAGGTTGCCCTCCTGGATCAGGTCGAGGAAGAGCATGCCGCGCCCCGTGTAGCGCTTGGCCAAGGACACGACCAGACGCAGGTTCGCCTCGAGCAGGTGGTTCTTGGCCTTGCGACCGTCGGCAGCGATCCACTCGAAGTCCTCGAGGTCGGCGGCAGAGACGACCGTCTCGGGATCGTTCAGTTGCTCGTCGGCGAACAGGCCGGCCTCGATCCGCTTGGCCAGTTCCACCTCCATCTCGGCGTTCAGCAGAGCGACCTTGCCGATCTGCTTGAGGTAGTCCTTGACCGGGTCAGCAGTGGCACCTGCGGTGACCACCTGCTGCTCCGGCTCGTCGGCGTCGTCGGCGTCCGAGAGGCTGAAGCCCTGGTCCTCGGTCAACTCCTTCTCGAGGGGAGCCTCCTTCTCGGGCACGAACTGCGCGTCGTCGACGTCGTCGAGATTGCGCTTCTTGCCCCCGACGGTGAGCACCAGGTCATCGCCGTCACGCTCCGCGACGACCTCGATCTCGCGGTTGGCGACCTGCTCGACGGTCTCTGCAACGGTCGGGGAGGCCTTGGCTGCTCGGCTCACCGTCTTACGGGGGGCAGCCTTGGTGGCAGCCGTTGTCTTGGGGGCTGCCTTCGTTGCGGCAGTGGTGCCGGTTGCCGCCGTGCTCTTGGTGGCCGCAGGGGTCTTGGTGGAGGGCGCAGCCTTGGCCGAGGCGCCGACGGGTGCGGACTTGGCTGTGGTGGCCCTCGTCCGTCGGGTCGTCGCCGGTGCCTCAGGGGTGATGTCCTCGGCGGGCTTCTGACCGGTGGAACGTGGCGTCACTGGGGATCCTCTTCAGTCTCGCGAATCGCTTCGAGGGCGCAAGAAAGCCGGTGGCTGTCAAGACCCGTGTCGTCCATCATGCCACGCCACGTTCGCTCACCCAAGCTGCCACTAGCCTTGGCACATGTTTGACCAGTCCTCCCGTCCCCAGCCGCCCGTCGCCGATCGCCGTCCTCACCCGCGCCGCCACCACGGTGACGTCTTCGACGACCCCTACGAGTGGCTGCGCGACAAGGCCAACCCGGAGGTGATCGAGCTGCTGAATGCCGAGAACACCTACGCGGACGCCATGACCGCTCACCTGGAGGGTCTGCGTCAGGAACTCTTCGACGACATCAAGGTGCGCACCCAGGAGACCGACCTGTCGGTGCCCTCGTTCACCCGCCACCGCGGCGGCGACGCATGGTGGTACTACAGCCGCACGGTCGAGGGCAGTGCCTATCAGCTGTACTGCCGCGCGCCGGCCACGGACCGTGACCACGCCCCCCAGCTCGGGGAGGCCGAGATCCCGGGCGAGCAGGTGCTGCTCGACGCGAACCTCGAATCCCAAGGGCACGAGTTCTTCTCGCTGGGAGCGCTCACCGTCTCACCCGACGGCACCCTGCTCGCCTTCTCGGTCGACAACTCCGGAGACGAGCGCTACGACCTCTGGGTGCGACGCCTCGACCTCCAGCAGATCGACGACGGCGGGCAGCCCGATGCGCTGGGAGCCGGCCAGGCGGGCGGCCCGGTCGTGACCGACATCGCCCACGGGGCGACCTGGGCAGGCCAGCAGCACCTGTTCTACCAGCGGGTCGACGAGGCCTGGCGTCCCCACCAGGTCTGGCTCCACACGTTGGGCAGCGACCCCTCGTCCGACGTGTTGGTCTTTGAGGAGACCGACGAGCGCTACTGGGTCGGGGTCGACGCCTCCCGCGACGAGAACTGGATCGTCATCCACAACGGCTCGAAGCTCACCAGTGAGGCCTTCCTGCTCCCGGCCGCGCAGCCGACGGCGAAGCCGGTGCGAGTGGCCGAGAAGGTCGAGGGCGTCGAGTACGGGGTCGAGGTGGGAGACGGTGTGCTCTACCTGCTGCACAACCAGAACTCCCCCGACTTCGAAGTCTCGTCGTGCCCACTGGTGTGGGACGAGTCGGCTGGGGAGTTGGCACCTCGGCACCGATGGACGAGCGTCGCCGCCCCCGCGGAGGGCGTGCGCTACACCGCGGTCGAGGCCTACCGCGACTTCGTCGTGGTCTCCCGACGACGCGACGGCATCGCCGGGGTGCAGGTGCACCGGGGTGACGACGTCACCCACCTGGAGTTCCCCGAGCAGGTCTACGACGCCCAGACCACCGGCTCGGAGGACATCGACACCGATCGGTTCCAGCTCACCTACACCTCCTTGGTGACGCCCACCACGGTGCACGACTACCTCGTCGACCGCGGTGAACTGGTGCAGTTGAAGCAGACGCAGGTGCGCGACCACCCCGTCCGAGGCGCCTACCGTCCCGAGGACCACGTCTCGGAACGCCAGTGGGCGCGGGCCACGGATGGCACCCTGATCCCGCTGTCGATCGTCCGCCGCCGCGACACCCCCCTCGACGGCACGGCGCCCTGCCTGCTGTACGGCTACGGCTCGTACGAGATCTCGATCCCGCCCGCCTTCGCCGTCAGCCGGCTGTCACTGCTCGACCGTGGCTTCGTGTTCGTGATCGCCCACATCCGTGGCGGCGGCGAGATGGGACGAGCCTGGTACGAGAACGGCAAGACCCTCACCAAGAAGAACACGTTCACCGACTTCGTCGACTCGGCCAGGTGGCTCGTCGACAACGGCTACACCTCGAGCGATCGGCTCGTGGCCGAGGGGCGGAGTGCTGGTGGTCTGCTGATGGGGGCCATCGCCAATCTCGCACCCGACCTGTTCGCGGGTGTGCACGCCGGCGTCGCCTTCGTCGACGCGCTCACGACCATCCTCGACCCCTCGCTGCCCCTCACGGTGACCGAATGGGAGGAGTGGGGAGATCCCCTGCACGACCCCGAGGTCTACGCCTACATGAGGGGTTACAGCCCCTACGAGAACATCGCCCCGGTGCAGTACCCCGCGATCCTGGCGACGACGGGCCTCAATGACACCCGTGTCTACTACGTCGAACCCACCAAATGGGTGCAGCAGTTGCGGCACACCATCCCGAAGGAGGTGGCTCGTCCCGTCCTGCAGAAGACGGAGATGGTGGCCGGCCACGCGGGGGTGACCGGCCGTTACGACCAGTGGAAGGAGCGTGCCTGGGAGCTGGCCTGGATCATCGATGTGGCGGGCCAGCACCCAGGGCACGACTGACTTCAGCGGGTCAGCACCTCATCGAAGGACGGTGCTGGCCATGGGCACGCCGTCCTTGATCTTCACGATGGTTCCCGGCATCGGCGGCTGCGACGGGTCGAGGCTCATCGTCGTACCCGCCCACAGCGATCCGTCGCGACCGGACTCCAGGGCCACGACGTTGGGGAGGTCGAGGTAGTGGGACTTCTTCCCGCTCGCCTTGACCAGGGTGATCCGACCGGCGAAGTACTCGGCCACGAAGATCTGGCCCGACTTGTCGATGGCAAGGTTGGTGGCTCCGAGGAATCCACCGGCCAGCTTCATGGCTGCGCCAGTGCTCGGGTTCACCTTCCACAACGAGCCGCGTGCACCCAGCACGTCACTCTCGGGCCCTCCGGGCAGCGTGGTGACGTAGAGCATGCCGTCACGGCCCACCTCGACGTCGGTCGGGACCGGTTCGAAGTTGTAGGTCAGGCCGATCGCGCAATCCGGCAGTCCCAGGGCCGAGGCCGCGCCAGCGGTGATCACCGTGGGCTGGGCAGGCAGCACCGCCAATGTGCTGATGTCGCCGGTGGCACTCACCTTCCACAGGGCGTTGGCACCAGCATCGGCGACCACCCAGGAATGGCCCAGCGCAGTCACCGAGTACGCATGCGAATCGATCCCACCGGTGTAGGAGGCGGGAATGCCCATCTCGGCAAAGGCGTCCAGGGCGCACTGGTTGGGATTGACCAGCCCGTAGTGGTTCACCTGGTCGGGGTTGTGGGCCGATTCGTAGGCGAACGTGTCGGCGTAGACGGTGCCGCCACCGGGCACCCAGAGGTGGAGCCCGCTGGCTGTGTTGGTGAACGTGCCCATGTCGGTGACGGTGGTCGTCCACACCAGCGCTGAGCCGTCGGACGAGGTGGCCACGCCCGCGGCACCGGGCTGGTCGACCGCGACCGGGATGAGGGACCCGTTGGGCCCCAGGGTCGCCACCATGTTGGCGAATCCGTCCGCCACGTACACCGTGTCGCCGCTGACGGCCAGGTTGAAGGGTGCCGCCAATTGGTCGGAGGCCACTCGTGGATCGGGTTTGGGTTGGGCGGTCGCTGCCACCGGCGCGGCCAGGGTGAGTCCGGCCATGGTCAGACCGGCGACTAGCAGATGTGCTGCACGCATGTTTCCCCCTTGGTTGTCTGGGCCCGCCCCCCGCGGGCTCCCCCGACCCGGCGGAGGCGTCGCTGCCCCGGGGTCGGCGGGACGCCTGCGTCAGCGTCCCTGCCGCCCATCGTGCGCTTCGGGGTGCCTCAGGGTCAATGGGGTCGATCTCGCCGGTCTTCTCGGGGTCGAGTACGACCACGGTCTTACTCGCTGATCGCTGTTGGCGTACTTGGGGCCAACCACGGTGGTGGCGCGCAACATTTCTCGTCTTCCGGGCGTTGAACAGGGTGAATGTCGCATGAAAGGGGCACCCGGATGATCACCACCAGGACGCGTACTCGAAGCAGTGACGGAATCGACGGCAAGGACGCAGTCGGGCTCTACCTCGAGTCGATCGCCAAGACACCTCTGCTCAATGCCGAGGAGGAGGTCGAACTCGCCAGCCGGATCGAAGCCGGTGTGTTCGCCCAGGCCCTGCTCGACGGAACGGTGACCAGCGAGGTCGAGGCGACGGCAGAGGAGTTGCAGGCCATCGCCGACGACGGTGACCGCGCCATGCAGCACTTCGTCCGCGCGAACCTGCGACTGGTGGTCAGTGTCGCCCGCAAGTACTCGCGTGCCCCCATGCCCCTGCTCGACATGGTGCAGGAGGGCAACACGGGTCTGATCCGCGCCGTCGAGAAGTTCGACTACACCAAGGGATTCAAGTTCTCGACCTACGCCACCTGGTGGGTGCGGCAGGCAATCAGCCGTGGTATCGCCCAGCAGGGCCGCATCGTCCGGCTGCCCGTTCACGTCGCCGAGCAGGTCAACCAGGTCTCGGCCGCACGCCGGAACCTTGAGCGCCAGCTGGGCCGAGAGCCCGAGGTGGAGGAGATCGCTGCCGAACTCGCGCTCGAGCCGGAGAGAGTCGTCGAGCTGATCCGCTACAGCCGCGAGCATGTCTCGCTCGATGCCCCCGTCGACGAGGACGGAGACACCGCGCTGGGTGACCTGATCGCCCGCGAGAACGCACCCGGCCCCGACGAGGAGGTGCTCAACGGGCAGGACCGTGGAGTGCTGGAGGGCATGTTGAAGAACTTGGACGCGCGCTCGGCCGATGTGGTGCGGCGTCGCTACGGCCTGCTGGACGGACGACAGGCCAAGCTGGCAGACATCGGGGCAGTCTGGGGCATCACCGCTGAACGGGTGCGCCAGATTGAACGCAACGCCTTGGCCGCCCTGAGGACCACGGCCGCCTGAGGCACGTCCAACACCGGCACCCGCCGTCGGTCCCCGTTCTCCCTGGGGGCCGACGGCGGTGCTGTGTCCCGCCCGTCCCCCTGCAGGTTCCCCCGACGCGCGGGGCGACCCCCCCGATCAGTGACGGGCGGTTCCGGGCACGACCCGGATGAGCCCCTCCTGGTTGCAGGTGGCCACCTGCAGTCCGTCCTGCAGGAGCCGACCCATCGAGAAGCCGAGCGCGTTCGATGCGGACGGGCTCACCTGGTCGTAGAGGATCCATTGGTCCGCCCTGATCGGACGATGGAACCACATCGCATGGTCGATGCTGGCGGCCTGCAGCTGCGCCGAAAGGAACGCCACCTCGTGGGGCACCGTCGAGACACCCAGCAGTGTCATGTCCGACAGGTAGGCGGTGACGGCCTGGTGGAGGCGGTGGTCGTCGGGCAAACCCTCGGTCGTCCTGACCCAGACGCGCATGTGCGCCCGGTGGGAACTGGGGCTGATCTCCCCCGATCGACCCGAGTCACCGGCGAAGCGGACGTCGAGGGCGTCCCACTCGTGGAACAGGCTGCTCTCCGACCCGAAACGCTCACTCATCACCTCGCTGAGGCGGCGGCACTGCTCGGGTGCCGGGACGTTCACCGGCGCCGGGTCGGAGTGCTCGAGTCCTTCCTCCAGTTCATGGAAACTCGCGCTCAGGGTGAAGATGACGGTGCCCCGCTGGCGGGCGAGCACACGTCTCGCCGAGAACGTGTGGCCGTCGCGAGTCCTCTCGACGTCGTAGATGATGGGCGCGTCGGTCGAGCCCGGGCGCAGGAAGTAGGCGTTGAGCGAATGGCAGATGCGCTCGGCGGGCATGGTGCCGTAGGCAGCCATCAACGCCTGGGCGAGCACCTGTCCACCGAAGGTTCGCTGCCAGGTCGTCCGCGGGTGAGAGCCCCGGTAGAGGCCCAGTTCGATCTCTTCCAAGCTGAGCAGGTCGACGAGTTCGGCGGTGGTTGCTGGCACGCAGGTCACTCAACCACAGATCGCCGACCTCGAGACCTGGCCGCTACCTCCGCGGCGACCCGGACGACCCACCCGTGGCTGGTCAGAGCTTCTTGAGTGCCGTCCGCACCCGCTTGGGTGAGATCGGCACGGCCGTCCTCAAGGTCTGTGCGAACAGCCCCACCCGCAGTTCCTCGATCAGGAAGGCGACCTCCTCCACCTGCGGCGTGAGCGGGCCAGGCGGTTGGCGGTCGACCACCGCGGCGTACTCGTCCTCGAGTTCGTCCACCTGCTCCTGCAGTTCCCGGTCACGGACCGGATTGCGGCCGGCTGCCTCGAGCCGCAGCTTCATGGCCTGCACGTAGCGGGGAAGTTCTGCGAACCAGGGGTCGGGGGTGGCAGAGATGAAGTTCGGGAAGATGAGGTTCTGCAGTTGACGTGAAACGTCCTGGCAGGCCGACGGCGGCGCATCCTGCCGCACCAGCTCCTGCACTTCCAGGCGGTGGGTGAGGGTCTGCGCGACCAACGACACCACCCTGCGCATCGCATCGGCCTGCTCCTGGCGAACGTGCAGGGCCACCGCCTCGTAGGCGGCCGCATCCCGCACCCCGTTGAGGTCACCGACCGCACCGACCGCCAGCGACTCGACGGTCTTGAGCCGGGCATCGGCCAGCAGTTCGGGGACGGAACCGTAGGGCGAGTGCGGCAGGGCCACCTTCTCGAGGTTGCTCAGGTGTGAGACCACCCATTTGGAGGGGTCGGGATTGGTCAGCACCAGCAGGCGCCTGACCCCCCGATGGTGCGAGCGCTGTTGGGCGGCTGGCGCGTCGAGCACCACTTGGCCGACCGAGGCCCCCTCGTCGATCAACGCCGGGTAGCCGACGGCCTTCGTACCGCCCCTGCCCACCTCGACGGTGACGGGGATCTGACCGAACGTCCAGGCGGTCTGGCCGGTGATCCGGTCGGCGCGGGTGGCCTTGGTGAGGGTCCGGCTCAGCTGGGCCGCCAACTCCTGGCGCAGTTCGTCGAAGTCCTTGCCGATCCGGTCGGAACCCTCCCTCGAGGTCACCTGGAACCGGACCCGCAGGTGGTCGGGTACCGCTTCGGGACGCCAGGCATCTGCCGGCACCGGGGAGCCGGTCAGGGCGGTCAGCGCTCGTCCGAGTTCATCGGCGAAACGCACGGACCGATCTCCGCCGCCCTCACCGTCCAGCCAACGCAGGGCCTCACGGGCATGGTTGGGGGCAGGGACGTAGTTGGTCCGCAGGTGTTTCGGCAGACCGCGGATGAGTTCGGTGGCGAGTTCCTGACGCAACCCCGGCACCTGCCAACTGAACGGCTCCGCCGTCAACTGGTTGAGCAGGCGCATCGGGATGGTCACCGTCACACCGTCGTGACCGGACCCCGGCTCGAACACGTAGCGCACGTCGAGACGAAGGTCACCCACCTGCCAGTGGTCGGGGAAGGCACCGGCGTCGACCGTCTGGGTGTCGTCCCGGATGAGGTCGTCGAGGTCGAGTTCCAGCAGTCGCTTGTCGTCGACCCGCCGCCACCACGCGTCGAAATGGCTGGCCGAGACCACCTCGTCGGGGATGCGACGGTCGTAGAAGTCGAAGATGACCTGGTCGTCGACGACCACGTCCCGACGCCGGCTGCGCTCCTCGATCTCCTCGGCCCGTCGCCGCACTTCGGCGTTGTGGGCCAGCACGGCGTGACGGTTGGGCCACGCCTGTTCGACGAGGCCTTGCCGGATGAAGATCTCGCGGGCCTCGACCGGGTTGATCCGGGCGTAGTTCACCGGACGCTCCGCGATGATCGGGACCCCGTAGAGGCTCACCCGCTCCAAGGCCACCACCGAACCCGAGTTGGACGACCAGTGCGGCTCGGAGTACTGGCGCTTGAGCACGTGCTCGGCCACCTGTTCGACCCACTCGGCCTGGATCTCGGCCACCGTGCGCGCCCAGAGTCGGCTGGTCTCGACGAGTTCGACGGCCATCACCAGCGGTGGTGGGTTGCGGGCCAGCACCGATCCGGGATTGATCGCGAACCGGGCGCCACGGGCACCCAGGTACTCCCGCGGCCCCGGGCGGGTGCGCTTGCGTGGGCCTGATCCGCGCGCGGGGGTCGGCTCCCGCACGTCCGCCAGTCCGACGTGGCCCAGGAGTCCGGCCAGCACGCTGGTCAACACGTCACTGGTGGCTGCTGCGGACTGGTTGCGGTGCCAGCCCAGTTCCTTGCACAGTTCCCGCAGTTGTGCGTGCAGGTCTTCCCACTCACGCACCCGCAGGAAGTTGAGGTACTCCTCGCGGCACATCCGGCGGAAGGCGTTGCCCGACAACTCGCGTCTGGCCTCACGCAGGTAGTTCCACAGTCGCACCAGCGGCATCACGTCGCCGCCCTCACCTGCCGGCGGGCCCTGCTCCTTGCGGGTGTTGGTGTGGGCGGTGTGCCGCAGTGGCCGGCCTTGGTCGTCTGTGCTGGCCTGAGCCGCCGTCACCACCTCGCGGGTGAACCGGGCGTGCATGGCGTCGGCCTGCGGCCGCTTGTCGACGGGCCGTTCCCTGACGTCCGGGATCGCGAGCGCGGAGACGATGACCAGCACCTCGCGCAGACAGTCACGCCGCTGCGCCTCGATCAGCATCCGTCCCAGTCTGGGGTCGACCGGCAGCTTGGCGAGGGCGTGGCCCGTCTGCGTCAGTCTGGGGTGATGGCGGTTGCCGAGCGCCAGGGCACCGAGTTCGTCGAGCAGGCGCATGCCGTCGGTGATCTGCCCGGAGTCGGGAGCCTCGACGAACGGGAAGGCCGCGATGTCACCCAGCCCCGCCTGCGCCATCTGCAGGATGACCGAGGCGAGGTTCGTCCTCAGGATCTCGGGTTCGGTGAACTCGGGACGAGCCTGGTAGTCCTCCTCTGAGTACAGGCGGATGCAGATCCCGGGAGCCACGCGACCGCACCGTCCGGCGCGCTGGTTGGCCGAGGCCTGTGACACCGGTTCGATGGGCAGCCGCTGCACCTTCGTGCGGGCCGAGTACCGACTGACCCGGGCAGTTCCGGGATCGACCACGTAACGGATGCCGGGAACCGTGATCGAGGTCTCGGCCACGTTGGTGGCCAGCACCACCCGCCGACCGGTGTGCGACTGGAAGACCCGCTGCTGCTCCGCGGACGACAACCGCGCGTACAGCGGCAGCACCTCGGTCTCGGGCAGCTTCAGTGCGGTGACCGCCTCGGCGGCATCACGGATCTCCCGCTCCCCCGACAGGAAGACGAGGATGTCGCCGGGACCTTCGGCCGCCAACTCCTCCACTGCTGCGCTGATGCCGGCGACCTGGTCGTCATCGTCACCCAAGGGGCGGTAGCGGGTCTCGACCGGGAAGGTGCGACCGGAGACCTCCACCACCGGGGCGCCCCCGAAGTGCTCGGAGAACCGGGCGGTGTCGATGGTGGCCGAAGTGATGACCACCTTCAGGTCGCGTCTGCGGGTGAGCAGCTGCTTGAGGTAACCCAGCAGGAAGTCGATGTTGAGGCTGCGTTCGTGGGCCTCGTCGATGATGATCGTGTCGTAGCGACGCAGGTCGCGATCACGGGTGATCTCAGCGAGCAGGACGCCGTCGGTCATCACCTTCACCCGGGTCTCGCGGCCCGCCTGTCGGGTGAACCGTACCTGGTAGCCGACCACCTCACCCAGCGGCGTGTTGATCTCGCTGGCGAGGCGCTCGGCCACGGACCGTGCGGCGATCCGACGGGGCTGGGTGTGGGCGATGCGCCGCCGGCCACGAGCCAGCGCGATCTTGGGCAACTGCGTGGTCTTGCCCGACCCGGTCTCCCCCGCCACCACGATCACCTGGTGGCGGTCGAGCAGGTCGCCGATGTCGTCGGCCCGGGCAGAGATCGGCAGCTGCGGCGCGCAGGTGAGATCGAGGCCGGCGGGCAGGGCGGCGAGGGCGGGCTGATTCATGGCCCGCCCAGCCTACGCGGTCAGTGCACCACCAGCAGCGGACATTTGGCGTGGGCCAGCACGGCGCGGGTGACGCCCCCGATCGAGAAGCCGATGACCGACGGCGGACGCATGCCCAGCACGAGCAGGTCGACGGTCGCAGACAGCGCGATCAGCTGCTCGACGGGGTGCCCCAGGGTGACCTGCAGGGTGTGCGGGACGTCCGGGTACTCCCCTGCCACCCGGCCGACGATGTCGGCGAGCTGCAGCTCGGCGGCGTGACGCATCTCCGTCTCGGCCTCGGCGGTGAGGCGATAGCCCCCGAACATGCCGGGAGGGATGTTGGCCTGCACGGTGGTGGCCAGCACGCTGGCACCGCGCAGGCGAGCCTCGTCGAAGGCTGCCTTCAAGGTCTGGGTGGAGTGCTTGTCGCACTCGACCCCGATACCCACCACACCGTGGGCACCGGTCGGGCCGGGGTTGACGGCGTTCGAGATCACCACCACGGGGCAGGCCGCGGTCGAGGCGAGCGAGACACTGGTCGACCCCACGAACATGCGCTCCAGACCAGAGATGGCCCGTCGTCCGATCACCAACAAGGTGGCGTCCTTCGACAGTTTGGCCAGCACCGCCGCAGCGTTGCCGAGCACCACCTCGGTGTGCACCTGGTCGGCGGCCATGCCCGTGTCGACGGCATGCTTCACGGCCTCGGCGAGCACCTCGCTGGCCGCCGACTCGAGGCTCGAGGGGTCGTAGACGACACCCCAAGTGCCGGCCAGCACGGCGTCGTCGACGGCGTGCACCAGCAACAGTTCTGCCTTGCGCGCCAGGGCCGCCCGTACCCCGAACGCGACGGCACGCAGGCCGTCCTCGGATCCGTCGACCCCCACCAACACGTGCGGTCGGTACTGCTCCGGCCCGTCCGTTTCCTCATGCGTAGACATCGACATCCCTCTCGGTTCCGGGGGCGACCGATCGTCCGGAGACTTCCGTGATTCGGATGGCCCGACCCAATTCTCTCTCGCCCGGTGCCCACGGTTCGGGCGCTGGTGTGGAAGTTCGTCCCGAGTCGGCCATCACCCCTCGCGCGACGACGCTCCAGCCGGTCCTGGTCTCGTCGTCGAGGTCATCGATCTCGAAGACGACCTCGCCGACGGCGCCCGCCAGTGGGCTGCCCGGCGAGGTCCGGTACCAGATCGTCTCGCCGTCACTGGTGCAGGTGACGGGAAGCAGGTGCACCCGCCCCTCCACCGCCCAGGCGAGTCGTCCCACACCCGCCTGCCGAAGCAGCGTGCGGCATTCGTCGGGGTCGATCGTGGAGAAGTGCCCGTTGTCCATCAGTGCCTCACTCGGCTCGTTGGTCGAAGGTGGTGCGGCCGCGCAGTTTGGCGGCAAGTTCGTCGTCGATGCCGTCGGCGACAGCACTGATCAGACGGAGAGCCTGGTGCAGGTGCGCGGGCACGAAGGGATGCGCGAGCACTGACAACTGCACGAAGACGCGGTCGCGGTGCAGCGCGAAGCGACCGTGGCGTGCCTCGACATTGAGGTCGTTCAGCACCTCGACGGCCCGTGAACGGCCCTCGACGTCGTGCACGAGGGCCGAGAACAGCACCACCTCCTCGGCGTCGGGAGTGGTGCGGACGAAGACCATGGTCGAACCGACACGGATGGCGATGTCACCCTCGGAGTCGCGCAACGGCTCGTGGCCGAACATCTGCGCGAGCTCCTCGGAGACCAGTTGGTCGAGATGTGCACGACCCGAGGGCATGATGGCCACCAGGTCGCTCGGATCGAAGCGCGACGGCTGCGTGTGTGCCTCGTCCTCGGCGGGAACACTGCCCTGGAGCACCTCCGCCAAGTGGTCGGGAGCCAGGAAGACCGGGTGCTGCACCCCGAAGACGTCACGCAGCGTGCGCACCCCCAGATCGGCGAGGAACGCCGACTCGTCCTGGGGGCGGACGAGGGTGAAGTTCGGGCTGGGGGTCTCGCCGTCAACCGTCGGTGACTGCCAGCCCAACTCTTCGAGCTGGTGCAGTTGCTCGACCCCGAGCTGGAAGCCTTCCCCCAGGACCGCATTGCTGGCGGCCTCGACCAGAACGACCTCGGGCCGTTCCCTCGAGACGGAGTAGCGGACGAAGGGCGCGGCGTCGGCGCTCGACGAGAGCGTCCCGATGGTCAACTCGCCGTCGGCGATCACCGAGATGACGTCGGCCAGCCGCTCGGCGAACTGCTCCCACGCCTGGGCGACACT
Organism: Aestuariimicrobium sp. T2.26MG-19.2B; assembly: GCF_950101875.1. Lineage (NCBI taxonomy): Bacteria > Bacillati > Actinomycetota > Actinomycetes > Propionibacteriales > Propionibacteriaceae > Aestuariimicrobium > Aestuariimicrobium sp. T2.26MG-19.2B. The sequence continues at coordinate 107,064 of NZ_CATNLW010000002.1, read as the reverse complement.
GCGGTCGAGATCGAAGTCCTGATCGGGCATGGGCCCTCCTTCCACCCGTCAACCTAACCCACGAGGAATCCAGCCGTCCGCCGACCCGACCCGGTGAGGCCGTCAGCCGGTGATGTCGTGGACGGCACGGCCCGGCACCGGGCGCTCCCGCGTGGAAGGGCTCAGTGATGGACCAGCGCGGCGATCACGGTGATGGTCGGGATCGAGGCGATGGTGGTGATGAACACCACGTCGCGGGCCAGCACGATTCCCCGCGAGTAGCGCACCGACCAGACGAAGACGTTCTGGGCCGTCGGCAGGCCAGCGATCACGGTCACGGCCAAGGTCTGGATGGGGTCGAGTCTGAACGCCACCGCGAGTCCCCAGGCGATCAGGGGTTGGACGAGGAGCTTCAGGACGCTCGCCAGGGCGGTCTCGAAGCCCGCTCCCCCGCGACCCGGCAGCGGACCCAGTCGGAGCGACAGGCCATAGGCGAGCAACATGCAGGGCACGGCGAGGGCACCCAACAGTTCGAGCGGGTCGGCGACGGGGGTGGGGATCCTCCAGTCGGCGAGGTTCACGACCAGCCCGAGCAGGGTGGCCACGGTCATCGGGTTGCGGAACGGCAGGGACAGGTTCCGGAGCAGGCTGGGGCTTCGTCCACTCTCGCGGGCAGCGTCGGCGTCGAGCAGTGACAGGCAGATCGGTTGTAGGACGCCGACCTGGATCAGCAGGATCGGAGCCACCCAGGTCACGTCCTTGAGCACGTAGGCGGCGATCGGGATGCCCAGGTTGGCGGCGTTCACGTAACCGGAAGCGAAGGTGCCGATGATCCGGGGGGCGCGCTCGAGGTGCGGACGAACCACCAGCGAGATGGCGAGAAAGAGCAGCGAGGCCGACACGGCAGCGATGAAGCTGACCAACAGGTTCATGGCGAACACGCGCTTCAGATCGGCTCGCGCCATCATGGCGAACAGCAGAGCCGGTGAGCCGATGAAGAAGGTCACCTTGCCCAGGACCTGCTGGGCAGCCTCGTCGAGCACCCCGACGTGCGCGAGCAGCCAACCGACCCCGATCACCACCCAGATGGTCAGGAACCCGAGCAGGACGTCGATCACCCCCACAGGCTACGGGCTGGAGGCGGACCGGCCTCGACGACACCGCTGGCTAGGATGATCCGATGAACCCGCTCGACTGGGAAGCCCCGTGGGCTGTCGTCGCGGCGGCCCTGTTCGTCATCGTCATGCTGCGCGCCAACGCCACCTACTGGCTGGGGCGTGGGTTGGGTGCCTCAGCCTCGCGGCACCCTCGACTGCACCGCCTGGCCCAGTCGGCCCGGTACCGGCGGGTGCTGGGCTGGATCGACCGTTGGGGTCCGCCCGTGGTGTCGGTCTCCTTCCTCACGGTGGGAATCCAGACGGTCGTCAACCTGGCCGCGGGCGCCACCCGGATGCGCCTGGCCCACTACCTGCCCGCGGTCACCGTGGGATGTGTGCTGTGGGCCCTCATCTACTCGACCGTGGGGTTCGTCGGCTTCCGTTCGGTGGCAGCCCTGCACGAGCGCTCCCCCGTGGCGGCCTGGTCGGCTCTGGCGATCGCTGTGGCTGCCTTGACCACGTTCGTGCTTGTGCGGAGGCGAAGCGAGGTCCAGCCGGCTCAGTCCTGACCCAGGGTGACGACTTGGCCGCGCCACCGTTGCCTCAGCCAACGGTCGTGACTGGCGATCAGCACCGCACCGGGAAACTCGTCGAGGGCCTGTTCGAGCTCTTCGGCCAGTCCCAGCGCCAGATGGTTGGTGGGCTCGTCCAGCAGCAGTAGGTGCGGGGGGTCGGCGACCAGACGAGCCAGCTCCACGCGTTTCCGCGTTCCCAGGGAGAGCTCCCCCAGCGGTCGGTGCTGGTCGCGTCCGGCCACCAGCCCCAGGTCGGAAAGCGAACGTCCGACATGCTGGAACAGCTCGGCTGGGGTCGCATCGAGGTCGGTGGGTGTCGTGTCCTGGGTGAGGGTCCCGATCCTCAGGCCACGGCGCACCAGGCGGCGGCCGTGGTCGGGACGTAGGGTGCCGTTCACGACACCGACCAGTGTGGACTTGCCCGAACCGTTGGCGCCGGTCACCAGTACGCGGTCACGACCCCGCAGGTCCAGGTTGAGCTCGGTCAGACGGTGGTTGACGCTGACCTGCTGCAGACTCACCAGCACCTCGTCGCCGTCGAGGGGTCGGCCGCCGAATCCGGTGAACCGCAGCGCCGAAGGGGGCTTGCGCACCTGCTCCCGCTCGACCTGCTCGAGGCTGGCTCGGGCCCGGTTGACCCGCCGGGCAATGGTGGCCGAGGCCTTGTCGGAGTAGAACTTCTTCGACCCGCGCTGCTCGGTCTTGGGAGCCGTGGTGTGGAACACCTGACGAGCCCCGTGGGCGACCTCATGACGGAGTTCGTTGATCCGTTGCCGTTCGGCGCCGAAACGTTCGCCCCACGCCCTGCGTTCGCTCTCTCGCTGGGCCAGATAGTCGGAGTACCGCCCTGTGGTGGTGACGCCGACCCTGAGCTCCCCGACGGCTGAGCTGGCCGGGTCCAGGTCGACGATCCTGGTGGCCACCGTGTCAAGGAAGTGCCGGTCGTGGCTGGCGAACAGCACCGGGCCACCCCAGTTCGACAGCTCACCCGCCAAGAAGTCCAGGGCGGTGTCGTCCAGGTGGTTGGTCGGTTCGTCCAGCAGCAGACCGATGGGACGTTCCAGCAGCAGCGAGGCCAGCGCGAGCCGGGAGCGCTGACCGCCCGACAGGCTGGTGACGGGCCGCTGTTGGGACACCTCGGCCAGGCCGAGACCGGCCAGTGCCGCCTCGACCCGGGGTTCGATCGTCCATGCGCCGACCTGTTCCGCCTCATCGAGCAGGGTGGCATAGCGCGCACCCGCACGTGGGTCGTGGGCCAGCGCCTCGGCGGCACGATCGAGGTCGGCCAGCAGCGTCCGGGTGGGCACCAGGGCCCGCTCGAGCACGTGGCCGACGGAGTCGGTGTGGCGGAACGGCAGGTGCTGGTGCAGCATGCCCACCCTGGAGGGTCGGACGATGGTGCCCGACTGGGGCACCAGCGCGCCGGCGGCCAGGTGCAGGACGGTTGACTTGCCTGAGCCGTTCTCGCCGATCAGGGCGACCCGTTGCCCGGGGGCTGCCGTGAGGCTCAGGTCGGTGAGGAGAGGGCGTCCATCGTGGGTGAACGAGACGCCGTCGAGGATGAAGGATTGCATGACTGACTCCGCGTGGAACTGGGCCACCGCGGTCGGCGGCCTGGGGACGAGGGCACGTCAGCGATCTGTCATGACGCCCAGCCTAGCGCCACCCCCATCATGGCGTCGCGGGGTTTTCCGGGCCCCGCCATGGCCCGTGCGGGCCATGGACACGTCCGGTCGGGATGCCCACCGTGTCGATGCAGGAGCCGGGGCGCCACGAGCAGGGTTGATCCTGCAGCTGCGATCCGCGCAGGTGCAGCACGAAGGAGCACGTCATGCCATTCATCAACGTGAAGGTCATCGAGAACGTCTTCACCCCCGAGCAGACCCAGCAGATCGTGCGCGGGCTGACCGATGCCATGGTGGCGATCGAGGGCGAGAACATGCGCCCGGTCACGTGGTGCGTCGTCGAGGAGGTGAAGAGCGGGTCGTGGGGTATCGCCGGGAATCCCCTGAGCACCGAGGACGTGAAGGCCCTGGCCAAGGGAGGGTCGGCCTGAGCCGTGCACGTCGGGATCGTTGCGCCGCCGTGGGACTGAGCACTCTCACCATGGGGAGCCGCGCTGGGGCCGAGGATTCCGCCGACCAGCACCTGCGCGCGGGGCGCTGGGGGGCGGCCCGCGACTGCTTCCTGCGCCAGCTCGCCGAACGGCCCGATGGAGGCGCATACGAGGGCCTGGCGCAAGCCCTGCGGTGGCTGGACGATGGTGCCGGCTGCCTGGCAGCCCGCGAGTCGGCGTATCGGCTGTATCGCGACCAAGCGGACGACCTCGGCGCCGCCCGCGCGGCCACCTCGTTGGGCTATGACTCCCTGCTCTTCGGTGAGGGGGAGGCGGTGGCTCGCGGATGGCGGGGCCTGGCTCACGGGCTGCTCGATCGCCTGCCGGAGACGGTGGAGCAAGGATGGCTGGCCGTACGCGAGGCGGAGGCGGTCATCGCGGCGCAGGGCGACCCGCCCTTTGCCCAGGCCTGGGCCGAGCAGGCTGCGGCTGTGGGGGTTCGGCAGCAGGACGCCGACCTCAGCCATGCGGCAACGGCATTGGCGGGACTGGCCCTGACCCTGGCTGGATGCCCCGAGGAAGGCGCTCCCCTGCTCGACCGTGCGGTGACGGCTGCCACGACGGGCGAGGTGCGGGACGCGATGTGGATGGGCAAGATCTACTGCTGGCTCATCATCGCTTGCCAGCAGACCCGAGACCTGTCGCGGGCTGACGAGTGGTGCCGACGGGTCGAGACGGTCTGCGAGCGCCGACAACTGAGCCCGTTGTTCACCGCCTGCCGCATCCAGCACTCGTCGGTGCTGATCGAGCGGGGAACCTGGTCGCAGGCGGAGACCAACCTCACCGAGGTGATGGACGAGGCCGTCCCGTCCCGTCGCCACTCCCGTCTCGATGCCGTGGTGCTCCTGGGTGAGCTTCGCCGTCGACAGGGGCGGATCAGGGAGGCAGAGGAACTGCTCCGGCAGGCCGAGTTCGAGCCCGGGGCGATCGTGTCGCAGGCGATGATCCGGCTGTCACGGGGCGAGAGGATGCAGGCATGGACGGCCATCAGTGGAGTGCTGGCCGGCATTCCTGAACACCAGCGCACCGTGCGAGCCAGCTTCCTGCTGCCCGCCGTCCAAACAGCGCTCGCGGCCGGTGACGAGGAAGCCGCGCGCAACTGCGCCGACGAACTGAGGACGACAGCCGGCCTGGTCGGGAATGGTCCCCTGCAGGGGCTCGCAGCCGCGGCCGATGCCACTCTGGCGGTCGGCTCAGAGGCGGTGGCGCAGTGGCACACCGCTGTGCGTTGGTTCCACGAGTCCCGTCTGCCCTTCGATGAAGGTGAGAGCAGGCTCGCCCTGGCCACGGCTCTCCTTGCTCTGGGGGACGAGGGCGGGGCCGGCGAGCAGGTGGGGAGGGCGATCGAGCTGCTCGAGGGTCTGGGTGCGAGGGAGCGCCTCGACGATGCGATCCGGCTCAGGGGCCAGCTGTCCGGCCGACACGAGACGAGGCCGGTCCTCACCGAACGTGAGGTCGAGATCCTCCGGTGCGTCGCCCAGGGGATGACGAACCAGCAGATCGCCCAGACCCTGACCGTGAGTCCGCACACCGTCCACCGTCACCTGTCCCACATCCTCGGCAAGCTGGAGCAGCCCACCCGAGCGGGTGCCGTCGCGCACGCGCTCAGTCATCACCTGCTGTGACGAGCGAACCGCCGGGCGTCGTGGACGCCGCGTCGGGCTGGCCTCCTGGAGACCAGCCCGACGCGGGGAGCCACAGATGCCGTGACTCAGATGGGTCTCAGCTGCAACCGGAGGTCGACCCGCAGCCCTCGCAGACGTAGCACGAGCCCGACGGACGCATCTTGGTACCGCAGGTCATGCAGAGGGGGGCATCCACCGACATGCCGGTGATCGCCTCCATCAGCTCGGCCGTGGTGTGCGCCGAACCCGGGGCCGGAGTCGCCACCGGCTCAGCCGCCACCAGCGACGGCTGGTTCGCACCTGCCTCGTCGAAGCGACGGTTGTCGGCCTCGTCGTTCTTGAGCTGCTCCGCCTCGGGCATTCCCGCCTCGTCCTCCTCGGAGAGGTAGGTGCCGGTCTCGACGTAGCGGGCTCGCTCGGCGGCGGTGTAGACCCCGAGCTCGGAGCGCTCGTCGAACGACAGGTAGTCCAGCGCCAGGCGGCGGAAGATGTAGTCCATGATCGACTGGGCCATGCGGATGTCGGCGTCGTCGGTCATGCCGGCCGGCTCGAACTTGAGGTTGGTGAACTTCTGGACGTAGGTCTCCAGCGGAACGCCGTACTGCAGGGCCACCGAGATCGCGATCGAGAAGGCGTCCATCACGCCGGCCAGGGTGGAGCCCTGCTTGCCCAGCTTGAGGAAGACCTCACCCAGACGGCCGTCCTGGTAGTCATTGGTGGTCATGTAGCCCTCCGCGCCAGCCACCGAGAACGAGGTGGTGTGACCCGAACGGGACTTGGGCAGACGGGTGCGGCGAGGACGGTACTCGACGCGCACCTCGGGCGCAGGCGCTGCTGCGGCGACGGCCTCAGGCGCCTTCTCGTCCTTCTTCTTCGCATCGGACAGGGGCTGACCGACCTTGCAGTTGTCGCGGTAGACGGCCAGGGCCTTCAGGCCCAGCTTCCATCCCTGCAGGTAGACGTCGGCGATCTCCTCCACCGTCGCAGTCTCGGGCAGGTTGACCGTCTTCGAGATGGCACCCGACAGGAAGGGCTGGGTCGCGGCCATCATGCGCACGTGGCCCATCGGCTTGATCGCGCGGGCGCCCATGGCGGTGTCGAAGACCTCGTAGTGCTCGGGCTTGAGACCGGGCGCGTCGATCACGTGACCGTGCTCCGCGATGAACTCCACGATGGCCTCGGCGGTCTCGGTGGAGTAGCCCAGGTTCTTCAGGGCCCGCGGGATGGTCTGGTTGACGATCTGCATGGAGCCGCCGCCGACGAGCTTCTTGAACTTGACCAGCGAGAAGTCGGGCTCGATGCCGGTGGTGTCGCAGTCCATCATGAAGCCGATGGTTCCGGTGGGGGCCAGCAGCGACGCCTGTGCGTTGCGGAAGCCGTTGGTCTTGCCCAGCTTGACCACGTTCTCCCACTCGCGGGTCGCGGCCTTGTGCACGTCACCGTCGAGGGAACCGAGGGTGCGCAGGTCGTCGTTGGCGGCCTGGTGCTTGCGCATCACCTTCTGGTGAGCGGCCTGGTTGCGGGCGTAGCCGTTGTAGGGGCCGACCACCGACGCGAGTTCGGCGGAGCGACGGTAGGCGGCGCCGGTCATCAGAGAGGTGATGGCAGCCGCGAGCGAACGACCACCCTCGGAGTCATAGCCCTTGCCGAGGGCCATCAGCAGGGCGCCGAGGTTGGCGTAGCCGATGCCCAGCTGGCGGTAGTCACGGGTGGTCTGGCCGATCGCCTCGGTGGGGAAGTCGGCGAAGCAGATGGAGATGTCCATCGCCGTGAAGATCAGCTCGACGGCCTTCACGAACGACTCCGTGTCGAAGGTGTCCTTGTCGGTCAGGAACTTCATCAGGTTCAGGCTGGCCAGGTTGCACGAGGAGTTGTCGAGGCTCATGTACTCCGAGCAGGGGTTGGACGCAGTGATGCGTCCGGTCTCGGGGTTGGTGTGCCAGGCGTTGATGGTGTCGTCGTACTGGATGCCCGGGTCGGCGCACTCCCAGGCCGCCTTGGCGATCTTGCCGAACAACTCCTTGGCGTGCACCTCCTCGATGATCGAGCCGTCGCCACGCGAACGCAGGCCGAAGAGCCCGTTCTCCTCGACGGCGCGCATGAACTCGTCGGTCACGCGGACGGAGTTGTTGGCGTTCTGGTACTGCACCGAGGTGATGTCACGGCCGCCGAGGTCCATGTCGAAACCTGCGTCGCGCAGGGCCCGGATCTTGTTCTCCTCGCGAGCCTTGGTCTCGACGAACTCCTCGATGTCCGGGTGGTCGACGTCGAGCACCACCATCTTGGCGGCGCGACGGGTGGCGCCACCCGACTTGATGGTTCCCGCGGACGCGTCGGCGCCGCGCATGAACGACACCGGGCCGGAGGCCGTGCCACCGGAGCTGAGCAGTTCCTTCGAGGAGCGGATGCGCGACAGGTTCAGACCGGCACCCGAACCGCCCTTGAAGATGAATCCCTCTTCCTTGTACCAGTTGAGGATCGAGTCCATCGAGTCGTCGACCGACAGGATGAAGCAGGCCGAGACCTGCTGGGGGCTCTGGGTTCCGACGTTGAACCAGACCGGCGAGTTGAAGCTGAAGTACTGGTGCAGCAGCATCCACGCCAGTTCGTGCTCGAAGATCTCTGCGTCGAGGTCCGAGGCGAAGTAGTCGTTCTCGATGCCGGCACGGGTGTAGGTCTTCACCACGCGGTCGATGAGCTGGCGCAGGCTCGTCTCGCGGGCATCGGTTCCCACAGCGCCACGGAAGTACTTGGTGGTCACGATCGTCGAAGCGTTGAGGCTCCAGAACGAGGGGAACTCCACCCCACGCTGCTCGAACACGGTCTCGCCGGTTCGCCAGTTGGTCTGTACGACGTCGCGCTTCTCCCAGGTGACGTCGTCAAAGGGATGCGCTCCCTCGCGGGAGAACACACGGTCGATCGTCAGGCCTGACGACTTCTTGCCCGACCGACGGGTCGAGCGGGTGGTTTCGCTCATGGCGGGAACTTCCTCTTCTTGGTGGTGACCTGACGGAGTCAGGGGCGGGGGCGGTGCTGGGGGCGTCGGCTGCTGAATGGGGGTCAGCCGATGGATTCAAGGGTGGGCTGGGCAGAGGCCGGGGAACTCGCGCGGTGTTTGCGGACCCGGTCGGGTTGGGCGACGGCTTCGACGTCGGGATCGAGCTGCGCACCTTCGCGCATGGCCGCGATCTCGGCGGCGAAGTCGTCGACCGACTCGTAGTGCTTGTACACCGAGGCGAACCTGAGGTAGGCGACAGGGTCGAGCTCCGACAACGGACCCAGGATGGCGACCCCCACCTCCTCGGTGGGAACCTCGGCCATGCCGGAGGCGCGGAGAGCCTCCTCCACCCGCTGGCCGAGTTTGGCGAGGTCGGCATCGCTCACGGGCCGACCCTTGCAGGCCTTGCGGACACCCTGGACGACCTTGTCGCGGCTGAACGGCTCGACCACACCGGACTTCTTCACGACCACGAGTTGCATCTGCTCGACCGTGGTGAATCGACGCTCGCAGGCAGGGCACTGGCGACGGCGACGGATGGACGTCCCGTCGTCCGAGGCGCGCGAGTCCAGCACACGTGAATCCGCGTTGCGGCAGAAGGGGCAGTGCACCCGACCCACCTCCCTGACCTGCTCGCGCTTCATCCCGGCTCGGGCTGGGGATGAACCTGTGGACACGATGTGGACAAGTCACCCAACCAGTGGACAACCCACCACAACCTGTGGACGAATCACATCCACGGAACTACTAGATGTAGTGACTGTAGACACGTGATCTGCGCAGGTCAAGGGGACCGCGACGACACGCCGACACAAGATGTGGGACTGCTCGACTCCACCGATCACCACCGGTGGCGAACTAAGCCTCCGATGTGGCTGGGCCGGACCCTCAGGGACGGCCACAGGATCACGACCCTTCAGCCCAAGGGTGCGTTCGAGAAGCCCAGGAAGGTGTTAACTACCACGGCAAGGGACAACACGACCAGGCAGGCGAGGCTGCCCAACACGAGCGCCAGGCCACGCTCGGTGATCTGGACGCGTTCGATCACCGCCGGGGTACGCATGCCGACGCGAGCGGCGGTGGGCACGGTGCACGCACGACCCGACAGCGGTGACGCGGTGGGTGCGGACGCGAGCGGGCGATGCAGTCGGGGTCCGGTGGGGCGCGGCCCGGTCGAGAGGCGACGGTCGGCGCGCCCACGAACTCGGGGGCGGGGAAGGACGGGGGCCAGGGTGGTAGCCGCAGCAGTCATCGTTCACTCCTCTGTCTTGGGCCGGACATCCTCCGGACCCGGGTTGTGCACCGCCCCGAGCGACTCGGACCGCAGTGCCTGTACACCTGTTCGATAACACTAGCCGCCCGGAGTGAATCGCACAACGGTTCGAATCAATCCGCGTGTCTCTGCCTCCATCGGGCTTCGTCGGCCAACGTGATGGGTTGCCGAACACTTCTCACCCAACAGGGCAGCTCTGACAATTTCCTTCGCGACACCGGAACACGCGGCCCGGGTGTTTGAAATCTCGTTCGATTCTGCCTACCGTCAGGCACATGTCAGGAGAAGAGGCACCCACCCCCCGCAAGCGTCGCCGGACCGTCACCAAGCGTGGGCCGGGCCGACCAAGCAATGCGGCGATCCAGGCCGAACTCGGCGCTGCCTCCTCTCCGGCGGAGGCCAACCCTGGTGCCGATGGGCTGACGCCTCGCCAGCACCGGATCCTCGAGGTCATTCGTGCCTCGATCGAGTCGAAGGGCTACCCGCCGAGCATTCGTGAGGTGGCGTCCGTGATGGGCTTCGCGTCCCCTTCGTCGGTCGCCCACCAGATGCGCGCACTCGAGGCCAAGGGCTACCTGCGCCGTGACCCCAACCGCCCCCGCGCCATCGAGGTGCGGATGCCGGCCACCGATCTCTCCGCGAAACAAACGGCCGCGCTACCGGCTCCGACCCCACTGCGGGCCAGCGCACCGACGACGAGGGCCACGGCGTCCGGAGGTGTGGCGGACGACCTCGACGTGACGGGCATCAACGACACCTTCCCCACCGCCGTCAACGTCCCCATCCTCGGTCGTATCGCCGCCGGCGGCCCGATCCTGGCCGAGGAGGTCATCGAGGACGTCTTCCCGCTCCCCCGCCAACTGGTGGGGGAAGGCACCCTGTTCATGCTCGAGGTGCGAGGCGACTCGATGATCGAGGCCGCCATCTGCGACGGCGACTGGGTGGTCGTCCGACAACAGCCGACTGCGGAGAACGGTGACATCGTCGCGGCCCTGCTCGACACCGAGGCCACGGTGAAGACCTTCAAGCGGGTTCCGGGACAGGTGTGGCTGCTGCCGCACAACCCGCTCTACTCCCCCATCGACGGCAACCACGCCAGCATTCTCGGCAAGGTCGTCGCGGTGATGCGGAAGGTGTGAGTCACGACTCCCGTGCCGCTTGCAGCCGCTTCAGGGCCTGCACTGCCACCTCACGGTCTGCGGTCATCCAGAACTCCGGCATCGTCGCCCTCAGGAATGATCCGTACCTCGCCTTGACCAGGCGCGGATCGAGCATCGCCACCACGCCTCTGTCGCTGGCTCGTCGAATCAGCCGACCTGCTCCCTGCGCGAGCAGGAGGGCGGCGTGCGATGCCGCCACGGCCATGAAGCCGTTGCCACCCGCCTCGGTGACAGCCTGTTGCCTGGCCTGCATCAAAGGGTCGTCCGGGCGAGGGAAGGGGATCTTGTCGATGATCACCAACTCGCAGGTGTCGCCGGGGATGTCGATCCCCTGCCACAGCGACAGGGTTCCGAACAGGCTTGCATGGGGGTCCTCGATGAACCTCCGCGTCAACTCGGGCAGCTGGGCATCGCCCTGGCAGAGGATGGTGAGGTCGGGCAACTGCGCACGCACGTGCCGGGCGGCGGCCTCGGCGTTCCGCTGGGAAGCGAACAGCCCCAGCGTTCGACCGCCGGCCGCCCACACCAACTCCGCCACCTCGGCCAGCACTTCGGGGGCCATCTGTTCACGACCGGGGTTGGGCAGGTCGGCCGCGACGTAGAGGATGCCCTGTCGCCGGTAGTCGAACGGCGATCCGACGTCGAGGCCAGCCCAGTGCAGCTCGGTGGACTCCTCGGCGCGGTCGACCTCGACCGAGGGTGAGTCCACCCGTTCCTTGCGCTTGAGCCCGACCGTCTGGGCCACTTGGTCGAAGTCGCCGCCGATCTTGAGGGTCGCAGAGGTCATCACCACTGTCGCGGTGCTCATGACGGCCTCCCTCATCAGGCCGGCCACCGACAACGGGGCCACGTGGGCCCAGCGCCCGAACCGATCCCGGTCAGTGGTCCACACGACATCGGCGGGTCGCAGGGCCGCCATGCGTTCGGCGATGTCGAAGATCTCCTTCACGGCGGCGGCGGCCTGGGTCTTCTCGGCGTCGGCTCCCTGCATGACCGCTGGACGGTCGTCCGGCTTGGTGGCGAGTTGGCTGACGGCGTGACGGGCGGCATCACGCACGAGGGCGAAGGCCTGGGTCATCACCCCCGCCTCGGTGATCCGCCCCACCGGTGCCTCGTCGAGCGCGGACTTGAGCGCGTCGGCCGCCTCGAGCAGTTGCATGCCGGTGTCGTCGTCCACATGGTTGAGCGCGCGGCGAGCCACCCTCTCCACCAGCTGGGGGCTGAGCTCGTCCGAGGCCGCCCCGGTGACCCGGGACACCAGGTCATGGGCCTCGTCGATCACGACCAGGTCGTGCTCGGGCAGAGCTGTGCCACCGTGCATGGCATCGATCGCCAGCAACGCGTGGTTGGTGACGATCAGTTGGGCCTTGCGAGCCTCGTCGCGTGACTTCTCCACGAAGCACTCGGACCCGAACGGGCAGCGCTGCACCCCCAGGCACTCCCGCACCGGGATCGAGACCTGTTCCCACGAACGGGGCAGGTGACTGGGGGCATCGTCGCGGTCAGCCACACCATGCTCGGCCAACTGCTGCTCGGCCCACTCACGCAGCATCACCACCTCTGCGCCGATCACCGATTCCGCGCCCGCTCCTGAGGCCTTGGCGGCCTCGGCCACCTCCTCCCCACCCAGCAAGGTGTCCTGATCGGGTGCCAGTCCCTCGCGCACGCGGTGGAGGCAGGCGTAGTTGGTGCGGCCCTTGAGGATGGCGGTCGCGGGACGCTTGCCGTGGACGGCCTCGATGGCGTCGAGCGCGGCCGGGATGTCCTTCTTCGCCAGCTGCGCCTGCAGGGCCAAGGTGGCGGTCGCGACGATCACCGTGTCGCCGCTGGTGGTACAGCGGTCGAGCGCCGGGGCCAGGTAGCCCAGGGACTTGCCCGTGCCGGTGCCGGCCTGGATGAGTGCGTGCACACCGGTGTCAAACGCGTCGGCGATGGCGTCAGCCATCAACTCCTGGCCCGGCCGCTCCTCGCCACCGAACCCGGCCACAGCTGCCGCGAGTACGTCCCGATGCCGGCGCTGTTGAGTCACCCGGACATGGTAACGAACACGTCCGACATTCCTCGGCGCCCGAACTCAGCGCCGGTAGGGCTCGATCTCTGCTGCGAGTCCGGGGTGGACGTGGGCCGTCACCAAGGTGCCGTCCGCGGTGTGTTCGCTGGTCACCAACTGGCCGGTGCGGTGGATCTTGTCGATCAGGTCACCGCGTGCGTAGGGAACCATGGCAGTCACCTCGACCTCGGGCACCGGCAACCTCGCCTCGGTGGCCCGCCTGAGCTCATCGATGCCCTCACCCGTGCGCGCCGACACGAACACGGCGTCGGGGTACTGGCTGCGAAGCATGGTGAGGGTGTCCGGGTCGGCACGGTCGATCTTGTTGATGACCATCTGCTCGGCTCGGTGACCAGCCCCGATGTCGTTGAGCACCGTCCGCACCGCATTGATCTGCCCGATGGGGTCGGGGTCGGAACCGTCGACCACGTGCAGCAGAAGGTCGGCTTGGGTCGACTCCTCCAGTGTGGACGCGAACGCCGCCACCAGGTCGTGGGGAAGGTGACGCACGAAGCCGACGGTGTCGGTGAGGGTGAACACCCGTCCGTCGGAGGCGTTGGTGCGGCGGGTGGTCGGGTCAAGGGTGGCGAACAGGGCGTCCTCGACCAGCACCCCCGCGTGGGTCAGACGGTTGAGCAGGGACGACTTGCCGGCGTTGGTGTAGCCCACGATCGCAACCGAGGGGATCCGGTTGCGCACGCGATCGGCGCGCTTGGTCTCCCGTACCCCGTCCATCTCCCGCAGCCGGGCCCGCAACTGGGCGATGCGAGTGTTGATCCGGCGCCTGTCCGTCTCGATCTTGGTCTCACCGGGGCCACGGCCACCGATTCCCGCGCCACCGGCCGCACGACCGCCGGCCTGGCGGGAGAGGTTCCCACCCCACCCACGCAACCGCTGCTTGAGGTAGCTCAGCTGGGCCAGCTCCACCTGGGCCTTGCCTTCGACGCTCTTGGCGTGCTGGGCAAAGATGTCGAGGATCAGCGCGGTCCGGTCGACGACCTTCACCTTGATCCGGTCCTCGAGGTTGCGCAGCTGGGCAGGTTGCAGTTCCCCGTCGCAGATCACGGTGTCGGCGCCGGTGGCCACGACCACCTCACGCACCTCATCCACCTTGCCCCGTCCGATGTAGGTGGCGGGGTCGGGAGACTTCCTGCGCTGGACGAGCCCCTCCAGCACCTGCGAGCCCGCGGTCTCTGCCAGCAGTTTGAGTTCAGCCATGGCGTTGTCGACGTCCTGCTCGGTGCCGGAGGTCCAGACGGAGACCAGCACCACCCGCTCGAGTCGGAGTTGGCGGTACTCGACCTCGGTGACGTCCTCGAGCTCGGTCGAAATGCCCGCCACCCGGCGAAGGCTGTGCCGGGCAGCGAGGTCGATCTGGTCACCGTCGAAGCCCTGCTCCTCCTCGGGGTCGGGTTCGGCCCACGGATCGCTGAGCTCGTCCCCCTCGAGGTAGTCGTCCTCGTCATCGAGTCCGCCGGGGTCGACTTCTGTGGTCGCGAGTTCAATGGCGTCGAGGTCGCTGGGCTCGAGCGAATGCTGGGGTGCTTGGGTCATCGTCCATCCATTTTGCCAGCCGAACCGTCACACGACCAGCGCAATTCAGTCGGGAAGGCTGGTCTCCCCGGTTGCCACGAGCACGGCCGGACCGGTCAGGGTCGCTCGCTGGTCGCCCAGACTGACCCAGAGTTGGCCACCCGGAACGGTCACCGCATAGCTGCCCGACCCGCCCCCACTGGCCCGGGCGAACGCTGCCGCCGCTGCGACCACCCCGGTTCCGCATGACAGGGTCTCGCCGCTGCCCCGTTCGTGCACCCTGAGCGCGATCGAGCGCTCGCCGGTGGGTACGACGAACTCGACATTCACACCCTCGGGGAAGGCCTCGGACGGCTGCCACCTGGGCTGCTGCTGCACCGGGAGCCCCGCGAGGTCGGTGCCCTCGTCCAGCAACACGACCGCGTGGGGGTTGCCGACGTCCACGACGGTGGCCGACCAGTTGCGCCCTTCCAGGTCGACCTCCACGGTGCCACCCAGCGTCACCTCGCCCATGTCGACGGTGAAGGTACCGTCGTTGGTGACCTGGACGGCACGCTCCCCGGCACGGGTGGCGATCCGTGGTTGGTTGAGCCAGTCGTTCTCGATCAGGTAGCGCACGAAGACCCTCAGCCCGTTGCCGCACATCTCGGCGATGGAGCCGTCGGCGTTGCGGTAGTCCATGAACCACAGGTCGGGATCGCCGTCCCACTCGGGGATGTGCTCGGCCTTCACCGCACGCAACACTCCGTCGCCACCGATTCCGAAATGGCGGTCGGTGAGGGTCCGCACATCATTGGCCGACAACGGCATCGTGTTGTGCCGATCTGCCACGATCACGAAGTCGTTGCCGGTGCCGTGACCCTTGGCGAACCTGATCCTGCGCACGTGTGCCTCCCGTGGTGTGATCCCCGCAGTCTTTCACGCTCCCTGAGGGGCGCACCGGCGGTTCAGCTCATAGCGACTCGATGACCCGATCGACGTTGGCCGGGTCGCCCGCGGGCAACCAGGTGATCCGTGGATCCCGCCTGAACCAACCCAGCTGCTTGCGGGCGAAGCGTCGGGTCTGCGCCACGGTGGCCAGCCGGGCCTCCTCCTCGGTGCAGGCGCCGGCGAGATGGTCGAGCACCTGTCGATAGCCGAGGGCTCGCGACGCCGTGCGCGCGGATCTCAGGCCCTGAGCCTCGAGTCGACGCACCTCGTCGACGAATCCCTGGTCCCACATCTCGTCGACCCGTTGGGCGATCCGGGCGTCCATCACCCCACGTTCGACCTCGAGGCCGAACTGGTGCACCTCGTCCAGGGCGTAGGTGGGTTCCGGCAGAGTCGCGGTGAAGGTGCCCGTCAGCGAGATGACTTCGAGGGCCCGGATGATTCGGCGGGCGTTCCCAGGCTCGATCCGCTCCGCGACCTCGGGGGCAATGGCGGCGAGTTCGGCGTGCAGGGCCTCTGCCCCCACCGTCTCGTAACGGTGCTGCCATGCGGCCCTCACCCGCGGGTCGGTTCCGGGGAAGTCGAACTCGTCGGTGATGGCGTGGGTGTAGAGCGCGGATCCGCCCACCAGGACGGGGATGGTGCCGTGGGACCGCAGTGTCGCGATCACGTCTCGGGCGAGTTCCTGGAACTCGGCCACCGACGCCGTGACCGCGGGCTCCCAGATGTCGACCAGGTGGTGGCGGACCGCCTCCCGTTGATGAGGGGTGGGCTTCGCCGTGCCGATGTCCATCCCTCGATAGACCGCCATGGAGTCGGCGTTGACGATCTCACTGGGACGTCCGGAGGCCGACAGGGTGCAGGCCAGGTCAACGGCCAGCTGCGACTTCCCACTGGCTGTGGGGCCGACCAGGACGATCAACGGGACGGACGTGGGCACCCCGTCATTCTGCCAGCCCCGGAAGGGACCGGTGGCGGATGCGGCAGCACCCGGGGCATCGGGCGAGGCGCTGGAACTGGGGCAACCCGGGAGCCCATCGACGACCATCGTGGGAGAAATCTGACGCGAACGCCTGACAGCCGGATCGCTCGTGTGCACAGTGGATCCAAGCCCTCCGGGGATCGCACGCAGAAGGGAGACCACATGGGACTGCTTGACGATGTGAAGAATGCGTTCGACGGTGACGACAGCAATGACTCCGACCTGGTCAACAAGGGCCAGGAGCTGGCGAACCAGCACGCAGACCAGATCGATGGTGGCGTGGAGCAGGCGGGCGACTTCGTCGACGACAAGACCGGCGGCAAGTACTCAGGCCAGGTTGACCGAGGTCAGGCCTTCATCGAGGACAAGACCGGCAACCTCTGATTGCCGCTGCACATCAAGCAGCACGAACAGCATCACCAGCGGTACCGGCACACCAGCGGTACCCGAAACTCCAGCATGACGAAGGGGACGAGCGAAGCCGCTCGTCCCCTTCTGCGTTCAACTCGTCCCACGTCCAGCTCGTGCAGCGTCCAGTTCGCGGGACCGATGAACGTCCCGGAGGACCGATGAACGCGGTCAGGACGTGGGCCGAAGCGTCGGCATGCCCAAGGAGACGCCCGCAGGCACAGCAGGAGTCTCCTGACGCCGCTGCCAGGCATCCCCGCCCCGGGTGCGACGCAGGTCGGTGATGCCGGCGTCGGCGTTCAGGTGGTGTGGGGCGGCGTGGGTGACCACGGTTGTGGCGATGTCACCGGGGCGCGGGCGCAGGGCAGCGTCCTCGGACACGGTGACGTGGACGAGACGGTTGTCCCGGGCGCGACCGCTCATGCGGTGGGTGGCTTGGTCCTTGCGACCCTCCCCGTCGGCGAACATCACTTCGAGTTCACGTCCCTCGAGCGCCTGGTTCTCCCGGTGGGCGACGTCGTTCACCAGGTCCAGCAATCGCTCGTAGCGCTCATGGACGACGGGCTTGGGCACCTGGTCGGGCATGGTCGCCGCCGGTGTCCCCGGACGGATCGAGTACTGGAAGGTGAACGCGGCCGCGAACCGCGAGGCGGCCACGACGTCGAGGGTCTGGCGGAAGTCGTCCTCGGTCTCGCCGGGAAAGCCCACGATCAGATCGGTCGTGATGGCCGCCTCGGGCATGGCCGAGCGGACCCGCTCGATGATCCCGAGGTAGCGCTCGGCGCGGTACGAGCGGCGCATCTCCCGCAGGATGCGGTCCGACCCGGATTGCAGGGGCATGTGCAGTTGCGGCATCACGTTGGGGGTCTCGGCCATGGCCTCGATCACGTCATCGGTGAAGGCGGCCGGGTGCGGGCTGGTGAACCTCACCCGCTCAAGTCCCTCGACCCCACCGCAGGCACGCAAGAGCTTGGCGAACGCACCACGGTCACCGAACTCGACTCCGTAGGAGTTGACGTTCTGGCCGAGCAGGGTGATCTCCTGCACTCCTTCGGCCACCAGCGTCTCGATCTCGCGCAGAATGTCGCCCGGACGCCGATCCGTCTCCTTGCCACGCAGGGCCGGGACGATGCAGAAGGTGCAGGTGTTGTTGCACCCCACCGAGATCGAGACCCAGGCCGAGTAGGCGGAGTCACGACGCGTCGGCAGGTTGGACGGGAAGGTCTGCAGGGCCTCGACGATCTCGACCTGCGCCTCCTGCTCGATGCGCGCGCGCTCGAGCAGCACGGGCAACGCGCCGACGTTGTGGGTTCCGAAGACGACGTCGACCCACGGCGCGCGGTTTGTGATCGTGTCCCGGTCCTTCTGGGCCATGCACCCGCCCACGGCGATCTGCATCCCCGGACGGACGGCCTTGACCGAAGCGATGTGCCCGAGATTCCCGTACAACTTGTTGTCGGCGTTCTCACGCACGGCGCAGGTGTTGAACACGACCAAGTCGGCTTGGTCGTCCGCCTCCGTGCGGACGTAACCAGCGTCCTCGAGCAGACCCGAGATCCGCTCCGAGTCGTGAACGTTCATCTGGCAGCCGTAGGTCACGACCTGGTAGGTGCGCCGGGCGATGGTGGGAGACGTCATGATGGGCCGGATTCTACCGGCGCCGAACTGGGAGCCCGACCATCGTCCCCGCGGCCGCACGGTCGCAGCAAAGTGGCTAGCGTGACGTCCATGCACGCACCAGCAGCCCACCACCCCACCGGCGAGCAGTACCAGATCACCGCGGGCGAGGTCTCGGCCGTCGTCACCGAGCAGGGCGCCACGCTGCGCAGCCTGACCATCGGGGGCCAGGACCGCCTGTGGGGGTTCGGGCCCGAGGACATGCCCCAGGGGAGCCAAGGTCAACAACTCCTGCCGTGGCCCAACCGGATCCGCGACGGTCGCTATGGCTTCGACGGTGCCGAGCACCAGCTTCCGGTCAACGAGATCGACCGCTTCACCGCCCTGCACGGGCTGGTGGCCTGGGTGCCGTGGCAGTTGGTGCACCACACCGACACTGAGGTCGAACAGCAGGTCCGCGTGCTCCCGCAACCGGGCTACCCCTTCGGTGTCGAGGCGATCCTGACCCACCGCGTGGACGAGACCGGCCTCACGGTCGAGGTGAGCGCCCGCAACGTCGGCTCGACTCCCGCCCCCTGGGGATACGCGGCCCACCCCTACGTCAAGGTCGGGGGCCCCATCGACGAGTGGGTGGTCCGCTCGCCGTTCCGGCAGTACCTCGACGTCGAGGCCGACCGCCTCCTGCCCATCAGCTTGGTCGACACCCAGGGCACGTCCGAGCAGTTGGACGACAGTGCGCCGCTCGGGGCTCGCACCTTTGACCGTGCCTTTGCCGGCGTCGACGGGGCCTGGGAGCTGCACGTCCGCGGACGAGACGGCGAGATCACCCTGTGGGCCGACGAGAAGCTGCCCTGGCTGCAGATCTTCACCCCCGCGGACCGTCTGTCGCTGGCCATCGAGCCCATGAGCTGCGGCCCCGATGCCTTCAACCCGGGGCCGACGCACGACGGTCTGGTGACCCTGCAACCCGGCGCGGAGTGGTCGGCGAGCTGGGGTTTCAGGGTCCGCTGACTCCTCTCGGGAGGGTGTTACAGGTTGGCAACAGATGGGGGCCTCAGCAGCGAACCCGAGCCCCCACCCGCATGCTTGCCCTAGTGTTCCGGGCATGAGCGCAGTCGCAGAGCCTTCGCAGTCGCCGTCCACCTCGGGCCGCGACCTGGTCGTGCTGAAGGACGTCAACAAGCACTTCGGCGACAACCATGTGCTGCGGGACATCAACCTCACCGTGCGTCAGGGCGAGGTGGTCGTCGTGCTCGGACCTTCGGGCTCGGGCAAGTCGACCCTGTGCCGCACCATCAATCGTCTCGAGACCATTGAGTCGGGCGAGATCCTGATCGACGGACAGCGACTCCCCGAGGAGGGCAAGGCCCTCGCCCAGTTGCGCGCCGACGTCGGCATGGTCTTCCAGTCCTTCAACCTGTTCAGCCACAAGTCGATCCTCGACAACGTCACGCTCGGACCCACCAAGGTTCGCCGGCTGGGCGCTGCCAAGTCCCGCGACAAGGCCATGGACCTCCTGACCCGGGTGGGCGTCGACTCCCAGGCACAGAAGTACCCGGCCCAACTGTCGGGAGGACAGCAGCAACGTGTCGCCATCGCCCGAGCGCTGGCCATGGACCCCAAGGTCATCCTCTTCGACGAGCCCACCTCTGCGCTCGACCCCGAGATGGTCAACGAGGTGCTCGACGTGATGGTCGGGCTGGCCAAGCAGGGAATGACGATGATCGTTGTCACCCATGAGATGGGATTCGCCCGCAAGGCGGCCGACCGGGTCATCTTCATGGCCGACGGCCAGATCGTCGAGGAGGCCGAACCCGAGGCCTTCTTCACCTCACCCCAGTCCGATCGGGCCAAGGACTTCTTGTCGAAGATCCTGCACTGACCCCTGATCTGTTCCACCCGCCACCATCCACCACCGAAAGGCTCACCATGAAGCTCACCCGCAAGATCGCGGCAGGGGCTGCCGCCCTCCTGCTCGCCACCTCGCTGGCCGCCTGCGGCAACAACTCAGGCGCGGGCGACAAGATCGCCATCGGCATCAAGTTCGACCAGCCGGGCCTGGGACAGAAGGTCGGTGACTCCTACCAAGGCTTCGACGTCGAGGTCGCCAAGTACGTCGCCAAGGAACTCGGATACGACGAGAACAAGATCGAGTGGAAGGAGTCCCCCTCGGCGCAGCGGGAGAACCTCATCCAAGGTGGGCAGGTCAAGCTGATCTTCGCGACCTATTCGATCACCGATGCGCGCAAGGAGAAGGTGTCGTTCGCCGGGCCGTACTTCGTGGCTGGTCAGGACCTGCTGGTCGCCAATGACTCGACCATCTCGGGTCCGAAGGACCTCGACGGCAAGAAGCTGTGCTCGGTCACCGGCTCGACCTCGGCCGAGAAGGTCAAGAAGGTCGTCCCCGGCGTCGACCTGCAGCAGTTCGACACCTACTCCAAGTGCGTCGAGGCGCTCGCCAACGGGTCGATCGACGCCGTCACCACCGACAACGTCATCCTCGCCGGTTTCGCCGCCCAGGACGCCTACAAGGGCAAGCTGAAGGTCGTCGGGGCCCCGTTCTCGGAAGAGCGCTATGGAGTCGGTCTGAAGAAGGGCGACGTCGAACTCTGCAAGAAGGTCAACACCGCCATCGAGAAGATGGTCTCGAGCGGCGACTGGGCCAAGGCGATCGAGAAGACTGTCGGCGCATCGGGGTTCAAGGCTCCCGCCGAGCCCAAGGTCGATCCCTGCAGCTGAGTGCCCTCGGGTACCCAGAAACCAATCTGACCGGGACGAGCCTGCGTGGCAGGCTCGTCCCGGCGGACACCTCCTGATCCGAAAGGCGCGCGGATGAACGACGTGGCAGAACTGTTCAGGCAGTACAACCTGCTGCAGGCCTTCGGCATGACGCTGCTGCTCACGGTCCTGTCGGCCATTGGCGCCGCCCTGATCGGGATGGTGATCGCGGTGCTGCGCATCTCCCCCGTGGCAGCACTCCGCTTCTTCGGTACCAGCTATGTCACGCTGATCCGCAACACTCCCCTGACGCTGATCCTCTTCTTCTGCGTGTTCGGCTTCCTGCTGTCGATGAACTGGCCCCTGCTCGGACGAGGCGCCAGCACTGAGTGGAACAACTTCGCGTGGGCCGTGGTGGCGCTGTCGGTCTACCACGCCTCGTTCGTCGCCGAGGCGATCAGGTCGGGGGTCAACACGGTGCCGATGGGTCAGGCCGAGGCCGCTCGGGCACTGGGGCTGTCCTTCGGGGGCTCGATCCGCGAGGTCATCCTCCCGCAGGCCCTGCGCGGGGCGGTCGCACCTCTCGGCAACACACTGATCGCGCTCACCAAGAACACCACGGTGGCGGCGACCGTCACAGTCACCGAGGCCTCGACCCAGATGAAGAACATGATCGAGTTCCGTCCCGACCTGATCGTGCTGATCTTCGCGATCATTGCCTTCGGGTTCGTGGTGCTGACGCTACCGATGGGCATCATCTTCACGCGGCTGTCACAGAAGTTGGCGGTGGCCCGATGAGCGCACAGTCGTCGTCGGTCATCTTCGACGCACCGGGGCCCCGGGGACGAGCCCTCAGCCGCGTGGTCGGCGCCGTGGGCGTGCTCGCCTGCCTGGTGATCGGAGCAGCCTTCCTGTGGGCGCTGAGGAGCCAGTTGCTCACAGCATCGAAGTGGGAGCCATTCCTCGAGGCATCAACCTGGACGAACTTCGTGCTGCCCGGTCTGTTGCAGACCCTGCAGGCGGCCGCCCTGTCGGTGCTGACCGCAGGGGTCGTCGGCGTGCTGTTGGGGGTGGGTCGGCTCAGTCACGTCAAGCCCATCTCCTGGGCGTCCGGCGTACTGGTGGAGTTCTTCCGATCAGTGCCCGTGCTGGTCATGATGGTCTTCTTCTACTACGTCTTCCTCTACTCCGGCGCCCTCAGCGGTGACGCCCTGCCGTTCCTCTCGGTGGTGCTGGGACTCACGTTCTACAACGGCTCCGTCATCGCCGAACTGATCCGCTCCGGAGTTCACTCACTTCCCAGCGGGCAGCGGGAGGCGGGATGGGCCATCGGGCTGACCCGGGAGCAGACCCTGTGGAACGTCCTGCTGCCCCAGGCCGTGACCGCGATGCTGCCGTCGCTGCTGAGTCAGATGGTGGTCGTGCTGAAGGACACGGCGCTCGGCTACATCGTCACCTACCCGGACCTGTTGCGCTCCTTGGGGACGCTGGCCTCGGGCAAGTCCAACATCCTGGCCGCCCTGCTGGTCGCGGCGGTGATCTACATCGTGATCAACTACGCCCTGACGACGTTCGCCGGCTGGGTCGAGACGAAGGTTCGCACCCGCCGCGCCGGAAAGGCCGTGGGAGTGGGCGCCGTCCCTGTGACCGGTATCGGTTCTGCCAACGTCGATCCCGCCGACTGAGCCTGCTCAGCGAGGCCCGGACCGACCCGGAGTGGCTCCGTCAGAGCCAGCGCGCTCATCCCGGGGCCGCTCAGTTCCAGGTGTGAGGGCCGGGATCGCCGTCGGCGTCGGTCAGGTCGCCCAGGATGTCAGAGTCGGCATCGAGTACCTCGCGACAGACACGGATGATGACGCTCGGGCCATAGCCGCGCCTGGCCAGTACCCCTTCCAGCCGACGCCGCGCCACCACCGGGTCGAGTCGGGCCAGACTGCGTGCCTTCTTCTCGGCGATCTGCCGAGCCGAACGCAGTTCGTCCTCATCGGTGATCTGGTCGAGCGCCTGCTTCGTGTCATCGTCCGACACGCCCTTGGCCCGCAGCTCGCGCCCGATCACCCGACGGGAGAGGTTCCGGTTGCGGTGCCTCGACTCACTCCACGCCGCTGCGAAGGCGGCATCATCGATGAGTTGCACCTCACTGAACCGGTCGAGCACCTCGTCGATGATCTCGCCGGGCACCAGTTTCGCTCGCATCGCCTCAGCCAGTTCGTGCCGACTGTGGGCGCGCAGCGTCAGTCGTCTGAGCGCGATCTCGCGGGCGACCTCCCGCGGGTCGGCGTCCCCATCAGCCGACCCCGCGGGCTCGCCGGAGCTCAGAACGCCACCTCGCCCGTCACGGGATCCACGCCGTCCGGCACGGCCTCAGGCGCACCCAGCCCCATCTTCTGCTTGATCTTGGTCTCGATCTCGAGGGCGATGTCGGGGTTGGCCTTGAGGAAGGCTCGGGCGTTCTCCTTGCCCTGGCCCAACTGGTCGGTCTCGTAGGTGAACCAGGCACCCGCCTTGCGGATGATGCCAGCGTCGACACCCATGTCGATCAGCGAGCCCTCCCTCGAGATGCCCTGTCCGTACAGGATGTCGAACTCGGCCTGCTTGAAGGGCGGCGCCACCTTGTTCTTGACGACCTTGACCCTGGTTCGGTTGCCCACGGACTCGGTACCGTCCTTGAGGGTCTCGATCCGGCGGACGTCGAGACGGACCGAGGAGTAGAACTTCAGGGCCTTGCCACCGGTCGTGGTCTCGGGCGAGCCGAACATGACGCCGATCTTCTCGCGCAGCTGGTTGATGAAGATGGCCGTGGTGCCGGCGCCGCTGAGCGCGCCGGTCATCTTGCGCAGCGCCTGGCTCATGAGTCGGGCCTGCAGGCCGACGTGGTTGTCACCCATCTCACCCTCGATCTCGGCGCGAGGCGTGAGGGCGGCCACCGAGTCGATCACGATGAGGGTCAACGCACCCGACCGGACCAGCATGTCGGCGATCTCGAGCGCCTGTTCACCGTTGTCGGGCTGGCTCACCAGCAGGGCGTTGGTGTCGACACCCAACTTGGACGCATACTCCGGGTCAAGTGCGTGCTCGGCGTCGATGAACGCACAGATGCCGCCATCACGCTGGGCGTTGGCGATCGCGTGCAACGCCACCGTCGTCTTTCCCGAGGACTCGGGACCGTAGATCTCGACGACTCGGCCTCGCGGGAGACCCCCGATGCCCAGGGCGATGTCGAGGGCCACGGAGCCCGTGGGGATGGCCGCGATGGGCTGTCGGGTCTCCTCACCCAATCGCATCACGGAGCCCTTGCCGTGCTGCTTCTCGATCTGGGCGAGCGCCGCCTCGAGGGCCTTGGCGCGATCTGCAACCGCCATGCTCGTTCCTTTCCTGGTCCCGGAGACCGGGCTCGTCCTGTTCGGTTCTGACGTCTGTGACTGTATGGACGGGCTCCGACAAAATCTCACCGGGCCCGATGCCTGTGGACAAGTGTTCGACCGTCGCCGCAGGTGTGGACAACACGTCATAGCTTACCGAACACGCGTACGAATCACGGGAACGCATCGGTGTGTCGCACGTGTTTGGTGAGGGAGGCACGCAGGGCGTGATCCCACCGCCTGTCCTCTTCTGCCTGCGGGTCAGCGATGAACGGGGGCGAGCTCGAGCTCGGCCCACACGGCCCGCCAGATCGTCTTGCAGTTCACGCCGGCGACCAGTGCCTCCTCGACCGTGCGCCCGCCCAATGAGGCCATGGACTGGTTCTCGGCCCAGTGCAGGGAGTAGGCGCTGCCGAGATGTTGCGCCATGCGCGCCCTCAGCTCGGTTTCTCGCATGCGCGCAGCCTACCCGCGCCACGAGGTCGGCCAGAACATGTCGGTGCCGTCTGCAACGATGCTTCCATGGTCGAGAAGCGGGCATCACCTCAGCAGGACGGGTCCGCCCTCGCCAGCTTCTCCGAGCCGACGCAGCGGTGGTTCACCGATTCGTTCACCGCCCCGACCCCGGCCCAGGCTGGCGCGTGGCGTGCGATCTCGTCCGGCGAGCACAGCCTGCTCATCGCGCCGACGGGTTCGGGCAAGACCTTGGCCGCCTTCCTGCACAGCATCGATCGGCTGACACATCGGGCCTCCCGACCCGAGGAGGGGCACGGCGACCAGGATCAGGTCCGGGTGCTCTACATCTCACCCCTCAAGGCCCTCGCCGTCGACGTCGAGCGGAACCTGACCGCCCCCCTGCGGGGAATCCAGTTGGCGGCTGCACGGCTCGGCCGGGCGTTGCCACCGGTGACCGTGGCGGTCCGCACCGGGGACACGGCACCGGCAGAGCGACGCCGGCAACTCGTGCGTCCCCCTGACATCCTGATCACGACTCCTGAGTCGTTGTTCCTGATGCTGTCGGGCCAGCACCGGGACACGCTGACCGATCTCGACCTGGTGATCATCGACGAGATCCACGCCCTGGCCGGCACCAAACGGGGTGCCCATCTGGCGCTGAGCCTGGAACGGCTCGATGCGCTCCACCAGCGCGGGGGCGCTCAACGGGTCGGGCTCTCCGCCACCGTTCGGCCGGCCGAGCGCGTCGCTGCCTTCCTGGGTGGCGACCGACCCGTCACGATCGTGCAGCCGCCCGCGGACAAACGGTGGGAGCTCCACGTCGAGGTGCCGGTCGCCGACATGACCCAGTTGGCGCTCCCCCCCGACCCCGAGACCGGCATGGCTGAACCGAACCAGTCGATCTGGCCCTTCATCGAGTCGCGGGTGCTCGACCTGATCGAACCCCGCCGATCGACCTTGTGTTTCGTGAACTCACGGAGAGTGGCCGAACGTCTGACCGCACACCTCAACGAACAGTGGGCGACCCGGCTCGGTGAGGAGCCCATGGCCCCGAGCGTGCCGGCCCACGTGATGGCCCAGTCCGGGGCAGGCGGCGGCCGGGAGGAGCATTCAGGGAAGGCTCTGGCCCGAGCCCACCACGGCTCCGTCAGCAAGGAGCGACGGGCCCAGATCGAGGCCGACCTGAAGTCGGGGGCGCTCGCCTGCGTGGTGGCCACCTCGTCGCTCGAGCTCGGCATCGACATGGGCGCCGTCGACCAGGTCATCCAGATCTCCTCGCCTCCTTCGGTGGCTTCGGGGCTGCAGCGGGTCGGTCGGGCCGGTCACCAGGTGGGCGCCGTGTCGCGAGGTGTGATCCTGCCCACTCACCGCGGAGACCTCATCGAGTCGGGGGTCATCGCCGAACGCATGGTGACCGGGCAGATCGAGGACGTACGACGGATCACCAATCCTCTGGACGTGCTCGCCCAACAACTGGTGAGCATGTGCATCGACACCTCCGTGACCGCCGCCGAGGCCCGCGCCATCGTCTTGCGCAGCGATCCCTACCGTGAGCTGCCGGAGTCCGCGTTCAACGCCACCCTCGACATGCTCACAGGCCGCTATCCCAGTGACGACTGGGCCGAGCTTCGTCCACGCTTGGTCTGGGACCGTGCCACGGACCGGCTCACCGCCCGACCGGGTGCGAAGCGGCTGGTGACGACCTCTGGTGGCACGATCCCAGATCGCGGCCTCTTCGGCGTCTTCCTCGTCGGCGACGGCGCCGGGCGTCGAGTGGGTGAACTGGACGAGGAGATGGTCTACGAGTCACGCGTGGGTGACCTGTTCACCTTGGGCACCAGTACGTGGCGCATCGAGGAGATCACCGCCAACCAGGTCATGGTCAGCCCCGCACCGGGCCAGCCGGGCAGGTTGCCGTTCTGGCACGGGGACGCCAACTCCCGTCCATTGGCGCTGGGGCGTGCACTGGGCGAGTTCACCGACCGCCTGCAGTCCCAGCCCGACAACCGAGCCGAGGAGCTGCGCGGACGAGGCCTCGACGCGTGGGCGGTCGACAACGCCTTGGCCCACTTGGACGAGCAGCAGCGCGCCACGGGGGTCGTCCCCGGTGCGCGCACCGTCGTCGTGGAACGCTGCCGTGACGAACTGGGCGACTGGCGCGTCCTCGTGCACGCCAACTGGGGAGCCGCGGTGCTAGCACCGTGGGCGATGGTGATCGAGTCGAGGGCGCGGGACCACTACGGCGTCGAGGCCCGGGCCACCGCCACCAACGACGGCATCATCATCCGCATCCCCGACGTCGAGCGCCAGCCGCCGGGGGCCGAACTGCTGGACATCTCCCCCGACGACGTGGAACAGGTGCTCACCACCGAGGTGTTCGGCAGCGCCCTGTTCGCGGCACGCTTCCGCGAGTGCGCGGCACGAGCCCTGCTGCTGCCCCGCCGCGACCCCCGCCGTCGATCACCGCTGTGGCAACAACGGATGCGTTCGGCCCAGTTGTTGCAGGTCGCCAGTCAGTACCCGGACTTCCCGATCGTGCTGGAGACCCTGCGCGAGTGCATGGAGGACGTGTTCGACCTGCCGGGGCTCACCGAACAGCTCATGGCACTGGCCAGCCGTCGAATCAGGTTGCTCGAGGTCGAGACCGACCAGCCCTCCCCCTACGCCCGCAACCTGCTGTTCTCCTACGTCGGCGAGTTCATCTATGACTCCGACCAGCCGCTGGCGGAGCGCACCCTGGCAGCAGCTGGAATCGACCAGAACCTCCTGGCCGAACTGCTCGGCAGGTCGGGTGAGATCGCTGACCTGCTTGACCCCGAGGCTGCCCGGCAGGTCGAGGCTGAGGTTCAGCGCACCGCCGAGCACCACCGCGCCGAGACCCTCGAGTCGTGGTGGGACGTGATCCGCACCCTCGGCCCCTTGACTGTCCAGGAGGCAAACGAGCGGGCCGAGGGTGATGCCGAGCTCTGGTTGCGGGAGCTCACGTCCGCTCGACGCGTGGCGGCGGTCAGCCTTGGCCGCACCACCTTCCTGGTGACCCCCGACGACCTGCCGCTGCTGCGTGACGGTCTGGGAGTGCCGGTACCTCCGGGCCACAGCGCCGGCGCACCCCTCCCTCCTGAGGAGGCATTGGCACGACTCGTCCTGCGGTGGGTGCGCACCCACACAGGTGCGTCAGCCGAGGTCGTCGACGCCCGGTACCGGCTCCCGTCGGGCACCAGTGAGGGCATCCTCGAACGGGCCCGGTCGTCCCCCGGTTCGGAACTCGAGGTGCTCTCGCACCAGTGGTGGCACCGAAGCATGGTCCAGCGGGTTCGACGCCGGTCCCTGGCCCTGCTGCGCAGCGGCGTGGAACCGGTCGACCAGAGCCGCTTCGCCGCCTTCGCCCCCCGCTGGCATGAGCTGGACGAACCGGGGAGCGGTCCGGAGGCGCTGATGGCCGCCGTGGAGGCCTTGGCGGGATGTCCCATCCCTGCCTCCATGCTCGAGACCCTGGTGCTACCGGCCCGGGTCAGCGATTACCGACCGGAGATGCTGGACGACCTGCTGGCCCGAGGTGACGTGTCGTGGAGTGGTCACGGCGCGATCGGCACCCGCGACGGCTGGGTGCAGCTGTGGCCCGCGGACCTCGCCCTGCCCGAACCGGCCGAAGGCACCCTGTCACCGCTGGCCGAGAAGATGGTGCAGCGTGCCCTCAGCGGAGGGGCCTGGACGGTGGCGGAGCTGTCCGGCACCGACGAGGTTGCCTCGACCGAGTCGGCCGAGGCCACGGACGCACTTTGGGAACTCGTCTGGACCGGACGCCTCACCAGCTCGACCTTCATGGCCGTACGTGAACACACCACCCGAGGCGCGCTGCGGACCCCCAAGCGGGCCACGCCGCGGCGACGGACGATCGCCCGCCCGCTGCGCGCCCCCCGATCTGGAGGAACTCCCGGTCGCTGGTCGGCCAGCACACCCGCCGCAGGCACCCCGACCGAGCGTGACCTGATGGCGGCGTCCATGCTGCTCAGTCGCCACGGGGTGGTGACTCGCGGGGCCGTCCAGTCCGAGGCATTGTTCGGCTCGTTCGGGGCGGCCTACCGTGTGCTGGCGGCGCTGGAGGAGCAGGGTGGGGTACGGCGCGGGTACTTCGTCGAAGGTCTCGGGGCGAGTCAGTTCGCCCTGCCGGGAGCCGTCGACCTCGTGCGCGAGGACCACCCCGAGGGGGCGGTGCGACTGTTGGCGGCGTGCGACCCGGCCAATCCTTTCGGTGCTGCTCTGCCCTGGCCTGAGTCACCCTCGCACCGTCCCACGCGCCGGGCCGGCGCCCTGGTGGTGCTCGGATCAGGGCAACCGCTCATCCATCTCGAGCGAGGGGTGCGGACGATGCTTGCCTTCACCGATGACCCTGAGCGGATCGTGGGTGCGTTGTCGGTGGTGGCCGATGCGGTGCGTCGTCGAGTGATGTCGCCGATGACGATCGAGACGATCAACGGCGAACCGGCATTGGGAGCACAGCTCGCCAACGGCACCTCATGGCGTTCCCTGCTCGAGGGCAGTCGATTCACCATGACACCCCAGGGGTTCCGACCTCGCACCACCCCGTGAGGGCGTTCCCATGAACCAGGCGTCCGGATCAGGGTGTCCGGATCATGACCCAATGACGATCAAGGACGTGAGCGATCGCTACGATTTCCTCAGCCAAACGCTCACCCTGCGTTGATCGGAGAATCCATGACCACTTCCCCCGTCGATGCCGCCCAAGGAGGCCGTCGATCGGACCGCATGGTCGCACTGCTCGCCGCCGTCGCCGACAAGGGCGACGTGCAGCTCAGTGAGCTGTCGGAGATGCTGGGAGCCTCCGCCGCGACCATCCGGCGCGACGTGGCTGCCCTGGCCGAGCAGGGTCTATTGGTGCGAACCCACGGCGGTGCCAAGCGGGTCCGACAGGGTGAGGAGTTGCCGGTTCAGTTGCGGGACGGGCGCAATCGCCGCGCCAAGCAGGCCATCGCCCGCGCGGTCGTGGATCGGATTCCGCCGGGCAAACACGCCCTCGCCCTGACCGGAGGGACCACGACCACCGAGGTGCTGAGGGCCCTGCACGGGCGCAGGGACATCACTTTGATCACCAACTCGGTCTCGCTCGCGCTCGAGGCGGCCAAGGTGGGTCAGCAGCGAGTCCTGATCGCGGGTGGTGTGCTGCGCTCCAACTCCCTGGAGTTGGTGGGATCATTGGCCGAGGCGACGTTCCGCCAGATCAATGTCGGAACCGCGATCGTGGGTTCCGACGGGGTCAGTGTCGATGGAGGCCTCACCACCCATGACGACACCGAGGCGGCCACCAACCACACCATGATCGAGCGCGCCCAGACCGTGATCTGCGTCGCCGACGGGTCGAAGATCGGTCGCGTCACGCTCGCCAAACTGGCCGACCTGAGCGAGATCGACCTGCTGGTCACGGACTCGACGGCCGACCGCAATGAACTGGCCAAGATCCGCAAGGCAGGGGTCGAGGTGCTGCTGGTTCCTGCCAACGGCGAGGTCTGACCGACACATCCGCCCGGCGGAGCGAGCCGTCACGAGCCATTGACGAGAACACCCTGCGTGCACCGCCCTCTGGGATGCACGCAGGGTGTTCGTCCGTTGGACCGGACCTGCTCGTCGACCGCGCTCAGGCGGCCTTGACGACCACCGGACGCTGCGGCTGTTCCGTCGTCACCAATTTCTGGCTCACCGTGTGCAGCACCTGGGACAGGGGCACGTTGAGCGCCGTGGCGATCGAGGCCAGCAATTCGGAGGATGCCTCCTTCTGGCCACGCTCGACCTCGGACAAGTACCCGAGGCTCACCCGGGCATCCATCGAGACGTCTCGCAGGGTGCGGCCCTGACCGAAGCGGAGTTCGCGCAGGGTCTCGCCGATCAGCTCTCGCATCAACATGGGCTTCATTGCGGCCGCCTCTCGTTCACCGTCTGTTCCGCCACAGTGGCGGTTCGACATTGGGGTCAACGTCGTCTGCGGGCGAATCATTCCCGCTCTGCGCGAAAGCCTCGAGCGGAGATGAAGCCTCGCGACTTTACATGATCTGATTAAGCCTTCAGGCTTTCGGCCGTCAGCGCGATCAGCGCCGCCACGGTTGCCTCCCGCACGCGTTGACGGTCACCGCTCTCGGCCAGCCTCCGCGCGATCGTCCCGCTCCGTGCTGCGACGGCGATCCACACGGTCCCGGCAGCCAACCCGTCCTGGGCGCCGGGACCGGCCACCCCGGTGCACGCGAGCCCCAGGTCTGCTCCCAGACGCGACCTGACGCCTTCCGCCATCGCACGGGCGACAGCTTCGGAGACCACACCATCGGCGGCGACCACGGCGGGGTCAACCCCGGCCAGACTGCTCTTCAGATCGGTGGCGTAGGTGATCAGGCCACCGCGCACCACCGCCGACGACCCCGGCACCGACGTCAGGGTGGCCGCCAACAGGCCGCCGGTGAGGGACTCACACGTGGCCACGGTGGTTCCGCGTTCGATCAGCGACTCGACCAGCCGGCCGACCCCCGCAGCCCCCGACGTGGAAACCTCGGAGGTGTCCCCCTCAGGCACGGTCATCGGCATGCTCGGCCCGCCAGGTGGCGCGCAACCTGCGCGCGCCGTTCAGGTAGTCGAGCCCGGTGACCACGGTCAGCACGAACGCGAGGCCCATGGCCACCCACGCCACCCATTGCACCCACAACGGCAGGTGGGGCAGCCACAGCAGGTAGAGGATCAAGGCGATCGACTGCACCAGGGTCTTGAGCTTGCCACCGCGGTTGGCGGCCATCACCCCGTACTTGAGGATCGCGAATCGGAGCAGGGTGATCCCCCATTCCCGCACCAGGATGATGATGGTCACCCACCACTGCAGTTCACCGATGATGCTCAGCCCGACGAAGGCCATGCCGGTGAGGGCCTTGTCGGCCAAGGGATCCCACAGCTTGCCGAAGTTGGTGACGAGGTCGTACTTGCGGGCGATCCGCCCGTCCGCGAAATCGGTCAGGATCGCGCCGACGAAGACCGCCGTGGTCGCCCACCGCCACCCCTGGTCGTGGGGGTGCGCCAGCAGCATCCAGGCGAAGACCGGCACGGCCAGGATGCGGATCCCTGTCAGGACGTTGGGGACGTTCCACTGGCTCTTCACGAGCCGACCGGTTCCGCGATCAGGTCGACGCCGTCCGATGCGGTGACGGCGGCCAGGACGAACTCCCCGACCTCTGCTCGGGATCCCACCACCGTGGTGGTGCCATCGACCTCGGGGCCCTGGTGCTCGGCTCGTCCGGTCACCTCTCCCCCGTCGACCGACTCGACGAGCACGGTGAGCACCTCACCGATCCGGTCCTCGGCCCGCTGGGCGCACAGTTCTGCGGCGAGGTCCGAGATCGTCGCGGCACGGGCCTCGACCTCGTCTGGGTCGACGTGGTCACTCAGGCCCAGTGCCTCCGTCTCGTCCTCGTCGGAGTACCCGAACACCCCGACCACGTCCAGTCGGGCGTCGATGAGGAACTGCTTGAGCGTTTCGACGTCTGCCTCGGTCTCACCGGGGAAGCCGGCGATCACGTTCGAGCGGATCCCGGCCTGAGGGGCGAGCGTGCGCACGCTGTCGATCAGACCCAGGAAGCTCTCGGCGTCGCCGAAGCGACGCATGCGCCGCAGCACCGACCCCGATGCGTGCTGGAACGACAGGTCGAAGTAGGGCACCACCTTGTCGGTGGACACCATCGCCTCCACCAGGGAGGGCCTCAACTCGGCGGGCTGCAGGTACGAGACCCGGATCCAGTCGAGTCCGTCCACCGCGGACAGGTCACCGAGCAACTTCTCCAGGGCGCGCAGGTCGCCGAGGTCCTTGCCGTAGGACGAGGAGTTCTCGCTCACGAGGAAGACTTCCTTCACCCCGTGGTCGACCAGCCAGCGCGCCTCCTCGACGACATCGGACGCTGGCCGGGACAGGTAGGAACCCCGGAACCTGGGGATGGCGCAGAAGGCGCAGCGACGGTCACAGCCCGAGGCGATCTTCAGCGGTGCGTACGGGGAATTGCCCAACCTCTTGCGCAGCGTGCGCGGACCGCTCACGGGCGCCAGCCCCTCCGGGAGGTCGGTCAGGTGAGCGGCTCCGTGCCCGGGGATGGCCACCCCCCCAGCGGCGGCCGAGCGGGCCACCGGGGTCAGGGGCAGCAGGCTGCGACGGTCACGGGGCACGTGGGCCTCGTGGTGGCCCCCGGCCAGGATGGTCTGGAGTCGTCCTGCAATGTCGGTGTAGTCGTCGAAGCCCAGCACGGCGTCCGCCTCCGGCAGCGAGTCGGCCAGTTCCCTGCCGTAACGCTCAGCCATGCAACCCACGGCGACCACTGCCTTCGCGCGGCCCTCGCCCTTCAGTTCCGAGGCCTCGATGAGGGTGTCGATGGAGTCCTTCTTGGCCTGCTCGACGAAGCCGCAGGTGTTCACCATCACGGTGTCGGCCTCTTCTGCGTCGTCGACCAACCGGAAGCCGCCAGCCTCGAGTCGGGCGGCGAGTTCTTCGGAGTCGACCTCGTTGCGGGCACAGCCCAAGGTGACCAGGTGCACGTTCATCAGGTCAGTCATGATGGGCCCAGTATCTCATCCGCTGCGGCGCCTCGGGTGACGGTGCTCCCGCACCCCCCCTGCGCCCAGGTCAAGCCTCGATGACGAAGGTCGCGTGCCGACCGCCCAGTTCGAGAACCAGGTCGGGGTAACTGCTGGGCTCCTCCGGCAGGTACCACACACGGGTGTTCGGGGTGCTGGCCATCACTGCCGTGGCCCCCTCGAGGTGCCAGGTCAGGGTCACGGCCGAGGCATCGCCCTGGGCGCTCGACCACGTCACGGCGATCACCACCCACCCGTCCGGGAGGGTGATCCGTTGCGCCACCAGCCCCACTTCGAGTGTGGAACCGGTGGGCCTGAGCCCCAGCAGGTGCTCGGATGCGACGGGCTGTGGCAGGCCTGCTGCCTCGTCCGACAGAAGTCTGACCACCAGGGACGACCCGGCGAGGTAGACGACCGCGTCGGGTCGGGTGGGAACCACCGCCCAGGCGTCAACCGCCGCACCGTGCACGCGTCCCGCGAGGTCGCCCCACACGAGGGCGGGCGTGGTCCTGGTCGACCTGGGGTACACACCGGCGGCCACTCGGTGTGGACGGTCGTGGCTCAATGAGACGGGACCTTCGGCATCGACCAGGTCGGCCCACGCCAACTGGGGGTGGTGGACGACCAGCACCCGCTCACTGCCGAGGTCGGGCTCCCCCGCCGGCAGGATCCCCGTGGTGGGTGTGCCAGCGGTGGCGTCGTCCAACAGCGGTATGGCCGCGAGCCCGACCCCGCGGTCGCTCTCGGAGGGCAACCGGACCAGTCGCGCCGTCGGACGGTCCGGGGAACCCACCCGGATGCGCAGGGCGAACCCACTGCCGATCATCATCAACGTCTCGGTCTCAACGACCCCCTTCGAGGTGAGGACCCACGCCCCGAGAGCGGCGAGCGGCACCACGAGGGCAGCACCAGCGAGGGTCCGTCTGCTGACGGCTCTGCGACCCAGTGCTGAGCCGAGGCCACGAGGCAGTCGACCGCCCTCGACCACCCCACAGGGGTGCACCGGTGGGCCCTCCCACGGCCTCAGCCCCTCCGCTGCCCGAGCCCGTTCGGCTCGACCACGCAGCAGCCAGGTGTTCGACGGGCTGTCACTGGGCCGAAGCCCCACCTCGACGGGCCGGCTGTGCCGCACCAGCAGCAGTCGGAGCAGGTGGTCCGCGTCCTCGACGATCCACCGCCGCGCCCACACCCCGGCGAAGGCACGGTCCACGACGGTGGTGACATCGGGGTGGTCGGCAGTCAGTCCCATCAAGGTCGCCGAGACGGCGATCGCGGCCGGTCGACGCATTCCCCACCAAGCCTCGAACTGCTCCCGGTTCATGCGTTCACCACGGCCCTGTGAGGCAGGCCCTCCGAACCGAACCATCGCACCTCGACCGGATGTCCCGGGCTGGCAGGCGGACGGCAGACCGCCATCACGATCGGCCCGAGGTGGGGGCTGTCGACGATCCCGGTGGCCAGTTCGACCCCGTTGCGCCACAGCGACGGAGAAGAGCCGGAGTGTGCCCTGACGGCCAGCAGCTGGCTGTCGTGGATCACGGGTCCGAGGTGGAGGACGAATTCGTGGCCCAGATGACGGGTCATCACGACGTGGACCGGTTCGGCCAGGACGAGGGTGTCCCCCCACGACACGTGATAGCCCGAGATCCCGCGCTCGGGAGTGTCACGGAATCCGACCACGGAGCGGGGCACCTCACTGAGGAAGGACTGCCCGTCGCTGCGCACGACCATGGGCAGCGGCCACGGGCCGTCGACGAGCGCCAGGCCGATCGAGACCTGCACGCCCGCCAGTCCCAGGCCCAGCACGACTCCCGTGCACACCCCGCCGTCCGGAGTGTTGACCCAGTCGATGGCAGTCCACTCCCCCCGCACCCACGAGGCGATCAGGGTGCGGGGCGAGGCTGGGTCGCCGGACCACGGCACGGTCACCGTGGTGGGTTCGTCGACGGGGTGCGAGAACTCGGCCAGCAGTCGATCCGCGTGCCACAGCTGCAGCCACGCGTCATCGCCGTCGCCGCTCGGCAGCAGTTTCAGTTGCTCGCCACCCACCTGCACGGGCCAGCCGTGGCCGGTCGAGGCGATCGTGGCCCCGGTGACCGCGATGACACCGGCCACCGTCACCCTCGAGAGGGTGGTGCTCAGTCGCCTCGACCCCTCGTCGATCACCGGCGATAGGACCCCGGTGCGCGCCAGACCGGCAGCAGCTCGCTGCCTGGACGGTGTCGGCCATTGCTCACCCATCGCCCACAGCTGGGCCAGGTGGCGGCGCGCCCAGCCGGCCCGCACCTCGCCGCGAAGACTCGCACGCTCACGCCAGAGGTCGGTCAGGGTCCGGTCGACCAATTGCTCGGCGACACCACGATCGGAGACGAGCGCGTCGGCCACCGCCTGCAGGTCGTCGCCGTAGGTGGTCACGAAGTCCTCGTGAGCCTCGACGTCGTCGTCGATCCCCATACCGACAGGCTAGTCCGCCGACGAACGGGGTTCGGCGCTGCCTGGCGCTGCCTGGCGCCGCCGGCGTCCGAGATCAGAACGACATCACGTACTGCACCTCGTCGCGTGCCGTCCGCAGCGTCAGCCGCACCTCGAACGGGTCACCGGGACGGGTGGCCTGCGGCAGGGCAGGCACGTGCCAGAACCTGCCCGTGCCCGACACCGCACGAGAGGTCGCCAGACTGGGCAGGTCCCACGACAGTTCCCCAGGTTCGTCGGCCGTCACGGCGACCAGGCCCGTGCCGTCGACCAGTCCGAGCCCGTAGACCGTCACCCCGGGGGCGTCGGTTCGTCCCCAAGCCGGACGAACCGTGACCGGGTGGGAGCTCAATCGCATCTGCGAGAGCCCCCGCGTGAGGTGACGCACGACCAGGTGGTCGTGGGAGAGGTAGCAGATCCGCCCGGGGTCACCCGGGAAGGGTCCGTGCACGATCCAGGCGTCGCCGAACACCCCACCGGCCTCATCTCCCCACACGAGGGTGGACGGCCCGTAGGCGTCCAACGAGAAGAGCCCGGCCGCGAAGGGCTCCTCTGCGCTGGCGGCGAAGGGCACCACGGCGGTGTTCACGAGGTCGGCGAAGACCAGACCCGGCTGGTGCAGCAGGAGGGTCTGCAGGGTCGCGTCGTCCGACAGGCCTGCCGTGGGCAACACGACGCTGGTGCCGTGGGCGGCATCAACCACGAAGGAGCCGATCAGCGCCGGCAAGGAGGGCGACCAGCGTGGGTCGGAGGTGTAGACCTTGGCCTGGCGCCGGTTGCCGTGCCCCAGGATGTCGATCGTCAGGCGGAGCCGGGTGCCCCCGTCGATGGTGGTCCGGGTGCTGCGTACCGCGTCGTGCACCGCCAGCCCCAGAGTGGTGGCGCCGGCGGCGGTGGCGACACCGACGCCGCCGACGATCACGGCCCTGCGGGGCACGCCGGCGGGGTCGACGTGCTCGGTCCTGGCGGCCGCGGCACGCGCCCGCCATTCCACGGCGTTGGGGGGCCAGCGAACCCCCGGCTCCGGCTTCCTGCCCGGGTGCGTGTGTCGGACCAGCGCGCGACGCAACAGCACCACCGGGTCGGCCCACCACATCCACCGGCGGGACCACACGTCGGCCAGCGCCCGGTCGGCTGCCGCGACGACTCGTCCGTCGGCGGTGGGCAGGCCCAGCAATTGGGCGGCCGAGGCCACGGCCCGCTCCCGGTGGCCCAGCACCAACTCGTCGAACTGCTCGCGCTTCATCGGCCCACCACCCGGATGCTGACCAGTCCGTTGACCCCGACCACCACGACATCGACAGGGTGGGCCGGGGAGGCCGGTGGTTCGAGCAGGGCACACACCAGTGCACCGTTCTGGAACACCTGCCGCAACGCCGGCAAGGGTGCACCGTCCCGGGACAGGGTGGCTGCCACCAGGCTCCAGCTCTGCACCACCAGCAGTTGGGTCTCGGCGCCGATGTCAGCGAGGAAGACCGTCGCCTGGTTCTCCCCGCGCCCCACCAACACCTCCCGGTGGGGCTTCTGCAGGACGAACACCCCCGTCTGGGGGGCGAAGTAGCCGGTGATCCGGTGGGGGGACCAGTCGACCAGGGCCTGCGGCACCCGTGGCGGCTCGCTGCGGTACCCCGGGTCGGAGAGGTACGTGACCACCGGCAGGCGCCCGACGGCTCGTCCGATCGCCAACGCCAACGTGCCGTGACCCGGATGCACCAGGGTCGTGGGCATCACCGGTTCTGAGCCCGCACCGACGAGGTCGACGGCTTCCACCTCCCCGCGCAGCCAGACCGCCACCAGGTCGCGCCCGTCGGGCAGCGGAGTGATCGAGGTCATCGGGCGCTCCCGGGCGGTCGCGAACTCGGCCAGGAGATCACCACGACGACTGATCCGCACCACCGGCCCGGTCGGATCCCCCTGCGGGGACGAGACGTCGAGGGCGAACCCGTCGACGAGGACCCGACTCCCGCGGCCGGCCGTCGCCAGGGACTGCCACAGGGCGCCCCCCAGGGCAGCAACCCCCGTGGCCCCGGCCACCATCAGGCCACGGCGGGTCGCCATCACGTGCCCGGCGGCGACGATCGCATCGGTGGTGGGCCGGGCCGCCTGGTCGACCGGTTCCTCCGCGATCGAGGTGGGCCACCCGGAACGACGGGCCCAGCGGCGCGCCACTCGCTCGCGGGCGAAGGCGGGCCACTCCGGGCT
Organism: Aestuariimicrobium sp. T2.26MG-19.2B; assembly: GCF_950101875.1. Lineage (NCBI taxonomy): Bacteria > Bacillati > Actinomycetota > Actinomycetes > Propionibacteriales > Propionibacteriaceae > Aestuariimicrobium > Aestuariimicrobium sp. T2.26MG-19.2B. Next base: position 68,901 of record NZ_CATNLW010000002.1, on the reverse strand, counting down.
GTCGAGCCGATGACGCTCGGCCCACACGTCGGACAGGGCCGCGTCGACCAACGCGCTGGCCGCGTCGGGATCGCCCGTCAGCTGCTCGGCGAACTGCTGCAGCGGGGCGCCGTGGCTGGCCGCGAAGTCCTCGTGGTCGTCGACGTCATCGTCTGCCATGCACAGACGATAGGCCGACCGAGCCCCCAGGGGAATGGCCCGGCCACCCGGACTCAGCCCAGGGCGAGGTTCTCGAGCACCGTGTCGAGCTCGTCCGGCTTCACCAGCACCTCCCGGGGCTTCGACCCCTCGGAGGGGCCCACCACGCCGCGGGTCTCGAGGATGTCCATCAGGCGGCCGGCCTTGGCGAAGCCGACCCTGAGCTTGCGCTGCAGCATCGAGGTCGAACCCAGCTGCAGCTCGACCACCAGCTTCGCGGCGTCGATCACCAGTTCCAGGTCGTCACCGATGTCCTCGGCGACCTTCTGGCTTCCCGCGGCGGGAGCGACGACGTCCTCGCGGTACTGGGGCTGGAGCTGGGTGCGAATCGACTCCACCACGGAGCGCACCTCGCGCTCCCCCACCCAGGCTCCCTGCACCCGGATCGGCTTGCCGGCCCCCATCGGCAGGAAGAGCCCGTCGCCCTGACCGACGAGCTTCTCGGCCCCGGGCTGGTCGAGGATGACGCGTGAGTCGGTCATCGACGACGTGGCGAAGGCCAACCGCGAGGGCACATTGGCCTTGATCAGTCCGGTGACGACATCGGTCGAGGGACGCTGGGTGGCCAGCACGAGGTGGATACCGGCGGCCCGGGCCAACTGGGTGATGCGGACGATGGAGTCCTCGACGTCACGGGGCGCCACCATCATCAGGTCGGCCAACTCGTCGACGACCACCAGCAGGTAGGGATAGGGCGCGAGCACCCGCTCCGAGGCTTCCGGCACCTTGACCGTGCCCGCCCGAACGGCGGCGTTGAAGTCGTCGACGTGACGGAACCCGAAGGCTGCGAGGTCGTCGTAGCGCAGGTCCATCTCACGGACGACCCACTGCAGCGCGTCGGCCGCCTTCTTGGCGTTGGTGATGATGGGGGTGACCAGGTGGGGGATGCCCTCGTAGGCGGTCAGTTCCACCCGCTTCGGGTCGACCAGCAGCAACCTGACCTCGTCAGGGGTCGAGCGCATCATGATCGAGGTGATCAGCGAGTTGATGAAGGACGACTTGCCCGAGCCGGTCGCGCCAGCCACCAACAGGTGGGGCATCTTGGCCATGTTCGCGATCACGAACCCGCCCTCGACGTCCTTGCCCAGCCCGACCGTCATGGGGTGGTGGTCGTTCATGGCGCGGGGGGAACGGAGCACGTCACCCAGCGAGACGATCTCCTTGTCGAGATTGGGGATCTCGATGCCGATCGCCGACTTGCCCGGGATGGGCGACAGGATGCGCACCTCGGAAGAGGCCACCGCGTAGGCGATGTTCTTCGACAGTGCCGTCACCTTCTCGACCTTGACGGCCTGTCCCAGCTCGACCTCATAGCGGGTCACGGTCGGACCACGGGTGTAGCCGGTCACCGTGGCGTCGATCTCGAACTGGTTCAGCACCTCGGTGAGGCGCGCCACGATGGCGTCGCTGGCCGGTGTCTTGGCCTTCGGCGCGGTGCCGGCCTTGAGCATCGAGGGCTGCGGCAGCACGTACTGCACGTCGCCCGACAGCACCAACTGTTCGACCCGCGCCGGAACCGGCGTGTGGGGTGGGGCCTGCAGTGTGGGTTCTGGTGGCAGTCCCACCTGGCTGCGATCGACCGCGGGGGCCTCACCGGGCTGTCGGCGCACCGACTCCACGGCGTCATGGTCGTAGACGCCGGTGTCGTCGCGAGGACCGTCGGGAACGGCGTCGAACAGGTCGGTGGGCTCGTCGTCGTCGCTGACCAGCGGTGAGTCGTAGGCCTTGTCCACCTCGGTGACCAGGGCCGCCCGCTGTTCGGCGCGCTCGGCCCGGTGTGCCTGCAGGCGGTCGTGGTGGTCGCGCAGCCGGTCTGCGATCTCCCACAGCGGCATGCCGATGATCACGATGATGCCGAACAGTGACAGCAGCACCAGCAACGGAACTGCGACCCAGACGGTGAGCAACTGGGTGAGCATCGACGAACTGATGTAGCCCAACGCTCCGCCGGCGGCCCTCAGGGCCGGTGCGTCGGCGGGGCTCGGCGAGTCCTTCATGATGTTGACCAGCCCGAGCACGCCGAGGAAGAAGGCCGACCAGCCCACCACCTGTCGCCCGGTGGGTCCGTTCTTCTGCGGGTGTCTCAGGGTGCGCCACGCCATCCCGAGACAGAACAGCGGCAGGGCGTAGCTGATCGCCCCGAAGATGGTGGAGATGCCGATCTCGAGCCAGCCACCGACCGGGTCGGGCAGGCCGAACCAGAACACGGCGGCCACCACGATGGCCGACCCCAGCAGGAACAGACCGGCACCGTCGCGGCGCAGTTCTGGGTCGACCTCAAGAGCGGTGTCGCCGACCTTGCGGGCTCCGCTGCCGAGCAGACCAGCCGTTCCGCGCCACAGGGCTGCCAGTCCCTTGCCCAGGCCGCCGGAGCGTGGCCGCGCGGACGATCGTCCCCTCGACTGGGTCGAGCGGCTGGTGCCGGATCGGGCGGTGGACTTGGAGGAACTTCCGGACGACCGCGTGCCGGACGAAGACCTCGAGGAGGACTTGCCCGACGACCGCGGTGGGGAAGACGCGCGGGTCGCCATGCTGGAAGATTAGCCCACCCCCCCGACCGGGGGGCAGCCTGCCACGCCGGTCCGACCGGCAGCAGCATCCGCCGGTTCAGGCGAAGTGGTCGTACCCGCCGGGCCCACTGAACTGCTCGCCGTCGACGAGCACGGCCGGTCGTCCGTCGTCCTGGGCGGGGAGGACGCGCCCGATCACGTGCCAGTCGTCAGGGACGAACCCGGGCTCGAAGCAGGCCACCAGCGCATGGTCCTCACCGCCGGTCAACACGAACGACAACGGGTCGGAGCCCGTGGCCTGGGCGACCACGGTGAGTGGCTCCGCCACCACCAGGCGTGAGGTGTCGACGTCGATCACCACCCCCGAGGCGTTGGCCAGGTGGGTGAGATCGCCGACCAGGCCGTCGGAGACATCGCACATGGCGGTCGCGCCCGCCTCGGCGGCCCGTCGGCCCTGCCGATAGGGAACCTGCGGGGTCCGTTGCGCCTCGACCACCGCCCGGGGCGAGCGGAACCCGCGCTTGAGCACCGCCAGACCCGCGGCGGCCCAACCGAGACGACCCACCATGGCCACCACCTGACCGGGTCGGGCACCGGAGCGGAGCACGGGTGCGCGTCCCTCGGTCTGCCCCACGACGGTCACGCAGACGGTGATCCGTTCCGCGGCCGTGGTGTCGCCGCCGACGATCGTCACGCCTGCGGTCTGGGCCTCTTCACGCATGCCCGTCATGAACTGCCTGACCCACGTGAGCGGGGTGCTGGCCGGTGCCCCGAGGGCAACCACCAGCGAGACCGGAGTGGCGCCCATGGCCTCGAGATCGGCGACGTTCACGGCCACGCACTTGCGTCCCACGTCGGCGCCACCCGACCAGTCGGTACGGAAGTGCACCCCCTCCACCAGCAGGTCGGTGGAGCACACGGCCGACCCGTTCACCAGGAACACGGCGGCATCGTCCCCGGGGCCGACCGAGACGGCCGCGTCCAGTCCGAGGTCGCGGGTGAAGACCTCGATCAGGCCGAACTCGCCCAACTCAGCGATGGTCTGCATGTCTTCTCCCCAACTCAACTGTGGCTGATCGTCGTTCACGCTACCGTGAGCGGGACAACCCACCAGCGCGACGGGCAGGAGTGACCCATGGTCAACGCATACATCTTGGTCCAGACCAATGTCGGCAAGGCCGCCGACGTCGCCGTCGCCATCCGCGAGATCGAGGGAGTCACCCTCGCCGAGGACGTGACCGGGCCCTATGACGTGATCGTGCGCGCCGAGGCCGGGTCGGTCGACGAGTTGGGACAGATCGTGGTCGCGAAGGTGCAGGCAGTCGAGGGCATCACCCGCACCGTCACCTGCCCCGTCGTCAACATTTGATGCGGACGGCCCGCTCGGCCATCCCTGGTGTCCTGGCCTGCCTGACGCTGGCCGCCTGCGGCGCCCAGGAACCCCCTTCGGCCACCTCGCACACTCCCCCACCGGCTGCCATGGCCGCCTGCCAACGCGTGCTCGCTGACCTGCCCGAGACCGTTGCAGGTCTGCAGGGAGCGGTGGACGCCCGGGGTCGCGTGGCCTACTGGGGTTCCGACGAGAAGAGGGTGGTGCTGCGCTGCGGTGTCGACAAGCCCGCTGGGCTTGAGCCGGGGAGCCGCTGCGACATGGTCAACGGTGTCGGCTGGTGGGCCGAGAAGCTCGAGGGAGGCTACCGGTTCACCACCCTCGGGCGAGCTGCCTTCGTGCAGGTGGAGGTGCCTCCGGCGCACGCGCCCGAGGCCGACGTGCTGAACGAGCTGAGCGGCGCCGTGGGCCAGGACCCCGTCGTCACCCCCTGCGTCTGAGCCCGGAAACCGCAGTGTGGGGGCGCCTGCTCAGCGCAGGCCGGTGGGCCTGGCCAGCGCGACGGCGATCAACTCGTCAATCAGTTCGCCGTACCCCAGCCCCGACTTCTGCCACAGCTGGGGGTACATCGAGTACTGGGTGAAACCGGGCATGGTGTTGATCTCGTTGACCAGCACCTCCCCCGACTCGAGCACGAAGGTGTCCACCCTGCCCAGACCCTCGGCGCCGATGGCATCGAAGGCCTGTACGGCGATCTCCTGCACCCGGGCCTGCAACGCGTCGTCGATCCGGGCGGGGATGTCGAGGGCCACCTGCTCGCCGGGCAGGTACTTGGCGTCGAAGTCGTAGAAGCCCGACCCGTCCACCATCCTGATCTCGCCGACCAGGGAAGTGCGGGGGGATGCGCCGTCGGGTGAGCCCAGCACCGCACACTCGATCTCGCGGCCGATGATGCCCTGCTCGATGACCACCTTGGGGTCATGCTGCTGGGCCGTCCCGATGGCCGCCGCCACCTGCTCGGGGTGGTTGACCTTCGTGATCCCGATGGACGAGCCGGCTCTGGCCGGCTTCACGAACCATGGCAGGTCGAGGCGCTCCAGCCGGGACGTCACCGCGTCCCGGTCGGTGGCCCACTGCCGGGCGGTGACCACCTCGTAGGGTCCCTGGGGCAGTCCGGCCGCAGCGAAGCAGGCCTTCATCAGGTGCTTGTCCATGCCGTTGGCGCTCGCGGCCACCCCGGCTCCGACGTAGCGCAGCTGGTGCATCTCGAACAGCCCCTGGATCGTGCCGTCCTCACCGAAGGGACCGTGCAGCAGGGCGAAGGCGACGTCGAGGGGGCGGGGTTCGTCCAGCCGGTCGCCCTCGCGCACGCACAGTCCCGGCCCCCGGCCGGTCGACAGCAGCACCACCTCGGGGCCGGACTCGGGGACCGTGGGCAGCACCCCGTCGACGGTGTGCAGGGAACGGGCGACGTCGAGGTCGACCAGGGTCCACCGCCCCGAGGGGGCGATGCCGATGCAGGTCACCTCGTAGCGGTCGAGGTCGATCGCCTGCAGCACGCTGGCCGCGGTCAGGCACGAGACGCCGTGCTCGGACGAGACTCCGCCGAAGACGATGGCAACTCGGGTGGGCGTGCTCATACTTCTCCTGGATCGGTGGGGCCTCGGGATCCGGCCTCGTCCACCCTAGCCGGGGGCTGCGGCACCCGCGCGCCCACACGCGTGTCCCAGCGATCCCTCGGGGCAGGGGTCCCACGGAGTTCCTCGACCAGACCCGTGAGGGCGTCCATGATCCGCACCGAAGCCGCCCGCACCGCCTCGCCCTCGCGCTCGGTGCCCACCCAGGGCCGCAGGTCGGAGAGGTCGATCGGCTCACCGCAACACACGTGGATCCGTTTGCGGGGGAAGAACCGGGGCATGCCCATGCCGGTACCCCCGATCACGTGGTTGGCACCCCACTGTCCCACCGGGACGACGGGGTGCTGGCTGCGCAGGGCCAACCTGGCGGCCCCCGACCTGGCCGTCATGGGCCAGGTCTCGGGATCACGGGTGAGGGTGCCCTCGGGGTACATCGTCACGCATCGTCCGTCGTCGAGGGCCCCTTGGGCGGTGACCAGCACCTCGGCGGCCTTGGCGGAGCCGCGGTCGACGGGGATCTGCTCGCACGACCGCGCCAGCCAACCCACCACGGGGGTCTTCCACAACTGCACCTTGCCGAGGTACCGCGGCCAACGGCCCGACCAGATCAGGAACTCACCCAACGCGACCGCATCGAAGTAGCTCAGGTGGTTCGAGACCACCAGCACGCCGCCGGTCTGGGGCAGTCTGTCGCTGCCACGCCAGTCGTGGGTCACCAACAGGCCCATGGCCGCGTGGACGAACCGCCCGAGCGCGGTGAACACCCGTCCGCCGTCCTCGTGGTTGGCGCGCCGCAGGGGCCAGGCGAGACGGTGGTTCGACTCTCCCGGCGGAAGGGGTTGGTGGGTCATGCCACGCAACGCTAGCGCCTAGTCTGTGGCCATGAGCGACCATCGTGACGGGGGGGCCGTGCCCACCGTGGTGCAGGCGACGGTGGTGGCCGTCATGCCTGAGGGCTGGCGAGCCCTCACCGATCGCGGGACGGCCGTCGACCTGCCCAGGGCCAGCCTGGTACGGCTGCGGTCGTTGCGCCCGGGTCAACGAGTCACCGTCACCAGGCGCGGCGACGAGGTCGTCCGCGTCTCGATCGGGTGAGGGTCGTCCGTCCGGGGACGACCGCCCCAAACCGGCTCGTGAGGATCAGTCCGCGGTGCGCACCGGCAGGGTGGCCGGCTTGAAGCTCGGGCGTGAGGCCTCGTAGGCAGCGATCTCGTCGGAGTGCTGCAGCGTCATCGAGATGTCGTCGAGCCCCTCGAGCAACCGCTGCCGGGTGAAGTCGTCGATCGTGAACCCGTGACGCGTGCCGTCGGGCAGGCTGATCACCCGATCCTCCAGCGACACCTCGATGGCGGTGCCCGGGTGGGCCTCGACCCAGTCCCACAACTGCTCGACGACGTCCTGCTCGACGAGCGCCACCAACAAGCCGGCCTTGCCCGAGTTGTTGCGGAAGATGTCACCGAAGCGGCTGCCGATGACCACCTTGAAGCCGTAGTTCTGCAGGGCCCAGACCGCGTGCTCACGCGATGAACCCGTGCCGAACTCCGGGCCCGGGATCAGGATCGTCCCCGCCCGGTACGCCTCCTGGTTGAGCACGAAGTCGGGGTCGTTGCGCCATGCCGAGAACAGCCCGTCCTCGAACCCGTCGCGGGTGATCCGCTTGAGGTAGACGGCAGGGATGATCTGGTCGGTGTCGACGTTGCTGCGTCGCAGCGGCACAGGCACACCGATGTGGGTGGAGAACTTGTCCATGGTGATCAGCCCTTCTGTTCGGCCGGGATGAGGTCTTGGGGTGCGGACAGGTGTCCGGTGATGGCGGTGGCGGCCGCGACGGCGGGCGAGACCAGGTGGGTACGTCCACCCTTGCCCTGCCTGCCCTCGAAGTTGCGGTTCGAGGTCGACGCGGCCCGCTCCCCGGGAGCCAACTGGTCGGGGTTCATGCCCAGGCACATGGAGCAGCCGGCAGCGCGCCACTCGGCACCCGCCTCGAGGAAGACCTTGTCGAGTCCCTCGATCTCGGCCTGGAGCCGTACCCGGGCTGAACCGGGAACCACCAGCATGCGCACCGAGTCGGCGATCCGGTTGCCCTGCAGCACGCTGGCCGCGAGGCGGAGGTCCTCGATGCGTCCGTTGGTGCAGGATCCCAGGAAGACGGTGTCGACGGCGATCTCACGCATCGGCGTGCCCGCCGTCAGGCCCATGTACTGCAGGGCCTTCTCGGCGGCGGTGCGGTCGACCTCGTCGGTGAAGTCGCTGGGGGTGGGGACGACTGCCCCGAGCGGCACTCCTTGGCCGGGGTTGGTGCCCCAGGTCACGAACGGGGTGAGCTGGGTGGCGTCGATGTCGACCTCGCGGTCGAACACGGCGTCGTCGTCAGTGCGCAGCGTCTTCCAGTACTCGACCGCGGCGTCCCACTGCTCACCCTCGGGAGCATGCGGACGGCCCTTGATGTAGTCGAAGGTGGCCTGGTCGGGGGCGATCATGCCCGCCTTGGCTCCCCACTCGATCGACATGTTGCAGATGGTCATGCGACCCTCCATCGACAGGTTCTCGATGGTCGTGCCGCGGTACTCCACGATGTAGCCCTGGCCGCCGCCGGTGCCGACCTTGGCGATCAGTGCCAGCACGACATCCTTGGCGGTCACACCGGCGGGCAGGTCACCGTTGATGTTGACGGCCATGGTCTTCGGACGAGCCTGCGGCAGCGTCTGGGTGGCCAGGACGTGCTCGACCTCGGAGGTGCCGATGCCGAAGGCCAGTGCCCCGAAGGCGCCGTGGGTGGAGGTGTGGGAGTCGCCACACACGATGGTCATGCCCGGCTGGGTGATGCCCAACTGGGGACCGATGATGTGGACCACGCCCTGGTCCTTGTCACCCAAGGAATGGATGCGGATCCCGAACTCGGCAGCGTTCTTGCGCAGGGTGTCGACCTGGGTGCGGCTGACCGGGTCTGCGATGGGCCGATCGATGTCGAGCGTCGGGGTGTTGTGGTCCTCGGTGGCCAGGGTCAGGTCGGGCCGGCGCACGGGGCGTCCCGCGAGCTTGAGTCCGGCGAAGGCCTGCGGGCTGGTGACCTCGTGCACGAGGTGCAGGTCGATGAACAACAGGTCGGGCTCACCCGCGGCCTGACGGACGACGTGGGCGTCCCAGACCTTGTCGGACAGGGTGGTCGGACCACTGGCAGTGGTGGGCATTCAACACCTCGATGTGGGTCTCTGACTGGCTCGCGACGAAGCAGGACTCTTCGCCGAGGAGTCCAACTCTAGCGCTTGCATTTCCAAAATGCGGACATGTAATCTCAAATCATGGACGACACCAGTGGCGTGGGCGTGCTCGACAAAGCCGCCCTTGTACTCACCGCACTCGAATCCGGACCGACCACCCTGGCGGGACTCGTCACGGCGACCGGACTGGCCCGACCGACAGCCCATCGCCTAGCCGTGGCGCTCGAACACCACCGTCTGGTGGGACGCGACCTGCAGGGCCGTTTCGTGTTGGGTCCGCGTCTGGGTGAACTCGCCTCCGCCGCGGGCGAGGACCGATTGCTGGCCACCGCCGGCCCCATTCTCGCGCGGCTTCGCGACATCACAGGTGAGTCCGCCCAGCTGTTCCGCAGGCAGGGCGAGTTCCGCGTGTGTGCTGCGGCGGCCGAGCGTCCCTCGGGACTGCGCGACACCATCCCGGTGGGCACCCAGTTGACGATGTCAGCTGGCTCCGCCGCCCAGGTGCTGCTCGCCTGGGAGGAGCCGGAGCGGGTGCAGCGCGGCCTGTCGTCCTCGAACTTCTCGGCAGTGGCCCTGGCGTCGGTGCGTCGACGTGGCTGGGCGCACTCCGTCGCCGAACGCGAGCCGGGGGTCGCCTCGGTCAGCGCGCCCGTCCGCTCCCCTTCCGGCAAGGTGATCGCCGCACTGTCGGTGTCGGGTCCGATCGAACGTCTGGGTCGCCAGCCGGGACGACTGCACGCCGCCGCCGTGATGAGCGCCGCCGAGCGGCTCTCGGAGGTCCTGCGCAGGGCAGCCTCGGCCGAGTGACCTGACGCCCGCACCAGCGGGCTCCCCTCGTCCACACCCGCAAACTCTCACCTTCGGGACAGACTGCACGCTCACAACCGTGAAGTGTGTCCCGGGGGTGGGAGTTTGTGCTGTCGGGGGCTCAGGAAGGGGCGATCCCGGTGAGCACGGAGCCGACCGGAACCACCCGACTGTGCCGCCCGGCCGCCACCCGTTCGGGACGCACCCCCGGCAGGTCGAGGTCGGCCTCGACGGGGGTGTCGACGAGCACGTGGAGCTCGCCGTCGGCCACGCTCCACCGGATCGAGGCTCGGCCGTGCGGTGTGTCGAGCCATGCCCTGGCCCACTCCACACCAAGACCCGGACGAGGCGCGAACCGCACCCGCGCATAGCCTGGCTCGGCGGGTGCCAGACCGGCGACGGTGCGGTGCAGCCAGTCGGCCACGGCGCCGAGGGCGTAGTGGTTGAAACTGGTCATCTCGCCGGGGTTGATGGAGCCGTCGGGCAGCATCGAGTCCCATCGCTCCCAGATCGTCGTCGCCCCCATCGTCACCGGGTAGAGCCACGAGGGGCACTCGGTCTGCAGCAGCAGTCGGTAGGCCTCGACCAGGTGACCGGTGCTGGTCAGGGCGTCACACACGAACGGGGTGCCCGCGAAGCCGGTGGCGATGTGGAACCCCTCCTCGCGGGTGAGCTGGGCCAACCTGTCCCCGGCCAACTGGCGGCGGGGTTCGTCCAGCAGGTCGAACGCGATCGCCAGGGCGTAGACGGTGGGACAGTCCGAGAAGACGGTCCCGTCGTCGCCGACCCAGTGCTCGTTGAAAGCCCGTTTGGTGCGGGTCGCCAGTGCTTCCAGCCGCGCGGCATCCTGCTCGCGACCCAGCACCCGCGCGGCCGTGGCCGTCAATGTTGCGCTCCGGTACAGGGCGGCGGTAGCCACCACCCCCTTGTCGGCTCGCGCCTGGTCGGCGTGGTCCGGCGGCGCGGCCGGATCCAGCCAGTCGCCGAACTGGAAGCCCGTGTCCCACAGGCCGGTGGGCGAGAGCAGGGTGGTGACGTGGTCGACGTGGTCGAGCATCGCGGGGTATGCCTCAGTCAGGGCATCGACGTCACCGTGGGCCTGCCACAGCGCCCACGGCACCCACACCGCGGCGTCCGACCACACGGCGGCGGTCGCGTCGTTCCCGGGTTCGACGATCTTCAGGGCGTCGGGGATGACGAAGGCCACCCGGCCGCCGGCGTGCACCTGTTCGGCCCGAAGGTCGGCCAACCAGTCGCCCAGGAACCCGCGCATGTCATAGAGGAAGGTGGCGGTGGGGGCGAACACGGCCAGGTCACCCGTCCAGCCCAACCGCTCGTCACGCTGCGGGCAATCGGTCGGGACGTCGACCATGTTCCCACGCAGCCCCCACACGACGTTGCGGTGGAGTTGGTTCAGTCCGGCGTGGGAGGACTCGAAGTGCCCGGTGCGCCTCAGGTCGGACGAGACCACCACGGCGCGGAGGTCGTCGCGGTCCAGCTCACCGGGCCAGCCCTCCACCTCGACGTAGCGGAATCCGTGGAAGGTGAACGTCGGTTCGAAGTGGTCGGCACCCCCCGACAGCACGAAACGATCGGTGGCGAGCGCCGAGCGCAGCGGACGAGTGCCCAACTCCTCGTGCTCCAACACCTCGGCATGCCGCATGATCACCTCCTGACCGGCGGGCCCCTGCACCCTCAGCTTCACCCACCCCACCACGTTCTGGCCGAAGTCGACCAAGGTGCGTCCGGACGGGGACGTCCAGATGCGTCGGGGTGGCAACTCCTCATGCCTGACCACGGGCGGACCCAGATAGGGAACCAGCACCGAGGCGTCGAAGTCGAGCACCTCGGCTGGGCCCCAGCCACGGGGCTCGGACTCGGACGAGAAGCCGGGCCTCAGCCAGTCCCGCGCGGCTCGCCGCGCATCGATGGTCTGCCCGTCGTAGAGGTCATCGGTCAACACCTCGGACGGGCCCACGTCCCAGGACGCGTCGGTCACGACCGTTTGCACGTACCCGTCGGCGAAGGTGATCTCGAGTTGGGCGATCACGGCCGTGCGGTCGCCGTAGAGGTGGCGGCGTCCTTCCTGCCAGGTGAGGCGACCGGCCCACCACCCGTTCCCGACCAGGATGCTGGCCACGACAGGGTCGACGCTGGGGTGCAGGCGATGGGTGACGTCGTACTCGCGGTAGCGCTGCCGCCACTCGTAGCTGGTCCACCCGGGGCTCAACACGTCCGGACCGATCGGTCGTCCGTCGAGTTGTGCCTCGAAGATGCCGTGGGCACTCACGAACCAACGAGCCCGGACGATCGCGCCGTGCGTGTGGTCGACGGTGAACTCCCGACGGAATCGAGGTGCCGAGTCGCCACCGGTCGAGGCGGCAATGAGGCGTGCCGTCCACTTCGGGCTCGGTTCGGCGAGGGCGGGTGTCGACTGCGGCATGAAACGATTCAAGCACGGGCCGTGGTCCCCAGGCCGAGTGACCGCAAATGCGAGAGGCCCGTCAGTCGCCTGACGGGCCTCGATCTGTACCCCCGACCGGATTTGAACCGGCGCTACCGCCGTGAGAGGGCGGCGTGCTGGGCCGCTACACAACGGGGGCCAGCTGCCGAGTCTGACCTCGGCGCTCGAAGAACTCTACTGGAAACCTTGAGGGCCTGCCAATTCAGTTCTTCGCAGGGGTACTAGGACTCGAACCTAGAATAAAGGAACCAGAAACCTTCGTGTTGCCAATTACACCATACCCCTACGTCGCCGACCGGCTCCTCGGAACCCTCGGCAACGACGACTAACTCTAGAGCACGCCGACCAGATCGCTCAAATCCGTCCCGGGGTGATGGCGGGGGTGGTGTGGGCGACGTTGAGTCGGCGTCCGAACCACCAGCACAGGGCGGCGGTGACCGCGAATCCGGCCACGTCCCAGACCGCAGCGCTCGCGGTGATCTGGGTGACTCCCTTGGCCCGTGCGGCGCCCCCGCTGAAGATGGCGTAGCCGAAGGCGAAGACGTTGTTGGCCACATGCGCGGCGATGCCTGCCTCGATGCCTCCGGTGACGACCACCAGCGCACCTGCCAGCAGGCCGAAGGCGAATCGGTCGATGAACAACCAGATGTTCTGCACACCGTGGAACAGCGCGAAGACCAGCGCCGTCACCACCACGGCGGCCCAGCGGTTGCGGGTGATCCCACCGATGGCCTGCAGCATGTAGCCACGGAAGAAGAACTCCTCCCCCGCCGCTTGCAGGGGCGACAGCACCAGCACGAAGACGACCCAGAGCCAGGCCTGCGCGGGCACCGTCCACTGGGGGAAGTGACCCCAACCCCCCCAGCCGCCCGAGGCCCATTCGCTCACCCACATGACCAGGTTCAAGGCCACCGCAGCGATGGCGAGGCAGCCGAACAGGTAGCGCCACCGCAGCCCCGGCTGCACCGACAGCAGCCAACGGGGGCGCACCCGGTGCCAGCCCCACACGAGCGCGATGCTGAGCGGGATCAGCGTGGCAAGGGCGATGTGGGTCGCGGCCAGGCCCTCGGGCAGGTGGTAGGCCATGGCCCGGCCGTAGTAGGCGGTGAAACCGCCGGTGGGACGTCGCACCAGGTAGCCGAGTCCCAGGACCAGTTGGGCGACCACCGGTACCACCAGCAGGTAGCCCGAGATCCCGATCAACAGGCCGACGACGCAGCGCACCATCACCTGGCGTCCGCCGCCGAGCACGTCGGGGTAGGCGATGGAGGGCTCCGGATCGGCGACCGGTTCGAGCAGTGGCTGCACCGGCTCAGGCCTCGTCCACGACCGGGTTGGTGAGCGTGCCGATGCCGTCGATGGTGACGCTCACCTCCTGACCCGCCTGCATCGACCCGACCCCGGCGGGTGTCCCGGTCAGGATGACGTCGCCGGGGATGAGGGTGGTGAAGCCGGAGATGTAGGTGACCAGTTCGGTGATCGATCGCATCATCAGGTCGGTGTTGCCCCGCTGCCGGGTCTCGCCGTCCAGGGTGGTCTCGAGCGGCAGGTGGCCGGCCTCGTCCACCGAGAGGTGGGTGACGAGCCAGGGCCCGAGCGGGCAGAACGTGTCCCATCCCTTGGCCCGCGCCCACTGGCCCTCGGGTGCCTGCAGGTCCCTGGCGGTCACGTCGTTGGCGATGGTGTACCCGAAGATGACCTCCTGCACGCGTTCGGCGGGTACCTGCTTGGCGATGCGTCCGATCACGACGGCCAGTTCACCCTCGTAGCTCAACTCGTTGACCTCGGCCGGCTTGACGATGGCCTCGCCGGGCCCGATCACCGAGGTGTTGGGCTTGAAGAACAACAACGGGCGTTGGGGCACCTCATTGCCGAGTTCGGCAGCGTGGGCGGCATAGTTGCGGCCCACGCCAATGACCTTGGAGCGGGGGATGACCGGCGAGAGCAGTCGGACGTCGGACAGGTCGTGGCGCTGCCCCGAGTAGTTCACCGGACCGGCCAAGGGATCCCCGGTGATCTGGGAGACGATGTCGGGGTGGTCGCCCCCGTCAGCGGCGAGTTCGACGATGCCGTAGGCGGGGTCCTGACCGGGCAGGGAGTAACGAGCAATGCGCATGCGGTCAGCCTATCGACGCGACCATCCGAAGCTGCGCGGGACGGCCCGGCACCGGAGCGGGCCGGGTTGGGACGGGCCGGGTCGAGGGGGCCGGCGAGCTCTGCTCAGAGGAACAGGCAGAACGGATGGCCTGCCGGGTCGAACATCACCCGTACCGATTCTTGGGGCTGGTGGGGGGCGAGGCGCGCACCGCAGGCCAAGGCGTGGTCGACGGCCGCCGGCAGGTCGTCCACCAAGATGTCCAGGTGTTGACTGGCGAACTGGTGGCCGGGCTCGGCGGGCCACACGGGTGGGGTCCACTGCTCCTCGAACTCGAAGTTCACGGTGAACCGTCCCCCGTCGGACTCGGTGCTCAGCTGAGCCCACCCGGGGTCTGAGGGATTGGGTTCGCCGCCCAGCAGGCGAGCGTAGAAGTTGGCGAGGGCTGCCGCGTCAGGACAGCCGAGGGTGACGGAGGTCAACTGGAGTCGTGGGGCCATTCCCCCACCCTGCCATGGCGGCCGTCGGCACGCTGGGCGCTGCTGACATACTGCGAGGCATGAGTGCTTTCGATGCCGTCGAGTTGATCCGCCGCAAGCGTTCCGGGGCTGAGTTGACCAGTGACCAGATCGACTGGCTGATCCCGGCCTACACCCGAGGTGAGGTGGCCGACGAACAGATGTCGGCGATGGCGATGGCCATCTTCTTCCGCGGCATGGCCGACAGCGAGCTCTCGACCTGGACCACCGCGATGATCAACACCGGCGAGAGGCTCGACTTCTCCGGACTGTCTCGACCCACCGCCGACAAGCACTCCACGGGCGGGGTCGGTGACAAGATCACTCTCCCCCTCGCGCCGTTGGTCGCGGCCTGCGGTGTCGCCGTGCCACAGCTGAGCGGACGAGGCCTCGGCCACACCGGTGGCACCCTGGACAAGCTCGAGTCCATTCCCGGCTGGAGGGCGTCCCTGACGAACGACGAGATGATGCGCCAGTTGGCGGATGTGGGCGCCGTCATCTGCGCTGCCGGTTCGGGGCTGGCTCCGGCAGACAAGAAGCTCTACGCGCTGCGGGACGTCACCGGCACCGTCGAGGCGATCCCGCTGATCGCCAGTTCGATCATGTCGAAGAAGATCGCCGAGGGAACCGACTCGTTGGTGCTCGATGTGAAGGTCGGGGTCGGCGCTTTCATGCAGACCCTCGACCAGGCCCGTGAACTGGCGAGTCGCATGGTGGCCCTCGGCAAGGCAGCGGGCGTCACGACCGTCGCCCTGCTCACCGACATGGACACCCCGCTGGGCCGCGCGGCAGGCAACGCCGTCGAGGTGGCCGAGTCGGTGGAGGTCCTCGCCGGGGGCGGCCCGACCGACGTGGTCGACCTGACGCTGGCCCTGGCGCGCGAGATGGTGCAGTCGGCCGGCGTCGACATCGACCCTGCCGACAAGCTTGCCGACGGCTCTGCGATGGACGTGTGGCGGCGGATGATCCGCGCCCAGGGTGGCGACCCGGAGGCGGCCCTCCCCCAGGCCCGACATCAGGAGGTCGTCCTCGCGGACCAGTCGGGGGTGCTCACCCGGCTCGATGCCATGGCCGTCGGTCTGGCGGCGTGGCGACTCGGTGCGGGGCGCGCCCGCAAGGAGGACCCGGTGCAGACGGGGGCCGGTGTGATGATGCATGCCAAGCCCGGTGACGCCGTCACCGCGGGTCAGCCGCTGTTCACCCTGCTCACCGACACCCCGGAGACGTTCGACCGGGCCAAGCAGGCACTGGAGGGCGGCTGGACGATCGAGGCGTCCGGCTCGTTCGAAGGACGACCGCTGGTGATCGAGCGCATCAGCTGACTGACGCCCCGCCCATGGACGCGACCACGACGGGCGAGCGAAGCGAGACCTCCGGGCGGTGAGCGTCGCAGCTTGCTGCGAGCCGCCCCATGGACACGTGGCGAGCGCCGCAGCTTGCGCACGGGTGTGCCCCACGGACGCAACCACCACGGGCGAGCGAAGCGAGACCTCCGGGCGGCGAGCGTCGCAGCTTGCTGCGAGCCGCCCCAACAGATCAATAGCCCTTGACGAGTCCGTAGAGGTAACCGTCGGCCAAGGCCTCCCAGGAGGCCTCGATCACGTTGGTGCCCACACCCACCGTGGTCCAGGTGTGGTCGGTGGTGCCCATGTCGATCAGCACCCGCACGACCGCGTCGGTTCCGAAGCCGGCCTCGAGGATGCGCACCCGGTAATCGGAGAGCCGGTAGGGCAGCACTTGCTCGAACCCGTGCGCCACCACCTCGCGGAGTGCCGAGTCGAGCGCGTTGACGGGGCCGTTTCCGTCCGAGGTGACGGTCTTGGTCTCACCGTGGAGGGTGAGGGTGACGGTGGCCTGGGAGTCGCCGGGAACGTTCAAGGCCTGGTGCCGGGTGCTGACCTCCCACGCGCCCACCTCGAAAGGCTTGTCGAGGGTGCCGAGCAGGTCACGCATCAGCAGTTCGAAGCTGGCGTCGGAGGCCTCGTAGGAGTAGCCGTTCGCTTCCCGCTCCTTGACCACGTCGGCCACCATTGCGGCGGTGTCGCGGTCTGGGAGTTCGAATCCCAACTGCTCGGCCTTGATCTGGATGTTGGCGCGACCCGACATGTCTGAGATGAGCATGCGCATGTCGTTGCCCACCAGTGCAGGGTCGATGTGCTGGTAGAGATTGGGGTCGACCCTGATGGCTGAGGCGTGAAGTCCTGCCTTGTGTGCGAAGGACGAGTGACCCACGTACGGCTGGCGCGCGTGCGCCGGCTGGTTGGCGATCTCGGCGATCGCGTGGCTGATGTGGGTGAGTGACTCAAGCCCTCGTCCGCCCAGCGGTTCCCACCCGTACTTGAGCTGCAGGTTGGCCACCACCGTGGTGAGGTCGGCATTGCCGGTCCGCTCGCCGTAGCCGTTGATGGTGCCCTGCACGTGCATGGCGCCGGCCTCGACGGCCGCCATCGAGTTGGCGACAGCGCAGCCCGTGTCGTTGTGGCAGTGGATGCCGAGGTCGACCCCGATGGCCGCTGCGGACGAGACCACGTCGCCCATCCAGCTGGGCAGCATGCCGCCGTTGGTGTCGCACAGCACGACCACCTCGGCGCCGGCCTCGGCCGCGGCCCGTACCACCTCGAGGGAGTATGCCTCGTTGCGGCGGAACCCGTCGAAGAAGTGCTCGCAGTCGACGAAGACCCGCTTGCCCTCGTTGACGAGGTGGCTGACGGTGTCGCGCACCATCGCCAGGTTCTCGTCCAGGGTCGTACGCAGGGCCTGTTCCACGTGGCGGTCGTGGGACTTGGCGACCAGGCAGATGTGACTCGTGCCGGCGTCACGCAGGGCAGCCACCAAGGGGTCGTCCGCCGCCTTCCCGCCGGGACGTCGGGTGGATCCGAAGGCGACCAGAGCGGCGTTGCGCAGGGCGAGGCCTTCGGCGGCCGCCTTGAAGAAGGCGGTGTCGTTCGGATTGGCGCCCGGCCAGCCACCCTCGATGTGGGTGACACCCAGTTCGTCCAACAGTCCCGCGATGCGCAGCTTGTCGGAGACGGTGAGCCTCAAGCCCTCCTGCTGGGCGCCGTCACGAAGAGTGGTGTCGTAGACGTGCAGGTACTCGGGCGCGACGGGGGTGAGCGTCACTGGTCAACTCCTGTGCGGTGCATGGCGTGTCCCCCGATCTGGGGGTTCGTACAATCCTGAGGCACGAACCAACCAGTGGGTGCGGGGTTCCAGTGCGTGGTACGCCGCTCAGGCCAACCGGTACAGCCAACCATGGGTGTCCTCGGCGCGTCCGTACTGGATGTCGACCAGTCGCTCGCGGATGCGCAGCGACACCTCGCCGCTGCCGGGCACCACCAGTTCTCCCCCGTTCGACCTGATGGCGCGGATCGGCGTGATGACGGCGGCCGTGCCGCACGCGAAGATCTCGGTGAAACGGCCCGCCTCGACACCGGCGACCACCTCTGCCCAGGCCACCGGGCGTTCGACCGGGGTGAGGCCGAGGTCGCGTCCGACCTGCAGGACCGAGGAACGTGTCACCCCTTCGAGGATCGTGCCCGAGGTCTCGGGGGTGACCAACTCACCGTCGGCGCTCACCAGCACGATGTTCATGCCACCGAGCTCCTCGAGCCAACGGTGCTCGACGGCGTCGAGGAAGAGCACCTGGGAGCAGCCGTGCTCGGCCGCCTTGGCCTGCGCCTGGAGGGAGGCCGCGTAGTTGCCGCCACACTTGGCGGCCCCGGTGCCGCCGGGGGCTGCTCGGGAGAACTCGTCCTCGAGCCAGATGTCGACCGGTTCGACGCCCCCCGGGAAGTAGGGTCCGACCGGCGATGCGATCACGAGGTGGGTGACGCTTCTCGCGGCCCGAACCCCCAGATAGGCCTCGCGCGCGAACATGAAGGGTCGAAGGTACAGACTCTGTTCACCCTGCCCGCCACCGCTGTGGCCCTGCTCGCACCGCCCGTCATCGACCCCCTCGTCGTCGGAACGCCCGTCCAGTACAGCGGGCACCCAGCGCTCGTCGAGTCGGACGAGGGCCTCAATGCTCGCGAGGAAGTCGGCGGCCGGGAGCACGGGCAACTGCAGTCGGGTCGCCGAGCGGGCGTAGCGGGCTGCATTGGCCTCGGGCCTGAAGGTCCACACGGAGCCGTCGCCGTGCCGGTAGGCCTTCATGCCCTCGAAGATCTCCTGGGCGTAGTGGAGCACCGCGGCCGCCGGGTCGAGCTGGATCGGCCCGTAGGGGACGACGGCCGCGTCGTGCCACCCCTGGTCGGCCGTCCACTCCACCCGCGACATGTGATCGGTGAAGTGCACCCCGAAGCCGGGGTTGGCGTGCACCCGCGCGATCGTGGCCGCATCGGAGAACGTGGGGTCGGTGGGCAGGGTGAACTCCATGCCAGCAACCTACCGCCCGGGTGCTGGAACCTGCACCCGGCTTGCGGCGATGCTGGCTACAGTCACGGCCATGAGCAACGACAGCCAACACACCCCGACCATCGCCGTCATCGGCGGCGACTACATCGGGCCGGAGGTGACCGCCGAAGCCGTCAAGGTGCTCAAGGCCACCGTGGGAGAGAACACCTTCAGCTTCGTCGACCACGACCTCGGGGCCGAGGCCTGGAAGCGAACCGGCGAGGTGCTGCCCGACTCGACCCTTGAGGAGCTCAAGCGGGTTGACGCGATCATCCTCGGCGCCGTGGGGGCACACCCCGGGGACCAGCAGATCCCCTCGGGTCTGCTCGAACGTGGTCTGCTGCTCAAGCTGCGCTTCGCCCTCGACCACGCAGTGAACCTTCGCCCCTCGAAGTTGTACCCCGGGGTGCCCTCGCCGCTGTCCGACCAGGTGGTGGCCCAGGGGCCGATCGACTTCGTCGTCGTGCGTGAGGGCACCGAGGGCCTGTACTGCGGCAATGGTGGCGCCGTGCGGGTGGGAACACCCCAGGAGTTGGCCACCGAGGTCAGCATCAACACGGCCTTCGGTGTGGAGCGGGTCGTCCGTGACGCGTTCGAGCGCGCCACCCAGCGCCGCAACCATGTCACCCTGCTGCACAAGCACAACGTGCTCGTGAATGCCGGCAAGCTGTGGAACCGGGTGTTCACCGAGGTCGCCGCCGAGTACCCGCAAGTGTCGACCGACTACCAGCACATCGACGCGGCCATGATCCACCTGACCACCAACCCCTCGCGGTTCGACGTGATCGTCACCGACAACCTGTTCGGCGACATCGTCACCGACCTCGCCGGAGCCGTCACCGGTGGCATCGGCCTCGCCGCCAGCGCCAACATCAACCCCACCCGCCAGTACCCCTCGATGTTCGAGCCGGTGCACGGCTCGGCACCCGACATCGCCGGCACCGGCAAGGCCGACCCGACCGCCGCCATCTCGTCGATGGCCCTGCTGCTCGAGCACCTGGGACGACCCGAGGACGCGGCCCGCATCGTGGCCGCCGTCGAGTCCGACATCGCGGGCCGGGCCGGCAAGCAGCGGATCACCCAGCAGATCGGTGACGACATCGCCGCCCGGGTGGCTGGCTGAAGACCGATCATCACGATTGGGTGACAACACCGCTTGTCACGGCCTGATCGGGCGCAGGATGGACACATGTCCCTCCGGCGCCCGATCTCATGGGGGCCCACACCTGCGCGGTCGGCACGGGCGTGGTTCGCCGCCGCGGTCGCCGGACTCGTACCGCTGCTTGTCGCCGTGCTGCTGTCCACCTGGTCGGCCACCACCGCCTGGGCGTGCTCGTGTGTCGAGGAGGACCTGAACCATCAGGTGACCAGAGCGGACGCGATCTTCCGCGGCGTGGTCGAGCGAGTCCGGGTGCCCACTGGCAATCAGATGGCCGGAAACGTGCTCACTGTCCGTCCCACCCAGGTCTGGAAGGGCGAAGCTCGCGGGCGTCTGGAGGTGATCGATGGGTATGGCCAAGGAGGTGGCGCCTGCGGCCAGGACTTCGCGGTCGGCGCCGACGTGCTCTTCATGGTGCAGCGCACCGGCGAGGGGTGGCAGGGCGGCCTGTGTTCGGGAACCGCGAGCCACTCCGCCTCACGCGCCTCCGACATCACCGAACTGCTGGGCGCGGGAACCGAGATCTCGATCACACCGCTGCCCCCAGCGGCCAGCGAGACGCTCGTCTGGCCCGGGATCGTGGGCGGCGTGCTCGCCTTCGGGTGCGTGACGGTCGTGATCGCCATCGTCCGTCGTCGACACCGACGCGCGGGAGCCTGACCCTTCAGGGCTGGCACGTCAATCAACTGTGCTGGCGACCTCGCCGGCCACCGAGACCCCAGCCGGTGATGGCTGGGACAACGATTCGGTCACGACGTTGCTTGTCAGGCCCACGACGCGCGCATCATGAGGACATGTCAGCCCCACAGTCGCGACCCCGTTGGCGACTCATCACTGCCGTCGACAGCATGCTGGCGGGCCTCGTCCTGATGACCACCTCGGCCACGCCGGCCTGGGCGTGCTCGTACGTCTCCGTGCCCGTGAAGCAGTCCACCGCCGCCAGCACCGTGGTGCTGCGGGGGGTGGTCGAGTGGAAGCAGCCGACCAAGGACGGCCAGCAGCGCTACATCGTGCGGGTCACCCACGTCTGGAAGGGGGACGTCGCCGACAGCATCGAGGTGGTCGACACCCAAGCCAGCAGTACCTGCGCCATGGCGCTGAATGTGTTCACCGACGAGATCTTCATGCTCCAGCGTGAGGGCGACCGCTTCACGATGCAGCTCGGAACGGGCTCGCGTCCCCATGACGACTCATCCGCAGCCGAGGTGAACGCAGAACTGGGCGCCGGGCGAGCCGTCTCGTCGGTGCCGATGGTGGGAGTCGTCAGCCACGGGAGGACGCCGTGGATCCTCGGCGGCGTCGGCGCAGTGGTGATTGCGTTCGTGGTCTGGCGGATCTTGCGCCGTCGAGCCTGAACCCTCCTAGGCTGGCGGCATGCCGCTGGATGAACTGTTCGCCGCCCGCCTCGCCGAGGCCGCCCAACTGGCCCAGGAACAGGGCCTGGACGCCGAGTCGCCGCAGGTGCAGGCAGTGATGGCGCGCCCCTACGGGGCGGCCGAGTCCGACGAGGTGCTGATCCACCACGACACGATCCCCGGCCCGCACGGCGACATACCGGTGCGCGTCTACCGCGACCCCTCGGCTGCACCGCAGGCCCCGGGACTGGTCTGGTGCCACGGAGGAGCCTTCATGTGGGGCGACCTCGACATGCCCGAGGCGGACGAGGTGAGCCGAGGCATCGCGACCCGAACCCAGGGCGTGGTCATCTCGGTCGACTACCGACTGACCGGGGCCCCGAACCCACCCACCGCCATGCCGCTGCCCGAGTCAGTCAGCAACCAGTACCCGATCGCCCACGACGAGGTGACCACCGCCTACCGCTGGGTGCATGAGCACGCCGCCCAGCTCGGCATCGACCCCGACCGGCTGGCCATCGGGGGAGCCTCCGCCGGCGCCAACCTGATCGCGGGCGCGGTCGTCCGGTTGCGGGACGAGGGCGGCCCGCTCCCCCATGTCTGGCTGCCCATCTACCCCGCCGTCCACGCCCACACGCCGGAGATGTCGGACGAGTTGCGTCGCGACCTCGACCAGTTCGGGTCAGGGTTCGACGAGACAGCGCTGACCTTCATCGGCGCCGCCTATGGGGCCACCGTCGATGACCCGTACGGCTATGTCGGTCACCGAACCGACATGGCGGGTCTGCCCCGCTGCCTGATCGTCAACGACCAGTACGACGAGCTTCGTGCCTCCGGCGAGGCCCTGGCCCGGCACCTGGAGGCCAGTGGTGTCGAGGTCGTCTGCCTGACGGCCCACGGCATGAAGCACGGTCACCTGAACCTGGTCGGACACCCGCGCACGAAGCAGACCTTGGACGACATGGCCGCCGCCATCCTGAGCTGAGGTGGCCGGGAGGTGTGGTCGCAGCGGCGTCCGCACTGACAGGGGACGCGTGGGTGGCTCACAGGAAACACCCAGACTCCCGGAGTTGGTTGGTGGTCGAGGACGCACGGAACGCCCACCCCGATCACCCGGAGGCTCCCATGACCAACGATCGATTCGAACACCAGCCGGTCCAGTACCCGCAGGGCCCCACCCAACAGTGGCCCACCCAACAGTGGCCCGACCAACAGTGGCCCACCCAGCAGTGGCCCGACCAACAGCAGCCCACCCAACAGGCTGCCGCTGCGACCAAGCACTCACGCGGTCGCATCTCCTCGGTGCTGGCGGTCGCAGTACTGGCCGCGGGTGTCGGGGGAGGAGCCGGTGTCATCACCGACCGCTACCTTGCGGACCAGCGCCCGGCTGCCGTCGCCTCGGCGAGCGGATCGGGTGCAGCCTCGTCCACGACGGTCACCAAGGTGGTGCAGGGCGACTCGTCCAACCCTGACTGGTCGAGGACGGCCGCCACGGCTTCGAAGTCGGTCGTCTCCATCACCGTCTCCTCGGCCCGGTCGGAGGCGGCCGGTACGGGAGTCATCTGGGACACGGCCGGTCACATCGTCACCAACAACCACGTCGTGTCGGGACTCGGCACGGGAGCGACGATCACGGTGCAGTTCGGGACCAGCAGCCATCCCGCGACCATCGTCGGCACTGATGCCTCGTCCGACCTGGCCGTGATCAAGGTCGCGGGACTCCCGTCGGGCAGCCAGCCGATCACGGTGGCCGACTCCGACAAGGCGTCCGTCGGGCAGGCGGTGATGGCCATCGGCAATCCGCTCGGTCTGAGCGACACGGTCACCACGGGCATCGTCAGTGCTCTCAACCGTCCGGTGGTCACCACGGGCGAGACCACCACCCCCACGACGCAGGCCGACGCCGTCTACACCAACGCGATCCAGACCTCGGCACCCATCAACCCCGGGAACTCCGGAGGCGCCCTGGTCAACGCAGACGCTGAGCTGCTGGGGATCAACTCCTCGATCGCGACGCTGTCGAGTGGCACGGCCAGCCAGAGCGGCAGCATCGGCATCGGGTTCGCGATCCCGTCGAACGAGGTGAGCTACGTGGTCAAGCAGCTGATTGCCGACGGCACGGCGGACCACGCCTACCTCGGCATCGGCACCACCGACGGCACGGCCACCGTCAACGGGGTCACCATCACCGGCGCCCAGGTGCGCTCGGTCTCGGCCGGGACACCCGCAGCGAGGGCTGGACTGCGGGCGGGCGACCTGATCACCTCCGTCAACGGCACCTCGGTGGCCTCGTCGGACTCCTTGGTCGCGCTCGTGCGGTCGGCGGAGGTGAACGAGAAGGTGACACTGGGGGTCGTCCGCAACGGAACGGCCACCACCCTCACCACGACTCTGGTGGCCGCCCCCAGAAGTGCCGGCTCAGGCAGCTCACCCCGCACCGGCGGACGATGACCTCGGGATCAGGAATTCACAGCGTCACGCGAACGGCGTGGGTACCCCGTTGACCGGGGCACCCACGCCGTCGTCGTCTCCCCCGGATCAGGCGGGGTCGCCCTCGGGCACCTTCTGCGTCGCGACGACGGCCTCATCGGAATAGGCCGACATCAGCCTCGAGAGATCGACCCCGGTGGTGTTCTTGATCAACTCCATGGTCTGCACCACCGTGTTGGTCACCTGCTTGGGGACCGCACCGGCTCCGTCGGTCGAGATCACGGTCAGCTTGTCGATACCCGCCATCGGGGCTGCGACCTTCTCGGCCACCTGCGGCAGCACCTCCACCAACATCTGCAGCACAGCGGCCTCGTTGTAGCGTGCGAAGGCATCGGCCCGCTTGTTCATGGCAGCTGCCTCGGCCTCACCCACCGCGAGCACGCTGGAGGCCTTCGCATCGCCCTCAGCGCGCACGGCATCGGCCTCGGCGATACGACGGGCCTTCTCGGCCTCACCCCGCCGGGCACCCTCGATCGCTTCGGCTTCCGCGAGTGCGGCACGTCGGGACTTGTCGCCCTCTCCGGTCAAGCGGGCCGTCTCTGCCTCTGCCTCGGCATTGGCGATGGCGGCGGCCTTCGCGGCGGCAGCCTGCGAGATCGCAGCAGCCCGCCTCGCCTCCGCCTCCGTCTCGACGCGGTAACGCTCGGCGTCGGCTGGCTTGCGAACCTCGGTGTCGAGTTGGCGTTCCTTGAGGGCCGCCTGCCTCACGGCCACCTTCTCCTGCTCGGTCAGGATGGCCTGGTCACGGTCGGCCTGGGCCAAGGGCCCGGACGCCGCGGCTCGAGCGGATGCCGCGTCGGTCTCGGCCTTGATCTCTGACTGCTTCAGGGCCAGTTCGCGCTGGGCGATGGCGATCTGCTGCTCGGCGGCGATCCTGGCCTGTTCCGCCTGCTGTCGGGCGGCCGATTCGGCGATCGCGGCCACCTGCTGCACCTTCGCTGCCTCGGGTCGTCCGAGGTCGGAGAGGTAGGTGCCGTCATCGGTGATGTCCTGGATCTGGAAGGTGTCGAGAACCAGACCCTGCCCCGTCAGGGACGATTCCGACTCGTCGGCCACCCGCTGCGCGAACGCCGCCCGGTCCCTGATGATCTGCTCGACGGTCAACGGGCCGACGATGGAGCGCAGCGAACCAGCGAGGGTCTCCTGGGTGAAGGTCTCGATCTCGTCCTGCTGGGACAGGAAGCGCTGGGCTGCCGCCCGGATGGAGTCTTCGTTCCCGCCCACCTTGACGATGGCGACGCCGTCGAGGTTGAGCTTGATTCCCTGACCCGAGACCGCCCCCTTGATCTGCACCATGATGCGGCGGCTCGAGAGGTCGAGCGTGTGCAGTCGCTGCACGAACGGCCACACGAACACTCCTCCACCCATCACCACCTTCTGGCCCGACAGGTCGGTCGACAGGATCCCGGTCTCGGGATTGCGCACCTCCTTGCCCTTGCGGCCGGTCACGATGAAGGCCTCGTTGGGACCGGCGACGCGGTAACGGCTGACGATCAGCAGGGCGGCGATGACTGCCACCACCACCGCCGCTGCGATGCCGATCGCCAGGGGAGAGATGTCGGGCATGGTGCTCCTGTCCGGTTTGGGTCCCTGGGTGGCGCCGGTGGGCGCGGGACCTCTGGTTGGTGTCTTGCAGGCTGGGTTGGGTCAGTGCGGGGTGTCATTGGTGGGTGCGTCGCCGGGATCGGTCGTGCGGACCTCGACGGCGGTGGCCGACACGACTCCGGCCACCCACACCTGCGTTCCCCGGGGCAGCGGTCCGTCGGCGCGGGCGTTGAGCTTGAGCGGGTGGCCAGCGGCATTCACGCGAACCTCGCCGAACCCCGAGCTCGGGATGTCGGAGATCACCGTGGCGTTCAGGCCGACCAAGGACGAGGTGTTGAGCGATGCAGTGGGGTCGTTGCGGTCGAGGGCGCGGGTCAGTCGTCCGAGCAGCCAACCGACCATCAAACCGGCGACCACGCCGACGGGAATGGCCAGCCAAGTGCTGCCGGTGGCCGAGCGGACGCCCCAGCCGACGAAACCGAACACTCCCAGGAAGGCAGCGATCGCAGCGCTCGAGACGAGGTCGGAGTCGAGCAGACCACCGAGGTGGTCACCGATCTGCAGGAAGTCCCCCAGGACCAACGAGAGCACGAGGATCGCCGCACCGATCCCGCCGACCACCAGGAACACCATCAGAGACTGCCTTCCGCTGACCTGAAGGCTATCGGTCGTGCGGTTCAGCGCTGAGCCCGCCCCCAGGCGTCCAGAAGTTCGTCGACACTGGCGTACCGATCCTCCCGGGAGGTGCTGCGGGCGCGTTCCGCCACCTCGAACTGGCGTGGACTGGCCTCCCAGGCCGTGAACTGCTTGGTGTCACTGTCGCCGAGCAGGGCGTGCGCCAGACAGCCCAGGGTGAAGACTGTGGTGCTCTCGTCCAGGAGGGCGCCGAGTTGGAACTCCTCGGGCGCCATGAACCGCGTCGATCCCCACATGCGCCCCATGGTGTTGGTCAGGGGTGCGCGTTGGTAGAGGTCGATGTCGCAGACCACCGCCCGACCGGCAGCCGGATCGACCATGACCGATCCTTCGTACAGGTCGACCGGAACCCAACCCTTCTCAGCGACATGGGCGTGGAAGGCGATCAATTGGCTGACGAGGTCCACGCGGACTGGTTGCGGGAGCGCCCGCACCTCGTGCACGCGGTCGTACTGCCTGCCCAGGGGGATCGCGTCCGTCCACTCGAAGACGAGCAGATGCCCGGTCGCGTCGCCGAGGTCGAGGTCACGTCGGTCGCGAAGCCGGACGAGGCTCGGGTGCGCCAACTGCTCGAAGGCCTCCCCCGCATGCCGCAGGCGCTCGACCGCGTCCGGGATCGTTCCCTCGTAGCGCGAGGTTGCGGCGCCGGCCATCTTCAGGAAGAGGCGCTCACCATCATGGGCGCGCACGCCCAGGCACAGGTTGCCGGAGTCCTGGTCTGCCAGCACGGTGAAGACCCGACCCCACGGGGCGACCCAGCCCAGGTCGGTGGGAGCCCGCAGCGGTACCGGAAGACCGTCGATCCAGTGGGTGATCACGCTGTCCCCGCCGTCCCTCGAGCCGGTCGCGCCCGACCCAGAGGCCCGAACACACTCTCGGCCAATGTCCAGACGTCACGCTTGTGGGCGTGAAGTCTGACCATTGGCCGAGGGTGTGGTTCGGGGTGGGTCAGCGAGCGGCCGTGCCCTCGGTGTAGTCGGAGTCGGACGACTTGACCCATGACATCAGCTTGCGCAGTTCGCGACCGGTGGCCTCGATGGGGTGGTTCTCCCCCGCCTCACGGAAGGCCTTGAACTCGGGAGCGCCCGCGTCCTGGTCGTCGATGAAGCGCTTGGCGAAGGCACCGTTCTGCACGTCGGTCAGGACGGCCTTCATGTTCTCCTTCACCCGAGCGTCGATGACGCGGGGGCCCGAGACGTAGTCGCCGAACTCGGCGGTGTCGGAGACCGACCAGCGCTGCTTGGCGATGCCGCCCTCGTACATCAGGTCGACGATCAGCTTCAGTTCGTGCAGGCACTCGAAGTAGGCGACCTCGGGCTGGTACCCGGCCTCCACCAAGGTCTCGAAACCGGCCTGGACGAGCGCAGAGGCGCCGCCACAGAGAACGGCCTGCTCACCGAACAGGTCAGTCTCGGTCTCCTCGGTGAAGGTGGTCTGGATGCCACCGGCACGCAGACCACCGATGGCCCGGGCGTACGAGAGGGCGAGGTCGAGGGCATGGCCCGACTCGTCCTTCTCGACGGCGACGAGCACCGGCACGCCACGACCGTCGGCGTACTCGCGACGCACGAGGTGACCGGGGCCCTTCGGGGCAACCATGCACACGTCGACACCCTCGGGGGCCTGGATGTAGCCGAAACGAATGTTGAAACCGTGCGCGAAGAACAGTGCGTCACCCTTGGCCAGGTTCGGCAGGATCTCGTTGGCGTAGACCGTGCGCTGCACCTGGTCGGGAACCAGGATCATGACCAGGTCGGCTTCCTCGACGGCCTCGGCCACGCTGAGCACGCGGAGACCGGCCGCCTCGGCCTTCTCACGGGACTTCGAGCCCTCGGCCAGGCCGACGCGCACGTCGACACCCGAGTCGCGCAGGTTGAGCGCGTGGGCGTGGCCCTGCGATCCGTAGCCGATCACGGCGACGTGACGGTTCTGGATGATCGACAGATCGGCGTCCTGGTCGTAGTACATCTTTGCTGCCATGGGTGGTTCTCCTTGTGGGATCTTGCTTCGGGGTGGTCGTGGGATGGTCGCCCAGTTGGGTGGTCGTCCAGTTCGGTGGTCGTCCAGGGGATTCTTGCGTGCCCGCTGCGGGAGGGGTGAACCCGTCCGCTTCGTGGCACCGGCGTGAGGCGGGAGAGGGCCCGGCGCTCAGCCCTGGCTCTCCTTGTCGCGGCGGATGTCGGATCGGGTGCGGTCGGTCAGGGCTCTCGCGCCACGGCCCAGAGCCACATGGCCCGAGGTCACCAACTCGAGCACACCGAACGGCTCGAGCATCGACACCAGGGCCTGGATCTTCTCGTGCGAGCCGGTCGCCTCGATGGTGATGGACTCGTGGCTGACGTCGACGGCCTTCCCACGGAAGAGGTTGACCGTGTCGACGATCTTGGAGCGGTTGTCGATGTCGGACCGCACCTTGACCAGCACGAGCTGACGCAGCACGGCGGCCTCGTCCAGCTCGAGCACCTTGTGCACCTCGATCAACTTGTTGAGCTGCTTGACGATCTGCTCGAGCACCAGCGGGTCGTCGACCTCGGCCATGACGGTCATGCGCGAGAGTTCGGGCTTCTCCGTCTGGCCGACCGTGAGCGATTCGATGTTGAAGCCACGGCGCGAGAACAGTCCCGCGATGCGCGCGAGCACGCCCGGCTTGTTGTGAACCAGGACCGAGAGCGTGTGGGTGCTCACAGGACCTCCTCCTCCCAATCAGGCGCGAGGTCTCGCGCGATCTTGATCTCGTCGTTGCCGGTGCCGGCGGCCACCATCGGCCACACCATGGCGTCCTTGTTGACCAGGAACTCGACCACGACCGGACGATCGTTGATGGCCATGGCCTGGTTGATCACGTCGTCGACCTGCTCGACCGTCTCGGCCCTCAACCCGACGCAGCCCATCGCCTCCGCCAGCTTGACGAAGTCAGGGATGCGCTGGCTGTGCAATTCGGTGTTGGAGTACCGACTGTCGTAGAACAGGGTCTGCCACTGGCGCACCATGCCGAGCACCTGGTTGTTGATCACGGCGATCTTGACCGGAATGTCATTCAGGGCGCAGGTGACCAATTCCTGGTTGGTCATCTGGAAACAGCCGTCACCGTCGATTCCCCAGACCACTTGGTCGGGGTTGCCCACCTTGGCGCCCATCGCCGCCGGCACGCAGTAGCCCATCGTGCCCGCACCCCCCGAGTTGAGCCACTTGCCGGGCTTCTCGAAGGGCAGGAAGTGGGCCGACCACATCTGGTGCTGGCCAACGCCGGTGGCCCAGATGGTGTCGGGCCCCGAGATCTCGCCCAGCCGCTTGATGACGTACTGGGGGCTGAGTTCACCGTTGGGTGGCAGGTCGTAACCGGTCGGGTAGCGCCGCTTGAGGCCGGTCACGTAGCCCACCCACTCCGAGATGTCGGCGAGGTCGACCTTGGTGATCTGCTGGTTCAGTTCCCGCAGCACGTTCTTGGCGTCACCGACGATCGGCACGTCCGCAACCCGGTTCTTCGAGATCTCGGCCGGGTCGATGTCGGCGTGGATCACCAGGGCGTCGGGAGCGAACGAGTCGAGCCGGCCGGTGACACGATCATCGAAGCGTGCCCCGATGGTGATCAGCAGGTCGGAGCGCTGCAGTGCCCCGACGGCGGCCACGGTGCCGTGCATACCGGGCATGCCCATCGCCAGTTCGTGGCTGTCGGGGAAGACGCCCCGTGCCATCAGCGTGGTCACCACCGGGATGCCGGTGGCGTCGACGAACTCGCGCAGTTCGGCAGAGGCCTCGGCCCGCACGACACCACCACCGATGTAGAGCACCGGGCGGCTCGCCTTGGCGATCAGCTTGACGGCCTGGCGGATCTGCAACACGTGTGGCTTCACCGTGGGGCGATAGCTGGGCATCTTGATCGAGCCCGGCCACACGAAGGGCGCCGACTTCTGCAGTGCATCCTTGGCGATGTCAACCAGAACGGGCCCCGGACGGCCCGACGAGGCGATGTGGAAGGCCTCCTTGAGGGCCTGCGGGATGTCCTCGGTGCGCGTGACCAGGAAGTTGTGCTTGGTGATCGGCATGGTGATCCCGCGGATGTCGGCCTCCTGGAAGGCGTCCGTGCCGATGGACGCCGAGTTCACCTGACCGGTGATGGCCACGATCGGCACCGAGTCCATGTACGCGTCGGCCAAGGGGGTGACCAGGTTCGTCGCGCCGGGCCCGGAGGTGGCCATGCACACCCCGACCCTGCCCGTCGACGAGGCATAGCCCTCGGCCGCGTGGCCGGCGCCCTGCTCGTGGCGGACGAGGATGTGACGGACCTTGGAGTCGTAGAGGGGGTCGTAGGCCGGGAGGATCGCACCTCCCGGGATGCCGAAGATTACGTCGACATCAAGCTTCTCGAGCGAAGCCACCAGCGCCTGTGCGCCGGTCATCTCAGGTGTCTGGTCACCTGCCATGGTGTCTCCCTTTCCTCGGCGCCCCCCGTGGGGCGATGTGTGTACGTGCGCTGTCCCTGACAACAAAAAACCCCCGCTGCCTCCATGGGCATACGAGGGTGCGCTGGACCGACTGCTGGTCGGCTCAGCGCTGGCGGAGTACGAGGTTCGTGCGCACGGCTTCACCATACCCCGGCGACCATCGGGGACCAATGCGGCGGGCGCATCTCTCGCATCGTGGGACGCCCCCGCGTCGCGGGCTGCCCCACTGGCCTTCGCAGCCATGACCCCAGCATTGATGAGCTGCCGTGAGGACCTGCCCGGACGAACACCTGCCGCGCAGCCATTGTGGGTTGCCTGTCCTCAGAGATATATGCCACCCCCACCCAATTCATCGTTCAACCAACGACGTAGCGTTCTTCTTGCTACGACACGGAGTCGTAGGACACCTGCTGGTCCAGACCCAGCCCGTCCGCAGAAGTTCGAAAGGTCCTCCCATGAAGCCCACCAAGATCGTCGGAATCATTTCCTTCGTCGCTGGCCTGGTCATGATCGTCGCCGGAGCTGTCACGTGGGGTGTGGTCACCTCGCAGCTCAAGGACGAGCGCATCACCGTCGCCGCCGACGCCGCCCCCGTGATGGGGATCAAGGTCGCCGGCAAGAACGTCGCCGGCCCGATCACCGCTTTCGGCCAGGCCGAGATCATCAAGCACCACGCCACCACCGGTTCGGACGGCAAGACCTACGCCGAGCTCGGTGCCCTGCAGAACGGGGTCAAGACCAAGGCCAAGGATCTGGGCGTCGAAGACCTCACCAGCACCGACCCTGCCGTCGTCTCGAAGATCGAGGCCGACCCCACCCTGACCGAACTCAAGGGTGAACTCGCCAAGTACACCGCTCAGCGCACCACCCAGATGAACGGTGCCTTCCTGCGCACCTCGCTGTTCAGCTCGGTGATCACCTACGGCGTGTCGGCCTTCGTGATCGGCATGGGCCTGATGAACCTGCTCTACGGCTGGGCCTTCGTGTCGGTCAGCCGCAAGCACACCGTCGCCGAGTGACCTGCCGAGTTGCACGGGCGACCGTGTGACTCACCCCGCAGCTGATCCAGCTGCATGATCCCCCCTGCAGCGGGCGGTCCGGAGAGATCCGGGCCGCCCGTTCGCGTGTGCCGGGCGATCACCGTGTCGGTCCCTCCCACCGCGGACGAACGCACCCCTCCCGCACCGAAGGCCTAGGCTGGAGCGCAGTATTCCCAGGAGGACCGATGCCCGAACTGCGTTCCAAGACCACCACCCACGGCCGCAACATGGCCGGCGCCCGAGCCCTGTGGCGTGCCACGGGCATGGGTGACAACGACTTCGGCAAGCCGATCGTGGCGATCGCGAACTCCTTCACCCAGTTCGTCCCCGGACACGTGCACCTCAAGGACATGGGCCAGTTGGTCGCCGGCGCGGTGGCGGAGGCCGGAGGTGTGGGCAAGGAGTTCAACACCATCGCCGTCGATGACGGCATCGCCATGGGCCACGCCGGCATGCTGTACTCACTGCCCTCGCGAGAGGTGATCGCCGACTCGGTGGAGTACATGGTGAACGCCCATTGCGCCGACGCTCTGGTGTGCATCTCGAACTGCGACAAGATCACTCCCGGCATGCTGCTCGCAGCGCTGCGACTGAACATCCCGGCCGTCTTCGTCTCGGGCGGCCCGATGGAGGCCGGCACCGCCGTGATCGACCCCACCACGTCGACCGCGCAGACCCGCCTCGACCTGATCGACGCCATGGTCAAGGCCGTCGACGAGAGCGTCCCCGACAACCAACTCGACACGATCGAGGCCAACGCCTGCCCCACCTGTGGCTCGTGCTCGGGCATGTTCACCGCCAATTCGATGAACTGCCTCACCGAGGTGCTCGGGCTCTCGCTGCCGGGCAACGGGTCGACCCTGGCCACCGCCGCGCAGCGCAAGGGCCTGTTCGAGAACGCCGGACGACTGGTCGTCGACCTGGCCAAGCGCTACTACGACGAGGACGACGACTCGGTGCTGCCGCGCTCGATCGCCACCAAGGCGGCTTTCGAGAACGCCATGACCGTCGACATCGCGATGGGCGGATCCACCAACACCGTGCTGCACCTGTTGGCAGCAGCCCACGAAGCCGGGGTGGACTTCACCCAGCCCGACATCGACCGGCTGTCGCGGCACACGCCGTGTGTGTGCAAGGTCGCCCCGAACACCCACAACTACTACATGGAGGACGTGCACCGCGCCGGCGGCATCCCCGCCATCATGGGTGAGCTGTTCCGCGGGGGACTGCTCGACACCGGCGTCCACGCGGTCCACTCCCCCAGCCTCCAGTCCTGGATGGACACCTGGGACCTGCGCGGCGGCAAGGCCACCGACGAGGCCATGGACCTGTGGTACGCAGCCCCGGGCGGGGTGCGGACCACCCAGGCGTTCTCGTCCACCAACCGGTGGGCCAGCCTCGACACCGACGCGGAGTCGGGCTGCATCCGCTCCGTCGAGCACGCCTACACCACCGACGGCGGACTGGCCGTGCTCTACGGCAACCTCGCCGAGGACGGCTGCATCGTCAAGACCGCAGGGGTGCCCGAGGACCAGTGGGTCTTCCGCGGCACAGCCAAGGTCTCCGAGTCCCAGGACGAGGCGGTCGAGCAGATCCTCGGCGGTCTGATCAAGCCGGGCGACGTGGTCGTCGTCCGCTACGAGGGACCCAAGGGTGGCCCGGGCATGCAGGAGATGCTGTACCCGACGTCGTACCTCAAGGGGGTGGGGCTGGGCCCCAAGTGCGCCCTGATCACCGACGGACGATTCTCGGGTGGTTCCTCGGGCCTGTCGATCGGCCACGTCTCACCTGAAGCTGCTTCCGGGGGCACCATCGGTCTGGTCGAGGACGGGGACATCATCGAGATCTCCATCCCCGACCGGCGCATCCACCTCGACGTGCCCGACGAGGTGCTGGCCGAGCGCCGCGCCCATGCCGACGCCCACGGATGGAAGCCCGCCACCCGGCAACGCGAGGTCTCACCGGCGCTGAAGATCTTCGCGAAGTTCGCGCAGTCCGCCGACAAGGGTGCGGCTCGGGTCGTCGACTGATCGCCTGGCCACAACCGGCCTCGTGGCTGACTGGCCTCTCGTGACTGGTTGAGCAGGAGTCAATCGGTCCAATCGTGCGGATGATGCGCCCTGGTGCCCCATGGTGCGGCTGGGGCGCAACAATCCCGCTCAGGCGACACGATCCGCACGATTGGCCGACCGCACGATTTCCTCGACGTTGTCATTTCGGGTTCAACCACTGGCTGGGTTACGCTGGACATCGAGGGGAGTACTTCACAAGTCTTCGCCGGTCACTACGGATGGTCATCCATCCTCGGCGTGAGCGCCCACGGGTCCAGTCGGATCCGGAGGTGAAGGAGACCTCAGACCATCCTTGAGAGATCTGAGCCCTCCATGACCCCTGCGTCCGTCGTTCCCTTGTTGCCCCTCGAGGGCTCCCTGTCGACCATCGGTTCCCCAGCCCTGTGGGGCTGGACGATCGCCGGCGTGATCGCCCTGTTCGTGATCGACTTCCTGATCACCCGTAAGCCGCACGAGGTCTCCATGAAGGAGGCCGTCGGCTGGTCGATCTTCTACGTCGCGCTGCCGCTGCTGTTCGGCGTGTTCGTCGTCCTGCGGTTCGGCGGTGGGACCGGGATGGAGTACTACACCGGTTACCTGGTGGAGAAGTCCCTCTCGGTCGACAACCTGTTCGTCTTCATGATGTTGCTGGCCGGCTTCGCCGTTCCCCGAGCCCTGCAGCAGCGAGTCCTGCTGATCGGCGTGGCCGGGGCGCTCGTGCTGCGCGCCGGGTTCATTGCCCTGGGCGCAACGCTGATCGAATCGTTCGCCATCACCTTTTTGTTCTTCGGGCTGATCCTGGTCGCCACCGCCGTCAAGGTCTGGCGTGACGCTGCGGTCGGCCACTCCGACGAGGACGTGTCGAAGCTGCCGGTGGTCCGACTCGTCAACAAGGTGTGGCCGGTGGCCCCCGCCTATCACGGCACCAGGATGACGGTCGTCCAGTCGGGCGGACGGGCCCTCACCCCTCTCGCGGTCGTGACCCTGGCCATCCTGGGAACCGACCTGCTCTTCGCCATCGACTCGGTGCCTGCCGTCTACGGCATCACCGGCGACCCGTACCTGGTGTTCGCGACCAACGCGTTCGCCCTGCTCGGCCTGAGGGCGCTCTACTTCGTGCTCGAAGGAGTGCTGTCGAAGCTCGTGCACCTCAGTTACGGCCTGGCGATCATCCTCGCCTTCATCGGGGTGAAGCTGGTGCTGCACTGGGCGCACGGGGTGTGGGACTGGGTGCCCACCGTCCCCACCCTCGCCTCCTTGGTGGTCATCGTCGGGGTGCTCGCCCTGACCACCGTGACCAGCCTGCTGGCATCGGGCCGCGCGTCAGCGCTTCGCCCTGACGAAGCTGACGCCCCCGTCGGCCTCCCAAGTGAGCGGGTCGACGCGTCCGGGTCCTGATCCCGAACGGCGGAGTCACGACCCGAGGAGCTGGGTCAACATCTCGTCGGGGCCTCCCCGGGGCGACTGCCCCGGCTGGTAGCGGGGTATGAGGTGGACGTGCAGGTGGAAGACCTCCTGCCCCGCGGCCGCGCCCGAGTTGATCTGTGCCGTGACCCCGCTGGCACCGAGACGGTCGGTGATCGTCCGGGCGACCGTCGTGACCGCATCGGCCATCAGCGCCAGCCCCGCCGGTTCACTCGTGAGGTTCTCGGTGTGGGTGGTGGGAACGACCAGGGTGTGCCCCGGTGACTTGGGCGACAGGTCGAGGAAGGCGACTGCCGTGTCATCGCGGAAGACCTCCCGGGCGGGGACGTCACCCTTGACGATGCGGCAGAAGATGCAACCCTCCATGCTCATTCGCCCCCACGCACGACATTGGCCACCGGCTCGCCGGCGACCCAGTGGGCGATCTGCTCGCGCAGCATCCGGTCGCGGCGTGGGTCGAACGCGTTGGTGTACCCGCCGACGTGGGGGCTGATCAACACATTGGGCTGCGACCACAGGGGATGGTCGGCCGGGAGCGGCTCGGGGTCGGTCACGTCCAGAGCGGCATGGAGTCGTCCCGACGTCACCTCGGCGAGCAGGGCGCCGGTGTCGACGATGGGGCCTCGACCGACGTTGACCAGCAGCGCACCGTCGGGGAGGTTCGCGAGCATGGCCGCGTCGAAGAGACCGCGGGTGTCGTCGGTGAGCGGCAGGATGATGATCGCCACGTCCGTCTCACGCAGCACCTCGGGAAGATTCTCGATCGGCTCCACACCGTCCCGGGCCGTGCGGGCCACCCGCCGGATGACCGTCGGCTCGAACGGTTCCACGCGCGCCTCGATGGCCTTGCCGATGTGCCCGTAGCCGATGATCGTGACCCGGCGATAGGCCAGACCGGTGCCCCACTCCCCCTGCCATGTGCCGGTGGTCTGGTTGCGGGCGAAGTCGTCCAGGTGGCGTGCGTGGGCCAACGTGAGGGCCACCGCGAGTTCGGCGGTGGCCGAGTCGTGCACCCCGGCGGCGTTGCACAGCCTGACTCCGGCCGGCAGTTCGGGCACGTTGTCATAGCCCGCGCTCTGCATCTGCACCACCTCGAGCCCCGTGAGTTCGTCCGGACGATGGATCACTCCCCCCGACGACATGTAGGGCACCACCAGGAAGTTCACCTCCGACAGCGGCCCGGGAGCGGTGTCCGCGTCGGTGTAGGAGCGGTAGGTGAGGCCATCGTGCTCACCGAGGATGCGGATGGCGTCCTCCTGCGAGTAGGGGACCCAGGCAATACGGCTCATGCGGAGTGTTCTCCTTCGAGATGGGGACGACGGACCTCGACACCTGCCTCGGCCAAGGAGTCCTTGAGGGTGGGGATGGGCACCTGCCCGGAGTGGAACACAGAGGCGGCCAGGGCCGCGTCGACATCGGACTCGCGGAAGACATCGACGAAGTGCTCGATCGCGCCGGCGCCACCGGAGGCGACCAGGGGCACGTGGCAGACAGCCCGGACGGCCGACAACTGCTCGAGGTCGTAGCCGGCCCTCACCCCGTCGGAGCCCATGCAGTTCAGCACGATCTCGCCGGCACCCAGCTCCTGCACCCGGGCAACCCAGTCGAGGGTGGTGGTCTCGAGGGCACGGGTGGCATCCGGATTGCCGGTGAACTGGCGGATGCGCCACTGCCCGTCGGGGTCGCGCAGCGAGTCGATGCCGACCACCACGCACTGCACCCCGAAGGCCTCAGCCAGTTCGCTGATCAGTTCCGGGCGTTGGGTGGCCGGGGTGTTGATCGAGATCTTGTCGGCGCCGGCGTGCAGCACGGCCCTGGCCTGCTCGACGGACGAGATGCCGCCGGCGACGCAGAAGGGAATGTCGATGGCCCGGGCCACGCGACGCACCCAGTCGATGTCGACGGCGCGACCCTGGGGGGATGCGGTGATG
This sequence comes from Aestuariimicrobium sp. T2.26MG-19.2B, assembly GCF_950101875.1. Classification (NCBI taxonomy): domain Bacteria; kingdom Bacillati; phylum Actinomycetota; class Actinomycetes; order Propionibacteriales; family Propionibacteriaceae; genus Aestuariimicrobium; species Aestuariimicrobium sp. T2.26MG-19.2B. Next base: position 31,592 of record NZ_CATNLW010000002.1, on the reverse strand, counting down.
TCGTAGAACACCAACTCGTCGGCACCCTCAAGGCGGTAGCGGTCGGCCAGTTCGACGATGTCGCCCATGTCGACGTGGTCACGGAACTGGGTGCCCTTGACGACGCGTCCGTCGCGCACGTCGAGACACGGGATGATGCGGCGGGCGACGCTCATGCGGTGACCCCCTCAGAGATCGCTGGCGACAGGAAGTTGGCGAGCAGACGAGACCCGACGGCGGCGGACTTCTCCGGGTGGAACTGGCAGCCCCAGATGTGGGCGGTCTCAGCCGTTCGACCCCGGACGACGGCCGCGAACCGGGTGCCGTGCTCGCAGGCCGCCAGCGTCGTACCGGTGACCGGGGCGGCGTAGGAGTGGACGAAGTAGCCGCGCTCCCCCGTGGAGATGCCGGCCAGGATCGGGTCGTCGGCGAGCAGTTCGAGGGTGTTCCATCCCATGTGGGGGATGCGGATGTGCTCGTCCCCGGGCAGCCGCGTGACACGGCCGGGCAGGTAGCCCAACAGGTCGACGCCGCCGTCCTCCTCGGAGTGTTCGAACAGCAGTTGGGACCCCACGCAGACCCCGAGCATCGGCACCCGGACGTCGCGGAGAACCGCGATCAGGTCGAGTTCGTTGAGCCGTGCCATGGCGGCACCCGCGGCTCCAACGCCGGGCAGGATGACGCGGTCGGCAAGGAGGATCTCGGCGGGGTCGGCGGTCAGGCGGGCGGTACCGCCGAGCCGTTCGACGGCGTCGGCGACCGAACCAATGTTCGTGCCGCCTGAGTCCACGAGAGCCACTTGCACCATGAGCCCAGCCTAGGTGCTGGGCCGCAGGGTCCGCCCACCCGGACAGTGGTTGGGCGCCGAGCCCCCGTCGGCGAGGCTCGCAGCCGCGAGAACTCCCCGGTGCCAGGGCCGCCGCTCCGGCTAGGTTGGTGCCCATGAACGAGCTTGACCCGAGCTTCACCTCCCTGCCCCTGGATGCCTTGGCCGATGCCGCACTCGCCCGCGCCAAGCAGCTGGGCGCCAGCCACGCCGACGTCCGCATCGAGCGTCACCGCACCGCCCAGACCCGTCTGCGCGACGGCAAGCTCGCCGGTGCCAGCGACTCCACGGACCTGGGCATCAGCATCCGGGTCGTCCACCACGGGTCGTGGGGCTTCGCGGCAGGAATCACGCTGACGGCGGAAGCCGCACGCACGCTGGCCGATCAGGCCGTCGCCATCGCCCAAGTGAGCGCCCCGCTGAACCCTCGAGCCGTCGAACTCGCCGAAGAACCCGTGCACACGGGTACGTGGGTGTCGAGCTACGAGGTCAACCCGTTCCACGTGCCCGACCGCGACCGGGTGGCCCGGCTGGTCGAGTTGTCGCAGTCGCTGGCCTCCCAGGCGGGGGTGAGCCACACGCAGGCGAGCCTGATGGCGGTGCAGGAGAACACCTTCTTCGCCAACCTCGCCGGCACCCGCACCACCCAGCAGCGGGTGCGGGTCCATCCGGAGTTCACGGCCACCAACGTCTCCGACTCGGGCTTCTCGTCGATGCGCACGATCGCACCGCCAGCCGGGCGCGGGTGGGAGTACCTGACGGGCACCGGCTGGGACTTCGACGCCGAGATCGCAGGCATGGGTGACCACCTGGCAGCCAATGTGCGAGCCGCCTCGGTGACGGCGGGGCCCACCGACCTGGTGATCGACCCGTCCAACCTGTTCCTGACCATCCACGAGTCGGTCGCCCACGGCACCGAACTCGACCGGGCCCTGGGCTACGAGGCTGCCTACGCCGGCACCTCGTTCGCCACCTTCGACCAACTCGGCACCCTGCGGTACGGCTCCGAGGTCATGAACGTCACCGGTGACCGGGTCACCGAGCACGGACTGGCCACCGTCGGCTGGGATGACGAGGGAGTCGCCGCGCAGACGTTCGACATCATCCGCGACGGCACGCTGGTCGGCTACCAACTCAACCGCCAGATGGCCCACGAGAAGGGTCTCGGCCGGTCCAACGGGTGCGCCTTCGCCGATTCCGCCGGTCACATTCCCCTGCAGCGCATGCCAAACGTGTCGCTGCAACCCGGAACTGACAACCTCAGCCTCGACGACCTGATCGGACGCGTCGAGAACGGTCTCTACGTCGTCGGCGACAAGTCGTGGTCCATCGACATGCAGCGGTTCAACTTCCAGTTCACCGGCCAACGGTTCCTGGTGATCAAGGACGGCCGGCTCACCGGCGAACAGGTCTGCGACGCCGCCTACCAGGGCACGACCACCGACTTCTGGGGGTCGATGGAGGCCGTGGGCGGCCCCGACACCTACCTGCTCGCCGGGGCCTTCAACTGCGGCAAGGGCCAACCCGGCCAGGTCGCCGCCGTCTCCCACGGAGCCCCCGCCTGCCTCTTCCGGGGCGTCAACGTGCTCAACACTGTCGAGGAAGGACAGGCCTGATGTCTCAGACCACCCCAGACCCCAGCAACCCGGAGCCCACCACCGTTTCCGTCCCTGACCAGCCGGTGCCCTCCGCCTGGATCGAGGACGCTCTCGCCGCGGCCGTTGACCTGCCCGGGGCCGATGCCGGCTGCATTGTGATCATCCGCGACGCGACCAGCGCCAACCTCCGCTGGGCCAACAACGCGCTCACCACCAACGGGCAGATGCACACCCGCACCGCCCAGGTGGTGGCCCTGGCCACCGTGGACGGCGGGGTCGCCTCGGGCTGCCTCGACGCGCCCGTCACCTCCTCGGACGAGGTGGTCGCACTCGTCCGCCGGGCCGCCGACCTGGCTGCCTCGGGCACACCGGACGAGGACGCAACACCGCTCGTGAACGGAGGTGTCGACCCCGACATGGCCGACCCCGCCGCATCGGCCGGCATCGAGGCCTTCACCAGCCTGGCCCAGGGCCTGGGGAGGTCGTTCACCGAGGCCGGCGACCACCATCTGTTCTTCGGATTCGCCGAACTGGCCGTCACCACCATCTGGTTGGGCACCTCCGCCGGCACTCGCCGCCGAGCCGTCGAGCGGATGGGGCGTCTGGAACTGAACGCCAAGCATCCCGACCTGATCGGTTCGGCCTGGGTGGGTCGATCGACCCCGGACTTCGCCGACATCGACATCGCCGCGCTCACCGCCGAGGTGCTCGAGCGGCTGCGCTGGTGCGAGAACCGGGTGGAATTACCGGCCGGACGCTACGAGACCATCCTCCCCGGGGGAGCACTCGCAGACCTGCTCATCTACGCCTACTGGACGATGGCGGGGCGCGACGCCCGCGAGGGCAGCACCGTCTTCTCCGGGCCGGGCGGCAGCACCCGGGTCGGCGAGCAACTCGCGACACTGCCGATCACCATGTGGTCGGATCCGCGGGCACCGCGCCTGGAGCGCGCCCCCTTCGCCGTCACCGGAACCTCCCTGGCCGGGCTGGCCTCGGTGCACGACAACGGAGTGCCGGTCGGCCGTCAGACGTGGCTGGACGAGGGTCGCCTGGCCACCCTGGTGGAGACCAGGGCGGAGTTGGCAGCGATGGGATCCCCGGACGGTGCCGACGACCGTGGCGGCGAGCAGAATCGTCCGTTGCCCTGGCCGACCGAGAACCTGCTCGTCGACGCCGGCGGCACCGCCACGCTCGAGGAGATGGTGCGCTCGACCAAGCGCGGGCTGCTGCTGACCTGCCTGTGGTACATCCGCGAGGTCGACCCCGAGACCCTCCTCCTGACCGGGCTCACCCGCGACGGCGTCTACCTGGTCGAGGACGGCAAGGTGACCGGCATGGTCAACAACTTCCGCTGGAACGAGTCCCCGGTCGACCTACTGAAGCGCATCACTGAGGTCGGACGATCCGAGCAGGTGCTGTGCCGGGAGTGGAACGACTGGTTCACGCTCACCCAGATGCCCCCGGTGAGGGTGCCGGAGTTCAACATGTCGACCGTCTCGAAGGCCTACTGAGTTACGTCGGCGGAGGTTGCGGGCCGCAATCGCCCAGCACGAGGCACAGGCCACAGCCACGACGAGCAGTGACCACTGGTACCTCGCCACGGGTAGCAGGCCGGCCAGCACCGCCGGCAGCAGGAATCCGGCGTAGGCGATGGCGTAGTAGACCCCCGTCAGGCCGGCCAGTTCAGTGGGGTGGGCGATCCGCTGCACCTGCACCAGTCCGGCCACGACGGTGATGCCGTAGGCCACCCCGAGCAGCACCGCGACGACGAGCCCCAGCACGGGGTTGGCCTCGAGGGCAGCGATGACGGCGGTCACCATGCCGGCGGTCATCAGAGCCATCCCGACCAGGAGGGCGCGGCCACGCGTGATCCGCTCGATGGTTCCCACCGCCCCCTGCACGGCGGCCCCGGCACCCAGCGTCGCCACGGTGAGCACGGTGGCGTAGAGGGTGCCCCACTCCCCCAGGCTCGGCGCCTCCATGGCCGGCACGATGGCGTAGGCCACCCCGGCGGCGGCGAAGATCCACGGTGCCACCGGCACGATGACCGAGGTGAAGTGACGGTGGCCCGCGGCGGGCACACGCAGGTCATGCCACCAGGCGCCCCCCGCGGGCGTCGACGCGCGGGCGACGAGGGTCTCGGGGGCCCTCATCAACCAGCCGAATGCCACGAGCCCGAGAATGCCGTGCAGCAGGAAGGGCAGCCGGGTGGGCATCGCCGCCCACTGGGCCAACGCCCCGGTCACACCTGCGCCGAGCCCGAAGCCCAGGGTCAGGGTCAGCGCTGGACGACGAGCGCCCGCCGACGGCGTCGCCGCGGCGTCAAACGGTGGCGACGACAACTCCGTGATCCAACTGGTGCCCACCGCCATCGCGACGCCCACCCCGGCGCCTGCCAGGGCGCGCCCGAGGCAGAGCAGCGGGAAGGACTGCAGGGAGACCGCGAGCACGAGGTTCCCGACCACGCTGACCACGAGGCCACCCAGGAGCACCCGGCGACGCCCGTGACGGTCTGAGATCGCCGCGGCAACCAGCAGTCCGGGAACGAGCCCGAGCACGTAGGTGCCGAGCAGCAGGTTCGCCTGCCACGGTTGGTAGTGACCGACCTGCTCGTAGAGATGCAGCAACGGCGTGAAGTGATTGCCGCCCCACGCCATCACGAAGACGGCAGGAGCGACCAGGCGCCACGGGTGTCCCCCGGAACCGGGTCGGCTCATCGGGCGAGTCCGAACTCGCCGGGGGCGACATGCCCGGCCGCGATGTGGGTGCCCAGGAGCTCGACGTAACCGGACGAATCGCCGTCCGCGAGCAGCTCGGCCATCCGGGAGTGTTCCTGGCAGAAGACGGTGGCCGCTTCCGGGTTGTCCGACACGGCGAGGTGGATGAGCCTGGCCAGTCGGGGAGCCAGTGAGGCCATCACCTCGTCCACCACCTTGTTCTCGGTTGCGGCGATGACCGCCAGATGGAACGCCACATCCTGGCCGGCGAACGCCTGCAGGTCATCGTCTGCCAGCGCCCGACGTTGGGCCGCCACCGCGTCCCGCAAGTGCTTCACCACGGATTCGCGGCGGGCCCGGTCATCGGCCAGCAGCTGGGCCGCCCTGGACTCGAACATGAGGCGGACCTCGAGCAGGTCACGCCGGTCGGCGGTCGAGACCGTCGTCACCACGGCACCCTTCTTCGGCACGAGACGGACGAGCCCCCACCGCGAGAGCTGCACCATGGCCTCGCGGGCCGGGGTGCGGCTGGCGCCGAGTGGCTCGGCGATTCCGGCCTCCGTGATCAGCGCACCGGCCGGTGTGGATCCGGTCACGATGGCGTCCGCAGCATCGGCTGCGATCCGCAGCGCGACGGGTGCCGTCGGGGGGAGGTCCTGCCAAGGGGGCGAAGTGCTCACGAAGAGACGCTAACAGATGCATGCATCAACGCATGCATCCGACGGCGAGGTCGGTATGTTGGGTGGCCGGTCGGCGTCAGTCCTCGTCGGGGTCGTACTGGATGACGCCTCGCCGCATCAGCTCGACGATCTGCCGCGCCCTGCGGCGCACGTCCCCCGGGCCGGCGGCGTCCGCCACCTGCCCAGCCATGTCGATCACCTGTCGCACCCAGCGGACGAAGTCACCAGCCGGCAGTCCCGTCACCTCGAGCACGTCGGCCAACTCGGCACCCGTTGCCCAGGCGTGCGCGGCCTCGGCGAAACCGATGTCGGGCTCCTTGGCAGGGTCGAGCCGCTGGTCGCGTTCCACCAGACTGACCCGACGCCAGACCTGGCGCACCTCGTGTTGGGCGGACTCGGAGGCGCGATCGGGCATCCGCGCCACGCGCGACGCCTCACGTCTGGACTCGTACACCAGCGACGACAGCACGGCGGCCAACTGGGGGGCCTCCAACCCGTCGAATACACCCTCCCTGAGGCACTCCGCCGCCACCAGGTCGAGTTCTGAGTAGATGCGGCTGAGCCGTTTGCCGTCGGCCGTGACCAGGTCGGGATCGTCCGCGTCGAGGTAGCCCAGCGAGGTCAGCACCGTGCAGATCCGGTCGAACTTGGCGGCGATGGTCGCCGTGCGGCGGGCCATCCGGGCCTCGGACTTCACGAGGTCGCGTTCCATCCGCAGCGCCTGCTCCGCGTGCCGGGCGTGGAGTTCGCGGTCGGGGCACCCGTGGCAAGGATGGGCCCGCAGCCGGAGCCTCAAGTCGGCCACCTCGGTGGCTATCTCCTCGTCACGCTCAGGCTTGAAGAACTGCGGCGGCACCGGCTTCTGCGCCCTCACCCGGTCGAGCAGCGCGGCCACCAGGGCCTTGCGGGAGTGGGCCACGCGCGGGTCGAACTTCTTGGGGATGCGCACCTTGCCCACCGCGACAGTCGGCTGGGGGAAGTCCTTCAGCGAGAGGCGGGTCAGCTCTCGTCCCTCGGTCATCACCATCGGGGTGGGTTCGCTGCTCCGCGACCGCCCGGGGTCGACCACGACGGCCCAGCCTGCGTGCTTGCCCCCCGACACCCAGATCAGGTCGCCGGCCTCGAGGTGGAACAACGATTCCATCGCCTCGGCGCGCAGGTCGGACTTCCGGCCCCTGGCCGCCTCGGCCTCGAGTTGGCTGACCTGGTCACGCATCCGGGCGTACTCGACGAAGTCCCCTCGATCACACTGCGCCGCCTTGAGGTGCTCGGCCACCAGCTGTTCGGTCCGCTCCGCCTCGCGGGCGATGCCGACGACGTTCCGGTCCGTCTGGAACTGGGCGAAGCTCTGCTCGAGCAGCACCCGGGCCTTCGACCGGCCGACGCGCCCGACCATGTTGACGGCCATGTTGTAAGTCGGTGAGAACGACGACCGCAGCGGATAGGTGCGCCGCGAGGCCAATCCGGCGACAGCGCGGGGGTCGAGGCCCGGTTGCCACAACACCAAGGCGTGGCCCTCGACGTCGATGCCGCGGCGGCCGGCTCGTCCGGTCAACTGGGTGTACTCCCCCGGCGTGATGTCGACATGAGCCTGCCCGTTGTACTTGACCAGCTTCTCGAGGACGACGGTGCGCGCCGGCATGTTGATGCCCAGCGCCAGGGTCTCGGTGGCGAAGACCACCTTGATCAGACCGGCTGCAAAGCCCTCCTCGACGACGGCCTTGAAGGCGGGCAGGATCCCGGCGTGGTGGGCAGCGATCCCCCGCGCGAGGGCCTCGACGAACACGTCGAACTCGAGGGCGCGCAGGTCGTCGGCCGGCATGCCACCGACATGGCGGTCGCAGATCTCACGCAGCTCACGGGCCTCCCTGGCCGTGGTCAGCCTGACGTTCGAGTGCAGCAACTGGCGCACCGCCGCGTCGCAACCCTGCCGGGAGAAGATGAAGCAGATGGCGGGCAGTAGCTCCGCCGCAGCCAGCAGTTCGACCATGCCGTCCCGACGAGGGGTGAGGCGGCGCTGGGAGTCCTGGGTCTGGCTCCCGTGGGCCGCGCCGCCGTACGAGCCGGAGCCGTACCCGGCTTTCCGCTTGCCCCGACCCGAGCGGCTGCGCGGGTTGCGGGAGTCGTCGCGCACCGCCCGCGCCTCCTGCTTCGAGATCGACAGCAGTTCGGGATTGACCTCGGAGGCACGCCGGCCAGGCAGGGCCAGCACAGTGGGGGCGTCACCGTCGAAGAGGTCGTGCAGGCGCCGGCCGACCATCACGTGCTGGAACAACGGCACGGGACGACGCTCCGACAACACGACGTCGACGCGTCCGCGTACCTCGTCGAGCCAGTCACCGAACTCCTCGGCGTTGCTGACGGTGGCCGACAGGCTCACCACCTGCACGTCTCGCGCCAGTCCGAGGATGACCTCTTCCCAGACGGCACCGCGGAATCGGTCGGCGAGATAGTGCACCTCGTCCATCACGACGTAGCCGAGGTTGGCCAGGGTGGGTGACTCGGCGTAGATCATGTTGCGCAGCACCTCGGTGGTCATCACCACCACCTGCGCCTCACCGTTGATGGTGGTGTCACCGGTCAGCAGTCCGACCACTTCGCTGCCGTAGCGCTCCTCGAGGTCGTGGAACTTCTGGTTCGAGAGTGCCTTGATGGGTGTGGTGTAGAAGCACTTGGTGCCCCGTTCCACCGCGCAGAAGACCGCGAACTCACCGACCACGGTCTTCCCCGCACCGGTGGGGGCGGCGACCAGCACGCCGGCACCGTCCTCGACCTTCGCGCAGGCCTCGAGCTGGTAGTCGTCCAGGGCGAACGAGTACCGGGTGACGAATTCGCGCAGCATCGGGCCCCACTGCTGGGGCTGGGTCGAGCGCGTCTCAACGGGTTCGGTCACGGTTCACCTCTCGGACGGGGGTGCGGGTCGCCGGTACCACCAGTCGCAGCGCTCCTCGGGCGGCTCGGACGTCGACCGGGGTGTGTCCCAGCAGTTCCCCGTCACCGTCGGCAATGGTCGAGGGGTGGGTGCGCACCCGCACGTGCTTGGCACGGACGAGTTCCACCGCTGGGTGCTTGGTGAAGCTGCCGTCGTACATCCGGGGAAGGAGTCGCAGCAGAAGGCTGCGCGGCACGGGGTGGACGATGGTGAGGTCGAGTTCCCCGTCGGTCAGGTCTGCGTGGGGTGCGACCTTCATGCCACCGCCGAAGTAGGCGCCGTTGCAGACGGTCGCGAACATGGCGTCGAGTCGACGGCTCTCACCGTCGATCTCGAGCTCATAGCTGACCGGTGAGAATCGTGCCAGCTCCCGCAATGCGGTGATGCCGTAGGTGAGGCCGCCGAGCTGGATCGGGCTGCGGGACGCCCCCTGGCTGACGACGGCCTCGTACCCGGTGCACACCGAGCAGCCGACCCAACGGCGCTCGGCCCCGTCGATGAGGTCACCGGTCACCTCGTTGAGGTCGATCGAGACCACGGTGCGCGACACGATGGTCTGCACCGCCCCGCGCAGGGTGACGGGTAGACCGGCCGAACGGCAGAAGTCGTTGCCGGTGCCCGCCGGGATGACTCCCAGGGGTACGTCGGTGGACGCGCACGCGTTGATGCCCAGGTGGGCCATTCCGTCGCCTCCCATCACCACGAGGGTGTCGAGGGAGGGCTCACCGTCGGTGCCCGGTCGGGCCGCGTCGACGGCCTGGATGGTGCGCAGCCGGGCGTCGTCGTAGCTGGTGGCCCGATGCACACGAAGATGGACGTCGGGCAGGGCCGCCAGCAGTGAGGAGCAGACCTTGGGCAGCACCCGGCCTGCACGACCACGTCCGGCCTTGGGATTCACCACCAGGGTGATGGTGGGCCCGTCAAAGCGGTTGAGCACGTCAGCGATTGTTGCAGGTATCGGTCATCGATCAGCGACCGCGCCCGTGTCAGTCGACGTTGATCTTCGACTCGTCGAGCACCACGTCATCGTTGGCGGACTGCTCGGCCCGGCGACGGTCATTGACCGAACAGATCGCCAGGCTGATGAAGAACATGGCCACCATCGGGAACGACAGGGCCAACATCGAGAAGGGGTCGACCGAGGGCGTTGCCACCGCACCGAAGACGAAGCAGCCGAAGATCGACAGGTTCCGGTAGCGGTTCAGCTGGGCAGCCTTCAGCACTCCCAGCATGTTGAGCGCCACGATCACGACGGGCAACAGGAAGCTCAACCCGAACACCAGCAACATGCGCATCAGGAACCCGAGGAACTCGCTCAGCTCGTTGAGGTTCTGGACGCCGGCGGGGTTGAAGCTCATCAGCACGGCGAAACCCTTGGGGCTGATCCAGTAACCCAGGGCCACACCCGCCAGGAACAGCGGGATGGCCGAACCGAGGAACCGGACCGCGTACTTCTTCTCCTGGGCCAACAGGCCCGGGACGATGAACGACCACAGCTGGTACAGCCAGATCGGGCAGCTGAGGATGACCCCGGCCACCCCGCCGATCTTCAGCATCAGCATGAACCCGCCGGTGATGCCATTGACCGTGAACGACACGTTGGCGGCGTTCTCGGGATGCGCGGCCTTGTAGAGGTGCTCGGCCTCGAAGGCCGGCTGCAGCATGAAGGCAAACAGGTACTTGTAGAAGATCATCGACAGCGCCATCATCAGCACCAGGCCGATGGCCGAGATGATGACGCGGTAGCGGAACTCCTTGAGGTGGTCGACCAACGCCATGGTCCCGTCGTCCGTCTTCGGAGGCGGGGTCAACCAACCCAGGTTCAGCTTGTGCTTCCTCGGCTCAGTGGTCGTTGTCATGGCGCGGTCGACGTCTCGTCAGCTCGTCCCGGGAGGCCCCGACGATCAATTCTGCTTGGGCTGCTCGACGGTCTGGGCGTCGGCCACGACGGGCGTGGTCGGTGCCTGGACGACGGGCGCCTGGGGTGAGGCGGGCCTGGGGTCGAGCTCGGCGTTGGTCGAGGCGGCCTTGTTCTTGTCGGCCTCACGCAGACCCTGGGTCTCTTCCTTGAACTCGCGAATCGCGCGGCCCGTTCCCTTGCCGATGCCTGCCAGACGGCTCCCGCCGAACAGCAGGATTGCCACCACGAGGATGATCAGCAGCTCGGGCCATCCCAGTCCAAAGGGCATGTCAGTCTCTCTTCTGTCGGTGCAGCGGAGTCTCCACCGCACTGTGCGTTCATGCTACGACGATGGAGCAACCACTGCCCACCTCGGCACGCCTGCACGTTACACCGGGCGACCCAAGCCGCCTTCGCCCCCGCGAGCTGTGGGCAGCGACTCAGCCGATGCTGGAGTACAACTGCAGGCCGGCCCGAGCGGCATCCCGGGCGGGATCGGCTGCCTGGCGGGGTTCCACGGCCTCGACACCGTTACCCAACTGCAACAGTCGCAGCACCAGCCACTCCTCGTCGACCACCTGGAAGGTCGCGCGGAGGCGCCCGTCGTCGAGGTGGTCCACATCGCTGACCGGGTCGTACTCGGTGACCCAGGCGGCCCTGGGTGACAGTGTCAGGGTCACCAGGTGCCCCGCCTCCTCGCCGAACCAGGTCTCTCCCAGGTCGGGAAGGGCACCGTGGTCGGCAGCGCGTTCACCCGTGTCGACCACGTCGATCACCCGATCGAGACGGTAGGTGCGCCACGACTGCCGCTCGAGGCTCCACCCGCGAAGGTAGGCGTAGCCATCGCGGACGATGAGTTCGGCCGGGTCGACCATGGGGGTGCTCGTGGACCCCCTGGTCAGTCCGTCGTAGCTGAGCTGCACCCGGTGCCGGGCCTCGATGGCCCGCGCGAGGGTGTCACGGGTCTGGTCGGATCCCGAGGCCAACTGCACGGCGACCCCGCCAGCGGGTCCCGAGACGGCGCTGATCTTGGCCAGCGTGCTCCTGACCACTGCTCGCTGGGCCGCCGGTACGACCGGTTCGAGCGCGGCCAGGGCCACCTTGAGGGCCAGCGCCTCGGTCATCTGGAACCGATGGGGACGACGGACGGCCTCGCCGTTGGTCACCTCGATCGGGCCGCCGGCCTCGATGGTGTCCATGTTGAAGTCGAACTGTTGCCCCGGCAGGTTGTTGGGCCCGCAGTACCACAGCACGTTCAGGTCCTTGATGATCTGCGAGGTCGTGGTGCCGTAGTGGTCGGCCACCTCCGCCGCGGTCAACCCCGGGTTGGCCTGCAGATAGGGCACCAGGGTCAGCAGTCGTCCCAACTGGTCGGTCGACTTCACTGCTGCTCCTGGGACTCGTGGGCGCCGGCGGCCTCGACCGGGTCGACCATGGTGCGCAGGTGGGCCACCACGGCCTCGCGCAGGTCTGTGGGTTGCAGCACCACGGCGTCACGAGCCATCGAGGCAGCCTCGCCCACCATGTCGTTGTGCCGGTTGTAGGGCACCGACCAGCAGTCGAAACCGGCGGGCAGCGGTACCGGCGACTCGACCAGGTGACCGCGACGGGTGAAGCGGGGGGCATGGCCGCTGCGCACGGCCACCAGGGCCACATCGGTGTTCTCTGCGGGTGCGAGGTCGGCCAGCGACCGTTCGGGGTCATGGTCGGCGGGGATCACGTAGGCACCGTCCTTGCCGACGGCCCTCGGCGGCGTCGAGATGCGGGCGAGCTTGAAGCAGCGCGGCGCTGCCCGTGACTGGTCGTACCCGATCAGGTACCAGGAACCATTGCGGTACGGCAGTGACCAGGGCTCCACCCGACGGACCTCACCGCCGCGATACGTGAACTCGACGACCCGCTTGGCCGAGACGGCATCGAACAGCACCTCGAAACTGGGTTCCCTCGCTCCCAGCACGGGGCGGACGCCGACGGTACCCGCATCGATCCGGGCGCCGGCGGCCCTCAACTTGGCGACCGCCATCGTGGTCTGCGCAGCCGCCCCCGACTCGTCCCAGACGTGGGCAGCCACCCCCAGGACGGCGGCCTCCTCCTCGGTCAGTTCGACCGGTGGCAGCTCGAACTCCGAGCGTTCGACGACATAGGTGTCGGCTGCCCCCCACTCGTCGGAGGCCTTGCGGGTGTGGATCTCGATGCCCTGGGCCCGCAGGTCGTCCTTGTCGCGTTCGAAGGTGCGTTCCTGACCACTGGGGGTCAGCTCGCGGTACCCGTCGATCCCGTTGAAGATCTCACGCTTGGTCAGGGGGCGTCCGCTCGACAGCAGCAGGTACGCCAGGTTCACCAGTCGCTCGGACTTCTTCGCCGACATGCTTCCCTGCCTCCGTACACGCGCTCGACCTGCACGAGACACTACCGGGGTGAGCGGTCGATTCGCCCCCAGCCCCACGTCCGAGCTGCACCTGGGCAATGTGCGCACCGCGATCCTGTCGCAGCGGTTCGCGGACGAGGCAGGCATCGGGCACCTGGTGCGGGTGGAGGACCTCGACCAGCAGCGCGTCGCCGCCGCCCCCGGCATCGCCGAGCGGCAACTGGCCGACCTGCGAGCCTTCGGCGTGAGGTCCGATGTGCCGGTGGTGCGCCAGTCCGAACGTCTGCAGCTCTACCGCGACGCGGCGCAGTCCCTGGAGCTCTACCCGTGCTTCTGCAGCAGGCGTGACATCGCCCTGGCCTCCCAGGCCCCCCATGGTGGGATGCGACCCTACCCGGGCACGTGTGCCCGGCTGACTCACGGGGAGCAGCAGGAGCGAGCGCTGGCTCGACCCCCCGCGTGGCGGGTGCGCTCCGGGGGCGCCACCCAGACCGTGACCGACCGCTTCGCGGGAGAAGTGACCGCGGTGGTCGACGACTTCGTGGTCGTGCGCAATGACGGCACCCCTGCCTACAACCTTGCGGTGGTGGTGGACGACGGACTGCAGGGGGTCAGCCAGGTGACCAGGGGACGTGACCTGCTCGAGTCTGCGCCTCGCCAGGCCTGGCTCGCCGCGAGGCTGGGTTTCACGACGCCCGAGTACGTCCACGTGGGTCTCGCCGTCACCACGACGGGGCGGCGCCTGGCCAAGCGCGACGGGGCCGTGACGTTGACCCAACTGGTCGACTCAGGACGAGCGCGGGATCGCGCGTCCGCCGTCGAACTGGTGTGGCAGCTCGTGTCGCCGACGCTTGACGACCCGGCAGCGGACTGGGTCATCGACCCCACGCCGCCGGGTTGAGGGTCACTGGGCGGCGGAGGCGAACAGCAGGTCGACCACGTAGACGAGGGTGGCGCCGGCAGCCACGGAAGGGGTGGCATTCCCCTTGGGGTAGGCGTCGGCCGGGGTGGCGACGATCAGCACCCGTGAGCCGACCGTCTTGCCCACCAGCTGGCTCTGCCACGCCGGGATCAGTGACGAGAGGGCTCCCGAGGCTGCTCCGGTCGACCAGGTCTCGGCCACGACGTCGCCGGTGTCCCAGTTGACGCAGGTGTACTGAACCTGAACCGAGTCGGTGGCCGCGACGGCGCGGCCGGCGCCCTTGATCAGCACCGCGCTGGTCGTCTTGGTGGGCTTGGTGGCCGACCCGATCGTGATCGTGGGCGCCTGGTTGCCGTTGTCCTTCACGGTGGGCATGCCGGCGGGGGGTGCGACGGCGTCACCGGTCACCCGGTCGAGGGAGGCCCCCTCGATGTCGACCACGAACACGAGGCCGTCGCCCTTCTCGATCCCGGCATTGGTGTTGCCGTCGGCGTAACCGTCCTTCGACGGCATCAGGATCAGGACGCGGTCACCCACCTTCTTGCCCTGCAGTCCCTTGGCGAACCCGGCGACGACCTGGTCGAGCTGGAACGAGGCGGTCTTGCCCGCCGAGAAGGACTGGTCGAAGGACTTGCCGGTGCGGGCGTTGATGCCGATGTAGTTGACCTCGACGATCGCCGTCCTGGACACGGTGGTCCCCTTGCCCGCCACCAGCACCTTGGACTGGGTCTCTGCGGTGGTGAGGGGCCACGGCCCGGTCACCACGGGCAGTTTGCCGACTGCGCCGGCCACCTTGATCTGGTCGAGGTTGGCCAGCACGGTGGGCTTCGCGGTCGGGGTCGCGGCGGCACTGCCCGGGGCGGAGGCGCTGGCCGAGGTCGAGGCGCTGGTCGATGACGACGGGTTGATCGCCGACGCGCCCGAGGGGGCGGGGTCACTGCTCGGCTTGGAACATCCCGCCAGCACCACCGCCGCCGCTCCGAGCGAGGAAAGTCCGAGGGTTCGGCGAGAGATCAGTTCGGGTCGTCGATTCACCCGGCCAGCGTAGCGGTCGGCCTCAACCGATCGTGAACGCGGTCGACCTGCCGACACGTGGCTCGGTGGCCATGCGTTCGACGAGGCGATCGGCTCGAGGATCGTCCGCCGCGAGCGGGTCGGGGCAGATCAGGTTGCCCTGGTCGAGGTCGCGGCAGTTGAAGGTCATCCAGTCGACCGTGTAGGAGCGCTCGTGCCGCTGGGCTGCGGCGATCAGCCGTCCGCGGATCGCGGCCCGCGTGGTGGTCGGCGGGTCGTCGACGGCCCGGACGACGGCTGACTCGTCGACGATCCGGTTGACCTGGCCGGCGTCGCGGAGCGTGCCGAACAGGCCCTGACCCGGACGGACGTCGTGGTAGGCGAGGTCGAGTTGCGCCATCCGGGCCGGGTCAAGGGTGCCTCGACGGTCGGCGTCGCCGTACAGCAGGCGCAACTTCACGGCCCAGTCGATGTCGTGGTGGATCAGGTCGAGGCGGTGATCGACGACAGCCGTCAGCACCCGCTGCCACAGTTCGACGGCGCGCTCGAGCCACGACTCGCCGGCCGTGAACGGACGAACCTGCTCCAAGCAGTCCGTCAGCACGGCGAGGGCTGAGGTCTCTCCCCCGGCGGCCAGGGCCACCGGGGATCGTCCGGTGCGGTCGCGGGCCACGTCCCGGATCGCCTGACCGGGATCGGCCAACTGCCATCGCTCGAAGCGCACCCCTGCTTCGATGGCGCGCAGCATCAGCTCGGTGGCGCCGATCCGCACAGCGAGGGTGGGTTCGGCCAGGGTCGAGTCACCGACGATCACGTGCAGCCGACGGTGGAGCTGCGGATCGGCGTGCGGTTCGTCGCGGGTGTTGATCATCGGCCGGGAGCGGGTGGTGGTGGATGACAGGGGGTCCCACATGTGCGCGGCCCGCTGGCTGAGCCAGAACTCCTGGCTCGACCTGACCCAGGTGCCAGCCCCGCACAGAAGTTGGCGCATCACGAGGAAGGGGGTGAGGGCCGACGCGAATGAGCGCAGCGTGGTGTCGCGCCGCACCTGGTAGTTCTCGTGGCTGCCGTAGGAGTTCCCGTGTGAGTCGAGGTTGTTCTTGAACAGTCTCACCCGGGCGGTGGTGCCCTCGTCGGACATCACCTGGATGGCGCGATCCGCCAACCGGTTGAGCACGGCGTCGCCGGCACGGTCGTGGGCGACGAGGTCGTCGAGGGTGTCGCACTCAGGGGTGGCGTACTCGGGGTGTGAACCCACGTCGAGGTACATCCGCCCCCCGTTGCGCAGGAAGACATTGGTGGTGGCGCTCACCGTCGTCACGGGACGGAACAGTTGCCTGGCGCCTTCGTCGGCTCCCAACCGTCGCCAGCCACCGGGGCCCCGCACCTCGACCTGCAGTCCGTACTCGGTCTCCAGTCCACGCACCCGTCGAGACATGAACCCCGTCACTGCGCCCCCCTCATTGGCCGGTTCTCCCGACACCGGTCACCCGAACTCACATCTTGACGAGGTCGAGCAGCGCCCCCAGCTCCTCGCGGGTCAGCTCCCTCAGCTCACCCTGCTTGAGGTTGCCCAGGCGCACGGGGCCGATCGACTGGCGTGACAGCTTGATCACCGGATGGGCCACGGCGTCCATCATGCGGCGCACGATGCGGTTACGGCCCTCGTGCAGGGTGATGGACACCAGCGACCGTGACTCCCCCCGGCTGACGAGCTTGATCCGGTCGGGACGGACCGGACCGTCGTCCAGGGTGACGCCCTTCTCGAGGCGACGCAGGATCTTGTTGTCGAGCAATCCCTCCACCTCGGCCAGGTAGGTCTTGGGCACGTGGTAGCTCGGGTGGGCCATGCGGTGGGCGAACTCACCGTCATTGGTCAGCAGGATCAGCCCCTCGGTGTCGGTGTCGAGCCTGCCCACGTGGAACAGCCTCTCCTTGCGACGCCCGAGGTAGTCGGTGAGGGTGGGACGGCCCTCCGGGTCGTCCATGGTCGAGACCACCCCGCGCGGCTTGTTGAAGACGAGGTACTGGTGGCGCCGTGGCGGTGGGATACGGGAGCCGTCGACCCGGATCGTGTCCCGGTCGGGGTTGACGCGGGTACCCAGCTCCGAGACCACCCGGCCGTTCACCTCGACGCGACCCTTGGCGATCAGGTCCTCCGAGGCTCTGCGGGAGGCGATCCCGGCCTGGGCCAGCACCTTCTGCAGTCGGATCTCGTCGGGTGCCTCCTGGACGACGGCGTCGTCGGGCTCCCGGTCACGGTTCGGGGTTGCGTTGTCTGTCTCAGTCATCGCTGGTCTCCTTCTGGGCCTGTCTCCTGGTGGGATGACGCCCTGTCCGTTCCAGTGTCCTCGGGGTGGACGACTCGCGCCAACTCCTCCTCCAGTGCGCTGGCGTCGGGCAGATGGGGGGCCAACGGTGGCAGGTCGCCCAGGGACTCCAGGCCCATCCGTTCCGCGAAGTGGTCGGTGGTGGTCAGCAGTCCCGCCCCGCGGGAGCCGTCCGCCGGTTCGTTCTCGGCCACCAGGCCGCGGGCGAGCAGGGTGCGGACCACTCCGTCGACGTTCACGCCACGCACCGCCGACACACGGGAACGGGCGATCGGCTGCAGGTACGCAATCACCGCCAAGGTCTCGAGCGCGGCCTGCGACAGTCGCGAGTGCTGACCCTCGAGCACCCAGGCGCTGATCAGGTCGGCGTGGTCCGCGCGGGTCCAGAACCTCCACCCCCCGGCGAGGTGACGCACCTCGATGCCACGCTGGTGGTCGTCGTAGAAGCGCACGATCTCGGCGAGCGCCTGCTCCACCTCGTCGACCGGGGACTGGGTGGCCTCGGCCAGTTCGATCGCGGTCATCGACTCGGTTGCCATCAGCAGCAGTGCCTCGATGGCACCGCTGAGCGGGGTGGTCATGGTGTCTCCTCGGGCTGAGGGGGTGGGGCGTCGAACTCGTCGGAGATCTGCAGGTCGGACTCCTCGTCGCCGGTCCAGCGGATCGTCAGTTCGCCGAGCGCGGTCAGTTGTTCGAAGGCGATCACCTGTTCGCGGAACAGTTCGAGCAATGACAGGAACCGTGCCACCGTGGTGATCCGGTCGGCGTCGGCGACCAACTCCCGGAACGTGAGCACCCGCTTCGCGCGGAGCCTGGCCACGACCAGCCGGGCCTGCTCCTGCACACTGACGGTGCTCTGGTGCAGGTGTTCCAGCCCGACCAGGGCGGCAGGCTGGGGCGAGAGCGCTCGCGCCGCCGCCTGTGCCAGGGCCTCGGGGCTGGGCAGGTTCACCTCGGGCATGAGCGCGGCGAACCGGGGTTCGAGACCACCGGGACGAGCGAACCGTTTCGCCTGCTCCCCCAGTCGGTCGGCCAACAAGGCCGAGACGATCTTGAATGCCCGGTACTGCAACAGCCGGGCGAACAACAGGTCGCGCGCCTCGAGCAGGGCCAGGTCGTCCTCGTCCTCCACCTCTCCCTGTGGCAGCAGCCGGGCGGCCTTCAGGTCGAGCAGGGTCGCGGCGACCAGCAGGAAGGAACTGGTCTGGTCGAGGTCCCAGACCTCGCCGCCGGCCTTGACGAAGGCGATGAACTCATCGGTCACCCGCGACAGGGACACCTCGGTGACATCGAGTTTGTGCTTGCTGATCAGGTGCAGCAACAGGTCGAACGGCCCCTCGAAGTTGTCCAGGTGCAGGGTGAAGCCGGGCCGACCCTCCGACGACGGGAGCGCGGTCTCGTCGGTGGCGGCCGCCGTGGTCATGGCTGGGTCAGCTGCCTGACCAGGTCGGACTGCTCACCGTTCTCGGCGAGTCCCGCCAGGGCCATCGCGATGGCGGTGCGCACGATCTTGCCTCGGTCGGCCACCACACCCTGCTGACGCAGCGTGAGCCGTGCCTGTTCGAGCGCGATCAGTTCGTCGGATGAGACGTAGACCGTGATCTTCTCGTCGTGGCGCACCCGGCCCGTGGCCGCGGGGCCGGCAGGGCCGTCGTCCGGCTCGCTGTCGGGCCGGACGCCCGGTTGGCCCGGCCGTGCTGCCTGACCTGCCCTGGGCGACTGCGTGGGGCGGAAGAGTTCGCTGGCGCCGGGTAGGTTCACACGCCTGGGCATCGGGCGAGCACCTCCCGTGCCAGCGAGCGATAGGCGGTCGCACCGGGCGAGGACGTCGCGTAGGTGGTGATCGGCTCCCCCGCGACGGTGGTCTCGGGGAACTTGACGGTGCGCCGGATGACGGTGTGGAAGACGGTCTCGCCGAAGGCGTCGACCACCCGCTCCAGCACCTCGCGGCTGTGCAGCGTACGGGCGTCGTACATGGTGCCGAGGATCCCCAGGATCTCCAGGTGCGGATTGAGGCGGTCCTGCACCTTCGCGATGGTGTCGGTGAGCAGGGCCACCCCGCGCAGCGCGAAGAACTCGCACTCCAGAGGGATCAGGGCACGGTCAGCGGCAGTGAGGGCGTTGACGGTCAACAGCCCCAGCGAGGGAGCGCAGTCGATCAGGATGATGTGGTACTCCGACTTGACCTTCTCGAGCACCCGGAGCAGGGTCTGCTCGCGGGCCACCTCGCTGACCAACTGCACCTCGGCTGCCGACAGGTCGATGTTGGAGGGCAGGATGTCGAGGTTGTCGACGGAGGTCGGCTGGATGACGTCGTGGATGTCGGTGCGCCGTGACATCAGCAGGTTGTAGATGCTGGTGTCGAGGGTGTGCGGGTTGACCCCCAGCCCGACCGACAGTGACCCCTGCGGGTCGAAGTCCACCAGCAGCACCCGGCGGCCCGTCTCGGCGAGGGCCGCACCCAGGTTGATGGTGGTGGTCGTCTTGCCGACCCCACCCTTCTGGTTGGTCATGGCGATGATCAGCGCATCCCGGGGACCCGGTTGCGGTGGGGTGGGTTCGGGCAGGTCGGGCAGGGGGCGTCCGGTGGGACCGAGGTTGTCGGCCTCGACCTGTTCGGTCACCGGGCCCGGCTCGTCGTGCACGGTGAACAGCGCGTCGTCGCTCAACCTCGTCACCTTCCTGTTTGTCGATCTGTCTCCACGAGACTAGCCTCACCGGGCCCGGGGGTGCGCGGCCCGGTGCACCTCTCGCAGATGCTCGACCGTCACCATCGTGTAGATCTGGGTGGTGGTGACCGAGGCGTGGCCCAGCAACTCCTGGACCACTCGCACGTCGGCTCCCCCGTCGAGCATGTGGGTGGCGAAGGAGTGGCGCAGTGAATGAGGACTGACCTCGGCACTCAGGCCGGACCGTTCGGCGTGGGTCTGCACCACAGCCCAGGCGCTCTGGCGCGAGAGCCTCGCTCCGCGGGTGTTCAGCAGCAGGGCTGGGGTGGCTGTCCTGGCTCGCGCCGACCACTGCGGGCGACCCCGCACCAGCCACGCCTCGACGGCCCGACGGGCATAGTCGCCCAGCGGCACCAGACGTTCCTTGCTCCCCTTGCCGAACAACCTCAACCCGTGGTCGGGATCGGCCAGGGTGCGGCGCACCTCGTCGACGTCGAGTCCGCAGACCTCGGAGATGCGCGCGCCGGTGCCGTAGAGCAGCTCCAGCAGGGCCGCGTCCCTCAACCCGTCGACCTCGTCGGTGTCGGGCGAGTCCAGCAGTCGTCCGACCTGGTCGACCGTCAGCGCCTTCGGCAGCCGGGTGCCCAGCCGGGGCGGTGAGACGTCACGGGCGGGGTTCTCGGGGGTGAGGCCGTCGGCCAGTCCGAAGGCGTGCAGGTTGCGAACCGCCACCACCGCTCGGCCCACCGAGGCGGGGGCCAGCGGTGCTCGACCCGAGGTCGGCGCGGCGAGGTCGCGGGCGAACTCGCTGACGTCGGTGACGGTGACCTGGCTGGGCTCGGAGATCCCGCGGGACGCGAGGAACTCGAGATAGCGGTCGAGGTCGCGCCGGTAGCTCACCAAGGTGTTGGACGCCAGCCCCCGCTCCACCCGCAGGTGGTCGAGGTAGCCCCGCACGAAACGGGTGAGCGGCTCAGGCGCGCTCACGCTGCTGCTCGGCGTGGACCCCACGCACGGGCCATGGCGCGTCCGCCGGCCGCAGGTCGCGTCCGGTCGCGCGGGCGGTCGCCAACGCCATCACCCCGGCCACCAGCAGCGGTGACTGCAGCCGTCCGTCGAGGATGCCGTCGACCAGATCGGGGAACGGTTCCCAGCCCACCAGCATGTGCGCCTCTTCGTGTTCCAGCACGAATCCATCGGGACGGTCGGTCTGGGCGAGCCCCGTGGCGAGGTACACCCGCGCCGACTCCTCCGACCCGCCCGGGCTGGTGGCGACGTCCACCAGCACCGACCAGTGGTCGGCCCTCAGACTGGCCTCCTCGGCCAGTTCCCGCTGCGCGGCGTCCAACGGATCCTCGTCCACCCCGTCGAGCAGGCCGGCGGGGGGTTCCACCAGCTCCATGCCAACCGGGTGGCGGTACTGACGGACGACGGCGACGCGGTCCCGGTCGTCGACGGCGATGATGCCGACCGCTCCCGGATGGGTGATGTACTGCCGATGGAAGGGCTGACCGCCGGTGGGTCCCGTGATCTCGTCCTCGACGAAGAGGGACACACGGCCACGACCGAGCACGGTGTGTCCGGTGACCGGCCAGGCCAGCGGGAGGTCGCTGAGCGAACTCATGCCTCGTCCTCGTCGGCAGCCCCGTCGCCGACGGTGGCAGCAGCGGCGACGAGCTCGACCGGCAGACGCTGCTCACCCTTGCGCTTCAGCGCGGCCTCGATCAGCCCCTGGAACAGGGGGTGGGGACGGGTCGGGCGGGACTTGAGTTCGGGGTGGGCCTGGGTGGCCACGTAGAACGGGTGCAGCGAGGTGGGCAACTCCACGAACTCCACCAGGTTGCGGTCGGGCGACAGTCCCGAGAAGACCAGACCGGCCGCCTCCAACTGGGAGCGGTAGGCGTTGTTGACCTCGTAGCGGTGGCGGTGGCGTTCCTCGACCCGGTTGCGACCGTAGAGCCGCGAGACCACCGATCCACGCTTGAGGTCTGCGGGGTACGAACCCAACCTCATCGACCCTCCCAGGTCTCCGACTCCGTCGACGATCGCCTGCTGTTCGGCCATGGTGGCGATCACTGGGTGCTCACTGCCCGGATCGAACTCACTCGATGCGGCATCACTGATGCCGGCAACGTTGCGTGCTGCCTCGATGACCATGCACTGCAGGCCCAGACAGAGCCCGAGGGTGGGGATCTTGTTCTCCCGCGCGAAGCGCAGCGCGCCCAACTTCCCCTCGACACCACGGATGCCGAAGCCACCCGGCACGCAGACCCCGTCCACATCACCGAGATTGGTCTCGGCACCCTCAGGGGTCTCGCAGGTGTCGGAGGCCACCCAGCGCACGTTGACCTTCGCCCAGTTGGCGAACCCCCCTGCGCGCAGCGCCTCGGTCACCGACAGGTAGGCGTCGGGCAGGTCGATGTACTTGCCGACCAGGGCGATGGTGACCTCTTCCTTGGGGTGGTGCACGCGGTCGAGAAGGTCGTCCCAACGCTTCCAGTTGACGTCGCGGAAACTCAGGTCGAGCCGGCGAACGAGGTAGGCATCCAGACCCTCCTCGTGCAGCACACGAGGGATGTTGTAGATGGAGGGGGCGTCGATGCACGACACCACGGCCTCCTCGTCGACGTCGCAGCTCATCGCGATCTTGCGCTTGATGCCGTCGCCCAGTTCACGGTTGGCGCGGCAGACGATGGCGTCGGGCTGGATGCCGACCTGCCGAAGGGCGGCCACGGAGTGCTGGGTGGGCTTGGTCTTCATCTCACCGGACGGCCCGATGTAGGGCACCAGCGAGACGTGCAGGTAGAAGACGTTATCGCGACCGATCTCGTGCCGCACGACCCTGGCGGCCTCGAGGAACGGCAGCGATTCGATGTCGCCGACCGTCCCACCGATCTCGTGGATGACGACGTCGACACCCGGCCCACCCATGGCGAGCATCGAATCCTTGATCTCGTTCGTGATGTGCGGGATCACCTGGACGGTGTCGCCGAGATAATCACCACGCCTCTCCTTGGCGATCACCGAGGAGTAGACCTTGCCCGTGGTGATGTTGGCGTCCGCGGTGAGGTTCACGTCGAGGAAACGCTCGTAGTGGCCGATGTCCAGGTCGGTCTCGGCACCGTCCTCGGTGACGAACACCTCGCCGTGCTGGAAGGGGTTCATCGTGCCCGGATCGACGTTCAGGTACGGGTCGAGTTTCTGCATGGTGACCCTGAGACCACGAGCGACGAGCAGGCTGCCCAAGCTCGAGGCTGTCAATCCCTTGCCGAGTGAGGAGACGACCCCACCGGTCACGAACACATGCTTGGTCATTTTCGCGCTGCCCACGGACTCCCATCATAGGTGCTCCCGGGGGGTGGCTGGGCCATCGACGAGGTGACCAGCGGTTTCGTGCGCCTGGTGTGTCATTCGTCACACCCACCCGGCCCCGGCCCGGGGCCGCGACACGAGGGGTGTGGATCCCTGCCATGATGGTCACATGCGACTCGCCATCGATCTGCCGATCGCGCCGATGCTGGCGCGGCTGATCGATGACATCCCCGCAGCCGACGCCGTGCCCGGCGGGTACGCCTACGAGCCCAAGTGGGACGGGTTCCGCTGCATCATCCTGCGTGACGGCGACCAGGTCGAACTGATCAGCCGCATGAACAAGCAGTTGACCCGCTACTTCCCCGAGGTCGTGGAGCGGGTGCGGGCGGCCCTGCCCGACAGATGCGTGGTCGACGCCGAGATCATTGTTCGCACGGGTCGGCCCGGCAACCAGAAGTTGGACTGGGATGCGCTGTCGGCCCGGGTGCACCCAGCGCTCAAGCGCATCCACCGGCTCAGCGTGCAGACTCCTGCCGAACTGGTCTGCTTCGACCTGCTGGCGCTCGACGACTCCAGCCTGCTCAACCTGCCCTACGACACCCGTCGGGAATTGCTCGAGGGATTGTTCGCCGGTGTCGCCCCCGAGTCGGGGGTTCACCTCACGGTCGTCACGCACGACGCCGAACTGGCCCGGGAGTGGTTCCACTCCTTCGAGGGCGCCGGCCTCGACGGGGTGATGGTGAAGGAGCGCCGGGGCTGCTACGAGCCCGGACGACGCAGCATGCTCAAGGTCAAGCACACCCGCACCGCCGAGGCGGTGGTGGTGGGCTATCGCAAGCACGCCCGCGGCCACGGCGTGGGTTCCCTGCTGTTGGGCATGTACGACGAGGGTGGCGAACTGGTCAACGTGGGCGGTATCGGCGCCCTCAGCGATCGGATGCGCGAGGCGCTCGCTGACGAACTGGAGCCGCTGCGGGCACCGGAGGGCGAAGGGTTGATCCTGCCGCCCACCAATGCCCGCAACCGGCTCGGTCCCTGGGACCAGGGCGCCTACATCCCACTTCGACCCGAACTGGTCGTCGAGGTGTCGTTCGACCAACTGGAGGGACGACGGTTCCGCCACGCCGTGACGCTGGTGCGCTTCCGTCCCGATCGGGAGCCGCGCTCGTGCACCCTGGACCAGGTCGACGTGGCCTCGGCCTACGACCTGGGGCGCCTGCTCGACAGCTGATTCCGTTCGGTGGCCCGGAGTCGGGGACGACCGCCCAGGGCTGCGCGGGACCTCAGCGTTCGGTCTCGGCCAGCAGGTCGCGCGCATGCGCGAGAGCCGAGTCCGCTTCGTCCAGACCGCCCATCATGCGCGCCAATTCCCGCAGTCTGGCCTCGCCGGCCACGGGTGCCACGTCCGAGCTGGTGACC
Organism: Aestuariimicrobium sp. T2.26MG-19.2B; assembly: GCF_950101875.1. Classification (NCBI taxonomy): domain Bacteria; kingdom Bacillati; phylum Actinomycetota; class Actinomycetes; order Propionibacteriales; family Propionibacteriaceae; genus Aestuariimicrobium; species Aestuariimicrobium sp. T2.26MG-19.2B. The sequence continues at coordinate 6,926 of NZ_CATNLW010000002.1, read as the reverse complement.
TGACCGTCCGAGGCCTTGCGTACCACCAGGTGGTGGTCGGCGAAGGCGGCCACCTGGGCCAGGTGGGTCACGACCACCACCTGCGAACCACGAGCCAGCCTGGCCAGGCGCCGTCCGATCTCCAGACCGACGGCCCCGCCGACGCCGGCATCGACCTCGTCGAAGACGAACGTGTGCCCGGCGTCCTGGTCGGCGAGCACCACCTCCAGGGCCAACCGCACCCTGGACAGCTCGCCACCGGACGCCGTCCGCGCCAGTGGGGCAGGCAGCGACCCGGGGTTGGCGGAGAACAGCAGCTGCACGTGGTCTCGTCCGTGTGTGGTCAGCTCGGCGGTGGTGCTCACCTCGAAGACGAGTCGGGCGTGGGGCATCGCCAGAGCTGCGAGTTCGTCCTGGACCCGCCCTGCCAGGTCGGTCGCCAGCCGGCGCCGTTCCCGGCCGAGCACGGCAGCCCTGTCCTCGAGTTCGGCGGTCAGCACCTGCACCCTGGCAGCGAGCTCGCCCACCCGGCCGTCGGAGTCCTCGAGCTCGAGCAGTCGAGTGGCCTGCTCGGACGACCACGCGATCACCTCGTCCACTGTCGTGCCGTACTTGCGGGTGAGACGTGCCAGGTCAGCCTGACGGGAGACCACCCGTTCGAGCCCGGCGGGGTCGGACTCGAGGTCGGCCAAGTAACCAGAGGTGTCGGCGGCAAGATCGGCGAGCGCCGAGCTGATCTCGACGGCTCGTTCGTGCAGTGGTCGGGCCGAGGGGTCGAGGTCAGCCAGGTGGTCCAGCCCCTTGCGTGCCTCCCCCAGCAGCCCGACGGCGTCTGCGGTGTCGTCGGCGTACTCGTCGCCCGAGAGGGTGACGCTGACCCGATGTGCCAGGGCCCTGAGATCGTCGAGCGCCTGCAGCCGGGTGAACTGCGAGGCCAGGGCCAGGTCCTCCCCGGGTTGGGGGGCGACCCGCTCGATCTCGTCCAGACCGAACCTCAGCAGGTCCGCCTCGCGGACGCGTTGCTGGGCATGTGAGGTCAATTCGTCCAGCTCGGCCTGCAGCCGACGCCGTTCGGCGAACAGTCGCTGGTAGTCGGTGAGGCGCGACAGATGGTCGGGTCCGCAGGCTCGGTCGAGCACGTCACGCTGTCGCTCACTGGTGCCCAGTCTGGCCTGCTCGGACTGGCCGTGGATCGTCGCCAACTCGCCGGTGACCTCAGCCAGCGCCGTGACGGTGGTCTGGGCTCCCCCGACGAAGGCCCGCGATCGTCCCTGGTCGGTGACGTGGCGGGCGACGAGCAGCTCGTCCCCGTCCAGCTCGGCGCCCACCTCGTCGAGACGTGAGGCGGCCAGGGAGGGTTCGGCGGTGAACCGACCCTCGACCAGGGCGCGCCGCTGGCCGTGCCGCACCAGTCCGGCATCAGCCCTCGCGCCGAGCAGGAGGCCCAGTCCGGTGGTGACCATCGTCTTGCCGGCGCCGGTCTCACCCGTGAGCGCCGTCAGTCCCGGCGCGAGTTCGAGGGTGGCGTCGTCGATCACCCCCAAGGCGTGCAGGTGCAGGTCCCGCAGCATCAGTGGTGTCCCGCGGAGAGCTCACCCACACCGTCGGTGGGCGCCTCCCTCATGTTGCGCCACCCCTCGACCCGGAGCCCGAACTTGCGCACGAGGCGGTCAGCGAAGGGTTGTTCCGACAGCCGGGCGATGAGCAGGTCGTCGGGGCCGCGGACCACCTCCACCCGCTGCCCCGGAGCGACGTCGAAGGAACGTCGACCGTCACACCACACCACCGCCGAGGAGTTGAGTTGGGGCATCACGGTCAGGTCGACATGGGCACGGGGGCTGATCACCAGGGCCCGCGCGAACAACGCATGCGCCGACAACGGGACGACGATCAAAGCCTCGACATCGGGCCACATCACAGGACCCCCCGCCGAGAAGGCATAGGCCGTGGAACCGGTGGGGGTGCTCACCAGCACACCGTCGCACCCCCATTGCGACAACCGGCGGCCGTCGATGGTGGCGAGCACCTCGACCATCCGCTCGCGGGCGGCCTTCTCGAGGGAGACCTCGTTGACCGCGAAGGACCGCCACAGAGCCCGGTCGTCGGCATCGTGCACCGTCACCTGCAGGGTCAGCCGTTCCTCGACCTCGTAGTGGCGTTCCACCACCAGCCTGACCAGCAACGGAACGCCCGAGGGTTCCAGTTCGGCGAGGAATCCGACGTGGCCTAGGTTGATCCCCAGCAGCGGCACATGTCGGGGCAAGGCCCACTCGCCCGCCCTGAGGATGGTGCCATCGCCGCCGAAGACGACCACGACCTCGGCGTCGGTGAGTTGGGACTGGTCGACCAGTCGCGACCGGGCCGAGTCGGGCACGAGCGACAACAGGGTGGGCAAGTGGTCAGCGGGCACGCCGACCACGATTCCGTGGGCCTGGACTGCCTCGATGAAGGCAGCCGCCATGACGGGGGCGTCGGGATGGGTCGGGTGCACCATCACCGCCAACGACCGCTGCGTCACGTGACCTCCTCAGTGGTCTGCTGGTAACACCTTAGCCAGAACTCCTGGTTGCCAGTCTCGCCGGTGATCGGGCTGGGGAATGGGTCCGACACCGCCCAGCCGAGCTCCCGCACCCGATCGGCCACCCTGACGACGGCGTGCTCGGCCTCGGTCGGGTCCCTGACCACTCCGCGGGCGTCGAGGCCGGCTCGTCCGACCTCGAACTGGGGCTTCACCAGGAGCAATGCCTGACCCCCCTGGCCCACGACGCTGAGCAGTGGTTCGACCAGCAGGCCCAGACCGATGAAGCTGACGTCGGTGACCACCAGGTCGACGGGCTCGCCGAGGGTCTCGGGGCGCAGGTCACGCAGGTTGAAGCCCTCGAGAACGACGACCCTGGGGTCGTGTCGGACCAAGGGGGAGAGTTGGCCGTGGCCGACGTCGACGGCGTGCACCCTCCCCGCACCTCGTGTCAGGCAGACCTGGGTGAAGCCCCCGGTCGAGGCACCGGCGTCGAGCACGACCGGGGCGACGCGGCGGTCCCCGGGGTGTCGTCCCGTCCTGAGCCCAGGGCCCGACCCGTCGGCGGTCAGGACTCCGAAATGGTCGAGTGCCCCGATCAGTTTGTGAGCCGCGCGGCTGACCCAAGGGTCCGTCTCGACCTCAAGTTGGTTGGTGTCGGCAGCGACCTCGACGCCCGGGCGGGTGACCACCTGCCCGGCAACGCGGACCCGCCCGGCGCGAACCAACTGTTGGGCCGCCGAGCGGCTGCGTGCGAGCCCCCGCTCGGTGATCAACTGGTCGAGTCTCACGGGTTCGGACGAAGCCCCGGAATCGGTGCCTGCGCTCCCCCACGTGACTGCTCCAGCACCGATGCCAGCACCTCGTGCACCTGGGCCAATCGGTCGTGGTGCTCGGCCGGCGGATGGTCGTCCAAGCTGCCGAACTCGGCGAGGGCGGCGTCGATCAGCCGGTTGCCGGTCTGGGGCCTCTCGCCCTGGGGGTTCTCGGACTGTTGGTTCTGGGTCATGGAACCAGGTCCAGCGCTGTCAGGGCTTCGGTGCCGTCGGCGCCCTCCCACACCAGCGCGAGCACGGCCCAGAGGGCATCCAGTTGCTCGTCGGTGGTGGTGCCCGGCTCATCCAGATGGACGCGACCGTTGGTCACCCGCGCGATGCTGTGCCCGCAGGTCGCCGAGCCGGATCCCTTGGTCAAGGTTCGGGCCGGGGCAAGGAGGGCGCGCAGGTCGTGGCCGATGTGGGTGGGCCGGTGATGGACGTCCGCTTCGGCGAGGTCGGCCTTGCCGTGGGCTCCGGTGAAGACGAAAAGGGAGTCCATGTCGACCCCGTTGGCGCCCTCGATGTCGGTGTCGAGGCGGTCGCCCACGAAGACGGGACGGCCAGCACCGAGCCGGGTCACCGTCTCGTGCATCAACGGGGCACACGGTTTTCCCGCCACCACGGGGTCGATCTCGACGGCCACCCGTACGGAGGCGACCTGTGAACCGGCGCCCGGCACCAGCCCCTGGTCGGTCGGTCGGGTGGCGTCGGTGTTGCTCGCGTACCATCGCGCGCCGCGCTGGATCGCGAAACACGCTCCGTCGAGGCGGGCCTGGGTCATGTCCGGGTCGTAGCCCTGCACGACGGCGACCGGTTCGTCCCGCCAGTTCTGGGTCGTGGTCAGTCCGACGGCAGTGAGCTCGGCCGCCAGGGCTGCCGTGCCGGTGACCAGCACCAGCGACCCCTCGGGCAATTCGTCGGCCATCAGCCGCGCCACCGCCTGCGCGCTGGTGACGACGTCAGCCACGTCGGCCGGGATCCCGAGCTGGACCAGATGATCGACCACGTGCTGAGGGGTCCGGGCGGCGTTGTTGGTCACGAATCCGACGTGGACCCCACGTTCACGGAGGGCAGCGATCCCCTCGGAGGCGCCCTCGACGGGCTCTGGTCCAAGGTAGACCACCCCGTCGAGGTCGAACAGCGCAGCGTCGTAGTCGTCGATCAGGGGGGACGTCACTGTGCCTCGTCCGCCTTCTGATCGTCCTGATCCGCGTCGTCCGCGGAGTCGCCGTCGGCCGAATCCCGGTCGGTCACGTCCTCGTCCGACTGACTGGTCTCGGAGTCGCCGTCGAGGTCGTCGGCATCCTGCGACTCGTCCTCGTCTGGCTGAGCATCGTCGGACTCATCCTCCTCGGGGTCGTCCTCGGGGTCGTCCTCGAAGTCCTCGTCCTCGGAGTCGTCGTCCTCGTCATCTCCGGACTCATGGCTCCGCGACTCGTCGTCCTGGACGTCGTCCTCGCTGTCGTCGAACGCAATCACGTCGATACCGTCGGCGAGGTGGGCACTGGTGCCGCCCAGGGCAAGCAACCGATCGCCGGCATCAAGCTCGTTGGCAGGATCCAGTTTCTCAACCTGGCCGAAGAGATCGATGGCCTGGTCGTTGTCGCCTTCCTTGATCAGCAACTCGGCCAATGCGAACCGGAGTCGCGCCTGGCTGAGGCGTGCACCCCGGCGCGTGGCGATGGCCTGCCGGAGCACCCTGATTCCCTCGGCGCGTTGACCGAGGTCGTCGCGCGCCCCCGCCTCGACCATCACCATCTCGAGCCAGCTGTCGGCATCCAGTCCTGCGGTCGCCGCCTTGCGGGCCAAGGTCAGTGCCTCGCGGGGTCGTCCCAGGGCTCGTTCGCAGTCGGCCAGGACCGGCAGGTACTCATCCGACCCGGTCATACGGTGCAGGGCGCGATACTCGGTCAACGCCGTCGACCAGTCGCCGGCGGCGTAGGCCGCCTCGGCTGTCGCCTCACGCACGATCGGCAGGCGAGCGGCTCGTCGTCGAGCGGCATGTGCATGGGCCAGCGCCAACTGGGGATCGGTGTCGATCAGCTCACCAGCAGCCTGCAGATGTGCCCCCACGATGTTCGCAAGGTCGTGCGGAAGGCCGCGCAGTTCGGCACGCACCTGACGCGGCAGCAGCTTGGCGTCGAAGTGCTCCGGGAGTGGAGGCTCGTTCTCCTTGCGCTCAAGGCCGGGCCGGATCGCCCGCTCCTGCTCGCGAACCTGCTCACGCGTGAGCTCGTCCTCGCGGCGGCCCCGGCGTTGATTGGGGTTGAACTCGCCTCGAGCACTGGTGAAACGCGGCCGTCCGGCACCCGCGTCGCCGCGGTCGTTGCTGCGGTAGGGACGACGCTCACGGGACTGGGGGCCACGGTCATCACTGCGGTAGGGACGACGTTCTCCCGACTGCGGGCCACGGTCATCACTGCGGTACGGACGACGCTCACCCGACTGCGGGCCACGGTCGTCACGGTCATTGCTGCGGTAGGGACGACGCTCACCCGACTGCGGGCCACGGTCATCACTGCGGTAGGGACGACGCTCACCCGACTGCGGGCCACGGTCGTCACGGTCATTGCTGCGGTACGGGCGACGCTCACCCGACTGGGGACCACGGTCATCACTGCGGTAGGGACGACGCTCGCCCGACTGCGGGCCACGGTCGTCGCGGTCATTGCTGCGGTAGGGACGACGCTCACCCGACTGGGGACCACGGTCATCACTGCGGTAGGGACGACGCTCGCCCGACTGCGGACCACGGTCATCACTGCGGTACGGACGACGCTCGCCCGACTGGGGGCGGCCGCCACGCTCGTCGCGGTCATTGCTGCGGTACGGGCGACGCTCACCCGCCTGGAGGCGGCCGCCACGGTCATCACGGTCATTGCTGCGGTACGGGCGACGCTCACCCGACTGCGGGCCACGGTCGTCACGGTCATTGCTGCGGTATTGGCGACGCTCACCCGACTGCGGACCTCGGTCGTCACTGCGATACGGACGACGGTCACCGGACTGCGGACGGCCACGGTCGCCGCGGTCGTTGCTGCGGTAGGGACGACGGTCACCGGAAGAGCCGCCACTTGGACGCGATGTGCCCCCTTGGCTGTAACCGCCGCTCGAACCCCTCCCGGATCCACCCGAGCCAGCGCCTCGCGGGCTGTCGCCCCTGCCATCCCCGCCTCGTCCGCCGGAGGAACGGCCACTCTGGCCGCCCCCGAACGGACGACGACCCTCACGCGGCTGATCCGCCTGCCATGCATTCATGAACACCATCTTCTCTCAGTGGCCCGATCCCGGGCAAAGAACGTCCCGACGAGCCCAGGTGGCTCGCCGTATCGGCACGGCGCGCGGGACTGCGGGCGGGAGACCCAATCGGTCCCGCTGCGGCCGGCGAGCGCCAGCACTTCACCGACAGGGCACCGTGGAGGCCACTTTCGGCACAAATGGAAACACCCCCTTGATCCGAAGATCAAGGGGGTGTTGTAAGTCCGGCGGCGTCCTACTCTCCCACAGGGTCCCCCCTGCAGTACCATCGGCGCTGAAAGGCTTAACTTCCGGGTTCGGAATGGAACCGGGTGTTTCCCTTTCGCCATGGCCACCGAAACACTATGGAGATG